>NZ_JAHBAW010000001.1:2525000-2882500 GCF_018390395.1 Pseudomonas sp. RC4D1
ACCGACAAAGATATATGGCCGCTTGCGCAGCTCTACGCCCAACTGCGACCAATCCAAACCGAGAATGAATACGCCGTAGGCACACAAGTGCAACACGACATAGGCGAAACACCACAACCCTAACTGCCTGCGCACCGCTATCCAACCCGCCCACCCAGTAAGACGCTGCAACGGCGTCATACTTAAGGTGATCAACAGCAACACCAGCGTACCCAAGCCCAGACGATCAACCAAAACCTTACCGGGGTCTGGCCCCAACACCGAAGCCCAGGCCTCATACAGCCAATACAGGGGCCAGACAGCCGCAGCAATAAAGACGACGACACGCCAGAACGAATAACGCATCAGTAATTCTTCCGAAGGTCCATGCCGCTATATAGAGAAGCAACCTCATCCGAGTAGCCGTTGAACATCTGCGTTTCTCTTACGTTAGGACTGAACAGCCCACTCGGCAGACGACGCTCCCGCGCCTGAGTCCACCGAGGATGATCAACAGCCGGGTTCACATTTGCGTAAAAACCATACTCGTTGGCCGCAATGCTCTGCCATGTAGTCTTCGGCTGCTCACTGACCAGGCTGATACGCACAATCGACTTCACACTCTTGAAGCCATACTTCCAAGGCACCACCAGTCGCAGAGGCGCACCATTCTGGTTAGGCAGCTCACGCCCATACATCCCTACCGCAAGAATTGCCAATGGATGCATCGCCTCATCAAGACGCAAGCCTTCGACATAGGGCCAGTCGATCAAGGCAAAACCGGAACGCTGACCCGGCATGCTCTTAGGGTCCTGCAGTGTTTCAAAACGAATGAACTTGGCTTTACTGGTTGGCTCCACCTGCTTGAGCAACGCAGAGATTGGAAAGCCTATCCAGGGAATCACCATCGACCAGGCTTCTACACAGCGAAGTCGATAAATACGCTCCTCCAGCGAGTAGGGCTTCATGAAATCTTCGAGGGTATAGCGTCCAGGTTTGGCGACCTCACCATCAACCACCACACTCCATGGTTCGGTCTTGAGCGCACCCGCGTTGGCCGCCGGATCCCCCTTGTCCGTACCGAACTCATAGAAGTTGTTGTAGTGGGTCGCATCCTTGAAAGGCGTGATCGCCTCTCCCTTGACTGTTACGGCTTGCCACCGGGTGTTGGTCAGCTTGTCAGAGAACCATGCAGGCGCACGGCCGGGCTCCACGTCGGCGTAACGCGCCACATCCTGCGCAACTGCCCAACGCGGCAAACCGGCAAAAGCGATGCCTGCAACCGCACCACCCAGCAAGCTGCGTCGAGAGAGATAAAGAGATTCAGGCGTGACATCCGACTCATTGCAGTCGGACGCTTTGGGGAATTTGAACAACATGGCAACTCCGCAGTATTGGAGGACAGATGTACCAATAGACTGCGGAGTATGGAGGAAATTACATCACTCGGCGCTTTTGCGGCGACGCAGGTGCAACAGGTACTGGATAGGGCCCGAAGCCGCATAAGCCAGGAACACCAGCAGCAGAATACGTGGCGGATCGCTGAACACCACGGCAAACACCAGCACTACTGCCAGAATCGCTACAAAGGGTACCCGCCCTTTCAGATCCAGGTCCTTGAAGCTGTTGTACTTGATATTGCTGACCATCAACATGCCTGCCGCCGCCACCATCAGCGCCACCAGAAACGACATCTTCGAACCCTGGATACCGTAGTCACTGAAAGCCCAGACAATACCGGCCACCACACCCGCCGCCGCAGGGCTGGCCAGGCCAATGAAGTAACGCTTATCAGCAGTTCCCACCTGAGTGTTGAAACGTGCCAGGCGCAGTGCAGCACCCGCCACATAGATAAAGGCGACCATCCAGCCGACCTTACCCATATCGCCAAGAGCCCAACCGAAGGCAAGCAATGCCGGCGCTACGCCAAATGCAACCATATCCGACAGTGAATCGTACTCGGCGCCGAAAGCACTTTGGGTATTGGTCATACGAGCTACACGCCCATCCAAACCGTCAAGGACCATAGCGACAAAGATCGCAATAGCGGCAAAGGCAAAGTACTTGCTCGCCCCCGCCGTGTCCCCGGCACTCAGCGCACTCTGGGCACTCATGGAACTGATAATGGAATAGAACCCCGCGAACAGGTTCGCAGTGGTGAACAGATTCGGCAGAAGATAGATACCACGATGCCGGACTTTACGGCCTTCAGCGTCATGCCCTTCTTCGACATGCTCATCGATCGGTAGCAGGCTTTCGGCGTCAGAGGCCTGGTTTGGCTCTTCGGGACGTTCGCTCATGGACAAATACCTTGCAACGGTGTGAAAAGTTTCGACAGATACCCCAGGGCCGTGATTCGGCCACAAAGGATCCAGCTTTATACCAGAACCTACCCGTCCAAACGAAAAAACGCGGCCTAGGCCGCGTTTTCTCTGACAAGGCTCGAACTTAGTTCTTGGCTTTGTCGACGATTTTGTTGGCACCGATCCACGGCATCATCGAACGAAGTTGCTCACCGATGATTTCGATACCGTGAGCAGCGTTGTTACGACGCTTGGCGGTCATCGATGGGTAACCGGTAGCACCCTCGCTGATGAACATCTTCGCGTACTCACCGTCCTGGATGCGCTTCAGAGCGTTGCGCATGGCCTGACGGGATTCGGCGTTGATAACTTCTGGCCCAGTCACGTACTCGCCGTATTCGGCGTTGTTGGAGATCGAGTAGTTCATGTTGGCGATACCGCCTTCGTACATGAGGTCAACGATCAACTTCAGTTCATGCAAGCATTCGAAGTAGGCCATTTCCGGCGCGTAGCCAGCTTCAACCAGGGTTTCGAAACCGGCTTTGACCAGCTCAACGGTACCGCCACACAGAACAGCCTGCTCGCCGAACAAGTCGGTTTCAGTCTCGTCCTTGAAGGTGGTTTCAATGATGCCGGTACGACCACCGCCCACGCCAGCAGCATAAGACAAGGCTACGTTCTTGGCATTGCCGGAAGCGTCCTGATAGATAGCGATCAGATCAGGAATACCGCCGCCCTTGACGAACTCGGAACGCACGGTGTGGCCTGGAGCCTTCGGCGCGATCATGATCACGTCGAGGTCAGCACGTGGAACAACCTGGTTGTAGTGGATCGCGAAGCCGTGGGAGAAGGCCAGGGTGGCGCCCTTCTTGATGTTCGGCTCGATTTCATTCTTGTACAGCTGGGACTGGAACTCGTCCGGGGTCAGGATCATGACCAGGTCGGCGCCGGCAACGGCTGCAGCAACGTCGGTCACTTTCAGGCCATGAGCCTCAGCCTTGGCAACAGTGGCCGAGCCTTTGCGCAGGCCTACAGTCACGTCAACACCGGAGTCTTTCAGGTTGCAAGCTTGAGCGTGGCCCTGGGAACCGTAACCGATAATGGCAACTTTCTTGCCCTGGATGATCGACAGGTCGCAGTCTTTATCGTAGAAAACTTTCATGAATTTCCCCTATATCAGGCCGTTCCGGCCATTCGCTAATTTGAGTTAGATGCTCAGTACTTTGTCGCCACGGGCAATCCCGGTGACACCACTGCGTACGGTTTCCAGAATCGACGCGGTGCCGATCGATTGAATGAAACTGTCGAGCTTGTCGCTGGTACCGGTCAATTGAACGGTATACACGCTGGCGCTGACATCAACGATCTGCCCACGGTAAATATCGGTAGTGCGCTTGACCTCGGCGCGCTGTGCACCAGTGGCCTTGATCTTGACCAACATCAGTTCGCGCTCGATGTGAGCACTTTCCGAAAGGTCCACCAGCTTCACCACCTCGATCAACTTGTTCAGGTTCTTGGTGATCTGCTCGATGATCTCATCATGACCAACCGTGGTGAGGGTCAGACGCGACAGGGTCGGGTCTTCAGTCGGTGCCACGGTCAAGCTTTCAATGTTGTAGTTACGCTGAGAGAACAGACCAACTACGCGAGACAAAGCGCCCGGTTCGTTTTCCAAAAGCAAGGAAATGATGTGCCGCATGATTAAGTACGCTCCGTCTTGCTCAGCCACATATCGCGCATAGAGCCGTCTTTGATCTGCATCGGATAGACGTGCTCGCTGGTATCGACCTGGATATCGAGGAATACCAGGCGATCCTTCATGGCGAACGCTTCTTCCATCTTCGGCTTCAGATCCTTCAGATCCGTGATACGCATGCCCACGTGCCCATAGGCCTCAACCAGCTTGACGAAGTCAGGCAGCGACTCCATGTAGGAGTGCGAGTGACGGCTGCCGTAGCTCATGTCCTGCCATTGGCGCACCATGCCCAGCACACCGTTGTTCAGGTTAACGATCTTGACCGGCAGACCGTACTGCAGGCAGGTGGACAGCTCCTGGATATTCATCTGGATACTGCCCTCGCCGGTGACGCAGGCGACATCATTATCCGGAAAGCTCAACTTGACGCCCATGGCTGCCGGGAAACCGAAGCCCATGGTGCCCAGGCCGCCGGAGTTGATCCAGCGATTGGGCTTGTTGAACTTGTAATACTGCGCCGCGAACATCTGGTGCTGGCCCACGTCGGAGGTGACAAAGGCATCGCCCTTGGTCACTTCGCACAGGGTCTCGATCACCGTTTGCGGCTTGATGATGCTGCCGTCGCCCTTGTCGTAAGGGAACAGGCCGCGATCACCATGCCACTCGTCGATCTGCTTCCACCAGCTGGCGACCGTGTCCTTGTTCGGGGTCTCGCCGATTTCCTTGAGCGCCGCGACCATTTCGGTCAGGACACTTTCCACAGGCCCCACGATAGGCACGTCAGCCTTGATGGTCTTGGAGATGGAAGCAGGGTCGATGTCCACATGAATGATCTTGGCGTTCGGGCAGAACTTCGGTGCACCGTTGATAACCCGGTCATCGAAGCGCGCGCCTACTGCAAGAATCACGTCAGCGTGGTGCATGGTCAGGTTGGCCGTGTAGCTGCCGTGCATGCCGAGCATGCCGACGAACTGTCGGTCAGTACCTGGATAGGCGCCCAAGCCCATCAAGGTATTGGTCACTGGCAGATTGAGCATCTTGGCCAGTTCGGTGAGCGGTGCAGAGCCGCCACCAAGGATCACGCCGCCGCCTGCATAAAGCACAGGTCGCTTGGCCGCCAGGAGCATCTCTGCCGCCTTGCGGATTTGCCCGGAATGACCACGGACAGCTGGGCTGTAGGAGCGCAGCTTGGCTTTCTTGGGGAAAACGTATTCGAACTTTTCAGCCGGGTTGGTCATGTCCTTCGGGATATCGACCACTACCGGACCGGGACGACCGGACTGCGCCAGGTAGAAGGCTTTCTTCATGACTTCCGGGATTTCCGAAGCGTGCTTGATCATGAAGCTGTGCTTCACGATCGGCCGGGAGATACCGATCATGTCGGTTTCCTGGAACGCATCGGTACCGACCATGGTGCTAGGCACCTGACCGGAAATGATCACCATTGGAATCGAGTCCATATAGGCGGTGGCAATACCGGTAATGGCATTGGTCGCGCCCGGGCCGGAAGTCACCAGTACCACACCGGCTTTACCGGTGGCACGAGCGTAGCCGTCAGCCATATGGGTTGCCGCTTGTTCGTGACGAACCAGGATGTGAGTCACTTCCGGCTCTTTGAACAGGGCATCGTAAACATGAAGGAGAGCACCACCTGGGTACCCGTAGATATATTTGACGCCTTCGTCACGCAAAAAGCGGACGAGCATCTCACCGCCAGATAAAAGCTCCACGTTGTTCACCTCTAAAACGCCAGAATACCGCCCTCAAAAGGGAGCGGGTCTTAATAGGTTTACTTCTCAGCAGAGCATGAGCGACGGTGGTCGCCGACTACGTCAGCACTGACTGAGCAAGTATTGGGAGCGCCCCAAAGTGTTGCGGGGTTTTCCCACCCAGCGCGAGGTAACGCGTTGCGGGTGTAGCACTTCGGCGCGGATGTGCGCCTCATGATCTGCTGAGTGGGTCTGCTTCTGGCAGTCCCTCTACAGCGGACTTTGGATTCTTCTGTTTCGTTCTCTTCAAGTCAAGTCGTCTATGTAGTTAATTCGAACTAAGCGCATGAGAACGCAAGAAAAAACCCAAAAACAACCACTGCCTGCACTTCGATTGCGCAATATTCGACAAGCAACTCAGAAATGCGCACCTTGACTTTGGTCATCGGCCTATAGACAGGGACTGGTCAAGGCTGCCGGCAGAACGGCAAGAAGAGCGCTAGGAAGAGGTGAGGAGGACGGTGCCTGGCATCCGAAGGCGACTGCCAGGCACACCCGGCAGTCTCGGATTCAGCGGGTGGCCGCGATGAGCTGATCGAACTCTTTGAGCAACATTCGCAACTGCAGATCGCGCCCCTGCATCGGCCGGGTGGAGAACACCATTTCGGCCATTTCCTGGATACCGGAGGCATTGGGCAGCGGCAGGTCCTGCTCCAGGATCACCTTCATGCGCGGCAGAAAGATCCACTGCAGCCACTGCTCGAAATCCAGCGTATCCACGGCAAAAGGCTGAGTACTGGCCAGAGCCTCGGCACTGGGTGCTATCTCGTCCCACAGCCCCTGCACGCGCAACTCACGCTCGATCAGCAGCAACTGCTCGGCGATCTTGGGAAAACGCACATCCATCACAGCGAGACTCGGGCTTTCTGCCGTGCCTGGGCGGCACCAGCTGCATCACCCTGTTTCTCCCGTGCCTGGGCGATCAACTCCCACAAACTCGCCTGAAGATCGGGACGACCATTGGCAAAACTCAGACCGCGACGAGCAAACTGTTCGGCTTGCGGCGCATCGCCCTGGGCCATGCGCACCTGAGCCAGGCGGTACAACACCTGCGGCTCACGTGGAGCAACACGCTGCGCCCGCTCGAGGCTGGAAGAAGCACCGTTCAGGTCACCACTGGACTGCTGCTGTTGCGCAGTGGTTAGCAACGCTAGCACCGGACCGTCCAGTTGCTCATCAGCAGACAGGCCACCGGCACGTGCCGAAGGGATGCCACTGGGCGTGGAAGGCATGTTGTAGGTACCCTGGTTGATCGGCGCCGGCTGATAGCCGGAGCCGTCCACCGGACCCGGGGTAATAGGCCCGGAGGTAATAGGCCCCGGAGTAATCGGCGAGCTGCTGATCGGCGCCGAAGCCGTTGCGCCACCACCCGGAACCATCACCACCACCCCGGAGTCCTCCGGAATCGCCTGTGCTTGAGCTTGCGCCGGACGCTTGATCGTCGTCTGTCGAAAGCCTCCGGAGGCAGAAATCCGCTCACTGTTGGACACGGCCGTGCCGGAGTCCACGACGGGAATGGAGCCGCGCTGCACACTGGCGCAACCGTTGAGCAACGCCAGAGCTGTAATAGCTGGAACCCACCACTTGTTCACGTCAAACCCTCATCGCTTAGTTCATCCAGCCCTTGACCCAATCCATCACATCGCTACCTGCCGGGGTTTCACCACCGCAGGAGGCGCCGGGAGGCGGTTCGCTGCCGCGAATATACGGCATCTGTACAGCCCCCGGACAGTTGGCATCGGAGCCCTGTCCGGTACGCGAATCGACCCAGGCTTGAACCACGTTGTCCGGCTGCGGCATATCCAGCGGCAGCGGATCGGCCTTGCGCATGAAACTGGTCCACACCTGCAAGGCACCCGTGGCGCCGGTAAACGGCGTCTTGCCATTATCGTCACGACCCAGCCAGACCACCGCCAGCAGGTCCTGGCTAAAGCCCGCGAACCAGCTGTCACGGGAGTCGTTACTGGTGCCGGTCTTGCCCGCAAGCGCCAGGGTCTTGGGCAATACGTTGTAAACCGAGCTACCCGTGCCTTCGCGCATCACACGCTGCATCGCACTCTGGATCAGGTAGATAGACCCAGCATCGAATCGCTGCTGAATCTGGAACGGATAGCGCTTGAGCGGTTCGCCTTCGGCCGTCAATACGCTGCGAATGCCGCGCATTGGCGTATTGAAACCGCCATTGGCCAGGGTCTGGTACATGGTCGCCACTTCGATCGGGCTCATGCCACCGGCTCCCAGCAGCATCGAGGGGAACGCCGGGAACTCCCGGGTAACGCCCAGGCGCCCCAGGGTTTTCAGGACGTTGGGTACGCCTACTTCCAAGCCAAGTCGCGCGGTGGACAAGTTGTAGGAATGGGCCAGGCCCTGGTACAGGAAAACGGTGCCATGGGAACGACGGTCGTAGTTCTGCGGCTTCCACACCTGGCCGTCAGCCCCCTTCACCGAGAAAGCCTCATCGGAAAGCCAACTGGTCAGGGTGTACTGGCTGGGCTTTTCCAGAGCCGTCAGGTAGACCGCAGGCTTGATCAGCGAGCCAATTGGACGCACTGCGTCCAATGCCCGATTGAACCCGGCGAAGCTGGCTTGACGACTGCCGATCATGGCCTGGACTTCGCCGGTTTCCGGATTGGTCACCACCATGGCCGCTTCAACGTCTTCCGACCCCTTGCGTCCAGCCAGGCGTTTGAAGGTATCGTTGACCGAAGCCTCAGCCTTCATCTGCAGGATGGGATCGAAACTGGTGAAGATTCGCAGCCCTTCTTCAGTCAAGTCTTCGTCGCGATAATCTTCTCGCAACTGGCGCTTAACCAGGTCGAGGAAGCCTGGGAACGAGCTGTCAGCCAGGCTGCCGCGCTTGGTCACGCCCAATGGCATTTTTTTCGCAGCTTCAACCTGCTCGGCAGTGGCCACACCCTGTTGCTCAAGCAGGTCGAGCACCAGATTGCGCCGTTCCAGAGCACGCTCCGGATAACGCCGCGGATTGTAATAGGAAGGACCTTTGACCATCCCCACCAGCAGCGCTACCTGATGCAATTTGAGTTCGGACAGCGGCTGGCTGAAGAAGAACTGGCTGGCCAAACCGAAACCGTGCACCGCTCGCTGACCATCCTGGCCGACAAAAACCTCGTTGAGATAGGCCTCGAGAATCTCGCGCTTGTCGTAATGCAGTTCCAGCAGCAGCGCCATCATGGCTTCATTGAGCTTTCGCGACAGGCTGCGTTCACTGGTCAGGAAGAAGTTCTTCACCAACTGCTGGGTCAGGGTGCTGCCACCCTGGCGCATCTGGCCCGACGAAGTGTTGACCCAGATCGCCCGGGCAATCGACTTCGGTGACACCCCGAAGTGCGAATAGAAGTCACGGTCTTCCACCGCCACCAGGGTTTCCAGCAGGTAGGGGGGAACCTGATCGATCTTGATCAGGATCCGGTCCTCCAGGTTTTTCGGGTACAGGCCACCGATCAGCAGCGGCTCCAGCCGCACGACCGCAAGCTTGGCGCCCTTACTGCCGGACAGCTCCGCCACATAGTCACCGGAGAAACGCACGCGAACCGGCTGCGCCTGCTCCAATCCTTCATAGAACTGGAAGCCACGGGTATTCAGATCGACAGTGTTGCCGCTGACCGCAGCAGCACCGGGACCGTTGGCGACACTTTCGCGGCGATAGCCCAGGGCATCGAGCTCCGTCAGAAAGTCCTCCTTGCTAAGCTTTTGTCCGACGAACAGCTCCAGCGGACGGGCGTAGACCTTGGCCGGGATAGTCCAGCGCTTGCCGGAGAATTTTTCCTGGACCACAGCATCGAGGTAAACCGCAAAGCCAGCGAGCACTACCAAGCCGACCAAACTGAGCTTGAGCGCCCAGCCCAGCCAGGGGCGCAGGCCACCAGAGGGAGTTTTTTTAGCGGAACGAGGGGATCGGGTACGAGTCATGGCGGCGGATTATACGCACTTTATTCATCCTCAACATGCGCCACCCGAGGTTTGCGTTACCCCTCCCAGCGGCCATAATGACGCCCTCGATTTTCCCCGACTCTGAAGGATCGCCTGTGAGCCAGTCACTGATCGCCGCCCTGCAAAACCCCGCTTTGTATCCTCATCCCGTAGAAGGGTTTCAGGTCATCGAAACCCACATCTCCTGGGTACTGCTCACCGGTCCCTTTGCCTATAAAGTGAAGAAGCCAGTGAATTTCGGGTTCCTCGATTTCACCAGCCTGGATGCCCGGGAGCATTTCTGCGGTGAAGAGCTGCGCCTGAACCAGCGCCTGACCCAGGACCTGTACCTGGAAGTCCTGCCGATCACCGGTAGCGCCGAAGCACCAGAGCTGGGCGGCAACGGCCCGGTCATCGAATACGCGCTGAAAATGCGCCAGTTCCCCCAGAGCCAATTGCTCAGCACCTTGCAAGCCAATAGCGAACTGACCACCGCGCACATCGACGAGCTGGCCAAGCAGATCGCCGAGTTCCACCTCAGCGCCCCCAAGGTCCCGGCCGCCCACGAAGCCGGTACACCGGAAAGCGTAATGGCGCCAGTACGCCAGAACTTCGAGCAGATACGCCCCTTCCTCAGCGATAAGGCCGACCTGCAGCAGCTCGAAGCCCTGGAGGCCTGGGCCGAGGCTAGTTTCGAACGCCTCAAGCCACTGCTGGCCCAACGCAAGAGCGAAGGCTTTATCCGTGAGTGCCACGGTGATATCCACCTGGGCAACGCCACCCTTATCGACGGCAAGGTGGTGATTTTCGACTGCATCGAATTCAACGAACCCTTCCGTTTCACTGACGTCTATGCCGACACCGGTTTCCTCGCCATGGACCTGGAAGATCGCGGCCTGAAAAGCCTGGCGCGGCGTTTCATCAGCCAGTACCTGGAACTGACTGGTGACTATCAGGGCCTGGAACTGCTGAACTTCTACAAAGCCTACCGTGCTCTGGTACGCGCCAAAGTCAGCCTGTTCAGCATGCCGGCCGATGCCACTCCGGTGCAGCGCGCCACCACCCTGCGCCAATACCGCAACTACGCCAACCTGGCGGAAAGCTACAGCACCATTCCATCACGCTTCCTGGCGATCACCTCGGGCGTCTCGGCCGTTGGCAAAAGCCGCGTAGCCATGCGTCTGGTGGAGGCACTGGGCGCCGTTCGCCTGCGCTCTGATGTGGAACGCAAGCGTCTGTTCGGCGAGCAACAAGTGCCGAACGACCCTCACGCCGGTATCTACAGCAGCGAAGCCAGCAGCGCCACCTACACCCGCCTGCATGAAATTGCCGAAACTATTCTGCGCGCTGGTTTCCCAGTCGTGATCGACGCTACCTACCTCAAGCGCGCGCAGCGGGATGCCGCAGCCAAGGTGGCCGAAGCCACCGGCACCCCTTGCCTGATCATCGACTGCAACGCACCCGAGGCCGTGGTCGCCAGCTGGTTGGCTCAACGTCAAGCCGATCAGAACGATCCTTCCGATGCCACTCTGGAAGTGATCGCCACCCAGCAAGCCACGCGTGAGGCCCTGACCGACGAAGAGCTGCTACGCAGCAAGCGTATCGAAACCAATGAAAGCGGTAGCCTGGATGCTCTGGTTGCCAACATTCGTCAGCGCCTCCCAGGCCTGTAAGCAGTAATTTCAGCCGTGAAGTGCAAAGACTTCACGGCTGAAAAATAGTGGCACTATACTGGCGTCATAAATCCAACACTGGTGACGTCGCCATGAGCCAACCGAAACTTCTGGATACTCCGCTTTACGCCCTGCTGCATAAAGACGACATCGTCGGTTTCAACCGCGAACGTCCAAAGGATCAACCCATCGACATGCGTGGCGGTGACTTCCGCGGCCTCGACCTGCGACAGTTGAACGCTCAGGGCATCGACTTTACTGACGCCTACTTCCGTTCCGCCGATCTGCGTGGCCTGGACCTGCGCAATGCCACCATGGAAGGCGCCAGCCTGGCCCATGCGCAAATCTCTGGCGCCTACTTCCCGGTAGAACTGACTGCCGACGAAATCCTCATGTCAGTCAACTTCGGTACCCGCCTGCGTTACAACACCCGCTGAAAGCCCCTGCACTGCTCTGTCCGGCGCCCAACTGCGCGCCGGACCCGTGACATCCCCATTGCTCCCTTACCCTCGCTGCCTCGCCCTGACACCCCCTCCTTAGAAGCATTTGCGCCAAACCCGACCAAAGAACAGCGCGTTTTCTACTGAGCGCTACACTCCTTTGAGGCTGCCCACTCACCATTCGGCCATCGCCAGGAGGCTTAATGAATGATGAACTGCAACATTTGAAGAACCTTGGCAAGACCTCCGCACAATGGCTGCATGCAGTGGGCATCCATAGTGCTTCGGACTTGCGCCGCCTGGGCGCGGTAGACGCCTATCGGGCGGTGCGCACCCGCGGCTTTCGCGCCTCTAAAGTCCTGCTATACGCCATTGAAGGAGCCTTGATGGACATGCACTGGAACGACCTTCCTGCTGAACGCAAAGAGGCGTTGAACAAACAGCTGGACGCCATTTCCTCTCGCCACAAAAACTGACTGGCAGAACCTTATGTACCTGATGGGGGAGCAACCGGCCTACGCCGATGCCTTGATCAATCGTCTGCAAAGTATCCCGACGCAGCTACTGGCGGGACTTTCACCCAGCGGTTCAGCCCTGGAATTTGAAGCTGTAGCAGACCTGTCCAGCGCACTGCCCGGTCACCAACTGTTCCTCCTCGACAGCGGCGTGATCCAGGCCAGCGTTGACGAACGACCACTTTTTTACCTGCATGAAGGCGATCTGGTGGGGTTGCGTCGGGGTATCGAGCAACCACAGTGGCACTTGAGCAGCGACACACCACTGATATTGACCCCCTATTTGCGGACCGACGTGTTCCGGCATATCTACGCCGACGAACAGCGCTCGGAACTGTTGCTGCAATACCTGATTGGCCAGACCGCCCTACTCTCTGATGCAGTAGCACGCTTGAAACCTCCGGAATTACGCAGCAGCAACGGCTTCAAACGGGTAGCTTCCGGCGAAGTACTGATTGCTCAGGGGGATGAGGCGGATCATGTGTTCGTGATTCTCGAAGGGCACGCCCAAGCCTTTGTCGATGGCCACAAAGTTGGCGATGTACCCAAGGATGAGATTTTTGGCGCCATGGCGGTCTTCACCGGAGAGAAACGCAGCGCCAGTGTGATCGCCAGCGAGCCGAGCACGATCATGCTGATTCCCAAGGAGCAGTTCCTCAGCCTGACCCAGAGCAATCCACGCATCGCCCACAGCCTGATCGAGAGCATGGCAAGGCGCATCGACCTGCTGAACAAGGAAGTGACCCGTCTCATGGCCTTGAACAGCCCGAGCCAAGATTGAACGAGCAGAGGATCCAAACAAGCGTTTAGCGAAATATGCGAAAACTGAAAAAGCTTTGTTGACTTCGAAATGAGAATCGTTATGATTATCACAACTGGTCGCGAGATCAGTCGATAACCTGGAAGACCAGTGGTTCGGACTCTCAGATTATCTCCTCATCAGGCTAATCACGGTTATTTGACCCGGCTCTTGCCGGGTCTTTTTTTGCCTGTGAAAAAGTGAGCCATTCAAGGTTTCAATTGCGCACAGTAATCCTTGGGTGGCTGGGGTGGCGTGTACCAGACGTAATCGGCCGATGCCGGGGAAACCTCACTTCCCTGCTCCGCCAGAATCAGCACCACAACTTCCTGCCCCTGATCCAGATCAGCCATGTGCAAGGGCACCCCAAGATCCCGGCGCCCATGAAAAGATCCGGCAAACAGCAAGGCTGGAGTCGGGGCCGCCAGCAGTCGCTCGGCCATGCGCCGATCCCGCTGTTGCTGCACCGCCAGCATGGACGGCACCTGGCTTTCGGGCAGTAGGCCGCAGTGGGACTCGCGAATTTGCGCGGACAATAGCTGAGTCACTGGGCGGGCATTGCTCCGCGCCCCGGACAGAACAGGCGCTTGTGCATAAATCCTGCGCACGTCCTGAGTATCCAGATTGGCTGCCAGCAATGGATAGGGCTGCTTCAACGCATAACCCACCAGCGGACCGTAGAGACTCCAGTCCCAACCCGGTTGCCAGGCCAGCGTAGCGGGTAGTCCATCAGGCAAACGCCGCCCATCAAGGGACCGCTTGACCTCATCGACTTTTGATTGCTGATCCGGATTGAGCATTTCCAACAAAAGACTGCCCTGTTGCCGCTCCGCGGACATAGAGCGCAAGAGCCAGAGCTGCAACGCGTGATGATCGGCGTTGTCATGCTGCTCACCGACTATCAGCCTGGGCGCCTGTGCCAGGCGTTCAACCAGCTCGCCAGGGCTCAGCGCCTCACCATTGTGCAGATCAATAATGTTGCCTGGCTCCTGCGCAACCGGCGGCGGCAGCGTTTCCGGCATGCTGTGACAGGCCGCCAGCAACAGGGCCAGCAGTAGCGAGAGTGCACGCATCAGGTCTCTCCGTGTGTCAGATCAACGGGCAATGATCAACGGATGCCCGCGTTCAGGGTGCTGCTGCACCAGAACCTCCAGGCCGAACACCGCTTGCAACGGCTCGGAACGCAGCACCTCGGCTGGCGTACCCAACGAATGCGGGCGTCCGCCTTCAAGCAGCAATACCCGATCACAGTAGCGCGCCGCCAGATTCAGGTCATGGAGGATAATCAGCACCGCCGCGCCGCGATCGGCAAACTCCCGGACGGCCTGCAAGGTGATGTGTTGATGCAACGGATCGAGGGCAGACGTGGGCTCATCCAGCAACAGGTTGTGTCCACTCTGTCCTGGCCACAATTGCGCCAGGACCCGCGCCAGATGCACCCGCTGCCGCTCTCCACCCGACAACGCCAGGTAGCTGCGCCCCGACAGATGCATCACATCGGCCGCCTCCAGCGCAGCACTGACTATCTGTGCGTCACGCACGCGACCACTCTGATGGGGCAAGCGCCCAAGCCCCACCACTTCCTCGACCCGAAAAGCGAAGTCCAGACTCGACGCCTGAGGCAACACCGCCAGACGTTGCGCCCGCAATGTACCCTGCCACTGCGCCAACTCTTGCCCATCCAGCGACACTCGGCCCTGGTGGGCCGCCAACTCTCCACTCATGGCTCCGAGCAGGCTGCTTTTACCGGCGCCATTGGGTCCAAGCACCCCCAATACCTGGCCCGGCAACAATTGCAGGTCCACGCCGAACAGAACATCTTTACCACCACGGCGGACATGCAGATTCTCGACCCGCAGCATCAGGCGCGCCCTCGCAACAACAGGTACAAAAAGAACGGCGCGCCGATAAAAGCGGTGACGATACCGATGGGTAATTCGGCTGGTGCCAGCGCCAGGCGCGCCACCAGGTCAGCCAACAACAACAAGCTGGCCCCCGCCAGGATCGATGCCGGAAGCAAGGTGCGATGATCCGGCCCCGACAGCAGGCGCACCAGATGAGGCACCACCAACCCGACAAAACCTATCATCCCCGCTGCAGCCACGGCAGCTCCCACACCCAGGGCAGTACAGAACACCAGTTCGCGCTTGAGCACTTCGACATCGATCCCCAGGTGCTTGGCCTCGGACTCGCCTAGCAGCAGCGCATTCAATGCCTTGGCCCGACGAGGCAGCCACAGAGCCACCGCCGCCGTTACCAGCAACAGCGGCCACAGCCGCTGGTAGCTGGCACCGTTCAGGCTGCCCAGGTTCCAGAAGGTCAAGGTTCGCAAGGTGGCGTCATCCGCCAGGTAGGTGAACAAGCCCACGGCCGAGCCGGCCAGGGCCGTCAAGGCTATTCCCGCCAGCAACATGGTCGCCACATGAGTCTGGCCGTTGCGCCGGCCAAGTCGATAGACCAGTGCTGTCACTCCCAGGCCCCCCAGAAAGGCACAGAGTGAAAGCAGATAAGGACCAATAGCTTCCGGTACACCGCCGAACATCGAGCCGCCGACAATGGCGATCGCCGCGCCCAACGCCGCCCCACTGGACACCCCCACCAACCCCGGGTCCGCCAGGGGATTGCGAAACAGTCCCTGCATGGCCACGCCAGACAGCGCCAACACGCCCCCCACCGCAAGGCCAAGCAAGGTCCGCGGCAGGCGGATCTGCCCGAGGATCAGCTCCGCCTGCTCCAGCCCCTGCCCATTGATCGGTATTCCAAGCAAGCGCAGGGCGGCGCGCAAGGTATCGAACAGGGGCAGGCTGACCGGCCCCAAGGCCAGTGACAGCCAAATAGCCAGGAGGCACAGGGCTCCCAACCCGAGAAACAGCGTTCTAGGTTTGACCAGACGACTCATTGGGCCGACTTGGCCTGGGGGTAGAACACTGCCGCCAGGCGCTTCAGGCTATCCGGCAACCGAGGCCCCAAGCCCCCCACCAGCAAGGTCGGATCCAGTTCGACCACCCGCCCAGCCTTGACCGCCGCAGTAGACGCCAGCACCGGGTTTTCCTTGAACAGCGCAGCACGGGCCGCGTCGCCGCTCAGACTGCGATCGGAAAACACCAGGACTTGCGGACTCAAGCCGGCCAAGGACTCCACCGAAAACGGCTTGTAGCCGGTATGGGTCGCCAAGTTGTGCCCACCGGCCTGCTGCAGGAGCCAGTCCGCCGCAGTGTCCTTGCCGGCAATCAGCGGTTTACCGCCAGCATGCCCCAGCAGCAGCAATACTCCCGGCGCCGCCTGGGCCTTCTGTGCCTCACTGACCCAGGCGTGTTGCTGTTCAAGCTGCTTTTGATAGTACTGAAACAGCTCTGCGGCTTGCGCATCGCGGCCCAGTAGTTGCCCCAGATGCCGCAAAGTGTGCTGCAAGGTAGGAAGATCGGCCTGGGCAGAAAACAGCTCGACCTTGACCCCGGCGCTACGAATCTGTGACAGCACCGGCGGCGGGCCCATTTCTTCTGTACCCACCAGAATCTGCGGCCGCAGGCTCAGGATCCCTTCCGCCGATAGCTGTCGTTGATAGCCAATGCTGGGCAGCGCCTTGAGTGATGCCGGATGCTGGCTGGTGGTGTCGACCCCCACCAGCTTCGACTCCGCGCCCAGAGCTGTTACCCACTCAGACAAGGCCCCACCCGCACTGACCCAACGCTGCGGCAATTCATCGGCGGTGGCCCACTGGCTCACCAGCATTCCGGCACAGAACGCAATGGCGCTGGCACTCAGGCGCATAAGTACATTTCCTTTATAGACGTGGGGCCCGCGAAGCAACTGTCCATGTGACATGCCAGGCAGAGCAGGCATCGAAATGAGCAAGCACCCCGTGTCGGGCGAGGCGGCCATTTGATAATTGTTTTCATTTAGCAGTCAAGCGTCGACATGTTTCATCCTGCCGCCACGGAAAAACTGTGACAGCCTTAGCGCAGAGCCTTCGGACCAAGAGGATAGACATGAAATTTCTTTGCGCCGGGAGTGACCTTCCCGAGACCGGTAGCCGGGGTTTCCAGCTTGCGGGCTTGAAGCTCTTTGCCGTGCGCCGTGAGGGGCAGGCCTACGTGTATGCCAATCAGTGCCCGCACCGAGGAGTGCCTCTGGAATGGCAACCTGATCAGTTCCTCGATCCCAGCGCCAGCCTGATCCAGTGCGCCACCCATGGCGCACTGTTTCTGATCGAGAGTGGCGAATGTGTGGCAGGGCCATGCGCCGGGCAATTCCTGAGGGCTATCGACTGCAGGGAAGACAGTCAGGGTATCTGGGTCGATCTTTAACCCTAAAACAGCACCTCTAGGCGCCGATCGATAGAGACTTCCTGCGCAGTCAGGCGAACGCCATAAGCCAGCACCTCGACACCGGCCGCTACCGCCTCCCTCAGGGCTACGGCATACCCCGGATCAATCTCCTCTGCCGGACGCACTGCTTCTATACCCGAGAGATTGACGCAATACAGCTGAACCGCACGTACCCCCTCCCGAGCCAGGCTTGCCAGTTCACGCAAGTGCTTGGCGCCGCGCTGGGTCACCGCATCGGGGAACGCCGCTACTGCGCAACCATCGAACCCCAGAGTGACACTCTTGACCTCGACATAGGCCGGACCGCCCGGGTAATCCAGGCGAAAATCGATGCGACTGTTCTCCTGCCCATAAGGCACCTCGCGCTTCAACCCGGTGAAGCCGTTCAATTCATTGATCAGCCCCGCCCTCAACGCCTCTTCAACCAGGCTGTTGGCCCGCCCGGTATTGACGCAGGCCAGACGACCTTGAGGCGTTTCACTGATTTCCCAGGTGCCCGGCAGCTTGCGCTTGGGGTCGTTGGAACGGCTGAACCACACCTGCCCGCCTTCAACCATGCAATTGAACATTGAGCCGGTATTGGGACAGTGAATCGTCATCTGTTCGCCCGCAGCGGTTTCGATGTCTGCCAGGAAACGCTTGTAGCGACGCAGCAGACGCCCTTCTTCCAAGGGAGGATCGAAGCGCATCAGCCTTGCCAGCTCTGCAGGCCACGGGAGATACGCTGTACCGCTTCCTGGAGGCGCTCCAGGCTCTGGGTGTAGGCGAAACGCACATGGTGTCCCGCCTGGTGACGACCGAAATCCAGGCCGGGAGTGAAGGCCAAGTGCTCGGTCTCCAGGAAGTGCCGGCAGAAAGCAAAGGCATCACCACCAAAAGCGCTGATATCGGCGTACAGATAGAAGGCTCCTTCAGGCTCCACGGCGATACCAAAGCCCAACTCGCGCAAGGCCGGGAGCAGGAAATCCCGGCGGCGCCCGAATTCGGCACGACGCTCCTCCAGCATGCTGATGGTTTGCGGCTCGAAACAGGCCAGAGCAGCGTACTGGGCCATGCTCGGCGCACTGATGTAGAGGTTCTGCGCCAGTTTCTCCAGCTCACCCACAGCCGCAGGCGGTGCCACCAGCCACCCCAGGCGCCAACCGGTCATGCCGAAATACTTGGAAAAACTATTCAGGACGAAAGCGCTGTCATCCACTTCCAGCACGCTGGCGGCATCAGTGCCATAGGTCAGGCCGTGGTAGATCTCGTCCACCACCAGATGTCCGTTGCGAGCCTTGATCGCAGCGGACAGGCCCGCCAGTTCATCACGACTGAGCACAGTCCCGGTAGGGTTCGCCGGGGAAGCAACCAGGGCGCCGACGCTGTCCTGATCCCAGTAACGCTCCACCAAGTCAGGAGTCAGTTGATAACGCACATCCGGCCCTACCGGCACCAACTGCGCAGCACCTTCCACCAGACGCAGAAAATGCCGGTTGCACGGATAGCCCGGGTCAGCCAGCAGCCAGTGCTTGCCCGGGTCCACCAGCAGGCTGCTGGTCAGCAGCAACGCACCAGAACCTCCGGGAGTGATCATGATCCGCTCGGGGTCGATATCCAGGCCATAACGCTGCTGGTAGAAACCGGAGATTGCCCCACGCAGCTCCGGGATACCTCGCGCCGCGGTGTAACGAGTCTTGCCGGCGCTCAAGGCCGCCTGCCCGGCCTTGATGATCGGCTCGGCGGTGGTGAAGTCCGGCTCGCCGATCTCCAGGTGAATCACATCATGTCCGGCGGCCTGCAACTCATTGGCGCGGGCCAGCAGGGCCATGACATGGAAAGGTTCGATAGCGCGACTGCGCGCACTGTAGGGCAGAGCCATTAGCCTTCCTTTATTCGAGGGGGAGCAAAAGTCCGATTCTACCCATCCAGTGAAGCTCGGGAGAACCCAACCCCATCCATGCGGTCTGTTGCCTTGCGCCAACTGGTGCAAACAGAAACCGCAGATTTGACTAAAATCAACGATTGAGCGGACCGATCTGCAAGCCATGCCAGAGTTTTCCCGTGTCTACGGACTGCGACTGGACGCAGGCTCGACAACCGGGAGTAGCGCGCTCTGGTTTGATCTGGTAAGTTCGCCCGCTTGCAGCCGCAGGGCCGGCAAGTGTCGGAGATGGAGCAATCCTGCGCAATGGATTACAAGAGTAGAGGCGGTCCATTCATGCCCACCCAAGCAAAGCAACAGATTCAATCGATCAGCGGTTTTGAACCTTATGTTGAAACTGCGGGCGAAGAGTACATGGGCAAGCCCATGCGTGAGCACTTCACCAAGATCCTGAACAAGTGGAAACAGGATTTGATGCAGGAAGTCGACCGCACTGTTGATCACATGAAAGATGAAGCGGCCAACTTCCCTGACCCGGCCGACCGTGCCAGCCAGGAAGAAGAGTTCAGCCTTGAACTGCGCGCCCGTGATCGTGAGCGCAAGTTGATCAAGAAGATCGACAAGACCCTGCAACTGATCGAAGACGAAGAATACGGCTGGTGTGAATCCTGTGGTGTCGAGATCGGCATCCGCCGACTGGAAGCCCGCCCAACCGCCGACATGTGCGTTGATTGCAAGACCCTGGCGGAAATCAAGGAAAAACAAGTCGGCAAGTAATCGCCGGCCTGAACCTGAAACGGAGCGTATACACGCTCCGTTTTCGTTTCCGCCTTGCGCTGTAGAAGCGAGCTCACTCGCGAAAGCAATCCCCCCGTTCCTGTCATCACTGCGGGGCCAGCCCCGATAGCATCCTGCCCATGACTGCCTCCACATCTGCTTCATACATCGGACGCTTCGCCCCCACCCCCAGCGGCTACCTGCATTTCGGCTCGCTGGTTGCAGCCCTTGCCTCCTATCTGGATGCCCGAGCTGTCGGCGGCCGCTGGCTGGTGCGCATGGAAGACCTCGATCCGCCCCGGGAAGAGCCCGGCGCCCAGGCAGCGATCCTCAAGGCCCTGGAATGCTACGGTTTCGAATGGGACGGTGACATGGTCCGTCAGAGCGAACGCCACACTGCCTATGCCGAGGTGCTCAACCGCTTGTTCAACCAGGGCCTGGCCTATGCCTGTACCTGTTCACGCAAACAGCTGGAGCCCTACCACGGCATCTACCCGGGCCTGTGCCGCAACCTCGGCCATGCCCGAGAGCATGCAGCGATCCGCCTGCGCGTGCCGGAGCTGGAGTACCGCTTCACCGACCGGGTCCAGGGCGAGTACCGCCAGCACTTGGGCCGGGACGTGGGGGACTTCGTGATCCAGCGCCGGGATGGCCTCTATGCTTATCAACTGGCAGTGGTGCTGGATGACGCGTGGCAAGGCATCACCGACATCGTCCGTGGTTCTGACCTGTTGGACTCCACACCGCGTCAGTTGTACTTGCAGGAATTGCTGGGGCTGCCTCAGCCGCGCTACCTGCATGTGCCGCTGATCACTCAGCCGGACGGCCACAAACTGGGCAAGTCCTACCGCTCGCCACCACTGAGCGAAGATCAGGCGCCGCCCTTGCTATTGCGAGCGCTGCGGGCCCTGGGGCAGACAGCGCCAAGCGAACTGGCCGATGCCAGCGTGGCAGAGATCATGCGCTGGGGTACTGCGCACTGGGATGCACGCTTGATTCCACGCACACTGAGCGTGCCGGAAGCCCAATTGAGCTGACGCCCCTTGCAGCTTGGCGCCCATCCGTTACCATCGCCGCACGTTTTCGGGCACGCACACAATAAAGAGAGGCCGAGATGTACATCTATCGCTTGGTCCTGCTCCTGGTAGTGGGGATCTATCTGTTCTCCCCCGCCATCATGGATTGGTGGATCGATGCTACTGGCGCCTGGTATCGCCCGTATCTGCTCTGGCTGATTCTGATCGTCGTGACCTTCATCCTGCAGAGCCAAAAAGATGCCGATGAGCTTTAGCCTGACCCAGATGATCCTGATCAGCGCCGCCTACTTGCTGGTGCTGTTCGGGGTGGCCTGGATCAGTGAGCGCGGCATGATTCCGCGCTCGATCATTCGCCACCCACTGACCTACACCCTGTCGCTGGGGGTCTATGCCAGCGCCTGGGCCTTCTACGGCACGGTGGGCCTGGCCTATCAGTACGGCTACGGGTTCCTCTCCAGCTACCTGGGGGTGTCCGGGGCCTTCCTGCTGGCGCCGGTGCTGCTCTATCCGATCCTGAAGATCACCCGCACCTATCAACTGTCATCCCTGGCGGACCTCTTCGCCTTCCGTTTCCGCAGCACCTGGGCCGGCGCCCTGACCACCATCTTCATGCTGGTGGGAGTCCTGCCCTTGCTGGCCCTGCAAATCCAGGCAGTAGCCGATTCCATTGGCATCCTCACCCATGAACCGGTGCAACATCGAGTAGCGCTGAGCTTCTGCGCGCTGATCACCCTGTTCACGATTTTCTTCGGTTCACGGCACATCGCTACCCGGGAGAAACATGAAGGCCTGGTGTTCGCCATTGCCTTCGAATCGGTGATCAAGCTGATCGCCATCGGCGGTGTCGGCCTGTATGCGCTGTACGGGGTCTTCGATGGTCCGCAACAGCTGGAACTCTGGCTACTGCAGAACCAGACCGCCCTCGCCGCGCTGCACACCCCACTGCAAGAGGGCCCGTGGCGCACCTTGCTGCTGGTGTTCTTCGCCTCGGCGATCGTCATGCCGCACATGTACCACATGACCTTTACCGAAAACCTCAACCCCCGAGCCCTGGTCAGCGCCAGCTGGGGGCTGCCGCTGTTCCTGCTGCTGATGAGCCTGGCGGTGCCGCTGATTCTCTGGGCCGGACTCAAGCTCGGCGCCACCACCAACCCGGAATACTTCACCCTGGGCATAGGTATCGCCGCCAACAGCCCAGCCCTGGCGCTACTGGCCTATGTCGGCGGACTCTCGGCCGCCAGCGGTCTGATCATCGTCACCACGCTGGCCCTGTCGGGGATGGCCCTGAACCATCTGGTGCTGCCGCTTTACCAGCCCCCCGCAGAAGGCAACATCTATCGCTGGCTGAAGTGGACCCGTCGCGCCCTGATCGTCGCCATCATCATGGCCGGCTACGCCTTCTACCTGCTGCTGGGAGCCGAACAGGACCTGGCCAACCTGGGAATTGTCGCCTTCGTCGCTACCCTGCAATTTCTTCCCGGCGTGCTTTCGGTGTTGTACTGGCCGACCGCCAACCGTCGGGGCTTCATTGCCGGGCTGCTGGCGGGGATCCTGGTCTGGCTGGTGACCATGCTGCTGCCTCTGATCGGCAACCTGCAGGGTTTCTATATCCCGCTGCTGAACATGATTTACGTCCTCGACGACACGAGCTGGCACATGGCAGCCATCGCCTCGCTGGCAGCCAACGTACTGATGTTCACCCTGATTTCGCTGTTCACCAACGCCAGTACCGAGGAAACCAGCGCCGCCGAAGCCTGCGCAGTGGACAACGTGCGCCGACCGCAGCGCCGGGAACTGCATGCGGCCTCACCTCAGGAGTTCGCCACCCAACTGGCCAAGCCGCTGGGAGCCAAGGCCGCGCAAAAGGAAGTGGAGCAAGCCTTGCGCGACCTGTATCTGCCTTTTGACGAACGCCGCCCCTATGCCTTGCGACGTCTGCGTGACCGTATCGAGGCCAACCTGTCCGGCCTGATGGGACCGAGTGTCGCCCAGGACATGGTGGAAACCTTCTTGCCCTACAAGGCCGGCGGAGAAAACTATGTCACCGAAGACATCCATTTCATCGAGAGCCGCCTTGAGGACTACCACTCACGCCTGACCGGCCTGGCCGCCGAGCTCGATGCCCTGCGCCGTTACCACCGACAAACCCTGCAGGAACTGCCCATGGGCGTCTGCTCCCTGGCCAAGGATCAGGAAATCCTCATGTGGAACAAGGCCATGGAGGAGTTGACCGGCATTCCCGCTCAGCATGTGGTGGGATCGCGCCTGAGCACCATCACCAATCCATGGAAAGACCTGCTGCAGGGCTTTATCAACTTGCCGGACGAGCACTTGCACAAGCGGCATCTGGCCCTCGACGGCCAGACTCGCTGGCTGAACCTGCACAAGGCGGCCATCGACGAGCCGTTGGCTCCGGGTAATAGCGGCCTGGTGTTACTGGTGGAAGACCTGACCGAAACCCAGACCCTGGAAGACAAGCTGGTGCACTCCGAACGCCTGGCCAGTATCGGACGCCTCGCTGCCGGGGTGGCTCACGAGATCGGCAATCCGATCACCGGCATCGCCTGTCTGGCGCAGAATCTGCGGGAGGAGCGCGAGGAAGACGGTGAGCTGACGGAAATCAGTGAGCAGATCCTCGAACAGACCAAGCGCATTTCGCGCATCGTCCAGTCACTGATGAGCTTTGCCCACGCCGGTAGCCATCAGCACAACGACGAAGCCGTCTGCCTGGCCGAAGTTGCCCAGGACGCCATTGGTCTCCTGGCCTTGAACCGGCGCAATTTCGAAGTGCAGTTCTTCAATCTGTGCGATCCCGACCACTGGGTCGATGGTGATCCGCAGCGGCTGGCGCAGGTACTGATCAACCTCCTGTCCAACGCCCGCGACGCCTCTCCTCCCGGCAGCGCGGTACGCGTCAAGAGCGAGGCTTTCGAACACACGGTCGATCTGATCGTGGAAGACGAAGGCAGCGGCATTCCCAAGAACATCATGGACCGATTGTTCGAACCGTTTTTCACCACCAAGGACCCTGGGGAAGGTACCGGACTGGGCCTTGCACTGGTCTATTCCATCGTTGAAGAGCATTATGGACAAATCACCATCGACAGCCCGGCCGATCCACAAAGCCAACGCGGCACCCGTATTCGGGTGACCTTACCGCGTCATGTCGAAGCGACGTCCGCTGTGAACTGAGACCGTCGAGAGAATTGAATCAATGCCGCATATTCTGATCGTCGAAGACGAAACCATTATCCGCTCCGCCCTTCGCCGCCTGCTGGAACGCAACCAGTACCAGGTCAGCGAAGCCGGCTCGGTGCAGGAAGCCCAGGAACGCTTCAGCATTCCCACATTCGACCTGATTGTCAGCGACCTGCGCTTGCCTGGCGCCCCCGGCACCGAACTGATCAAGCTCGGCCAGGGCACTCCTGTACTGATCATGACCAGTTACGCCAGCCTGCGCTCGGCTGTGGACTCAATGAAAATGGGTGCGGTGGACTACATCGCCAAACCGTTCGACCACGATGAAATGCTCCAGGCCGTGGCCCGGATTCTCCGCGACCGACAAAGCGCCGAGAACGCACCGGCAGATCGTCCAGCCACCAAGACGGGGAGCGTTGCGGACAAGGCCGGCGCCAGCAACAACAACGGCGAAATCGGCATCATCGGTTCCTGCCCGCCCATGCAGGATATGTACAGCAAGATCCGCAAGGTGGCGCCAACAGATTCGAATGTCCTGATCCAGGGCGAGTCCGGTACCGGCAAGGAGCTGGTGGCCCGGGCACTGCACAACCTCTCCAAGCGGGCCAAGGCCCCCATGATCTCGGTGAACTGCGCGGCCATTCCGGAAACCCTGATCGAGTCCGAATTGTTCGGCCATGAGAAAGGCGCGTTCACCGGCGCCAGCGCCGGGCGTGCAGGCTTGGTGGAAGCAGCGGACGGCGGAACACTGTTCCTCGACGAAATCGGGGAGCTGCCACTGGAGGCCCAGGCGCGCCTGCTGCGGGTTCTGCAGGAAGGCGAGATCCGTCGCGTGGGGTCCGTGCAGTCGCAAAAAGTCGATGTCCGCCTGATTGCAGCGACTCACCGCGACTTGAAAAGCCTCTCGAAAATCGGCCAGTTCCGTGAAGACCTGTATTACCGCCTGCACGTGATTGCTCTGAAACTGCCCGCCTTGCGCGAGCGCGGCGCCGACGTCATTGAAATCGCCAATGCCTTCCTCGCCCGCCAGAGCGCACGCATCGGCCGCTCGGACCTGAAGTTCGCCGCCGACGCCGAACAGGCTATTCGCCATTATTCCTGGCCAGGAAACGTGCGTGAACTGGAAAACGCTGTAGAGCGCGCGGTAATCCTGTGCGAAAGCCCGGAAATCTCCGCTGACCTGCTGGGGATTGATATCGAGCTGAGCGACCTCGAAGACGATGACTTCGTCGGCCTGCCAGCGCAACAGGGCAACACCAGTCACGAGCCCACCGAGGACCTGTCCCTGGAAGACTACTTCCAGCACTTTGTCCTCGAACACCAGGACCACATGACCGAGACCGAATTGGCACGCAAACTGGGCGTCAGCCGCAAATGCCTTTGGGAACGTCGCCAGCGCCTGGGCATCCCGCGGCGCAAAAGCGGGGTAGCCAGCGAAAGCTGAACCCAGGCTGACCCGAGTGTGGGTAACGCTCGACTTTGTGAAAAAAACTGTTACCTGTGTAATTGGACGTAACAAAAGCCGGGGCTAAAGGTAACGAAGCCCCGGTTTTTTTTGGCCTGAAAAACACCACCAGGCACGCCTAACCCCTTGTTTTACTGGGGATCGCAAAAGTTGGCACGGCACCTGCTATATGTTTAGTACAAGAACAATAACAAGCAATGCACAAGACAATAAAAATAAGACGAATCGACTCACGCATAATAAAAACAACACGGCGGAGGCGCAGCTAACTGATTCTTTTGGAGAGGCGTTGTATTTGGGGCATGCCCCACAACCAGGCCGAGAACAACAAAAACTGCCCTAAGGCAGAGCCTGAACTGGTTGGATCGAAAGGTCATTGCAACTCAGCGATCAAAGCAATCCGTTTGCTCTTGGCTCCCGATTGGGAGGGTCACTCTGGATAACCTTAGTGACAAGGGCGTTTAACAAAAACAAGAAGCCCGAAACCAATAATAAAAATAGAGCACGCACAACTATTCTGGGGGAGCTTCGGCTCCCCTTGTGGTTTCCAGAATTCGCATTTCCCCCCCCAAAACCTACGCCAGCCCTGCTAGATCGTACCTTTGCGCAGGCCTGCACAAGTCGCGGCAGCTTCCTACACCATCCTTCGACTAAATGCTAGAATCCCCGCCCATCATGCGGTCATTCTTCGTTTTGGCCGAACATTCCTTCAAACAGTGCATCCCATGCTGAAGAAGCTGTTCCAGTCATTCCGTTCTCCCTTGCGTCGTACGCAACATAAACGCAGCACCCCTGAAGTGCTCAATAGCAGCCAACATTCGCTGCAACGTGCCCAGTTCAGCCGGTATGCGGTAAATATCGTCGAACGCCTGCAGAACGCCGGCTACCAGGCGTATCTGGTGGGTGGCTGCGTGCGCGACATGCTGCTCAATATCACCCCCAAGGATTTCGACGTCGCCACCAGCGCTACACCGGAGCAGGTCAAGGCCGAGTTTCGTAACGCACGGATCATTGGCCGTCGTTTCAAACTGGTGCATATCCACTTCGGTCGCGAAATCATCGAGGTCGCGACTTTCCGCGCCAACCACCCGCAGAACGACGACGAGGAAGACAGCAATCAATCCTCCCGTAACGAAAGCGGGCGAATTTTGCGGGATAACGTCTACGGCACCCTTGAAGAAGACGCGCAACGCCGCGACTTCACCATCAACGCCCTGTATTACGACCCGGTCAGCGAACGCATCCTCGATTACGCCAATGGCGTACACGACATTCGCAACAATCTGATCCGCCTCATCGGCGACCCTCGGCAGCGCTATCAGGAAGACCCGGTGCGGATGCTGCGTGCCGTGCGATTCGCGGCAAAACTCAACTTCGGTATCGAAAAACACACCGCAACGCCGATCCGCGAACTGGCTCCCATGCTGCGGGAAATCCCTTCCGCACGTCTGTTCGAAGAAGTGCTCAAGCTGTTCCTCTCCGGCTACGCGGCCGACACCTTCGAAATGCTGGTGGACCTGCAACTCTTCGATCCATTGTTCCCGGCCAGCGCCGAAGCCCTGGAATACAACCCGACTTACACCCATACATTGATCAGTGAAGCCTTGATCAACACTGATTTGCGAATCAAGCAGAACAAGCCCGTGACTCCGGCCTTCCTGTTCGCCGCCCTGCTCTGGCCGGCCCTGCCCGCCCGGGTCCTGCGCCTGCAGGAGCGCGGCATGCCGCCAATCCCGGCCATGCAGGAAGCTGCCCACGAACTGATCGCCGAACAGTGCCAACGCATTGCCATTCCCAAGCGCTTCACCATGCCGATCCGCGAAATTTGGGATATGCAGGAACGACTGCCACGGCGCAGCGGCAAGCGCGCCGACCAGTTGCTGGACAACCCGCGCTTCCGTGCCGGCTACGACTTCCTGCTGCTGCGTGAAAGCGCAGGCGAGCAGACCGACGGCCTGGGTGAATGGTGGACCGACTACCAGGACGCCAACGACTCCGAACGCCGCGACATGATCCGCGACCTGAGCGGTAAGGAAGACACCAGCGGCGCGCCACGCAAACGTCGGCGCAGCAGCGGTGCCAAACGCAAGCGTGCAGGCAGCTCCAGCGCTTCAGGCGAGTAATCGATGGAACGCATCTACATTGGCATGGGCAGCAATCTGGCTGCCCCTGAAGAGCAACTGCGCAGCGCACTCGAGGCCTTGGCGCAGTTGCCCGCAAGCCACTTCCACGGCGTGTCGGCCTTCTATCAAAGCGATTCCCTGCTGCCCGGCCAACCGCGCTACACCAATGCCGTGGCGGCGCTGGACAGTGACCTGGAGCCCTTGGCACTGCTTGATGCACTGCAGGCCATCGAAAACCAGCAAGGCCGAGAACGTAATGAGCGCTGGGGCCCCCGCACCCTGGACCTGGACATCCTCCTGTTCGGCGACCGTCTGATTGACGAACCGCGCCTCAAAGTCCCTCATTACCATATGCACGCCCGCCCCTTTGTCCTCTATCCCCTGGCGGAACTGGCCCCCGCTGAATTGCGACTGGCCGACGGACGTACCCTGCAGGAGCTGCTCGACGCCTGTCCATTTGTCGGCCTGGAACGGCTGAAATAACCGCTGAAACGCATCAGTAACGGCGGTAACACTCACGGCGTAACAAGGCGGTAACACATCTAATTGACTTCCAGAGTCCTCATCACGACTATAGGCGTCCCGTTGCCGCCATCCCGGCGTTAAAGGGCGCAATTCAAGCGAGGCTTGTTCGCGGCGACCCCAGGAAACGCTAGGCCAAGGCGCTTGTGCAACGGCGGTGGCACCCGCTGGTACACAGCCCCTTCTGGGCACAGAATAAGGCGTCCAACGCCACCAGCGCGAATCCCGGTACCGCTTTCAAATCGCTTGGAACCAGGCTGTATAAGCACGACAAAAGACCGTGCGCCTGAATAACGAAGAATCACGCGCGTTACTCGCAGTAGTTTCCAAAGCGCCTGAAATGAGGACCCCTTTTCATGCCAGACATCACTCTGACCACCCTGCAAAGCCTCAAGCAGAAAGGTGAAAAGATCACCATGCTGACCTGCTATGACGCCACCTTCGCCCACACCTGCTGTGAAGCCGGCGTCGAAGTCCTGCTGGTAGGCGACTCCCTGGGCATGGTGTTGCAAGGGCACGACAGCACACTGCCCGTGAGCAACGCCGATATGGCCTATCACGTCGCGGCGGTCAAACGCGGCAACAACGGCGCGCTGATCCTCGCCGACCTGCCCTTCATGTCCTATGCCACCCCCGAACAGGCCCTGAGCAGCTCGGCCCAGTTGATGCAGGCCGGGGCGCACATGGTCAAGATCGAAGGTGCCGCCTGGCTGGCCGAATCGGTTCGCCTGCTGAACGAACGCGGCGTTCCGGTCTGCGTACACATGGGGCTGACCCCACAAACAGTGAATGTGCTGGGCGGCTACAAGGTCCAGGGGCGCAACGAGAACCAGGCGCGGCAGATGCGGGCCGATGCCATTGCCCTGGAGCAGGCCGGTGCCGCCATGTTGCTGCTGGAGTGCGTCCCCAGCGAACTCGCGGCGGAAATCACCCAGGCAGTGAAGATCCCAGTGATCGGCATCGGTGCCGGCAGCGCCACCGACGGCCAGGTGCTGGTGCTCCACGACATGCTGGGCCTGTCCCTGAGCGGTCGCTCGCCCAAGTTCGTGAAGAACTTCATGGCCGGCAAAGACAGCATCCAGGCGGCGTTGAGTGCCTATGTCGAAGCGGTCAAGGCCGTTACCTTCCCAGGCGTCGAACACGGGTTCTCTGCATGAATACAGTCAAAACCGTGCGCGAGTTGCGCGCTGCGGTCGCCCGCGCCCGCAGCGAAGGCAAGCGGATCGGCTTCGTCCCCACCATGGGCAACCTGCACAGCGGTCACGCCGCCCTGGTGGCCAAGGCCGCCCAGCGAGTGGATTTCGTGGTGGCCAGTATCTTCGTCAACCCGCTGCAGTTCGGCGCCGGCGAAGACCTCGACAAATATCCGCGCACCCTGGCCGCCGACCAGGAGAAACTGCTCGAAGCCGGCTGCCATCTGCTGTTCGCTCCCAGTGTCGAAGAGATGTACCCCGACGGCATGGCTGGACAGACCCGGGTCAGCGTGCCACAGCTCTCCGAAGGCCTGTGCGGCGCCAGCCGCCCCGGTCATTTCGAAGGCGTGGCCACGGTGGTCAGCAAGCTGTTCAACATGGTCCAGCCGGACCTTGCCGTGTTCGGCCAGAAGGACTACCAGCAGTTGGCGGTCATTCGTGCCCTGGTGCATGACCTGAACATGCCGATCCAGATCATCGGCGAGCCAACGGTGAGGGCCACCGACGGCCTGGCCCTGTCCTCGCGCAATGGCTACTTGAGCGCAGAGCAGCGCGCCATCGCCCCAGTGCTGTACCGCAGTCTGAGCCAAATCGCTCAGGCCATTCGGGATGGCGAGCGTGACTATCCGAGGCTACTGGCCGAGCAACAGCAGCAGCTCGAGGCGGCCGGCCTGCGACGGGACTACCTGGAAATCCGTCACGCGAAAAACCTGCGTCCCGCCACTGCCGAAGACCGTGACCTGGTGATTCTGGTGGCGGCTTATCTGGGCGCAACACGCTTGATCGACAACCTGCATCTGGACCTCGACACGCCGGCATGAACGCCTGATTGCCCGAACGCCAACCTTCGGGCAAACTGCCGCCGGCTGGGGCCTGCAGCTGATACTGCAGGTCCTGTTCGAGGATCCGACCCAGGAATTTCCCATGCGTGCCATCTTGCCCAGGGTGAAAGCGATCTGCTCAGTGCCAGACCACGCAGGCGGTAGATGCCCCCGGCAACGAGCGGAACCACGAAACCTTGGGGTCCCCGTTGAAGCCAGCCGATTCCAACCCCGTTTATTCCCGCTGAAAGCCCCCCATGCAGCCCTGATTGGCCCCGCCAGTACAAAATAGTACCGGCCACAAGGCGCACAAAGCCAAGACAGAACAGCACGCTGGAGTTACTGTTATCGCCCTGGGTGATTAATCGAATCAGCACAGGACTGAAGGAACGAGGTCCTTGAGACCGCGCAGGACGTTCCGGGCTTCTCAGTGTCCAAAAAGGCAGTTCAAGCAAAAGGAAAACCGCAGCGATGGCGTACTACCGCACTCCTCACGACGTTACCGCTCTGCCCGCCTGGCAAGCGTTGAAAGACCACCGCCAAGCCATGCAGGATTTCAGCATGCGCGAGGCGTTCAATACCGATCCACAGCGCTTCAACCAATTTACCCTGAGCAGCTGCGGACTGTTTCTCGACTACTCGAAAAACCTGATCACCAGCCAGACCCGCGATCTGCTGGTGAATCTGGCCAAGGAAGTCGGTCTGGCCGATGCCATCAAGTCCATGGTGACTGGTGAGCTGGTCAACGCCTCCGAAGGCCGTCCGGCGCTGCACACTGCACTACGCCGTCCAGTGGGCGACAAGCTGTCGGTCAATGGCGTCAACGTGATGCCGGAAGTACACAAGGTACTGAACCAGATCACCGAACTGGTCGGGCGCATCCACGACGGCCTGTGGCGCGGCTACACCGAGAAACCCATCACCGACGTGGTCAACATCGGTATCGGTGGCTCGTTCCTCGGCCCGGAGCTGGTGTCCGAGGCGCTGTTGTCCTATGCCCAGAAAGGCGTGCGCTGTCACTACCTGGCCAATATCGACGGTAGCGAGTTCCATGAGCTTTCGGCGAAAATCCGTGCAGAAACCACGCTATTCATCGTTTCTTCCAAGTCATTCAACACCCTCGAAACCCTGAAGAACGCTCAGGCGGCGCGGGCCTGGTACCTGGCCCAGGGCGGCTCCGAAGCCGAATTGCACCGCCACTTCATCGCCGTATCGAGCAACAACGCGGCCGCCGTGGCCTTCGGCATTCGTGAAGAGAACATCTTCCCAATGTGGGACTGGGTCGGTGGACGCTACTCGCTGTGGTCCGCCATCGGCTTGCCGATCGCACTGGCCATCGGCATGTCCAACTTCAAGGAACTGCTGTCCGGTGCCTACACCATGGACCAGCACTTCCAGAGCGCACCGTTCGAGCAGAACATGCCGGTACTGCTGGCCCTGCTGGGAGTGTGGTACGGCAACTTCTGGGGAGCGCAAAGTCACGCGATCCTGCCGTACGACCACTACCTGCGCAACATCACCAAGCACTTGCAGCAGTTGGACATGGAATCCAACGGCAAGAGCGTGCGCCAGGACGGTACCCCGGTGGCCACCGATACCGGCCCGGTGATCTGGGGCGGCGTAGGCTGCAACGGTCAGCACGCCTATCACCAGTTGCTGCACCAGGGCACCCAGCTGATTCCGGCCGACTTCATCGTGCCGATCGTCAGCTTCAACCCGGTGGCTGACCACCACCAGTGGCTGTACGCCAACTGCCTGTCCCAGAGCCAGGCGCTGATGCTGGGCAAGACCCGCGCCGAAGCCGAGAGCGAACTGCGCGAGAAAGGCATGAGCGAAGCCGATGTGGCAAAACTCGCGCCGCACAAGGTGATTCCCGGCAACCGTCCGAGCAACACCCTGGTGGTGGAACGCATCAGCCCGCGGCGCCTGGGCGCCCTGGTAGCGCTGTACGAACACAAGGTCTTCGTGCAAAGCGTGGTCTGGGGCATCAACGCCTTCGACCAGTGGGGCGTGGAGCTGGGCAAGGAACTGGGCAAAGGCGTCTACAACCGTCTGGTCGGTAGCGACGAAACCCTGGCCGACGATGCTTCGACCCAAGGCCTGATCAACTACTTCCGCGGCCGTCACCGCGGCTGATCAACCTTCTCTGTCCCGGGAGCCGCCACGTCGGCTCCCGTCCGGGCCCCGGCCCTCCCCCCTTGAACCTTCCTGACACTTGTGCGCACCCTTATGGCTTGTCGCAAAACAAGAATAAGGAACCGTCATGTTCGATATCAGCACTTTTCCGAAAGCCGATGCCGTCCGCCGGGCGGCGCAAATGAGTCAGGACGACTACCACCACCTCTACCGCCAATCCATTGAGCAGCCAGATGTGTTCTGGGCCGAGCAGGCCAAGCGTTTCCTGCACTGGAGCAGCCCCTGGGACAGCGTGCACAGCCATGACATGCGCACCGGCGAGGCCAGCTGGTTCCGTGGCGGCCAACTCAACGTCAGCTACAACTGCATTGATCGTCATCTGGAAAAACGCGGCGATCAGGCAGCCATCATCTGGGAAGGCGATAACCCCGCCGACTCACAGCGCATCACCTACAAAGAACTTCACGGGCATGTCTGCCGCCTGGCCAACGTGCTGAAAAGCCGTGGCGTGAAAAAAGGCGACCGGGTGTGCATCTACATGCCGATGATTCCCGAAGTGGCCTACGCCATGCTCGCCTGCACCCGAATCGGTGCCGTGCATTCGGTGGTGTTCGGCGGCTTCTCCCCGGAGGCCCTGCGCGACCGGATTCTCAACGCTGACTGCCGCACCCTGATCACCGCCGACGAAGGCGTGCGCGGCGGCAAACAGATTCCCCTCAAGAGCAACGTCGACAAGGCCCTGCTCAGTTGCCCGGACGTCAGCAGCGTGGTGGTGGTCGAGCGCACCCGTAACCCGGTGAACTGGGTAGAGGGCCGCGACATTCACTACCAGCAGGCCGTAGCCGCGGCCAGCGACCAGTGCGCCCCCGAGCCGATGGACGCCGAAGACCCGCTGTTCATCCTCTATACCTCCGGCAGCACCGGCAAACCCAAAGGCGTTCTGCATACCACCGGCGGCTACCTGCTACAGGCCGCCATGACCTTCAAGTACGTACTGGACTACCGCGACGGCGAGGTCTTCTGGTGCACCGCCGACGTCGGCTGGGTCACCGGCCACAGCTACATTCTCTACGGTCCGCTGGCCAACGGTGCCACCACGCTGATCTTCGAAGGCGTGCCAAACTACCCCAGCACCTCGCGTTTCTGGGAGGTGGTGGACAAGCACCAGGTGAACATCTTCTACACCGCCCCGACCGCCCTGCGGGCCCTGATGCGCGAAGGCAACGACCCCGTGCAGCGCACCTCCCGCAGCAGCCTGCGGCTCCTGGGCAGTGTTGGCGAACCGATCAACCCGGAAGCCTGGGAGTGGTATTTCAATGTCGTGGGCGAGCAGCGCTGCCCGATTGTCGATACCTGGTGGCAGACCGAGACCGGCGGCATCATGCTCAGCCCCCTGGTCAGCGCCCGGCAGGTCAAACCCGGCTGCGCCTCGACGCCGATGTTCGGTGTACAACCGGTGTTGCTGGACGACCAGGGCAAGGAAATCCAAGGTGCCGGCAGCGGTATCCTGGCGATCAAGGCCAGTTGGCCGGCACAGATACGCAGCGTCTACGGCGACCCCAAGCGCATGATCGAAACCTACTTCGCGCCTTACCCCGGCTACTACTTCACCGGTGACGGCGCGCGCCGGGACGAGGACGGCAGCTACTGGATCACCGGACGCATCGACGACGTGATCAACGTCTCCGGGCACCGCATCGGCACCGCCGAAGTGGAAAGCGCCCTGGTGCTTCACGACGACATCGCCGAGGCCGCCGTGGTCGGTTACCCCCACGACCTCAAGGGCCAGGGGATCTATGCCTTTGTCACGCCCATGCAAGGCATCGAACCCGACGAGGAACTGAAAAAGCAACTGCTGGCCCTGGTCAGCCGTGAAATCGGCAGCTTTGCCAAACCGGAGCTGATCCAGTGGGCCCCGGCCCTGCCGAAAACTCGCTCGGGCAAGATCATGCGGCGTATCCTGCGCAAGATCGCCTGCAACGAACTGGAGACCTTGGGGGATACCTCGACCCTGGCGGACCCCAGTGTGGTGGAAGGCCTGATCGACAAGCGCCTGAACGCTTGAAACCGGCGCGGCCACGGCCGCGCCTTTTTTCACTACCCGCACCGAGCTGTCATGGAATTCATTCGCAGCCGTATCGAAAGCCAGGTCATGAGCTTGTCTGGCCTCTCCCTGGGGCAACTCGACCTGGAGCATCCCAAGGGCGACCCCGGCCTGTTCGGGCCGGGCTCGGTCAGTTGGCAGGTACACGCCGACTTCAGCAGCATGCTGATCGGCGGCATCAGTGCCTTGCTGATGCAAGCCCTGCACCCCCTGGCCCTGGCCGGGGTCTGGGACCACTCGAACTTTCGCCAGGACATGATCGGCCGCCTGCGCCGCACCGGCCAGTTCATTTCCGGCACCACCTTCGGCTCCCGTCAGGACGCCGAATGGCTGATCGAAAAAGTACGCACTATTCACCTGCATATCGTGGGCACCGCTCCTGATGGCCGTCCTTACACCGCCAGCGATCCGGACCTGCTGACCTGGGTGCATGTGGCGGAAGTCAGCAACTTTCTCGCCGCCCACCTGCGTTACCTCAACCCTCGCCTGTCAGGGGCAGACCAGGACCGCTACTACAACGAGATCGCGCTGATCGCCGAACGTCTCGGCGCCCGGGATGTGCCCCGCTCGCGGCGGGCGGTGGCCGACTACCTGCAGGCCATGCGTCCGCAACTGCTGTGCGACGATCGCAGTCGCGAGGTTCTGCGCCTGCTACAGGCGGCTCCAGCTCCCAGTCGCCTGGCCAAACCTTTTGGCTCATTGATGATGCAGGCCGGTATCGACCTGCTGCCGGACTGGGCCAGCGCCATGCTTGACGTCAATCAGAACCCGCTGCAACGCCAGCTGATTCGAGCCAGCGTCAAACGCAGTACGCCGATGCTGCGCTGGGCGGTGCGTGACAGTTCGGTGCATCGAGCGAAACGACGCATGGGTCTGTAGAAGACGACCGCTCATGCACAACACGCCCAGACAGTTCGCAATTGGCCGGCCAGCACCACGCCGTACCCACCACGACCCTGAGCAAAGTCTGCGGCTCCGGCCTCAAGGTCTTGCACCTGAGCGCCCAGGCCATTGGCTGCGGCGATGCCAAAGTGATCATCGGCGGCAGTCAGGGCGTGGCCTTGGCCATAGAGTCCGAGAGATCGCCTTCGCCAGCACTTGGCTCCTACAACGGGCAGGAGGCTGGTAAACTGCGGCGCCTTATTCCTCTTCTCCAAGGCGCCCTGCATGTCTTCCTTGAATCAGGCGCTGCGCGCCGCCCTCGATCACCGTCAAGACCTGCTCGCCGAACTGCACCAGCAAGGCACCGACTGCTATCGCCTGTTCCACGGCAGCCAGGAAGGCGCCGGTGGCCTGACCGTCGACCGTTATGGGCCGCAGTTGCTGGTACAGAGCTTTCACCAAACGCTGGAACGCGATGCCCTGCTGCAATTGCACGAAACCATCAATCAACAGCTGAACCTGTCGACCCTGCTGGTCTACAACGATCGCTCACGCGGCAACTCGCGTATCGACCGTGAAGACTCGGTATACCGCGCCGACGACAGTGCCCTGGAGGATCTGGTCGGCCATGAATGGGGGTTGAATTATCGTGTCCGTGGCCGTCATGCCGGGCAGGACCCGTTGCTGTTTCTCGACCTGCGCAACGCTCGCGGCTGGGTCAAGCAGCACAGCGCCGGGAAAAGCGTGCTCAATCTCTTCGCCTATACCTGCGGTGTCGGCCTCTGCGCTGCGGCCGGAGGCGCCCGGGAGGTCCTCAACCTGGACTTCGCCGAAGGCAACCTGGCGGTAGGCCGGGAAAACGGCCAGCTCAACCCGCAGCTACCCGGCATGCAGTTCGTGCAGTCGGACTACTTCCCAGCAATCCGCCAACTGGCGGGCCTGCCCATCAGTCAGCGACGCGGACAGAAGCTCCCCAGCTACCCACGTCTTGAACAACGCCAATACGATCTGGTCTTGCTGGACCCTCCGGCCTGGGCCAAGAGTGCCTTCGGCACCGTCGACCTGCTGCGCGATTATCAGAGCCTGCTGAAGCCGGCGCTGCTGGCCACTGCCGAAGAGGGTGTGCTGATCTGCTGTAACAACCTGGCCAAGGTGTCGTTGCAGGAATGGCGAGAACAAGTGCTGCGCTGCGCCGAGAAAGCCGGGCGGCCAGTACGCGATTGCCAGGTCCTTGCCCCTGCTGCGGACTTCCCTTCCCAGGACGGACAACCGCCGCTGAAAACACTGATCCTGCAACTTTGATCAGGGGCAAAAATCTGAACAATCCTGAAGACTGTGATGGTTTCGGAACCGTAAACGCGTGCCATACTCCAAGGCACTTCCGATCCAGATAGATGAAGCCTCGCATGACCAAAGGATTGATTCGCGCTCTCTGCGCCTTGTTGACCGCTCTCGCCCTTTACAGTCTGCTGGGCTTTCTGATTTTGCCGGGCATCGCCTTGCGGGTGGCCAACCAGCAACTGGCCAACTACGCCACGACCCCGGCCCATATCCAGCGTATCGAACTCAACCCCTTCAGCCTGGAACTGACCCTCTGGGGCCTGAGCGTCGGCGAACCGGGCAAGGAACAGATTGCCTTCCAGCGCCTCTACGCCAATCTGCAATTGGACAGTCTGTGGAAACGCGCTCTGCATCTGGCGGACGTCGAACTGGACCAGCCCAAGACCGAGATCCTCTTCGACAAGGAAGGCAAGCTCAACCTCCTGGCCCTGTTCAAGCTGCCTGCCAGCGAACCGACCCCGAGCGATCCCGACGCCAAGCCGTTTCCCGTTCGCATTGAGCGCATCAAGCTGGCGGGCGGCTATCTGCACTTCAAGGACCTGCGCCCCAGCGAGCCCATCGAGTTTCTCTACAACAAGCTCGACTTTGAACTGAAGAACCTCAGCACCCTGCCGGATGACAGCGCCGACATGACCCTGGTGGCCACCGGCCCGGAAGGCGGACAGATCGACTGGAGCGGCAACTTCAGCGTGACCCCGCTGGCTTCCGAAGGCACCTTGAAAGTCACCGACGGCAAGATGAAAGCCTGGTGGCCCTATGTACGTGACGCCGTGCCGCTGGTGCTGGAAGACGGCGTGGTCAACCTCAGCACCCACTATAAATTCAGCCTGACCAAGGAAACCGAACTGCTGCTGGACAACACCTCCATCAGCGTTGCGCCATTCGCCATCAAAGCCCCGGACGGTCGCCCGCTGGCGCGCCTGGAGCGCCTGGACATCAGCGAAGCGACGGTGGACCTGGCCAAGCAGCACGTCATAGTCGGCAAGATCCGCAGCCAGAAACTGGAGACCTGGGCCGCCCTTGAAGCCGATGGCCAACTGGACTGGCAAAAGCTCTTCGCCAGCCAACCCGCCAAGCCGGCAGCCAAGCCTCAGCCAGCCACAGCCGATACCACCAAGGAACCCGCAGTCCCCAGCAAGCCCTGGCAGGTACTGCTCAAGGATGTGGAACTGCGCAACTATCAGGTGCACCTGGCCGACCGCCAAGCCAAACCGGCCGTGGCGCTGGACGTTGGCCCGCTGAACCTGGATCTGAAAAACTTCGACAGCCTCAACCAGTCGCCTTTCACCCTAAAGCTCGATACCGGCCTGGGTAAACAAGGCAAGGTCAGCGCCACCGGCGAAGTCAATCTCAACCCCATCACCGCCAAGCTCAAGGTGCAGACCAAGGACATCGACCTGCGGGTCGCCCAGTCCTACATCAGCCCGTTCATTCGCCTGGAACTGCGCAGCGGCATGCTCGGCAGCGACCTGGCAGTGGACCTGAAGAAAGTCGAACCGTTGACCTTCAGCATCACCGGCCGGGCCGAAGTGGATCAGTTGCACACCCTGGACACCCTCAAGACCCGCGACTTCGTGAAGTGGAAACAAGTGGTGGTGGAGGGCCTGAACTATCAGCACGGTGACAGCCTGACCATCAGCCAGGTCAACCTGATGCAGCCTTATGCGCGCTTCATCATCAACGATGACCGCACCACCAATATCGACGACCTGCTGATTCCACAACCCGCAGGCGGCAGCAGCAAATCCTCGGGCAAGCCCGCCCCAAGTTCCAGCAAGCCACTGGGTATTCACATTGGTAAAATCGCCATCAACGATGGTTCGGCCAACTTCGCCGACCTGAGCCTGACACCAAACTTCGCCACGGCAGTCCAGCAACTCAACGGGCATATCGGCACCATCGACAGCCGCCAGGCCAAGCCGGCGGAGGTGGACGTCAAGGGCAAGGTCGACCGTTACGCTCCAGTGACCATCAAGGGCAGCGTCAACCCCTTCGATCCAATGGCCGCACTGGACATCGCCACCAGCTTCAAGCGAGTGGAGTTGACCACCCTGACGCCCTATTCCGGAAAGTTCGCCGGTTTTCGTATTCGCAAGGGCCGACTCAACCTCGACTTGCACTACATGATCACCAAGGGCCAGCTCAAGGCCGAGAACAAACTGGTGGTCGAACAACTGCAACTGGGTGAAAAGGTCGACAGCCCAGACGCCGTGGACCTGCCGATTCGCCTGGCCGTAGCCCTGCTGAAAGACACCGACGGCAAGATTTCCATCGAGTTGCCAATTTCCGGCGACCTCAACAACCCACAGTTCAGCGTGATGCCAATCGTCTGGCAGACCCTGCGCAACCTGGTGCTGCGAGCAGCCCAGGCCCCCTTCAAGTTCATTGGCGGCCTGGTCACCGGCGGCGACTCTGAAGACCTGAGCAGTGTGTCTTTCGCTCCTGGCTCCAGCGAACTGAGCAAAGAGTCCGAGTCAGCCCTCACCACCCTGGCCAAGGCCCTCAAGGAGCGTCCGACCTTGCGCCTGGAGATCGAAGGCACCAGCGCCCAGAGCAGCGATGGTCCGCTGATCGCCGAACAGCGTCTGGAGCGCGAGTACCAGTACAACTACTACAAAATCCTGCAACGGCGCGGCGACAAGGTGCCGGCCCAGGCGTCCTTGCTGCAGGTTCCCGAGGGCGAGAAAGCGCCATTGCTGGAAGGCATCTACCGCACCCGCCTGAAACAGCAACCTCCGGCCGAATGGACCCAGCTCAGCCGCGACGAGCGCAGTGCCAAACTGCGTGAGGGGCTGATCAAGTTCTGGAGCGGCAGCGACGTGTTGCTGCGCCAACTGGGCCAGGAACGGGCCAGCAGCATCAAGGACTTCCTGGTGGACAAGGGCCAATTGGCCGATGACCGGGTCTACTTCATCGATGCCAACCTCGGCCAGGCCGAAAGCGACGGCAAGGTGATCACTCCGCTGCACCTGGACAGCGAGTAAGGCCCGCGCCGGCCTCAAGCAGCGCCACTTCCCCGCCCAATAGAACAGGCCCCGACACAAAGTGCCGGGGCCTGTAATGATCACATCCTTGTGATCTTCCGCATGAACCTTTGAAAGAAGCGGCAGACGTATCGCTTGGCTCGTCTACCGCCCCCTCTCCCTGTCCAGGCGAGAAGCTTGGGGTCTTACTCGGCTTTCAGGCCGTCGGCAGAGACCGCTTGAACGCCTTTGATTTTCTTGGTGATTGCCACGGCTGTAGCTTTCTGCGCCTCGGTAATGGCAACAGTGGACGACAGCGAGACGACGCCCTTGTTGGTTTCAACCTTGATGTCGGTGCCAGGAATGCCTTTCTCGGTTACCAGATCGCTTTTCACTTTGGTGGTGATCCAGGTATCGGAGGTGGCCTCTTTGGCCTTGGTCACTTCACCGGCAGCCACGACCATAGGCGACTGGGTGCTTTGAGTGGTCTGCGCAAATGCTGCGTTGGACATGGTCAGGGTCAGAGCGGTAGCAGTTGCAGCAGCGATAGCGAACTTCTTCATACGAGTAACTCCTGTTCTTTTAGAAAGCCTGCGCCGTGTCCTGGCAACAGGGTTATGAGGGATATTGCAGGTGCTGTGCCAAGTCCAGACCACATAAAAAACCCATAAAAAACAATAAGTTATAGATAACGCGAAGAATCAGCATCATGCAAAATGCATGACCACCCAACAATCTGCATGCAAGTTGCGGCTTTTTTCGACGCAGCTCATCAAGCCCACCCCCAACAGCCTGCCAGGACTCAGGTGTCGTGCGCGGCACAGCCCTTGGGCGCATAGTCGGCCTCCACTGTGGTGTTGCACGTCCATCCCGAAGCTGGCGAACGGCTCAGTACCAGAGTCTTGTTCAACACCGCCCCCGGAGCATTGAGGAGGGTACAGCCGATACTGCCTTCACCGGTGGCGGCAGTGCCCTCGGCGCTCATTCGGCAGTTCAACGTCAAGGGCGTGCCACCGGCGAGGGCCAGAGTCGGGTCGATTCCCTGATTAAGCAGGTCCTCAATATTGACCTTCAGCGCCGACGCCTCGGCCAACGCGGCCATCATCTTGGCCCGCACCTGGTACTTGGAATACAGCGGCATCGCCACTGTGGCGAGAATGCCGATGATGGCCACCACCACCAGCAATTCGATCAGGGTAAAAGCGGATTGATGTTTCATGAGTTGCCTCCTGGCAAGAATGCTCCGTGGGTAATCAGCAAGGCTTGAAGCACGCCCTGTGCCAAGGTTAACCCCACGGAATTCAAGGCCTGCAGCGATGATAGCCCATGGCCTTGAGTACGAGGAGTTGCACAAACTGACAAATTTCGTCATCTAGCGCCCCTATGCGTCAGGTGCCCGGCGGCTAGGCTTCAAGAAGCTCACCCCTGCATCAAGGATTGAACCATGGCGGTAAAAGCACCTGTGGCCAGCGTCTATCTCTGGCAAGGCACCGACGGCCAGGGCCACAAGTTGGCCGGCGAGCTGAGCGCTGCAAACCCGGCGCTGATCCGAGCTCAGCTGCGCAGGCAAGGCATCACTCCAACCCGGGTACGCCGCAAGCCCAGGGCCTGGCTCCGATCGGGCCAACGAATCAAGGCACGGGAGATCGCCCTGTTCACCCGGCAACTGGCAACCCTGATGCAGGCCGGAGTGCCACTGCTGCAAGCCTTCGAAATCATTGCCGAGAGCTTCGTCCAGCCATTGATGCGCCAACTGCTGGCCAGCCTCAAACGCGACATCGAGGCTGGCTCCAGCCTGGCCACGGCGCTGCGCCGACATCCGCGCCACTTTGACGAGCTGTACTGCAATCTGGTGGAGGCCGGCGAACAGTCCGGCGCCCTGGATACCCTGCTGGAACGGGTCGCCACCCATAGGGAAAAAAGCGAGAACCTCAAGGCCCGGGTAAAAAAGGCCATGGTCTATCCAGTGGCGGTGATCGGCGTGGCCGTCCTGGTCAGCAGCATCCTGCTGATCAAGGTGGTTCCCCAATTCCAGAGCCTGTTCGCCGGGTTCAACGCCCAATTGCCGCTACTGACCCAATGGGTCATCACCCTTTCCCATGTCATCCAGAACCACGGCGGATGGTTGCTCAGCGCCGGCCTGCTGATGGGGGTAGGGATCAGGCAGGCTTATCGGCGCTCGGAGCGCCTGCGGGACAGTGTGGATCAGGGACTGCTACGCCTGCCCTTGGCCGGCCCGCTGCTGTACAAGGCCGCAGTGGCCCGCTACGCCCGTACGCTGGCCACCACCTTCGCGGCTGGCGTGCCTCTGGTCCAGGCCCTGGATTCAGTGGCCGGAGCCAGCGGCAACAAGGTCTTCAGGCAAGCGGTGGAACGCATCCGCCAACAGGTGGCCAGTGGCATGCAACTGAACTTTGCCATGCGCGCCAGCGGCGTCTTCCCTACTATGGCGATCCAGATGACCGCCATCGGTGAAGAATCCGGAATGCTGGATCATCTGCTGGAAAAAGTCGCAGCGCATTATGAGGTCGAGGTGGACCACCTGGTCGACAGCCTGACCAGCCTCATGGAGCCGTTGATCATGGTCATCCTGGGCAGTATCGTCGGCGCCCTGGTGGTTGCCATGTACCTGCCCATCTTTCAACTCGGCACAGCGATCTGAACATGTCCTTGACTGAAGCCATGACCCTTTACCCCCTGGCCTTCGTGACTGCGGCCCTGGTACTGGGGCTGCTCGTAGGCAGCTTTCTGAACGTGCTGGTGTGGCGCCTGCCGAAAATGCTTGAACGCGATTGGCGGGCTCAAGCCCACGAAGTGCTGGGACTGCCCCCGGAGCCTGTAGCGGCGCCCTACAACCTGCTGCTGCCCCACTCCCAATGCCCCCATTGCGCACAACCGATCCGCCCCTGGCAAAACATTCCCCTGCTCAGCTATCTGTGGCTGCGGGGCCGTTGCGCCCACTGCAGGACCGCCATCAGCCCGCGCTACCCACTAACCGAACTGGCTTGCGGGCTGATCTCGGCGTACGTCGCCTGGCACTTCGGTTTCGGCTGGCCCGCGGGCCTGCTGCTGATCCTCAGTTGGGGGCTGCTGGCCATGAGCCTGATCGACGCCGATCACCAACTGCTGCCGGACGTTCTGGTGTTGCCACTGCTGTGGCTGGGACTGATTGCCAACAGCTTCGGGCTGCTGGCGAGCCTGGAGGATGCCCTGTGGGGCGCGGTACTCGGCTATCTGTGCCTGTGGTCGGTGTTCTGGCTGTTCAAATTGCTGACCGGCAAGGACGGCATGGGCCACGGCGACTTCAAGCTGTTGGCGATGCTTGGCGCCTGGGGCGGCTGGCAGATCCTGCCGCTGACATTGCTCCTGTCTTCCCTGGTGGGAGCGATTCTCGGCACTGTCCTGTTGCGCCTGAACCGGGCCAAGACTTCGACGCCCATCCCCTTCGGCCCCTTTCTGGCCATTGCCGGCTGGATTGCCTTGCTCTGGGGTGGTCAAATAACCGACTTCTATTTGCAGTTTGTCGGTTTCCAATGACTCGCTCCGTAAACACACCCTGGACCCTCGGCCTCACCGGCGGCATCGGCAGCGGCAAAAGCGCTGCCGCCCAGCACTTCATCGACCTGGGAGTGCATGTGATCGATGCCGATCACGCCGCTCGCTGGGTGGTGGAACCGGGCCGCCCGGCCTTGGAACAGATTGCCCAGCACTTTGGTGACAGCGTGCTGCAGGCCGACGGCCAACTGGATCGCGCGGCACTGCGCAAGCTGATCTTCGAAGTCCCCGAACAGCGTCGCTGGCTGGAGGCGCTATTGCACCCGCTGATTGCCGAGGAGATCGTCAGCCATCTGGCCCGTGCAGAATCGCCTTACGCGATCCTGGTGTCGCCACTGCTGATCGAGTCAGGCCAGTTCCGGATGACCCAACGGATTCTGGTGATCGATGTGCCGCAACAATTGCAGATCGAACGCACCTTGCAGCGCGACCAGATCAGCGAACAGCAGGTCCAGGCGATTCTCCAGGCCCAGGCCAGCCGCGAGGAGCGCCTGCGTCACGCCGACGATGTGCTGGTCAACGACCGCGATCACGCCTGGTTGCGCAGCGAGGTCGAACGCCTGCATCACTTTTACCTAACTTTGCGTGGAGGCCAGTCATGAGCCAACCCCTGACCGTCGAATGCCCAACCTGTGGCGCCCCCGTGGAATGGACCGCGACCAACACCAACCGGCCGTTCTGTTCCGACCGTTGCAAATTGATCGACCTGGGGGCCTGGGCCGCCGAGGAACACAAGATTCCAGTGAGCCCGGATGCCGAGGACGAACTGTTCTCGGAAGAACTGCCGCCCCGCGCTCACTGAGTGCTCGAACCGACGCCGATCAGGGCCGCATGAAGCTGTAGTCCTGATCGTCGTCGAGGTTCTCCGCGAGGAACTGCAACTCGTCAGCCAGATCCTCGATGCTACGTACGCCCTTGCTCTGCTGCACCACCGCGCTGAGCAGCGCCCGCAGGCTCAAACCCGGTTCAAACCCTTCCTGCTGGGCACTGTGCAGACTGTCGCGCACTTCTTGCCGGGCCCACTGATAGACGCTCATGACCGCACTCCTGAGATTTTTGCCGAGCATGCAGCGCGGCCCCAGGCTCGGAGTTGATATGGATCAAGGGCGCGGGTCCTCATCCTTCCAGGGCGCACTGAGGTAGCGGGTGCGATTGAAGGTTTCCAGCCATTCCGGGCAGAACACCACCAGGGCGCTGATCACCATGCCGTTGATAAATGCCTCGGGAAAGATGATCAGCCACAGGTAGCCGACAAAATCCTCCAGCCATTCGGGCATGGCGAAACGCCCATCAAGCCACAAGAGCCCCAGGCCACAAAGCAGGCACAACAGCGCCGACAGGGCCGCGGCGAAGAATCCGGAGCAGAAGATATAGACGAAGGGATTGCGCGGTTGAGCCCGCTCCACCAGACCGGCACAGGCCTCGGTTACCGCCACCGGCAACAGGATCAGCAAGGCGCCATTGACCCCCATTGCCGCCAGCTCCTGTCGCCCCAGTGCCAGCAAGCCCAGCTGCGCAATCAGGCCACCGACAATCGCCAGTGGCCAATCCAGCAGTAAGGTCACCGCCGTCATGCCGATGAAGTGATAAGACACTCCAGTATCGAAATCCCGGCGCACCAACCACAGCAGAAACAACGCAAACACCGTTCCGAACAGTAGATGCTGACGGCGACTGTCGGTGAACAGCTCGACCCAGGGCGCCCGCCACACCGCCCAGATCAGAACCGGCACATACAGCAGCCAGCCGATGCTCAGGCTTGCCGGTGACAGCAGCGCCGCGCTGATCATGGCCGGGCTTTCTCCAGCGCAGTCTTCAGTTGCTCGACGGTGGTGAATTCCTGCCGAGACACCAATTGGCCGTCCTGCAACTGCAGCCACAAGACCTTGTCCTCGGCGGCAGGGTAACGAGAGGCCACACGCCCTTCGCGGTCGAGCATCACCCGGTAGGGATAATCACGCATGGCCGGAACTGCGAACATCTTGGCGATCAGCGCCGGCATGCGCTGGATATCCGCGACAAACACCCCGTGACGCGCCTGCAGATAATCCTTGGGCTTGTCCTTGAGCGCCCCGTTCACCACCTTGGCCGCGTCCATACCGCGCGCCACCAGCAGGATCTGCGCCTGTGAATCGAGGCTGTAGGCTTGATCGAACTGATCCAGCAAGGTCCAGGGTGCCAGACGCTCACCGATTTCAAGGGCCTGGGCCCACAGGGGCAACAGGCCCAGCAACAGAATTGACCAGCGTTTCACTGCACACTCCTTATCGAGGGGTAGGACGGGAAACAGTCTACACCGCCCCTGGGCAGGCTCGAGCAAGCACCGCCAGGCACCGGGTGCAGAGGTTTTTCGAGAAACGTGGTTTTTAAGGTCATATTTGAGCGCTAAGCTTGGGGATATGGATGACTCAGATTTTTTGCGCCTGCTCACCATTCAGGCCGAACAAGCCAACGCGTTTCTGTCCAATGCCCGCAAATGGGAGCGTGAGCGTTGGGTCTGCCAGCGCCTGCTGCAAGGCCTGAATATTCCCTATCGCAACGACGAATTCAGCGCCGCCGGGCAGGAACCGCCGGATGTGCTGTTTCGCGAGGCCAGTTTCGAGGTGTTCTTCGTCCTTGATGAAGGCCGCCGACTCAATGATGAATGGCGCGACGAACTGCAACGCCGGCGCAGCGCATTTTCCCTGAGCCAACTGGTACGACGCGAAGCCAAGCCCAAGCGCATCCCGGCTAACGAACTGTTGCTGCGCCTCGGGCCGACCCTGCGCAAGAAGGCCCACAACTACAAGGAGCGTGGGATGAACCTCGGGGAGCTGGACATCATCGCCTTCGCCGCCCTGAAACGTGAAGTGCTGGATCTGAACAGCCACTTCCCGCCCCCCACCGAATACCTGCGCCAGGGCTGGCGCTCGCTGTCCCTGGTGGGACCGACCTTCGCCCGGGTGCTGTTCGCCCATCCGGATGCGCCGGAGTTCCTGCGTAGCAACCTGGGCCGCAGTATCGTTTTCGACGTCGGCATCAGTTTGTAAAGTCCGTCAATCCGCCTCGCCTGGGCATGGCGCAATATCCCGGGCAATGGTAAAAAAGCGCTCTTGCCTGCCAACGCCGGGACTTCGTCATCGAGCCCCCACGCGCAGCGGCTATGCTCGGTAAATGCTCGATTGCATCGCGCTGTAACATTCCCCTGTGTTGCGACGTCTACCTGACGAGGCCCTTTATGAGCAGCCGCCTGAACCCCGACGACCAACGCCATGTCGAAGAATACCTGCAACTGCCCCAGCACCGAGTCGAGCGCCGGCCCTTTCGGCCGTGGATGCTCCTTGTGGTGGTGGTCGTGGTGACGGTCGCCCTGGGCCTGTTGAGCCGTTTTATCAGTTACCTGACGCTATGAGCTGCATCGCGCTCGCTCGGTTGACTGCACCGATTTCTTTTAGCCTTGCGAGATATCCCCATGACTCATCGTATTGTCATCGTTGGCGGCGGCGCCGGCGGCCTGGAGTTGGCGACCCGCCTGGGTAAGACCCTGGGCAAGCGCGGCACCGCCAGTGTGATGCTGGTGGACGCCAACCTGACCCATATATGGAAACCCCTGCTGCACGAAGTGGCCGCCGGCTCACTGAACTCCTCCGAAGACGAACTCAACTACGTTGCCCAAGCAAAATGGAACCACTTCGAGTTCCAGCTGGGCCGTATGAGCGGGCTCGATCGTCAACAGAAAAAGATCCAGTTGGCTGCCACCTATGACGAGGAAGGCACAGAACTGTTGCCGGCCCGTGAACTGGGCTACGACACCCTGGTGATCGCCGTGGGCAGTACCACCAACGACTTCGGCACCCAGGGCGCCGCCCAGCATTGCCTGTTCCTCGACACCCGCAAACAGGCCGAACGCTTCCACCAGCAACTGCTCAATCACTACCTGCGGGCCCACGCCGGGCAGACAGATGCCGTGGAACAGATCAGCGTGGCCATCGTCGGCGCCGGTGCCACCGGTGTGGAACTGGCAGCGGAACTGCACAACGCCGCCCATGAACTGGCCGCCTACGGCCTGGATCGGATCCTCCCGGAAAACATGCACATCACCCTGATCGAAGCCGGGCCACGGGTGCTGCCGGCCCTGCCTGAGCGCATCAGCGGGCCGGTGCACAAGACCCTGGAGAAACTCGGGGTCAAAGTGCTGACCAACGCTTCAGTCAGTGAGGTGACCGCCGACAGTCTGATCACCGCTGATGGCCAGACCATTCCCGCCAGCCTCAAGGTGTGGGCTGCCGGCATCCGCGCGCCGGGTTTCCTCAAGGACATCGACGGCCTGGAAACCAACCGCATCAATCAGCTCCAGGTGCTGCCAACCCTGCAGACCACCCGTGACGAGAACATCTTTGCCTTCGGCGACTGCGCCGCCTGCCCTCAACCGGGCAGCGACCGCAACGTACCGCCACGGGCCCAGGCTGCGCACCAACAAGCCTCACTGCTGGCCAAATCGCTGAAACTGCGTATCGAAGGCAAAGACCTACCGACCTACAAGTACACCGACTACGGTTCGCTGATCTCGCTCTCGCGCTTCTCGGCGGTGGGCAACCTGATGGGCAATCTCACCGGCAGCGTGATGCTCGAAGGCTGGCTGGCCAGGATGTTCTACATCTCGCTGTATCGCATGCACCAAATGGCCCTGTACGGAGTGTTCCGCACGGCGATGCTGATGCTCGGCAGCCGGATTGGACGAGGCACCGACCCACGCTTGAAGTTGCACTAAGCGCCTGAAAGTACGCCCCGCTACGCAAGGTAGTGGGGTGCACGGGCGGGCGAAGCGTGTGCTACAGACACTCATCCAGAAAGCTCACCACCGTTCCCATACAGGCAACCCGCTCCTCGATATGGGGCATGTGGCTGGAGTTCTCGAACAGTGCCCAGCGAATGTTCGGAACGTTGTCCAGATAGGGTTTGACCACTACAGGGGTTGCTTCGTCGTAACGCCCTGAGATCAGCAGGCTCGGCACCTTGATTCGCGGCAGGCGCTCGACAACGCTCCAGTCCTGCAGGTTGCTCAGGAGAGGGAAATTCCTAGCCCGCTGCGGCACACTTTCCATCGTGGTAGCGCAACATCCCCTGGAAAAAATGCGTACCACCTCTTCCGGCCAAGGCCGAAGCCGGCACACGTGCCGTTCAAAATACACTTGCGACGCCTGCACATATTCGGCGCTATGGAGGGTTCCAGCCTGCTCGTGGCCGATCAGCGTCTGCAAGACCCCCTCTGGCAAGGCCTCACGCAAACCCAGGGTTTCAGCCTGCCAGGTCAGCATGTCGGCCGGGGCATTGGCGATGATCAGGGCCCGCAGGCCCGCAGGGGTCAAGACGGCATGCTCGCTGGCCAGCGCCCCACCCCAGGAATGTCCGAGCAAGGCGTAGTCCTCACTGATGCGCAGGTGATCCAGAAGATTGTTCAGCTCTTCCAGATACAGCTCGACGCTCCAGAATGAAGAAGGCTTGTCCTCCAGGCGAGTGGAAAATCCACTGCCGAGATGATCGAACTGAACGATCGCCCGGCCACTGGCCGCCACATCCCTGAAGGCATCAACAGTGTCATAAGTGCAGCCCGGGCCGCCGTGCAATATCACCAGGGGCGTCAGACCATTCTGCAGATCCCCCGTCACCCGATACCAGGTCTGCCAGGAGCCAAAGGAGGCATAACCTTCCTGTGGTGGTTTACTTGCTTTCATTGCGCATCACTCCCTGATGACGATCACCCTGTGTCATTTTCGGCCTCGCCCCCCGTATCAGCGATAAGACCGGGCCGGTTGTGCTCGCTTTAGTTTTCCAGCAAGCGATAGTGAACGGCTCGAACCACAGCCTGAACCCGATTCTTGGCGCCCAACTTGTGCATCGCCGAGGTCAGATGCAGGTTGATGGTGGCCACGGAACGCTGCAGGCGTTCAGCAATTTCACCAGAGGTCATGCCCTCGGCCGCCCATTTCAGGCACTCGCGCTCGCGCTTGGTCAGTTGAACCGGATAGCTGCGAATGCTTTTACTGAGCGGTGGGTAGAGGTGTTCCTGCAGAGCATGAGAAAGAAGCGTGAAATCCCTCAAGACCTGTTGCAGATCATGCAAGGCCACCTGGGTACTGCCCGAGCGCAAACCGGTCAGGCTGGCGAAACCACCACCAGGCAAGTGAATGGGAACAGTCATGCCATGGGACATTTGATGATGCTGCAGGTAACTCGATACCGGCGCGTGCTGCTGCCCCATAGCCTGGCGCAAGACGGTTTCCGCTTCGGGTCTGTAGGACCAGATAAAGGGAGAAATGCTGTCCAGCGCCACCTGCTGGACCGGGTCGATATGGTAATACCCCTCGTCGCACCAGAGCTCCAGCCAGTCCTTTGGGGTATTGCAGACCATTGCACTGGGAATGATCAGTTCGCCCTGCTGATCAAAAGGCACCGGACTGTAGTCGTAAACCAGGGCATCGAACCCCAACCCCGAGGCCACTTCCATGGTCCCCGCCATCCGCTCATGCAATGTGTTTCCGAGCAAAAGACGAGAGTTAACTTCCGCGAGCCTGCTTTGCATCCGTTCAGTCTCCTTACTGTCTGATCCTTAACAGCAGGGCCTAGAATGCCACGCTCGATAGGAGCCGACCAGGCAAAACCTATAAGAACTACTAGGTTGTGCTACCCGGTTTAGCGGTGCACTTCATGAAAGAAGCCCATGTTTCAACCTCTCCTGCCCCTTTGAACCGCCGCGCTGACAACCACATCAAGGTCGGTATCACGCATGCCCACACCTCCCCAGTCTGCTGCAATGCCGCTTCATGGCCCACCCGAGTGTGGCGCCGCGCATCGCTCATTGCAGACAAGGACCCGTGCCATGCAGATGCCCAAGACCCTTCAGATCCACAACGGTGAAAAAGTCCCTTCAACCTTCTCCCTTGAAGAATACGCCCAGCGCCTGAGCACGCTGCGAGCCTACATGGCCCAGCAGGATATCGACGCGGCGCTGTTCACCTCCTACCACAACATCAACTACTACGCCGACTTCCTGTATTGCTCTTTCGGCCGTCAGTACGCCCTGGTGGTGACCCGGGAACGTAGCGTGCTGATCAGCGCCAATATCGACGGCGGGCAGCCCGGGCGTCGGGCGGTCTGCGATGATCAGGTGGTGTACACCGACTGGCACCGGGGCAACTTCTTCGTCGCGGTCAAACAGGCCTTGCCGCAGGCAGCACGGCTGGGCCTGGAGTTCGATCAACTGACCCTGCCCAGCCACCAGGCCTTCGCCGAGCTCTATCCTCGGGCGCAACTCCTGGATATCGCTGCCCCGTGCATGAGCATGCGCATGCTCAAGTCAGTCGAAGAACAGGCACTGATCCGCCAGGGTGCACGCATCGCCGACATCGGCGGGGCCGCCGCCATCGATGCCCTGCAGGATCAGGTATCGGAATACGATGTGGCCCTGCACGCCACACAGGCCATGGTGCGGGAAATCGCCCGGACCTTTCCCGCAGCCGAATTGATGGACACCTGGACCTGGTTTCAATCAGGGATCAATACCGACGGCGCACACAATCCGCTGACCTCGCGGCGCATCAGCCCGGGAGAGATACTCAGCCTCAACTGTTTCCCGATGATCGCCGGTTACTACACCGCGCTGGAGCGCACACTGTTCCTTGGGCATTGTCCCGACGCTTATCTGCGGCTGTGGGAAATCAACCTCAAGGTGCATGAGGCCGGATTGCAACTGATCAAGCCCGGAGCCCGCTGCAGCGACATTGCCCGACAGTTGAACGAAATCTACCTGGAACACGACTTGCTGCAATACCGGACCTTCGGCTACGGCCACTCGTTCGGCATCCTCAATCACTACTACGGGCGCGAGACCGGGCTGGAGTTTCGCGAGGACGTAGACACTGTGCTGGAGCCCGGCATGGTGGTGTCCATGGAGCCGATGATCAGGCTACCCGAAGGCAGTCCAGGTGCCGGTGGTTATCGTGAGCACGACATTCTGATCGTCCACTCCCAAGGCGCGGAAAACATCACCCGGCTGCCCTACGGACCACAGCACAACATCATCGACCGCTGAAGAAACAATCAGGACCACTCGACCGGGATGCTCAACGCGCTCTTGATCAACAGGCATCTACAAAGCCAACAAGCCGTGAAGATTGCAGCGATTACCTCTGAAACCCAACGAGAAAAAGCTTAAGCAACAAGAGCTTTCAGGGCTTATCCAGGATGAGCCCTGAAACCCAATAGAAACAGATGCCATGCATTTCACTCAGGCGTCTGCCCGGATACTTTCGAAGTCATGCACAACGAGCAAACACGGCATGCCCCATCGTTCGGTAGCGATCCAGACACAACTAAGTGAAAACTCGACATTACAAGTAACCGACCATGTTCACTTTATGGAATCAAAGCATTGCGCTTGGCAAACTCCGCCAGGCTTACTTGCGACCCCAACCCCAGTTTCTGCAACAGTCGGGTCTTGTAGGTGCTGACTGTCTTGTTGCTCAAGAACAGTTTTTCACCAATGGCCTTGTTGGAATGTCCCTGTGCTAGATACTGCAACACGATCATTTCCCGATCAGTCAGCAGGCCTATCTGCTCGGCCTCGGACTGTTGTTCCGCCGTGGGCATGGAAACATCCAAAGCCATCGACGGATAAAAAGTGTAGCCGGCCAACACTGCATTCAGAGCCACCACCAGATTGCCCAGATCCTCCTCCTTGTTGACGAAACCCCGAGCTCCCAGCTGAATACAGCGTCTGCAGAAGCTTTCAATCGACTGCGAGGTCAGCACCAGCACTTCAGTGGGCAAGCCCAGAGCCTTGATACGTGAAAGCACCTTGAGGCCATCCAGCTTGGGAATACCGATATCGAGGATTACCACATCCGGCCCATGCTCGCGCACCAACTCCAGCGCATCCAATCCATTGTCTGTTTCGGCCACCACCCGCATGTTGTTCTTTTCCAGCAAGACCTTAACGGCGAGCCGAACAACAGGATGATCGTCAACTATCAATACGCTGTGCATATTGTCACTTCACCTTAAAAACCCGGCCTTCGGTTGAGCCGGACCGACCGGAAAATATACGTAACCGCACCCTATATGCTGCAACTTACGTATCCGTATAAAGACGCTGATGTCATGTAGAAATTTCGTGCACAGCACCTTGATGTCGTCCAGAAATTTCAGATTCCTGGCAAATAACAGAGGATACAAGGGGTTAATGACGCCTCCTTAAGGAATCAGACAGTCTGATTTTTCAATGAGAAATTTCCTACCGCACATAAGGATTTGCCTAATGGTTGCAACTCTAGAGCCTTAGCACTATGACCGGCAAATAATGACATGAGCCGGCAATGCAAAATTTGAACGTTCTGGTCCTGGAAGATGAACCGCTGCAACGCCTGGTTACCGTCACTGCATTGAAAAAAGTGATGCCTGGGCAGGTGCATGAAGCGGCCAGCGGTAGTGAAGCCCTGGCACTGCTGGAGCACTGCGAAAGGATGGACATTGCCATCTGTGACCTGAAAATGCCCGGAATGGACGGTTTGGCCTTCCTACGCCACGCCAGCCAAAGCGGCAAACTGCACTCCGTGATCCTGTGCAGCCAGATCGAGCCGATTCTGCGCCAAACTACCGTCTCGATGATCAGGCGCCTGGGCTTGAACTTCCTGGGTGATCTGGGCAAGCCCTTCAATCTGGAGCGCCTGACCACCCTGCTGACTCGTTATCAGAACCAGCGCCACGGTCTGGTCACTGCTCTGAAAAAGTCCGAACTACCCACCCTGGCGGACGTGATTCGCGGCCTGGACAACGGCGAATTCGAACCCTACTACCAACCCAAGGTGGCACTCGACAACGCGTCGCTCCAAGGGGCGGAAGCGCTAGCCCGCTGGAATCATCCACAGCTGGGAGTACTGCCGCCTTCGCACTTCCTGCACATCATGGAACACCACAGCTTGCTGGACCGCCTGTTCTGGCAACTGTTCGACCAGGGCCTGGCCTTGCGCCGCAAACTGGCGCAAAAAGGCATCCCCCTGAGTTTCTCGTTCAATCTGCACCCATCACAGCTGGCGTCCCAGACCCTGACCGAATCCATTGCCACCCTGCTCGTGCTGTTTCAGGTTCCATCCAGCAGCATCACCTTTGAAATCACCGAAACCAGTCTGATCAGCGCTCCCGCCAGTAGCCTGGAAAATCTGGTACGCCTGCGGGTAATGGGCTGCGGCTTGGCCATGGATGACTTCGGTGCGGGCTACTCCTCCCTGGATCGCCTCTGCGAGTTGCCCTTCAGTCAGATCAAGCTCGACGGCACTTTCGTGCGCAAGATGGGGCATCACCCCAGAAGCAGCGCCATCATTAGCTACACGGTGGCGCTCGCCCGTTCATTGGGTATGTCGCTGATTATCGAAGGAGTGGAAACCCGCGAGCAGCAGGAACGCCTACTGGAACTGGGATGCGACATAGCCCAGGGCTTCGTGTTTGCACGCCCGATGCCGGAAAGCCATTTCATTGCCTACTGCATTCGTTAGTCCCTTGGGAGAGCCGATCAAAGAGGCGACCCGTTGCTCAGGTTCTGTACCGCCCGCCCGGCGCTCATTGCGTTGTGACTCGTTGATCGAGCCATCTGGCCCCCCACTATCTGAAGCGATCATGCATTCACGACTTTTCTGGCTTTTTATCTGCTTGGCGATATTGGCTGTTCAACCGGCAGCGGCCCAGCTTCCGAGTTTGCCCAATACGCTGTACAGCACGGCACGCCTCGATCACCACGACCTTGCCCTTGACGATGAAGACTGGCGTTGGCTGCGCCACAGGTCGGAACTGAAAATCGGTGCCGTGGCTACAGAATCGTCCCCCTTCAATGTCAGCTACAACGACAATCACTACGAGGGCATTACCGCTGACGTCAGCGCTCTGATTGGGCAGATACTCGGGGTTCGCATCAAGATCGTGTCCTTTGCCACCCGGGCAGAGGCCATGCAAGCCTTACAGGCTGCCAATATCGACTTGCTAGGCAGCTACAGCTCCGAGCAGCCTGCCGAGGCCGTCAGGTTTACTCGCCCCTTCGCCGAAGCCCGGCTGGCACTGTTCAAACGCAAGGATGAATTGCGCAAATCGCCCTCCAACCTGGCCGGATTACGAGTTTCTGTGGCCCAGGAACACAGCGCGCAACTGCAGTCGCGCTTTCCCTTGGCCCACTTGGTGGTCTATCCCACCCATGACGAGGCCATAGCCGCGGCAGCCTTTGGCCATACCGACATGTACGTGGACGATGTTCTGAGCGCCTACTTCCGCATCAATCGTTCCTACTACGGCTTTCTCAAGTTCGAGCGCTTCGCCGACTTTTCCCAAGGCGGCTACGGTTATGCGCTCCAAGAGGATAACCAGCGCCTGCTGCGGATTATCAACCAGAGCATCGACGCGATCGGTAAGGAAAAACTCCTCAATCTGAGTCGGCGCTGGGTGGGTAGCGGCTTCATTGCGTCGGACCAAAGGATGGCACTGACGCCGGAAGAGTCGCGCTGGATAGCCCGCAACCCAGTCATACGCCTGGTGATCAATGACGATCTGGCGCCCATTGCCTTCTTCGACGCCAATGGCGTTTTCTCGGGTGTCACCGCTGAACTGCTGGACGTGCTATCACAGCGCACCGGACTCGACTTCCAGGTCACCGCTCGCAACGGCGGCTACCCGGAACAGATTGAAGCCTTGCGCCGATCAGAGGCCGACCTGGCCATCATGACTGCCAGTGAACAACGCGAAGACAACCTGCGCTTCACTCGCTCCTTCCTGACCAGCCCCTTCGTCCTCGTGACCCAGACCGACAAGAAAGGCATGGCACAGCGGCCTGGAGACCTGGCAAACAAGCGCCTGGCCATCCCTTCCGGACACGTGACACTGCAGCATGTGCGCGAGCGCTACCCGAAAGCCAAAGTCATTGAAGTCGGCACCTCGCTGGACGCCATGAACATGGTCTATACCGGCGGCGCCGATGCCGCGGTGGTGTCATTGCCGGCCTCGCGTTACTACATTGTCCGCCTGTTCCAGAATCGCCTGGCTGTTGCCGATCTGATTCACACCCGGCAGGCAACCGCCAGCTTTGCCCTGAGGCGAAGCGATTCGGAACTGCAATCCATCCTCGACAAAGCCCTGATCAGCCTCCCGACGGACGATTTGAACGCCATCGCCAACCACTGGCGCTCACCGCCGGGCATGAGCAGCGAAACCTGGCGCGATTACGCGTTGATGATCGCCGAAATCATAGCTGGCGCTTCGTTGCTGCTCCTGCTGTCGCTGCTCTGGGTCTTCTATCTGCAACGCCGGGTCAAGGCCGAGAAAACGCTCAATGAACAATTGCGCTTTATCGAGACCCTGGCAGAGAACATGCCTCCGGCCCTCTATCTCCGGGACATTGAGGGCAACATGCTGTCCTGCAACCGCAGCTATCTGCAGAGCGTCGGTCTGAGTGCCGAGGACGTCTTGGACAAGACCGTGCAGGAACTGCCTGATGAGCACTTTGCGGCAGGACCCGACCTGCACCAGAACTACCTGCAAGCGATCAATGACGGCAAGACCATTACCTCGGTATATGCCGTGCAATTGCAGGGCAAGGACGTCTGGATCGAGCACTGGATTCAGCCATTCCAGGACGCCACCGGTGTCACAAAGGGCGTGATCTGCGGCTGGCTGGACATAACCAAGCACCGTCATCTGGTTCAGGAACTGAAGGAGGCGAAGAATCTCGCCGATGAGGCCAGCCGGGCCAAGACCACCTTCCTGGCCACCATGAGCCATGAAATACGCACGCCAATGAACGCCATCATCGGCATTCTGGAACTGGCGCTCAAACGCGCCGACAGCGAGCGGATCGAGCGCTCCAGCATTGAAATCGCCTACAGTTCGGCCAAGAGCCTGCTGGAGCTGATCGGCGATATCCTCGACATTGCCCGCATCGAGTCCGGACGCCTGAGCCTCTCGCCCAAACGCGCCAACCTGCGCGAACTGGTGGAATCAGTGGCTAGAGTGTTCGAGGGGCTGGCCCGGCAGAAATGCCTGAGCCTGATCCTCGAGATCGACTCCAGCATCAACGGCGATGTGCTGGTGGACGGGATGCGTTTCAAGCAGATCCTGTCCAATCTGGTGAGCAATGCCATCAAGTTCACCGAAGCCGGTTTTATCAAGGTGACCATTTCCGGCGAGCTAGTGGAAAACGCTGTGCTGCGGGTCGAGCTCAGTGTCGAAGACTCGGGAATTGGTATTTCCCCCAGTAACCAGCAACGCCTGTTCCAACCCTTCGCCCAGGTAGAGCGCAACGTGCAGAACATCGAAGGCACGGGGCTGGGCCTGGTGATTTGTCGTTCCCTGTGCGAAATGATGGGTGGCCAGGTGTCGATGAGCAGCACCCTGGGGCATGGCACCCGGGTGGATGTGGCGCTGCGTTTGCAAGTACTGGAGCGCACGGCCACCTCTGAGCGTCCGCCTCAGGTCAAGAGGCGCTACACGCACCGTTTGCAGATTCTGGTGGTAGACGATCATCCGGTGAACCGCCAGGTCCTGCAGCAGCAGCTGTGCTTTCTCGGACATGACGTGTTCGAAGCGGAGAACGGCCTGGAAGCACTGCATCTCTGGCGCGAGCAGGACTTTGACGTGATCATCACCGACTGCCACATGCCCATCATGAACGGCGCCGAGATGAGCCGGGCGATCCGCCAGGATGAGCGGGACAAGGCCTGCGAACCAATGATGATCATCGGCCTGACCGCCGACGCCCAGCAGGAAGAAGTGGAACGTTGCATCCAGGCGGGAATGAATGATTGCCTGATCAAACCCATCAGCCTGGATGAGTTGGAAGAACGTCTGCTGGCCATGGGACAGGCCGATGAGAGCGAACGTGAGAACCTCATCCCCACGAAGCCCACCAGCCCCCGCTCTCCTCAGGTATTCGACCTGGAGTCATTGCATACCCTGGTGGGCAGCGAGCCGACGATGTTGCATCACATCTTGAGTGAGTTGCTCAGTAACAATCGCATGGACATGCAGAGCCTCGACACCTTGCTTCAAGAGCAGGCAACAGCTGAGTTGGCAGAGTTGGCGCATCGTATCAAGGGCGCTGCGCGCGTGGTCAAAGGCGAAGAATTGGTAGAGAGTTGTCGTCAGCTGGAAGATGCCTGCCTGAGCCCCGACCTGTCCCTGAACATGATCAAGGAATGCGTGGAACAGGTGAAACAGGCCATCATCACCCTCGAACAGCGCCTGTTTGAACAACCTAGGGTCTGGGAAGAACTGCCTATCGACTGACAACAAGAGGCTCGCCTCCCGGGCTGCCCCTCGACCTCAGCGCTTTTTTGCAGACAAACGAAAAAAGGCACCTCTAGAGGTGCCTTTTATCGTGAATATGGTCGGGGTAAGGGGATTCGAACTCCTGACATCCTGCTCCCAAAGCAGGCGCGCTACCGGACTGCGCTATACCCCGGTAAAAAAAAGGCACCTTTAAAAGGCGCCTTCTGCGAACAGAGCTTTTGGCGTCTGATCTTAAGATTCGATTCCAGCGAACTGGTCTCAAAAATGGTGGGTCGTGTGGGATTCGAACCTACGACCAATTGGTTAAAAGCCAACTGCTCTACCAACTGAGCTAACGACCCAAAAATGGTCGGGGTAAGGGGATTCGAACTCCTGACATCCTGCTCCCAAAGCAGGCGCGCTACCGGACTGCGCTATACCCCGGTTTGAAATTGGCTCCGTGACCAGGACTCGAACCTGGGACCCAATGATTAACAGTCATTTGCTCTACCGACTGAGCTATCACGGAACTACATATTTCAAGTTACAACGTTTTTACTTCATCCTCTTCGGCTTTCCCGTATCGCTACGTTCATGCCTCTGAGGCGCGCTATTTTACAATCTTCAAACTACCTGTCAACCCCTTAAATTGCTTTTAAGACAATGATTTGCGACTTCATTGCCGGTTTCTTCTACATCAGAAAAAACCTAGGGGGTGACTGACTGCGGGGCGCACTTTACAAGCCTTTTCCTTTCAGTTCAACGCCCTAGTGAAAAAAAAGGCCTCGCCATACGAGGCCTTTTCATCAATACGCCACTGTGCGATCAGGCAAAGACGATTTCATCGTCCCGCACCGACGCAGTGACTGTTGCTCCTGGCAGGAAGCCACCGGACAGGATCAACTGGGCCAACGGGTTCTCGATCCAGCGCTGGATCGCACGCTTCAGCGGCCGTGCGCCATACACCGGGTCGTAACCCACGGCGATCAGCTTGTCCAAGGCCTCGTCGCTCAGTTCCAGGCTCAGCTCGCGCTCCGCCAGACGGCTGCGCAGGCGCCCCAACTGGATCTGCGTGATACCAGCAATCTGATCCCGCGCCAGAGGCTCGAAGATCACCACTTCGTCGACCCGGTTGATGAACTCCGGCCGGAAGTGGGTGGACACCGCATCCATCACCGCTGCCCGCTGTGCCTCGCGATCCCCTACCAATTCCTGGATCTGTGCCGAGCCCAGGTTGGAGGTCATGACGATCACCGTGTTGCGGAAGTCCACGGTACGTCCGTGGCTGTCCGTCAGGCGACCATCTTCCAGAACCTGCAGCAGGATATTGAACACATCCGGGTGCGCCTTCTCGACTTCGTCCAGAAGGATGACCGAGTACGGCTTGCGACGCACGGCTTCGGTCAGGTAGCCACCTTCTTCATAACCGACATAGCCTGGCGGCGCACCGATCAGGCGAGCCACGGAGTGTTTCTCCATGAACTCGGACATGTCGATCCGCACCATGGCTTCCTCGGTATCGAAGAGGAACTCCGCCAAGGCCTTGCACAACTCAGTCTTACCCACCCCGGTTGGGCCGAGGAACATGAACGAGCCACTTGGCCGGTTCGGATCGGACAAGCCAGCCCGGGAGCGGCGCACTGCGTTGGATACCGCCACCACGGCTTCGTTCTGGCCGATCACCCGTTGATGCAGCAGGCTTTCCATCTTCAACAGCTTGTCGCGCTCGCCTTCGAGCATTTTCGACACCGGGATGCCGGTCCACTTGGACACCACTTCGGCAATTTCTTCCTCGGTGACCTTACTGCGCAGCAACTGGTTCTCGCTGTGGCCGTGCTGGTCGACCATCTGCAGGCTACGCTCCAGATCCGGGATCACCCCGTACTGCAGCTCGGCCATGCGGTTCAGGTCGCCTTTACGCCGCGCCGCTTCCAGTTCCTGGCGCGATTGCTCGATCTTCTGCTGGATCTGCGCAGAGCCCTGCACTTCGGCTTTCTCCGAGGTCCAGACTTCCTCCAGGTCAGCGTACTCACGCTCCAGACGAACAATCTCTTCCTGGAGTTTTTCCAGGCGCTTGATCGCTGCCTCGTCGTCTTCCTTCTTCAGCGCCTGGGATTCAACCTTGAGCTGAATCAGGCGCCGCTCCAGACGATCCAGCACTTCCGGCTTGGAGTCGATCTCCATGCGGATGCGGCTGGCAGCTTCGTCGATCAGGTCAATGGCCTTGTCCGGCAGTTGCCGATCAGTGATGTAACGATGGCTGAGCTTGGCCGCGGCAATGATCGCACCGTCAGTGATGGCTACCTTGTGGTGCACCTCATAGCGCTCCTTCAGGCCGCGCAGGATAGCGATGGTGTCTTCCTCGCTCGGCTCGTCCACCAACACTTTCTGGAAGCGCCGCTCAAGGGCTGCATCCTTCTCTATATATTGGCGGTACTCGTTGAGCGTGGTGGCACCGACGCAATGCAGCTCGCCACGGGCCAGAGCCGGCTTGAGCATGTTGCCCGCATCCATCGAGCCTTCGCCTTTACCGGCGCCGACCATGGTGTGCAGCTCGTCGATGAACAGGATGATCTGACCTTCCTGCTTCGACAGCTCGTTGAGCAGGGATTTCAGGCGTTCCTCGAACTCGCCACGGTACTTGGCACCGGCAATCAGCGCGCCCATGTCCAAGGACAGCAGGCGCTTGCCTTTCAGGCCATCAGGCACTTCGCCATTAATGATCCGCTGGGCCAGGCCTTCGGCGATGGCGGTTTTACCCACGCCAGGTTCACCGATCAGCACCGGGTTGTTCTTGGTCCGGCGTTGCAGCACTTGGATGGTCCGGCGAATTTCATCGTCACGCCCGATCACCGGGTCAAGCTTGCCCTCCTCGGCGCGCTTGGTCAGGTCGACGGTGTACTTGTCCAGCGCCTGGCGCGACTCCTCGACGTTGGCGTCATTCACCGCCTCGCCGCCGCGCAGGTTATTGATGGCGTTTTCCAGGGCTTTCTTGCTCACGCCCTGACCCAGCAGCAACTTGCCGAGCTTGCTGTTTTCATCCATGGCGGCCAGCAGTACCAGCTCGCTGGAAATGAACTGGTCGCCTTTCTGCTGAGCCAGGCGATCGGCCTGGTTGAGCAGGCGCGCCAGATCCTGGGACATGTTGACGTCGCCAGTGGGGTTCTGGATTTTTGGCAGTTGGTCGAGCTCTTTGCTCAGTTCCTTGCGCAGGCTGTTGACGTCGAAGCCCACCTGCATCAGCAGTGGCTTGATCGAGCCGCCTTGCTGTTCCAGCAGCGCCTGCATCAGGTGCGCAGGTTCAATGGCCGGATGATCGAGGCCAACGGCCAAGGATTGAGAATCGGATAAGGCCAGCTGCAATTTGCTGGTTAATCGGTCTATACGCATTAGTCACCTTCCTTTTGAGCAGGCCGGAGCGATGGACACACCTAAATAGAGAAACCTGCCAGATGATTCTCTAGATGCGGTCGATTCTGGGAGATTCAAGCGTCAGCTGCTTGACGCAAGTCAGATTAGTCTAGCGTTCAAGCCAGATAAGGGAGGCAAAACGCCCAGTACGTGGGCTGCGCCGATAAGAGAAGAAGCGTGGGTCGGTCACGGTGCAGTAGCCACCACCATAGACCGCCGTCACACCCCGGGTGGCCAAACGCAGGCGCGCCAACTGGTAGATGTCAGCCATGAAGCGCCCGGCATTGACGCTAGGGACAAAGGCTTGCTCCGCGGCCGCTAATTGGGCAACGAAAGCTTCACGGACCTCCGCACCCACTTCGAAACTCTGTGGACCTATAGCGGGCCCCAGCCATACCAAGACCTCAGCGGCGGGTACATCCAGGCTGTCGAGAGTGGCTTCCAGCACTCCAGCTGCCAGCCCGCGCCAACCGGCATGGGCTGCCGCGACCCGGGTTCCGGCTCGGTTGCAGAACAACGCAGGCAGGCAGTCGGCGGTCATCACCGCACAGGCAATGCCTGGCGTGGCGGACCAACTGGCATCGGCGCTGGCCACGACGCCAGGATCGGCGTGAGCCACAGCAATCCCGTGCACCTGTTGCAACCAGGCCGGGGCAATATCGAAGTGCTCGGTCAGGCGCCGGCGATTCTCGGCCACCGCTTGAGGCCGATCCTCAACGTGGTCGCCCAGATTGAGGCTGTCAAACGGCGCCAGGCTGACGCCGCCATCGCGGGTAGTAACACAGGCTTTGACCCCAGCCGGCGCGGGCCAGTCAGGAATCAGCCAGCCACTCATCCGATGAACGCCTCACGGTCCTGCTTGAGCAGCGACAACAACCAGACGAAGTCATCCGGCAGCGGCGATTCCCAGCTCATGCGTTGACCAGTGGTCGGATGGTCCAACTCCAGGAAACGCGCATGCAAGGCCTGGCGCGGGAAGTTTTTCAGCGACTCGACCATGGTCTGGCTGGCCGCCGGCGGAATGCGGAAGCGACCGCCGTAAGCCGGATCGCCCACCAGCGGGAAGTTGATGTGGGCCATGTGCACCCGAATCTGGTGAGTACGACCGGTTTCCAGCTTGACCCGTACATGGGTGTGGGAACGGAAACGCTCCAGAACGCGATAGTGGCTGACAGCCTGCTTGCCACCCTCCATCACCGCCATGCGCTGGCGCTGCTGGCCGTGGCGACCAATGGGAGCATTGATCTTGCCACCAGCAGTGACTACACCGATCACGATGCATTCATAGATGCGGCTGACGCTGCGGCTCTGCAACTGAGCCACCAACTGGGTCTGCGCTTGAATGGTCTTGGCCACCACCATCAGACCGGTGGTGTCCTTGTCCAGACGGTGGACGATACCCGCACGCGGCACATTAATAATGTCGGGGATGTGATGCAGCAGGGCATTGAGCAGCGTGCCATCGGCATGGCCGGCAGCCGGGTGCACCACCAGGCCCGCAGGCTTGTTGATCACCAGGATGTCATCGTCTTCATAGACGATGTCCAGCTCGATGTCCTGGGCGATCCACTCACCCTGAGCCTCCTGCTCGGCGGTCAGTTCGAGAACGGCACCACCGTGCACGATGTCCCGAGGGCGGATCACCGCTCCGTCAACAGTCAGGCGGCCGTCTTTGATCCAGGCGGAAAGGCGCGAGCGCGAATGCTCAGCGAATAGTTGTGCGGCGACTTGATCGAGGCGTTGACCGCCCAGTTCGGACGGCACCTCTGCGCGAAGTTCAATTTTATCGGACATGCTCGGACTGGGCGTCGGCACAGCCTTTGGTTTCGGCTGCGCGCTTGTGGTTAAATACGGCGTCTTTTGCCCCGAGGCTTTCAACGGGGCGCTCATCATAACAGGACGGCCCCGCCCAAGACAGCGGCCGTCATAGGGACGCAAGCCGCCATGCAAGTGAAACACCTGCTGCTGATCGCCATCCTCGCACTGACCGCTGCTTGCTCATCGAAGGAAGTCGTTGACGAAAACCTGAGCGAAGTCGAGTTGTACCAGCAGGCGCAGACCGACCTGGACAACCACAGCTACACCAGCGCCACCGCCAAGCTCAAGGCCCTGGAATCGCGCTATCCCTTTGGTCGCTACGCCGATCAGGCACAGCTCGAGCTGATCTACGCCAACTACAAGAATGCCGAGCCAGAGGCTGCGAAATCCGCCGCTGAGCGCTTCATTCGCCTGCACCCACAACACCCGAACGTCGACTACGCCTACTACCTCAAGGGCCTGACCTCCTTCGATCAGGACGTCGGCCTGCTGGCGCGCTTCCTGCCACTGGACATGACCAAGCGTGACCCGGGTGCCGCCCGCGACTCCTACAACGAGTTCGCCCAGCTCACCAGCCGCTTCCCCAACAGCCGCTACGCCCCGGACGCCAAGCAGCGCATGATTTACCTGCGCAACCTGCTGGCCGCCTACGAAATCCACGTGGCCGACTATTACCTGACCCGTCAGGCCTATGTCGCCGCCGCCAACCGTGGCCGCTACGTGGTGGAAAACTTCCAGGAAACCCCTTCCGTGGGTGACGGCCTGGCGGTGATGACCGAGGCCTACCAGCGTCTGCACCTGGACGAACTGGCTGCCACCAGCCTGGAAACCCTGAAGCTCAACTACCCTGACCACCCAAGCCTGGTTGATGGTCAGTTCGTGCCACGGGTGGCCGAAGCCGACAACCGCTCCTGGCTGAGCAAGGCCACCCTGGGCCTTATCGAGTCCCGTCCACCGCTGCCGCCGGGAGAAACCCGCGCCAATCAGGACGTGATGAAGCAGTATCAGGATGCCAAGGACGCGATCCCGTCGGAGCTCAAGCCTAAAGACAGCAACGGCGACGTGGTCGAGGAAGAAGAGCACGAGGCCACTGGCAACAACAGTGACCGCTCCTGGTTCAGCTACATGACCTTCGGCGTGTTCGACTGATAGCGCCGCAGTAAAAAGGGAGACTTCAAGTCTCCCTTTTTCATGCCCGCAGCTTTATGGGCCTGTGCGCCCGCCGGGCGCTTGGATAAACTGCTCCCTCTTTTCCCCATAAAGCTGGTCACCATGGTTCGTCTACTGTTCTGGATCGCTCTGATTGCCGCTGCGGTATGGTTCTGGCGCAAATTCAAGCGCCCCGCTGCAACTCCCCGTACACCCCAGGAGCCGACGAGTACGCCAATGGTGCGCTGCGCTCACTGCGGCGTACACCTGCCTCAGGACCGGGCGTTGAGCCTGTCACAACAGTGGTACTGCAGCCAGGCCCATCTGGAGCAGGGCCCGGGCAGCCAGGATCGCTGAGCCCTACACCCATCGTCCGCACAATTGGCGACAAAATAACCCGCCCCCGGCCCCCTGCGCCGCCCATCCCAAGGGCCTAGACTGATCTCTCGCCCCCCAACACGGGCGCTATTGCCCGCTGTTGACTGACCCATGAAAACGGCAGCCGCCATGAACCCAATGCCCAGGGTGCTGGTGGTCGATGAGGCCATGGAAGTCCGTGCCCTCGTGGAAATCACCCTCGGCCGCATGCGCCTGCACACCCAAAGTGCCCGCACCTTGCAGGAAGCCCGGACTCACCTGGCCCGGGAGCGCTTCGACCTGTGCCTGACAGACCTGCATTTACCCGATGGCAGCGGACTGGACCTGCTGCTGCATATTCGCCAATGCCACCCTCAATTGCCGGTCGCACTTCTAAGCAATGACCCAGGCACGCAGGCCAGCGCCCTGGAAGTCGGGGCTTGCGACCTGCTGCACAAGCCTCTACACCCCATGCGCCTTCGAGAATGGATAAGCAGCAGACTGAAGCGGCTGCCCACCACCACAAAAAACCTACCCGACCATCAGTTGTTGGGACATTCACCACCCATGGACAACCTGCGCCAACACATCGACAAGTTGGCCCCCAGCCTGGCGGCGGTCTACATCAGCGGCGAATCCGGCAGTGGCAAGGAGCGAGTGGCGCGTTTGATCCACCAGTTGGGTCCAAGGGCCGGGGCGCCCTTCATTCCGGTCAACTGTGGCGCCATTCCTGGCGAACTGATGGAGAGTGAGTTTTTCGGTCACCGCAAAGGCAGCTTCAGTGGCGCCCTGGCTGATCAGCCTGGACTGTTCCAGGCCGCTGAGGGGGGAACCCTGTTCCTCGACGAGGTCGCCGACCTGCCTCTTGCCATGCAAGTGAAGCTACTGCGTGCACTGCAGGAAAGGTCTGTGCGCCCGGTGGGCAGCCAGGAGGAAAGAGCCGTCGATGTGCGGATTCTCTGTGCCACTCACAAGGATCTGAAGTGTGAGGTAGAGTCCGGCCGCTTTCGCCAGGATCTCTACTACCGCTTGAATGTGATCGAACTGCGAGTCCCCGCGCTGCGCGAGCGCCCAGGAGATATCGAGATACTGGCGCGGCATATTCTGCAACGCCTGGCCAAATCCGGCGACAAGCCTGCCACCCAACTAAGCCCGCAAGCACTGCAAGCCCTGGAGCGCTACGACTTTCCCGGCAACGTACGTGAACTGGAGAACCTGCTGGAGCGGGCCCAGACCCTTTGCGAAGGTCCGTGGATCGAGCTGAGCGACCTGCATCTGCCTGTCAGTGAACACCAGGACGCCCCCTCCCCCTCGCTCCCTCCCAACCTGGACCTCGCGCTGCACCTGCAACAGGTGGAGCGCCATTTACTGCTCCAGGCCCTGGAGGAAAGCCGCTGGAACCGCACGGTGGCGGCCCGACGGCTGAGTCTGTCCTTGCGTTCGATGCGTTACCGCATGAAGAAGCTTGGCCTGAATTAAATTCGACCTTCGGGCGCATAAGGCGCCGGATCGATGATCGGCGCTTGTCCCAGCAGCAGGTCGCAAAAAAGCTGGCAGGAGGCGGGCGCCAGCACCAGGCCGTTACGGTAATGCCCACAGTTGAGCCACAAACCGGCAAAGCTGGGAACTGGCCCGATGTAGGGAATGCCCTCCGGCGACCCCGGACGCAGCCCAGCCCAATGCCCCACGACCTCAGCGTCCGCCAGTGCCGGGATCAGCTCGACAGCAGAAGCCTTGAGGCTTTCCAGAGCGGATGCAGTCGGCGTCTTGTCGAACCCTTCGTGCTCCAGAGTACTGCCCACCAGGATGTGTCCGTCACGCCGGGGAATCGCATAACGGCCCTTGGCCAGGACCATGCAGGACAGGAAGTCGGCAGCGCATTTGTACAGGATCATCTGCCCTTTGACCGGTTCCACCGGCAGTACAAGCCCCAGGCTGCCCAGCAACTCGCCACTCCAGGCCCCGGCGCAGAGCACCACCTGATCGGCGCGGATCTCACCCTGCGAACTGTGCACGCCTGCCACCTGCCGGCCTTCACAAATAAAGCCGCTGACGCTGCACTGCTCGTCGATGTGCACGTTGGGCAAAGCCTGCAAAGCGGCCTTGAGGGATTTGACCAGCCGCGGATTACGCACATTGGCCACATTGGCCATGTAGATCGCCCGCTGGTAGCCGCTTCCCAGCACCGGCACCCCATCATGTACCGCCGAGATATCCACAGCGCTCAGGGGCCGACCCTCGCGCCGCGCCCATTGCAGGGCCTGGGCCTCATCCTCCAGGTCCAGCCAGTAGAGCCCGGTGGTATGCACTTCGGGATCAACCCCGGTAGCACTCAGCAGTTGCTCCGCCAGCTGTGGATAAAAGTCCTGGGACCAATGGGCCAGCGCCGTGACTGCCGGGCTGTAGCGCCAAGGGTACAGCGGCGAGACGATGCCTCCACCAGCCCACGACGACTCACGCCCCAGTTCCGAACGCTCTACAAGCCGCACCTGCTGGCCCCGGGACGCCAGATTGAAAGCCGTGAGCAGGCCGATCACTCCGCCGCCCACCACCAGCACTTGCTGTTGCTTGACCATAATTCGATCCAATCATGAGAAAGACAGTGGGCGCCGCAGCTCCCCGATACAGAGACTCAGCGTCCCCAGCAATCCTTAGCCGCCAGCCCGTCGGCTTGGCCGCTGATGCTGGTGGCACCTGTCTGATCGATGCTGAAGCTGCCGCATTTGTCCCCCGCCATCATCCCGTCGGCTTTTGGCGTCGCGGTCAGCGAGAACCCGCTGTCGCTCAGAGTCGGGGTGATGCTGTAGTACTCATTGCCGGTGCTCAGATCCGGGGCGTTGCTGTAGGCACCGGTCTTGGAGAAGTGGCGCTCAAGTTGCTGCGCCTGCTCGGTGAGCAGCACGGCGATTTCACTGCGATGGGGCTTCTTCATGTATTCGGTGATGCTGGGAAGGCTCAAGGTAAGGACCAGACCGATGATCGCAATCACGATCATGATTTCGATCAGGGTGAACCCTTGGTTGGATCTGCGCATGGTCAAGAATCTCGCTTACTGAATTTGTCGCCACAGGATGCGCCGGCTGCCACCGTCGTTTTTGTCCACCCGGGTGCTGATGCCGCCACTGGAATCGCGGATGATCTTGCCAGTGCCATGGCTGTGCGCAACCGCAGCGTCGAGCATCTTACCGCTGAACGCTTGCAGCTCGATCAATTTCCCACTACCAGTGTTTGAGTCGGGGCCATCGATCTTGAACGGCAGAAGGTTGCAGGACACCCGCCTAGCGTCACGAACATGCACCGGCCGCCACGGAACCACACCCATGGGCTGGCCGGCACTGCCCATCGTTGCACAAGGCAAGACCTGTCCGCGTACAAAGGGCAGAACATAAGGAGTGCTGGTTATCACTTCAGGCGCTGCTGCAACAGCGCCTGGGAGTAGGCTGTTGGCGGGACCGTGCGCCTGGGCCGGGCCCCCTTGCCACAAACTGCCCAGCAACGTAGCGGCAACGACGAGCAAAAGCCGGCTACCTTTCGAATCAGGTTCAGTATTTGGCATAAATGCTCTCCAAGACGCTGCGCGAATGACCGGCCAAACCCACGGCAGTCACTCGATACAAGGTGGCGACGGTATTGATCGGCAGGTTGACCGCATCCGTAGAAGCCCCCAGGTTCTGCACCCCATAGAAACCCTCTCCGGTGGCGATCCAGGTCACGGCGGAAACCCTGTTGAAGCCCGCGCTGCTGACCGCTGCAGACTCAGCGGGAGGGGCACATTCAGAAGGATTGGCGCATACCGACAAACGATAGTCATCCATGCGCACCGCGTTTTCCCCGAGGCGCAAGGCCGCTTCTGCAGCCTGGAATGCGCGGTTGTTCAAGGTCAGGCTGGCGCTCATCTTTTCCTGGAGGATGGCGTTCTGCAGCGATGACAGGCCGATCATGGTCAGCAGCAACAAGAACACCAGGCTCATCAACAGCGCCATGCCTCTCTCCCTGGTGGGCCCTGCGCCATTGATGCCAGGCATCAGGGCAACCTGTTACGCAAGGCCGCCACTAGCGTAAAGCGCTGCGGGCGCACACGCTGCTGGGGATCGGCCAATGTCAGCTGCAACCGCACGCTGCGAATACGTGCCGGATCTCCCGGGTTGCGGCTGTAGCTGGAAGCGGCACTATCCGTTGCAGTACGGGCCATGCCGAAACTCACCTCGAAGGCCTCGACATTATCCAGCAGCACCGCCTGCTGTTTGCCCAAGCCGCTGCCCAGCATCAACTGATGGTCCTGGAGGCTATAGAACAGCCGGCGCAAGGCCAGGACCTGCTGTCCGCCCTCCCCTTGATGAGCCCCCGAATAGACCACGGCGCTGCGCCGACAGTCGGTGACCAGGCTCCAGGTCGGCGTCCCGCCATAATCACCGATGTCAGCGGTGATCAAGGTCAGCTTGCGCTCGACATTGCTCCACTGAATCGGAGTGGCCGCGTAGCGGGAAAACTCCTTAGCCGTACTGCGATCATTGACGGTGCGCAGGCAACCGGAAAGCCCTGCCATGCGAATTTCCTGGAGCATCTTGCTCAGAACAAAACGCGCATCCTCCAGCAGGTAGGCCGAGGCGTTCTGGCTAAGGTAAGTAGCCTTCGCCGCGATAAACACCTGAGCCGCACCCAGCACCAGCACCAGGCTCAAAGCCAGTGCCAGCATTATCTCTACCAGCCCGAAGCCATGACTGCCCTGCCTCATCGCGCCCCTCCCGAATCCACGGCCACGCGGCTGCTGAGCACCAGAGCGCGCTGACTGCGCGAATGCCCCTCGGCCCGGGAATCGTCCCACGTGATGCGGATGGTATAGACCTGCTGATTGACACTGATACTGCCCTTGGCGCTGGGGCCCCCGAAGTTCGCCACGTTGCTGGCGAAATCATGCAGGTCCTGATCCCGCACATTGCCCGGGCTGCCTGCGGCGGGCGTGGCAACACCATAGTCGGCCGCCGTATTGGCACGGATCCGGTCAAGCATGTCGTAGGCAATAAAGCTGGCCTGGGTGCTCATCCGTGAACTGTCGGTGTACTGCAAGGCCTTGATCTGGACCGCCGCGGCCCCCAGCAGCCCCACCGCGAGAATCAACAGGGCCACCAGCACCTCGATCAGGGTCATGCCGTCCTGTGCATGCTGCTCCCTCATGTTCCAATCTCCGTCACGCTCCCAAGCCCATGCAGACAACCACCGATCTCCGATGAAGCAGGCTCGTGTGAGCCCACAGAAACGATGGAAACCACTGCTCTCGACTTCAAAGGTTAGTGCCAGAGTCAGCCCCGGGCCGCCTCTCGGAACAACCCGCAATACATTGCTCACAGCCCCCTTACCTCTCCCTTGAGGCCGAGCCGCAAGGGCCCAGGCGCCGGGCCGTTTCAATCGGGTGAAACCCTTTGTACCCAAATACACCACCCATCCTGGAACAGGCATCGGCTATAACGGGCGGCGACTCGCCCCATCCCAGACCGGCAAGTTGGTCATCTGCTCAGCGCCTGCATACGGATAGCGTGAACGCCTCATCTCCAGGGAGGAGACACCATGCATGAAAAGGGCTTCAGCCTGATTGAACTGCTGATCGCGCTGGCCTTGCTGGCACTTTTGCTGCCGCTGTCCACGGCTGCGCTCAGTGAACTATTGCGCACCAATCGACAGCAGGAAGCGGCGCAGATGCTCGCCAGCGGCCTGCGCAATGCACGGGCGGCGGCCATCCTGCACCAGCGCACCGCGCTGATACATAGTCTGAACGACGACTGGAGCCAGGGCTGGCGCATCATTCTGGATGTCAGTGGCAAGGGTTGGGAGGATCCAGAGAATCCGCTGCTGATCGAGCGTCAGAGCGGTGGGCAAGTGCTGATTGTGGGTAATCGTCCGGTACAGCACTTCGTGCGCTTCAGTGCCCAGGGCAATCCGTTGCTGCCCAGTGGCGCCTTCCAGGCCGGCACCTTGCATATTTGCCAGGCCGACCAGGAACACAGCCGCCACCAGGTGGTGCTGTCGCGCAGCGGGAGGGTCAGCCTGCGCAGCGAAACCGCCGAGCAGGCCCTTTGCGTGGGAGTGGACTGATCAGAGCAGGGAGCGAACCCGCAACTCTTTGGGCATGGAGAAGGTGATGTTCTCTTCGCGGCCGGCCAACTCGTCGGCACCGGTGGCGCCCCAGGCCTGCAACTGCTGGATCACCCCACGCACCAGCACTTCAGGAGCCGAAGCGCCGGCGGTAATGCCGATGCGCTCGACACCGTCGAACCAGCTGCGCTGCAGGTCCTCGGCACCGTCGATCAGGTAGGCGGGAGTGGCCATGCGCTCGGCCAGCTCGCGCAGGCGGTTGGAGTTCGAGCTGTTGGGACTGCCCACCACCAGCACTACATCGCACTCGTCAGCCAGTTGCTTGACCGCGTCCTGGCGGTTTTGCGTGGCGTAGCAGATATCGTCCTTGCGCGGTCCGCCAATGGCCGGGAAACGCGTGCGCAAGGCATCGATCACCCGGCTGGTGTCGTCCATGGACAAGGTGGTCTGGGTCACGAACGCCAGGCGCTCGGGGTTCTGCACCTGAAGCTCGGCTACATCCTTTTCGTCTTCCACCAGGTAGATGGCGCCGCCGTTGCTGGCGTCGTACTGCCCCATGGTGCCTTCGACTTCAGGGTGGCCGGCGTGTCCGATGAGGATGCACTCACGACCATCACGGCTGTAGCGCGCCACTTCGATATGCACCTTGGTCACCAGCGGGCAAGTGGCATCGAACACTTTGAGACCGCGACCGGCCGCTTCACTGCGTACAGCCTGGGAGACACCGTGGGCGCTGAAGATAACGATGACGTCGTCCGGCACCTGCTCCAGCTCTTCGACGAAGATCGCACCACGATTGCGCAGGTCTTCGACGACAAATTTGTTGTGCACCACTTCATGCCGGACGTAGATCGGCGGCCCGAAGACTTCCAGGGCGCGATTGACGATTTCAATCGCCCGGTCCACACCGGCGCAGAAGCCACGGGGATTGGCGAGTTTGATTTGCATGCTGTGCCTCGTGTCTTGCGCGCAAGAAGTTAGATCGTTATAGACAGCGGATCGCCAGCAAACCAGCCCCTACAGAATAGGGCACGGCATGCCGGCGATGCTGTTAAAGCGCTTTGACGTCGATGATTTCCACGTCGAAGGTCAAGGTCTTGCCGGCCAGCGGGTGGTTGAAGTCGACGGTGACTTGAGCATCATCGAAGGCTTTGACCACACCCGGCAGCTCAGTATTGGCCGCGTCATTGAAGATCACCAGCAAACCTTCCGACAACTCCATGTCCTGGAACTGCGAACGCGGGATGACCTGCACGTTCTGCGGGTTCGGCTGGCCAAAGGCGTTTTCCGGCTCAATCGTCAGGCTACGCTTGTCACCGGCCTTGAAGCCGAACAGCGCGGCCTCGAACCCGGGGAGCAGGTTGCCGTCACCGACCTTGAAGGTCGCCGGGGCCTTGTCGAAAGTGCTGTCTACGGTATCGCCGTTCTCCAGGCGCAATGCGAAGTGCAAAGTGACTTCCGTGTTCTGACCGATGCGTTGCTCAGTCAATACCTGCTCAGTCATGAACGGCTTCTCCGGTTTTCTTGCTCTTGAACATATCCAGGGCCAGCATCACCGCGCCAACGGTGATAGCACTGTCGGCGAAGTTGAATGCCGGGAAGTACCAGCGGTTCTGCCAGTGCACCAGGATGAAATCGATCACATGGCCCAGGGCAATGCGGTCATACAGGTTGCCCAAGGCACCGCCCAGTACCAGGGCCAGAGCGATGGCCAGCCAGGTTTCGTTACGCCCCAGGCGCTTGAGCCAGACCACCAGCACGGCGCTGACCACAATCGCGATCAGGGCGAACAGCCAGCGCTGCCAGCCAGAGCTGTCCGCGAGGAAGCTGAAGGCTGCGCCGGTGTTATAAGCCAGGGTCCAACTGAAGTACTCGGGGATCACTACGATCTGCTGGTACATGGTCAGCGAGCTTTCAAAGTGCAGCTTGCTGGCCTGGTCGATGACCAGGACCAGCAAGCTCAACCACAGCCAGCCCAGACGGCCGAAACGGCCTGCGGCGTTAGGCATAGTGACGAACCTCGCCCGCGCCGCTGATGTTATCCACACAACGACCGCAGATTTCCGGGTGCTCAGGGTTCACGCCGACGTCTTCACGGCAGTGCCAGCAGCGGGCGCACTTAGGGAAGGCCGACTTGACGACTTTGAGCTTGAGGCCCGGTACTTCGGTAGCCACGGCATCCGCTGGTGCCTGGGCAAACGGTGCCAGGCTGGCGGTCGAGGTGATCAGCACGAAACGCAGTTCGTTGCTCAGTTTGGCCAGGTCGGCGGTCAGGCCATCCTCGGCAAACAGGGTAACTTCGGCTTGCAGGTTGCCACCGACGGCCTTGGCCGCACGCTGAACTTCCAGCTCCTTGTTCACTGCAACCTTGACCGCCATCACGCCCTCCCAGTACTCGCGGCCCAGTTCGAAGTCAGCGGGCAATTCGCTCAGGCCTTCGTACCAGGTGTTGAGCATCACGGATTCGTTACGCTCGCCCGGCAGGTATTCCCACAGTTCATCAGCGGTGAAGGCCAGGATCGGCGCGATCCAGCGCACCAACGCTTCAGAGATGTGGTACAGCGCGGTCTGCGCCGAACGACGTGCCTTGCTGTTGGCGCCGGTGGTGTACTGGCGATCCTTGATGATGTCGAGGTAGAAACCACCCAACTCCTGCACGCAGAAGTTGTGGATCTTCGAGTACACGTTCCAGAAGCGGTATTCGCCGTAGTGTTCCTGCAACTCGCGCTGCAGCAACAGGGTACGGTCCACGGCCCAACGATCCAGGGCGAGCATGTCCTCGGCCGGCAGGATGTCGGTGGCCGGGTTGAAACCGCTCAGGTTCGACAGCAGGAAGCGTGCAGTATTGCGGATACGGCGGTAGGCATCGGCACTGCGGGCCAGGATCTGGTCCGACACGGCGATTTCGCCCGAGTAATCGGTCGACGCTACCCACAGACGCATGATGTCGGCACCCAAGGTGTCGTTGATCTTCTTCGGCTCGATCACGTTCTTCAGCGACTTGGACATCTTGCGGCCCGTCTCGTCGACGGTGAAACCGTGGGTCAGCAGTTCGCGGTACGGCGCGTGGTTGTCGATGGCGCAACCGGTCAGCAACGACGAGTGGAACCAGCCACGGTGTTGGTCCGAGCCTTCCAGGTACAGGTCGGCACGTGGGCCGTTCACGTGGCCCATTGGGTGCGAACCGCGCAGTACGTGCCAGTGAGTGGTGCCGGAGTCGAACCACACGTCGAGGGTGTCGCTGATCTTGTCGTAAAGCGGCGCTTCGTCGCCCAGCAGCTCGGCGGCGTCCAGCTTGAACCAGGCCTCGATGCCTTCCTGCTCAACACGCTGGGCCACTTCTTCCATCAGCTCGACGGTGCGTGGGTGCAGTTCGCCGCTTTCCTTGTTCAGGAAGAACGGGATCGGCACGCCCCAGTTGCGCTGGCGGGAGATGCACCAGTCCGGACGGTTGGCGATCATCGAATGCAGGCGCGCCTGGCCCCAGGCGGGGACGAACTTGGTGTCTTCGATCGCTTTGAGCGAGCGCGCACGCAGGGTGTCACCGCTGACCGGCTCTTTGTCCATGCCGATGAACCATTGCGCGGTGGCACGGTAGATCAACGGGCTCTTGTGGCGCCAGCAGTGCATGTAGCTGTGGCTGATGATTTCGGTGTGCAGCAACGCACCCACTTCACTCAGCTTATCGACGATGAGCGGATTGGCCTTCCAGATGAACTGGCCGCCGAAGAACTCCAGCGATGGCGCGTAGACGCCGTTGCTCTGTACCGGGTTGAGGATGTCGTCGTTGACCATGCCGTAGCGCTTGCAGGTCACGAAGTCGTCTTCACCGTAGGCCGGGGCCGAGTGAACCACGCCAGTGCCAGCCCCCAGTTCCACGTACTCGGCCAGGTACACCGGCGACAGACGATCGTAGAACGGATGACGGAAATTGATCAGTTCCAGGGCAGAACCCGGGGCGGTAGCGATCACCGAACCTTCCAGGTTGTAGCGAGCCAGGCAGGACTCAACCAGCTCTTCGGCCAGCACCAGCAGGCGCTCGCCGGCATCCACCAGGGCGTAGTTGAACTCCGGATGGACGTTCAGCGCCTGGTTGGCCGGGATGGTCCACGGGGTGGTGGTCCAGATCACGATAGCCGCGGGCTTGGCCAGTTTGGCCAGGCCGAAGGCGGTGGCCAACTTGTCTTCATCGGCGACCGGGAAGGCCACGTCGATGGTCGAGGACTTCTTGTCTTCGTACTCGACTTCCGCTTCGGCCAGGGCCGAACCGCAGTCGAAGCACCAGTTCACAGGCTTGAGGCCCTTGAACACGAAGCCGCCTTTGACGATTTCGGCCAAGGCGCGGATTTCTCCGGCCTCGTTCTTGAAGTTCATGGTCTTGTACGGGTTGTCCCATTCGCCCAGAACGCCCAGACGGATGAATTCGGACTTCTGCCCTTCGATCTGCTCGGTGGCGTAGGCGCGGCACAGTTCGCGGGTTTTATCTGCGCCCAGGTTCTTGCCGTAGGTCACTTCGACTTTGTGCTCGATCGGCAGGCCGTGGCAGTCCCAGCCCGGAACATAAGGTGCGTCGAACCCCGACAGGGTTTTCGAGCGCAGGATCATGTCCTTGAGAATTTTGTTCAGCGCATGACCGATGTGAATAGTGCCGTTGGCATAAGGAGGACCGTCGTGCAGAACGAACTTCGGACGATCCTTGCCAATCTCGCGCAACTTTCCGTACAGGCCAATGCTGTCCCAACGCTGCAGAATCTGTGGTTCGCGCTGAGGCAGGCCGGCCTTCATTGGGAAGGCGGTGTCCGGAAGGTTTAACGTGGCTTTATAGTCGGTCATTTAAGGCTCTTCATTAGCGATTGGCGCTATGGATACGTGCCACTTGGGCACGGGCGGCGGCAACATCCGCATTGATCGCCGTCTTCAACGCCTCCAGGGAGGCGAAACGCTGCTCTTCACGCAGCTTGTGGTGGAAAACCACCGTCAAACGCCGGTCATACAGATCGCCGGCAAAATCTAAAAGATGAACTTCCAGGTGGGCCTTGCCATCACCTGCGACTGTGGGCCGGACGCCGATATTGGCGACCCCCGGCCAGGTCTTGCCGGCAATGTCGACACTCACCAGGTAAACCCCGGAAAGCGGCACACGCCGGCGCTTCAATTGCACGTTGGCAGTGGGCGTACCCAACTGGCGCGCCAGTTTCTGCCCGTGCAGCACCCGCCCGGCAATCCGGTACGGCCGACCAAGCAGACGCTCGGCCAGTTCAAAATCTGCTGCGGCCAAGGCATTACGGACCTGGGTGCTGCTGACACGCAGGCCATCCAGTTCTACGGTCTGCGCCGCTTCGACAGTAAAGCCGTGGTTGGCGCCAGCCTGCTGCAAAAACTCGAAATCGCCGACCCGGTCGCAACCAAAACGGAAATCGTCGCCGACTTCCAGGTGCTGCACGCCCAGGCCATCCACCAGGATCCGCTCGACAAATTCATTGGCGCTGAGTTTGCTCAGGCGCTGGTTGAACGCCAGGCACAACACCCGATCAACACCGGCCTGGGCCAGCAGTTGCAGCTTGTCACGCAGGCGGGCCAGGCGCGCCGGCGCCGTCTCGGGGGCAAAGAATTCCCGTGGCTGGGGCTCGAAAATCACCACACAGCTGGGCACGCCCAACTCGAGCGCACGCTCACGCAGCCGGCCCAGGATGGCCTGGTGACCACGGTGAACACCGTCAAAGTTGCCAATAGTGGCGACGCAGCCCCGATGCTGGGGGCGCAGATTGTGGAGGCCTCGAACCAGCTGCATAACGCGCTTCTTGCTCATAAAGTGGTCGATTATAACCACACCCGACGGCCGACGACAGGCAGCACCGTCACCCAAATTGATCGAACCGACAAAACCGGTAGTTGCCTCGCACCAACGACTAAACAGCCGTCAGTTCAAGGCCTTGCGATTGAAGTCGCGCAAACGGAAGCCCAGCAGGGCCAACATGCCGAAATACGCCACCACCCCAGCCACCACCAACACGCCCAAGCGCAGGAAACGCTGGAACATGTGCCCCTGGTCCCAGGCCGGCATAAAGTGCAGCAGCCCCAGCAATACCGCCGACATCACCGTCACAGCCACGATCAGCTTCAAGGCAAACAGCCCCCAGCCCGGCTGCGGCTGAAACATCTGCTGCTTGCGCAACTGGTAGAACAACAGCCCAGCGTTGATACAGGCCCCAGCGCTGATGGCCAAAGCCAGGCCTGCGTGCTTCAAGGGACCGATAAAGGCCAGGTTGAGCAGTTGGGTGACGATCAGCGTGAAGATGGCGATCTTCACCGGTGTGCGTATGTTCTGCTGTGCGTAGAAACCCGGCGCCAGCACCTTGATCACGATGATCCCCAGCAAGCCCACGGCGTAAGCCACCAATGCACGCTGAGTCATAGAGGCGTCAAAAGCGCTGAACTCACCGTACTGGAACAGCGACACCGTCAACGGCTCAGCAAGTATCCCCAGCGCCAGGGAACATGGCAGCACCAGGATGAAGCACAGACGCAGCCCCCAATCGAGAATCCGCGAGTACTCATGGCGATCCTTGTTGGCGTAGGTCTTGGCCAGGGTCGGTAGCAAAATAGTGCCCAGGGCCACGCCCAGCACACCGGAAGGCAGCTCCATGAGACGGTCGGCGTAATACATCCAGGACACAGAGCCCGCGACCAGGAAGGAAGCAAAGATGGTGTTGATGATCAGCGAGATCTGACTGACGGACACCCCGAGGATCGCCGGCAGCATCTGCTTCATCACCCGCCAGACACCGGTATCACGCACATTCAGGCGAGGCAGCACCAACATGCCGATCTTCTTCAAATGCGGCAGCTGATAGAGCAATTGCGCCAAGCCACCTGCCAGCACTGCCCAGCCCAGGGCCATCACTGGAGGATCGAAGTAGGGCGTAAGGAACAGCGCGAAGATGATCATGCTGACGTTGAGCAGAGTCGGCACGAACGCCGGCACCGAGAAGCGGTTCCAGGTATTGAGAATCGCCCCGGCCAGGGAGGACAGCGAGATCAGCAATATATAAGGAAAGGTCACCCGGAGCAGATCGGAAGTCAGGGCGAATTTTTCCGGGGAGTCGACAAAACCCGGTGCCGTAGCCCAGATCACCCAGGGTGCAGCGATGATGCCCAGGGCAGTGACCAGGGCCAGAACCAGGGTCAGCAAGCCCGAGACATAGGCAATGAAGGTCCGAGTCGCCTCCTCCCCCTGCTGACTTTTGTACTCCGCCAGAATCGGCACGAAGGCTTGAGAGAAGGCTCCCTCGGCAAAGATTCGCCGCAACAGGTTGGGCAACTTGAAGGCAATGAAGAAGGCATCCGTAGCCATCCCGGCGCCGAACGTGCGCGCGATGATGGTATCGCGGACAAACCCCAGTACCCGGGAAAGCATCGTGATAGAGCTGACCGCGGCCAATGACTTGAGCAGGTTCATGAAAAGGTTGTTTGCCTGTAGATAAACAGCAGGCGAAAAGACGCCCACTTATGCGATACTCCGCGCCGCAACAGCACAGAGCCAAAGCTCGCGAGTTTACAGGTCAAGCGCCGGAAATAAATATCCCGCCTCTTCAGATCGACCACTCAGCGGAACGCATCAGCTGCCCTTGACAAGACTTCAACTCATCGGCATGATTCGCGGCCTATTTTGTTTGCTATTTCCCAAAAAGTCTTTCGAGGAGCTCGACGGTGGCCAACACACCTTCCGCCAAAAAACGTGCAAAACAGGCTGAGAAGCGTCGCAGCCACAACGCCAGCCTGCGTTCCATGGTTCGTACCTACATCAAGAACGTAGTTAAAGCCATCGACGCCAAAGACGCTGCTAAAGCGCAAGCCGCTTATGTTCTGGCCGTGCCAGTTATCGACCGCATGGCCGATAAAGGCATCATCCACAAGAACAAAGCTGCTCGTCATAAAGGTCGTCTGAATGGCCACATCAAGGCTCTGAACCTTGCTGCTGCAGCCTAAGCGACACGCTTGTTAAAAAACCGACCCAAGGGTCGGTTTTTTATTGCCTGCAATTTACCCGCCCGCAACAAGCCAGCCCCATCAGGGGCCGGCCCGGCAATTCTCAACAGGTCATTGATGAGGCCAAGGCAGAATAGGGATCGCCGTTACCGCATTCTGCGGACTACCCTCGATCACACGATCGCTATAGACCAGATACACCAGGGTGTTGCGCTTCTTGTCGAGGAAGCGCACCACCTGCATGGTCTTGAACACTAGCGAGGTGCGCTCCTTGAAGACCTCGTCACCATCCTTGAGCTCGCCCTTGAAGGCAATCGGCCCCACCTGGCGACAGGCAATGGACGCCTCAGCACGATCCTCAGCCAAACCCAAGCCACCCTTGAGACCACCCGTCTTGGCTCGCGACAGATAACAAGTCACGCCATCCACCTTGGGATCATCAAAGGCCTCGACCACGATCCGGTCGTTAGGCCCGACAAATTTGAACACCGTGGACACCTGGCCAATTTCCTCGGCCGACACCATGAACGGCATCGCCAAGAGCAACCCCAACAATCCTTTTGCTACGCGCATTCGCTTTTCCTTAGGTCACTTACACCAGAATCAGGTTATCGCGGTGAACCAATTCCGGCTCAGCCATGTAACCCAGGACACCGACAATCGCATCAGAGGGCTGACCGATGATTTTCTGCGCCTCAAGGGCACTGTAGTTGGCCAGGCCGCGGGCAATTTCACGCCCATCAGGCGCCACGCACACCACCATTTCACCGCGACGGAAACCACCCTGGACCTGCTTGACCCCCACTGGCAACAGACTCTTGTTGCCCTGAGACAAGGCCGATACAGCCCCCTCATCCAGCACCAGGGTACCGCGGGTTTGCAGATGTCCAGCAAGCCACTGCTTGCGTGCCGCCAACATGCCACGCTCCGGCGACAGCAAGGTACCAATGCGCTCCCCCGCTTTCAGGCGATCCAGCACCCGCTCCAGACGCCCACCAACAATGATGGTATGCGCACCGGAGCGCGCCGCCAGGCGCGCCGCTCGCAACTTGGTCTGCATACCACCACGCCCCAACGCCCCGCCAGTACCGCCAGCCACGGCATCCAGCGCCGGATCATCGGCCCGCGCCTCGTAAATCAACTGCGCATCGGGATTGTTGCGCGGATCAGCATCGAACATGCCATCGCGATCAGTGAGGATAACCAGCAGGTCAGCCTCCACCAGATTGGCCACCAGCGCCGCCAGGGTGTCGTTATCGCCGAAGCGGATTTCATCGGTCACCACGGTGTCGTTTTCATTGATCACCGGAATCACCTTGAGCCCCACCAGCGCCCGCAAAGTACTGCGAGCATTGAGGTAACGCTTACGGTCCGACAGATCGTCGTGGGTCAGGAGAATCTGCGCCGTATGCCGGCCATGCTCGGCAAAGCTCGACTCCCAGGCCTGCACCAAGCCCATCTGGCCAATGGCCGCAGCCGCCTGCAGCTCATGCATCGCACTCGGTCGTGCGGTCCAGCCAAGGCGACTCATTCCGGCCGCCACAGCACCCGAAGAGACCAGTACCAATTCAACCCCCGCCTCATGCAAGGCCACCATCTGCTCGACCCACACGCCCATTGCCGCGCGATCCAGTCCCTTGCCGTCCGCCGTCAGCAGTGCACTGCCGATCTTCACGACCCAGCGCTGCGCACCCGTCACCTTGCTCCGCATCTTATTCAACCTTTGCCAGCGAGCAGCGCGACCGAGCGCCACTCATGGGGTTATTCGTATTTAAGCCTTGCAGATACCAAAACGCCGCTCGAATGAGCGGCGCCTTGAGAGCTGGCTGGCAGCGATGATAACACCGCGCCCGCCCAGATAAACCGTGTTCGCGGGCAAGCCCGCACCACAGGATCAGTCGCGGACGTAGATGATTTCCGGGCCGTCCTCGTCATCCACATCCTCTTCATCCCAGTCATCGTCGCCAATGTCATGGACACTCTTGACGCCGCTACGGCGCAAGGCACGCTGATCGTCCAGCGCCTGCAACTGGGCACGCGCCTCATCTTCGATGCGCTGATCCAGCTCGGCCAGCTCATCGGCATAGGCCGGGTCGGCCGCCAGGCGATCGGCACGATCTTCCAGATAACGCATGATGTCGCGACTCAGACGCTCGGTACCATCCTTGGAGATGGCCGAGATCACGTACACCGGACCCGTCCACTCCAGACGATCAACGATCTCCTTGACGCGCTCCTCACGCTCCTCCTCAAGAATCTGATCGCTCTTGTTCAGCACCAGCCAGCGCTCACGCTCAGCCAGGGACGGACTGAACTTGACCAACTCGTTGACAATCACTTCTGCGGCATCCGCCGGATTGGTTTCATCCAGCGGAGCCATGTCCACCAGATGCAGCAGGATGCGCGTACGCGCCAAGTGCTTGAGGAAGCGAATCCCCAGGCCAGCGCCATCGGAAGCCCCTTCGATCAAACCTGGAATATCGGCGATTACGAAGCTCTTCCAGCGGTCAACACTGACCACGCCCAGGTTGGGCACCAGCGTGGTGAAGGGGTAGTCAGCCACTTTCGGCTTGGCGGCGGAAACCGAGCGAATGAAGGTACTTTTACCGGCATTCGGCAAACCCAGGAGGCCGACGTCCGCCAACACCTTCAATTCCAGCTTGAGATCACGCTGCTCACCCGGCTTGCCCGGAGTGGTCTGTCGCGGCGCACGGTTGGTACTGGACTTGAACCGGGTGTTACCCAGGCCGTGCCAGCCACCCTGCACCACCATCAGGCGCTGACCAGCCTTGGTCAGGTCGCCGATGACCTCCTGAGTACCGGCATCAATGATGGTGGTACCGACCGGAACCCGCAGCTCCAGATCCTCGCCTTTCTTGCCGGTGCAGTCGGTGCTGCCACCATTGGAGCCGCGCTCAGCATCGAAGTGCCGGGTATAACGGTAGTCCACCAGGGTGTTGAGGTTTTCGTCAGCGACCATGTAGATCGAGCCACCATCACCACCATCACCGCCGTTGGGACCACCGTTCTCGATGAATTTTTCCCGACGGAAACTCATGCAGCCATTGCCGCCGTCGCCAGCTTTTACTCGAATCGAAACTTCATCAACAAACTTCATGATCAAACGCCTCTCACCGCACGGGCGAGCTGAAGAAACCAAGACATAAGACTCTTGCAAAAATGAGCGCAGCGACCTCAATCAACGACCGAAACATCCAACGCTGCCAGCTCGTACAAACAGTTTTGCAAGAGACTCATCCCACAAACGAAAAAGCCCCGTCGCGAGACAGGGCTTTTCCAGCGATCGCGCAATTAAGCCGCGACGACGCTCACGTAACGACGACCGAAGGCGCCTTTTACTTCAAACTTGATCACGCCTTCGATTTTCGCGAACAGGGTGTGATCTTTACCCATACCAACGCCGTAGCCAGCGTGGAATTGGGTGCCGCGCTGACGCACGATGATGTTGCCGGCCTTGATGACCTGGCCGCCATACATCTTCACGCCAAGGCGTTTGGCTTCTGAGTCGCGACCGTTACGGGTACTACCACCAGCTTTTTTGTGTGCCATGAGTTCAATTCTCCTAGTGAGGAATTAGGCTGAAATTAAGCCTGAATACCGGTGATTTTGATCTCGGTGAACCACTGGCGGTGGCCCATACGCTTCATGTGGTGCTTACGGCGACGGAACTTGATGATGCGGACTTTATCGTGACGACCTTGGGAGATCACTTCAGCCTTGACGGTTGCGCCAGCAACAACAGGTGCGCCGATGTTCACGTCGTCGCCATTGGCAACCAACAGAACGCGGTCAAAAGTCACGGACTCGCCAGTGGCGATTTCCAGTTTTTCGATCTTCAGGTATTCACCTTCAGCGACCTTGTATTGCTTACCGCCGGTAACGATTACTGCGTACATGGTATTTCTCCGATAATCCTGCTCACCCAGCTCTTTATAAGAAGAGGTATTGGCTGGCATGGCTGCATGGGGCTGGAACGGCCCAAGTGCAATTGCGTAAGGCAGGTGCTGCCCAGGAAGTTCAGGGTGCGCGATTGTACGCAAGGCACAATAGCGATGCAAGTGCCGTTCAGGCGGCGCGGAGTCCTGCCCGGAGCGCGCCTTGACACCTGCGGACGCGGGTCCTAGCATGCCGCGCAACCCTTCTGGAGCACCTGTCGCTGATGCAACCCCAAGCTTTCTACCGCGCGGTGGCGGACGATTTTAGCGCCGTCGACGGCATCATCAAGAAACAGCTGACTTCCCGAGTGCCGCTGGTTTCAAAAATCGGCGACTACATCACTTCGGCCGGAGGCAAGCGCCTGCGTCCTTTATTAGTGCTGCTGTGTGGCAAGGCGCTGGGGCGCGAAGGCGACGATTTGCGCCTGCTGGCCGCCACCATCGAGTTCCTGCACACCGCCACCCTGCTGCATGACGACGTGGTCGACATGTCCGGCATGCGCCGTGGCCGTTCGACCGCCAACGCTATGTGGGGCAATGCGCCCAGCGTACTGGTGGGTGACTTCCTGTACTCCCGTTCGTTCGAAATGATGGTTGAACTGGGCTCGATGCCAGTCATGCGCATCCTGTCCCAGGCCACGCGGATCATCGCCGAAGGCGAAGTCCTGCAACTGTCCAAGGTGCGCGACGCCAGTACCACCGAAGAAACCTATATGGAAGTCATCCGCGGCAAGACCGCGATGCTCTTCGAAGCCTCGACCCACAGCGCAGCCGCCCTGGCCGGCGCCACACCGGAACAGGCTGAAGCCCTGCGCACCTTCGGCGATCACCTGGGCGTGGCCTTCCAGCTGGTGGACGACCTGCTGGACTACCGTGGCGACGCCGAAACCCTGGGCAAGAACGTGGGTGACGACCTCGCGGAAGGCAAACCCACCCTGCCGCTGATCTACACCATGCGCGAAGGCACCCCAGAGCAGGCAGCCCTGGTTCGCCAGGCCATCCAGAAAGGCGGTATCGAAGACCTGGAAAGCATCCGCGCCGCCGTTGAGGCTTCGGGCTCCCTGGACTACACCGCGCAATTGGCCCGCGACTACGTGGCTCGCGCCATTACCTGCCTGGAAGCCCTGCCACCCAGCGAATACCGCGACGCTCTGGTGGAGTTGAGCGAATTCGCCGTCGCTCGCACCCACTAAACCGCACCGGCTCCTGCTGATCGGCAGGAGCCGGCGCAACTCCCCAGCGCCCCCTCCCCGAAAAAACCCTATACAATGTGCGCTTTTTAGCCATCCTGACTTTGAGGAGCTTAAGTGAGCACTTTGCCACCCTGCCCAAAATGCAATTCCGAATACACCTACGAGGACGGCACCCAGCTGATCTGCCCCGAGTGCGCCCACGAGTGGTCCGCCAGCGGCGAAGCCGAAGCCGCATCCGATGAAGCCGTGAAGAAAGATTCGGTGGGCAACGTGCTGCAAGACGGCGACACCATCACCGTGATCAAGGACCTCAAGGTCAAGGGCACCTCCCTGGTGGTCAAGGTCGGCACCAAGGTCAAGAACATCCGCCTGTGCGATGGCGACCACGACATCGACTGCAAGATCGACGGCATCGGCCCGATGAAGCTCAAATCCGAGTTCGTCCGCAAGGTCTGACGCCTGCACCCTCTCGCGCCTGCCGCGAGAGGGTATCCCGCCTATCCCCCCGCCCTGCTTGATCCACACACCTGCTAGCGAAAAGCCAGCCGATTTGATCGAAAACAATTTCCACACAGAAAAAAGCAGAAACCGCCAATAGGTACTTGCTATTCATTGAATAAGAATTATTCTCATTGAACCCCATTCAAGGAGATGACACCCATGACTTATTTGATTGATGCCTGGCTGGACCGCCCACACCCTTACCTGCGCATCCTGCATCGGGAAACCGGGGAAGTCTGTGCTGTGCTGGAAGAGGAAGCCCTGAGCGAGCTGCAGGACCAGGGAGATCTGGACCTGATCGGCTTGAGCTCCAGCGAACCGCTGGTTCTCAAGGAATTGGTGCGCAACCTGTTTTTGTTCTGCTACGCCAGAGCCTTGCGGCCAACCGGCGCCGATGGCCACAGCCTGGGCGCAAAAATTCGTCTATGAAACCAAAACCGCGAAAGGGGCAAGTTGGCCGAGGATGAACCGACCGCGCGTGCGCGGCCGTCATCGCCAGCCATCTGGCCCCTACCGGGTTACAGAACGTCCAGCAGCTCGACGTCGAACACCAGAACGCTGTGCGGCGGGATGCTGCCCACGCCTTGTGCGCCGTAAGCCAGCTCGCTCGGCACGTACAGACGCCATTTGCTACCGGCGTTCATCAATTGCAGCGCTTCGGTCCAGCCGGCAATCACGCCGCCTACCGGGAACTCAGCAGGTTGGCCACGCTCGTAGGAGCTGTCGAACACAGTGCCGTCGATCAGGGTGCCGTGGTAGTGAGTACGCACGCTGTCTTCACGGGATGGCTTGGCGCCGTCACCCTGGGTCAGCACTTCGAATTGCAGACCGGAAGCCAGAGTGGTGATGCCTTCACGCTTGGCGTTTTCCGCCAGGAAAGCCAGACCGGCACCCGCAGCAGCTTCGGCTTTAGCAGCGGCTTCAGCTTGCATGATTTCGCGGATGACCTTGAAGCTCGCGGACATTTCTTCCTGACCCACACGGCTTGGCTTACCGGCGAAAGCGTCGGTCAGACCCGCCAGGATCGCGTCCAGGCTGACACCCGGTGGAGGGTTGTCGCGCAGTTGGTCGCCCAACTGACGGCCAATGCCGTAGCTGACGCGGGTTTCGTCGGTGGACAGATTTACTTCGGACATGACACTGCTCCGCTGTGCGGACGGCTCGGAAAGGCCGCAGGAACACAGCGCCTCCCGGAGCGCCCGGAATCAAAAGGGCGAGCAGACTAGCACAGAAGCCCGGCACGGATCATCGCCGCGCAGGCCTCAGCCACCCGAGTGCAAAGTGATGGGCACTTTCAAGCTTTCCTCGACACCCGCGGACAAGCCGCACATCTCGTCATGCACTGACGTGTGAATCAGATTGAACGGCAACTTGGGAAAAGACTGCAGGACCTCACGAGCATGCTCCACGGAGCGCAGATGAAACATCTGGCCCTGGGCATCGCTCAGTGGATAAGCCGCCCCGTGCATGCGCGCCTCAAGCAGATAGATTCCGCCCTCCAGGGAGATCAGGTTCAATTCGTCGACTTTTCCGGCAATGGCGTAGGCATTCATTTCTTGCAGATTCATGAGAGCACCTCGTGCTTTTACAGCCCTGACAGCTACAGGCATATGCCCCAGCCAGGAAAAACACAAGCCACAAACAACGCCGCCCGTCCGTTTCGCAACGGCCGGGCGGCATTCATTCACGCAGCGAAACCTGTCAGTGCTTGGTCAGCTTGTCCAGGTAACCCATGGCAAACGCCGAAATCACGAACGTCATGTGAATCACCACGTACCACAACAGGTACTCGGTAGGGATGTTCTTGGCATCCATGAACACTCGCAGCAGGTGGATCGACGAAATCGCTACGATGGACGCGGCCACTTTCATCTTCAAAGACGAAGAATCCATCTTGCCCAACCAGCTGAGCTTCTCCTTGTCTTCGTCGATGTCCAGTTGCGACACGAAGTTCTCATAACCGGAGATCATCACCATCACCAGCAGGCCACCTACCAGCGCCATGTCGATCAACGACAACAGCACCAGGATCAGGTCGGACTCGGCCATGGAAAACACATTGGGAATGACGTGGAAGACTTCCTGGAAGAACTTCAATGCCAGTGCCAGCAAGCCCAGAGACAAACCGAAGTAGATCGGCGCCAGCAGCCAGCGTGAGGCATACATTGCATTCTCGATAAAACGTTCCATTGAATCTCGCACCCGGTGTAAAAACGGCGGCGAGTATATCAGCGCCCGAAACCCCCATAAACCACAGACAATCACCTGATCCACGGGTTTTTCCGGGCGTATTTTCTGCTAGTGTCGAAGCCATTGCTCACGCTCACCGACATTGGACAGGAAGACTGGAAATGGATGTGCGATTGCCTTTGGCCAGTGTCGGCCTTGGTCTGGCGCTGCTGATCAGCGGCTGTTCCCCCAGCGACGAAAAGAAACAGGCGAGCCTCGAAGAGAAAACCGTACAGTTTGAACAGTCGCTGGACGCCATCCAGGATCCAAAGCTCAAGGACGCCATTGCCAATCTTGGTGGCTCCCTCCTGCTGCTGGAACGAGCACAGCTCAAACTTGACAGCAAGCCGCTGGAAACCGAATACGGCGACGACAGCCTGGCCCTGCTCAAGCACTATCCCACTGCCCAAGCCTTGGTGGACACCTACGTCAACGGCCTGTTCGTACTGCGCAAATCCTCCAATTCCGACTACCTGACCGATCTGCAGCCCGTCTTCCCCTTCAGCTTCAACATGCCCACACAGTTCCCGTTTCCCCACGGGTTGGAATGGCAGTCGGTCACCCTCAGCAACAAAAAAGTCATTCCCTTCCAAGCCGAATGGTCGGAGACCGATCCGGGCATCCAGCTCAGCCCCTCCAGCTCCAACCTGACCAATCCGGATGACTTGACCATCACCTACCCCTTTATCGAGGGCCTGGAGGTGGACAACAAGAATCAGCCGCAGCCGGTTTCCCTACAAGGCAAGCTGGAGGTGATAGCCCCAGGTCGGGTGCTCGCTTTTGAACTGACCAAGGCCGACATCGGTAAACCGCGTCAGGACGGCAATATCCGCCTGACCCTGTTGACGCTGGACAGGAACGTTGCCGAGATCGAGCTGAGCAATAGCGCCCCCCTGCCCGAAGAAGCCAATGATGCCTCCCTCAATCCCTTGCTGGCCCAGGCCCGTGACAGCAAGGGGCAGATTCTGTCCCGCGCAGGCTCGATCAACGAAAGTGCCCAACAGATCGCCTTCTACCAACAGCAATTGGCCGAGATGCAAAAGCAGAAGGCGTGGAGCGAGGCATTCGAGAAACAACTGGAGGACGAGCAAAAGGCCTTCGACCAGCAACACACCAATCATTACGCCAAGGTGTATTTCAATGGCCTGGTGGATCGGCTGGAAGTCGCAGTACTGGATTTCTCCCAGGCCAGCGTCACGCGCAAGGACCTGGACCTGCCGGTACATCGTTTCGACAGCAATACCACCGACAGGAACATCCAACCGCTGCCAATGCCGGTGGTGGTCTATGACGATCAAGCCCCCCACTACCTCAAGGGCGCACAGCTGGACGAAGAGTCACTGAAAAAATCCGTGACCATCAGCCAGTCGGTGGAAGATGCCAGCGCAGCGCGCATCGAGTTCAGCCACCCGCGGACCTTCAATGATGAGTTGCTGGGCTCAGAGTTCAGCACCAACGATACCCCGCTGACTTTCTTCACCCAGAACGAGAAGGGCCAACGGGGTGAACCGATCGAACTGCCGGACGAGGCCTTCGACATCGACCCGTTGCGGGGCGTCATCACCTACGACCTCAACCTTTTCCCGGAAACCCCCGCCTACGCCGTAGGCTCCATTCCTCTGTTCCTGGCCACCATCGAGAAGAGCAGCATCAACGCTCAACAGCTGCCCAAAGGCCTAGAACTCAGGGGCAACGCCTTGATCGTCGACCAGAAACTCTTTCCTGCAGACGCCTGGCGCTTCTTTGCCAAGGACGCCAGCGGCCAATACCTGAAGGAGATTCTTGCAAGCAGCCACAGTGCCTCGGCCGACGGTACGGCGTTATTCGATGTGCACTACTTCTACGGCGAGCCCAGCCAGTTGGAAAGCTACACCCGCAGCACACTCGACACGGTGCAATACGGCTTTGAGGTCAAGCTCGACAAAGCCGAGTCGGCGCCCCCGGCCCCCTAGGGGTCAGTGTTCGGGATGGAACTGGAAATCACCGGCATGACGTCCCCGCTCACCATTGATCTGACGTAACTGGGCCTGCAGATGCAGGCACCAGATCTGTGGATCATCGGCCAGCTGATAGCCATGGGTGGTCAGGCTTTCAACAATCGAATCAAGGATGGACTCCGCCACCACAGGCCCACAGAACGGGCCTTGGGACTTGATCGCTGAGGGTTGTTCACCCGCCATTCCGGCGGCGAAGAGAAGGGTCCACATACCGTTGTCCCCCGCCAGTGGGCGGACGCTGCATTCGATACGGGTGACCAAGCCAAGGCATTGGCGGGTGAGGCAAAGGTTGCGCGACATGGCGGCGACCCTCGGTAGAACCACTGTTCAGCCTTCAGTAGAGGACTGTTTCGATCCAGCGACGACTGTCGTTCTCCTTGCCCTGAGAATAGAAGAAAAGCCTGATAAACAAAGTTGACCGATCCAACAGGCGCCGAATGGTCTATTTTGAGAAATTGGCGTCAGCCCACTGACGCCGCTGGCGAGGGACAAAGCCCTCGCCAGCGGCCACTGTCACGCCGGCTTGGCCTCTGTCAGCGCCTCTTGCGCCAGTTCCTTTTCCGCTTCTTTCAGGTCTTCTTCGCTGATCATCTCGGCAATGACCCGCAGGCGCTCCACCACCCGCGCGTTGACGCTGCCTTCGGGGAACTGACCTTCGGCATCCGGTTCACCAGCCGGCTCGCCCACCAGCAGGCTCAGGGCTTCATCAGCCTGACGCACCGCATACACATGGAACTGTCCAGCACGTACGGCCTGCAGCACCTTCTCATCGAGCATCAAAGTGGCCACGTTGGCCTGAGGAATGATCGCACCCTGCTCTCCGGTCAAGCCGCGGGCTTCGCACAGGCGGAAGAAGCCTTCGATCTTCTCGTTGACTCCGCCCACAGCCTGCACCTCGCCGAACTGGTTGATCGAACCGGTGATGGCGAAACACTGTTTGAGTGGAGTTTTCGACAACGCCGAAATCAACGTGCAGGCCTCCCCCAGCGAAGCACTGTCGCCATCCACGTAGCCGTAGGACTGCTCCAGGGCAATGCTCGCGGAAATCGCCAGGGGGAACTCCTGGGCATAGCGACTGCCCAGGTAACCGGTCAGGATCATCACCCCCTTGGAGTGGATGGGCTGGCCAAGATTGACCTCGCGCTCGATGTCGACGATGCCACTGCCACCGGGGTAGACCGTGGCGGAAATACGCGCTGGCACGCCGAACGCCGAATCCCCCACCTCCAGTACCGTCAGGCCGTTGCACTTGCCCACGGCCGCACCATCAGTGTCGATGAGAATGATGCCGGCGAGCATGTCATCGAGAATCCGTGCCGATACCCGACCGGTACGCGTCGCCTTGGCCTTCAGCGCCCTTTCGATATGTCCAGCGTCAGTCATTTCGTCGGAAGCCAGGTGGCGGATAAAGTCGGCCTCGCTGACCAATTGGAACAGGTCGCCGATCCGCGCCGACAGACGCCCCTGGTGCTCCGCCAGACGCGCGCTGTAGGTGGCCAGGCGCGCCACCGCATCAGCGGTCAGCGGGGCCATGCCCTCCTCCGAGGTGCGGGTTTTCAGCAACTGGGCAAACTGCTCCAGGCTTTCATCCACCATCGGGATGTCTTCGTCGAAGTCCACCAGTACCCGGAACATTTCCTGGAAGTCCGGATCCAGGTCCTGCAGCGTGTAATACAACTGGCGAGCACCAATGATGATGACCTTGACCTGCAGCGGAATCATCTGCGGCGTCAGGGTCACGGTAGCCAGACGCCCCATCTCGCCCAGAGGCGATTCCATCTTCAGCTTGCGCGATTGCAGGGCACGCTTCAGGGCGTCCCAGACAAAGGGTTCGCTGAGCATCTTCTCGGCTTCCAGAATCAGGAAACCACCATTGGCTCGATGCAGTGCACCGGGACGCAACTGCCGGTACGTGGTGTAGAGCGCACCCTGGTCGGTGCTGTACTCGATCCGGCCGAACAGGTTGTCGTAGGTCGGATGCGGCTCGAACACCACCGGCGCGCCGCCACTGGCCGGGTGGCCCACCACCAGGCTTGGGCAGTACTGTTCTTCCAACAGCTTGCGTGCCACCGCATCGGTCTTGCTGTCGTCCACCAGTTGCTCGACCACGGTCTTCAATAGATAGACCTGCATGGCTTGCAAGTAACCGCAGACCGCAGCGTTTTCCGCGTACTTCTCGGACAGTGGCGCCAACAACGGCTGCAGGGCCAGGGTGATGGTTTCTTCATTGAGCTGACGCAACTGGTTGCTCGACTCGCGCTTCCACTGCGGCAAGCTCGCCAGCTCTTCATTAAGGCGCTCTTCCAGAGCGGAAATATCCTCGTGGAAACGCTCGCGATCAGCCTCCGGCAGTTGGGCGAACTCGGCTTCGTCCAGGGCCTTGCCATCGAGCATCGGGGTAAAGGCGATATTGCTGCTGTCGCGGTACAGCGCCACGTCCTTTTCCAGGGCCAGGCGCTCGATCACGTCCAGGGCGCGGTCGTAACGCTGGTTGAAAGCGCGGTCGATGGCGCTCTTCTTCTGCTGATAGGACGGATGCTCGAAGACTGCCGGGAACGTCGCCAGCAGGTTATCGATCAAACCGTTGATGTCGCTGATGAAACTGCCCGCGGCACCGGCCGGCAGTTCCAGCGCCCGAGGCTCCCGGGGCTCGTCGAAATTGTTGACATAGACCCAGTCAGACGGGGTCTGCAGGCGCTTGCCTTCAGCCTTCAGGTAGCGCTTTACGAAAGAAAAGCGCCCCGTGCCGGGTTCCCCCATGACAAACACGTTGTAACCGGGGCGTGGCATGGCCACGCCGAACTGCAAGGCTTCGACCGCACGTTCCTGGCCAAGCACGCCGCGAAAGGGCTCCAAATCATTGGTGGTCGAGAAGCTGAACTGTTCAGCAGAGAAAGGACGGGTCAGCGCTTCAGGCGCAAGACGCAGGCTGGCAGCAACAGGATCAGGCATCGGGCTTCCTTACATCAGGCGGGGCAGATGGCGGCATTCTGGCGCCGGGTATGCCCGGCTGGCAAGGCGCGCCTCAGGGGAAAGCATAGACAAGGCGGATACAGCTACCCGCCCCATGTAAAACCAGCTATTTCAGGCATTGTTTTGTAAAAATCTACGGAACCCATGGAACCTGCCTAAACTCCAAACTGCGCGGCTGGATAGATAACCGGCCCACTGGCGCCAATCAGCGCCAGTCTCCCTGTCCATTGGTATGCACACAAAGAGAACAACGCTATGAAACGGATTCTTCTCGGTACTCTTTTCACCGCTGTATCCCTCAACGCCATGGCTCAGGCGCCAGGCGGTCCGGATTGCGGCTGGGGCAACATGCTGTTCGAAGGTCAGCGTGGTACTCCAGCGCACTTCCTGGCTTCCACCACCAACGGCACCTCCGGTAACGCGACCTTCGGCATGACTTCCGGCACCAACGGCTGCTCCACCAATGCATCACTGACTTACGGTGGTAAATCCTGGTTCGCCATGAACGGCATGATGAACGAGCTCTCCGAAGACATGGCCAAGGGCCAAGGCGAAGCCTTGACCACCTACGCCGTGGTACTCGGTGTCGCCCCTGAAGACCGTGCGCACTTTGCTGCGGTCACCCACGAACACTTCCAACAGATCTTCAGCAAGGCTGACGTGACCGCGGAAGATGTGCACACCAATACCCTGGCCGTGTTGAAGAACGATGCGCGCCTGGCGAAATACGCCACTCCAGCTTAAGCTCGACCCGCCCGCTCCCCCCGGGGAGCGGGTTTTGTCTTCTTGACCTTGCCCATCTTGGGTCTTTGTATTTCCGACTTAAGTTGCCCACCATGCTCAAACGCCTTGCCTACCTGGCGCTCTTTGTCTGCGCCCCGCTGTATGCCGCGCCCCACATCGATCCCCAACGTTTGCAGCAACTGGCCAATGACCCGTTCTGGATTTCCATCGGACACTATGAAACCGCCAAGCTGGGCGGCTGGCGCAGTTATGTCAGTGATCCGAAGTTCTTCCTCGCAACCGATGGCGCCCACCATCCCGACGCCGAGCTGAGCGCGACGCTGAACGCCCTCTACGCTGCCCCCGACGCCGGTGACCGGCATGCGCAGTGCGTCTATCCGTCCCGCACCCGCTGGCTCAAGGCACAACTGGGGCTGAATGACTTGCCCCAAGTCGAGTGCAGCGAATTCAAACAATGGTTCAAGGATGTCTCACCCCACAGCACCGTGATGATTTTCCCCGCGGCCTACCTCAACAGCCCCTCATCGATGTTTGGCCATACCCTGCTACGCATCGACCAGGCCGACGTACAAAGCAACAACACGGCCCTGCTCAGCTACGCGATCAACTTCGGTGCCTATATCGAAGGTTCGGACAACAGCATCCTCTACGCGTGGAAAGGCCTGATGGGCGGCTACCCCGGACTGTTTGCCCTGGTGCCCTACCAGGAGAAGCTTTCGGAGTACCGCAGCCTGGAAAACCGCGACCTGTGGGAGTACCGCCTGAACCTGACGCCAGTTGAAACCGAGCGCATGGTGGAGCACGTCTGGGAGCTCAAGCAGATCAAGTTCGACTACTTCTTCTTCGATGAGAACTGCTCCTACCGCCTGCTGGAGTTGCTACAAGTCGCCAGGCCCAGCCTACGCCTGACCGGACAATTCCCCTTGACCGCCATTCCCACCGACACGGTGAAGGCGGTCAAGGACGCCGGGCTGGTGGAGCGCATCGACTATCGCCCGTCCCGGGAGCGGGAGCTGCTCAGCCGCGCCCAGCCCCTGAGCCACGACGAACAGCAATGGGTGCTCAAGGTCAGCGCCGATCAGAAACAACTGCAAGGCGCCGAGTTCAAGGCCCTGCCACGGGCTCGCCAGGCCTTGATCGTCGACGCCGCCTACCGCCTTGAGCGTTATCGGGCCAACGGGCTGGAGCGCGATACCGAGCGCTCCCAGCGCAGCTTCGAACTGTTGCGGGCAATCAACCAGAACCCCGCGCCGGAACTGCAGATCGAACGCCCTGGCCTGCCGGAGGATGGTCACCAGTCCCGTACCTGGCAACTGGGGCTCGGAACCCGGGACGACAAGGCCTTTGCCGAATACGGCCTGCGCATGGCCTACCACGACCTCAATGACAACGCCGAGGGTTTCCCATTAGGGGCGCAGATCGAAATCCTGCAGATGAAACTACGCCAGTACGAAGGCAACCGCTGGCAGTTGCAACAACTGGACCTGGCGACCATCCGCTCCCTGACTCCACGCAACGAGCTGCTGCAACCCTGGTCCTGGCAGGTCACTGGCGGCCTGGAGCGGGTGCCTGGCAAGCACGACGATGAAACCCTGGTCAGCCACGTCAACGGCGGCGCCGGCGGTACCTGGCAGTTGGGCGAGGACACCCTGGGTTTTGTCCTGGGTACCGTGCGGGTAGAACACAACGCCGACTTCGCCGGGTTCATCGCCCCGGCGGCAGGCTTCAACTCCGGGCTGCTGTGGAAGAACCCACTGGGCAACTTCAGCCTCGAAGCCAAGGGCGACTACTTCACCAACGGCGAAGTCCGCCGCAGCCTGAGCCTCAACCAGCAATGGGAACTGTCCCGCAACCTGGGCCTGCGCCTGAGCGCGCAGCGCGAGTTCAGCCAGCTGGCTACCCCGGTCAACGAAGTCATGCTCGAACTCAAGTGGTATCACTATTAAGAACAGCTGCAAGCCTCAAGTTGCCAGCGACAAGGTTTTCACGCGTCGCCGACAATCGCCCTTCTAGACTTCACTCAGGTGAAGCCTGGGAGTGACTCGATGTGGCGTTATGGTTGGGCAGTGCTGGCACTGGCACTGATCGGTGGTTGTGAGTCGAACCACGAGTATTTGCTCAAGCAAGGCTATCCGCCGGCCTTTGTCGACGGCTTCGACGCTGGCTGCGTCAGCGGCCGTCAGGTAGCAGGATCGATCAGCGGTGAGTATCGCAAGGACGTTCCGCGCTACCTCAAGGACCCGCAGTATGCCGAGGGCTGGAACGATGGTTTCCGCCAGTGCCAGGGCATGCTGGAGAACCAGGAGCGCAATGAGTACCGGGAACGTCACTGGGACGAACGGGAACGTGCCTGGCAGCAGGAGAAGGACCGTGACGCGGCTCGGACTTATCGCTCGCAGTAAGTCGTTTTTAGCTAACCGCCCGGGTCAAAAGCCTGCAACCATGGTCCATCGCTCCCTTTAAGGAGAACAACCATGAGCCGCGCTTTCGTCAATGAAGATCTGGCCGCAGCCCAGGTCGAGCAACCCGTGGAACGTCAGATCAGCACCCTGCCCAACTACGTCACGCCCCTGGGTTTTGCCGAGTTGCAGGCCAAGGTGGCAGAACTGCACAGCCAGCACTCGGCACAAACCGACTTGGGGGACGCCGCAGACCAACAGCAGGTGGCGGAACTGGAACGGGACCTGCGCTATTTCTCGTCACGCCTGCACAGCGCCCAGGTGGTCAATGCAAGCACCTGCGACAAGGTGCAGATCGGCAGCCGCGTGACCTTCGCCGATGAACAGGATCAGCAACAGAGCGTGCAGTTGGTCGGTGAGGATCAGGCCGATGCCGCCAGAGGCCTGATCAATTGGGCCTCGCCCCTGGGCCGTGCCCTGATGGGGGCACAACCCGGTGACGAAGTCCTGTGGCAACGGCCGGCTGGGGATCAGTTGATCGAAATCATCCGAATCGAACTGGCCTGAGACGGCTCAGACCACGCCCTGGGCCAGCATGGCATCGGCAACCTTGACGAAGCCGGCGATGTTCGCCCCTTTGACGTAGTTGATCCGACCGTTCTCTTCGCCGTAATGCACGCAGGCATGGTGGATCGACTGCATGATGGCGTGCAGCTTGCTGTCCACTTCACCGGCAGTCCAGAGCAGGCGCATGGCGTTCTGCGACATCTCCAGCCCGCTCACCGCCACTCCGCCGGCATTGGATGCCTTGCCCGGGGCGAACAGGATGTCGGCCTCGATAAAGATATCCACAGCCTCCAGAGTGGTCGGCATGTTGGCGCCTTCGGCGACGCAGATGCAGCCGTTGCGCAGCAGGGTACGCGCAGCCTCGGCATCCAGTTCGTTCTGTGTGGCGCATGGCAGGGCGATATTGCAGGGCAAGTCCCATGGGGTTTTCCCGGCGCGGAACTCCAGGCCGAATTGAGTCGCCAGTTCACTGATGCGTCCACGCTTGACGTTCTTCAGTTCCAGCACCGCCAGCCATTGTTCTTCGCTCAGGCCGGACTCGCAGTACAGGGTGCCTTCGGAGTCCGACAGGGAGATCACCTTGCCGCCCAAGTCCATGACCTTGCGGGCCGCGTATTGCGCCACGTTACCGGAACCGGAAATCGCCACTCGCTGACCTTCAACCCGGGCACCACGACGCTTGAGCATTTCTTCGGCGAAGTACACACAACCGAACCCCGTGGCTTCCGGACGGATCAGGCTGCCGCCGTAGCTGATGCCCTTGCCGGTGAATACCGAGGTGAACTGGTTGCTCAAGCGCTTGTACTGACCGAACAGGAAGCCAATTTCCCGGGCTCCGACGCCGATATCGCCCGCAGGCACGTCAACATCGGCACCAATATGCCGGTACAGCTCGGTCATGAAGGCTTGGCAGAAGCGCATCACTTCAGCATCGCTCTTGCCTTTGGGATTGAAGTCGGAGCCACCCTTGCCGCCGCCCATGGGCAGGGACGTCAGGGAGTTCTTGAAGGTCTGCTCGAAGGCGAGGAATTTCAGCACGCCCATGTTGACCGACGGATGGAAGCGCAAGCCGCCCTTGTAGGGACCGATGGCGCTATTCATCTGGATGCGGAAACCGCGATTGACCCGGACCTTGCCCTGATCGTCGACCCAGGACACGCGAAACACCACAGTGCGTTCCGGTTCGCAGATTCGCTCGAGAATACCGGAGCTCAGATAGTGCGGATTGGCCTCGAGAAATGGCCAGAGGCTGCGCAGGACCTCTTCCACCGCCTGATGAAACTCAGGTTGGTCCGGATCGCGCTTTTTCAGGCGGGCGAGGAAATCTTCGACGGATTCGATCATGGGAAGTCTCGGCAAATTTATTGTCGTTAAGGGGAGATTTGCCCGGGACTTTATCAATTCAACTCGCACCGCGACAGCGCAAAATGTCGCAGATATGAATTTAAATGGTGCATTAGATATAAATGACGACGATTTACAGGGATTTTGTGCACGGATTTGGTGGCACAAATTGCATGGCCTGCACGTTTTTGGGGAGTCGCAGAAAACCCTTCACCGGTCAGCCGACGCCTACCGCAACGGCAGTATTTTTGTAGGCGCCGGCTTACCGGCGAACAAAAAAAACGGAGCCCGAAGGCTCCGTTTGTTTCAAGCAGCGAGCCGATCAGGCCAGCTTCTTGTGCCGCACACGGTGCGGTTGCGCTGCGGCTTCGCCCAGGCGCTTCTTGCGATCGGCTTCGTACTCGGTGTAGTTGCCTTCGAAGAACACCGCTTGCGAATCGTCTTCGTACGCCAGGATGTGAGTGGCCACCCGGTCCAGGAACCACCGATCGTGGGAAATCACGATGGCGGCGCCCGGGAAGTCCAGCAGGGCCTCTTCCAGGGAACGCAAGGTTTCGACGTCGAGGTCGTTGGACGGTTCGTCGAGCAGCAGGACGTTGCCGCCCTCTTTCAGGGTCAGGGCCAGGTGCAGACGGCCACGCTCACCACCGGACAGGTCCTTGACGAACTTCTGCTGGTCGCCACCCTTGAAGTTGAAGCGACCGACGTAGGTACGCGACGGGATCTCGTAGTTACCAATGCGGATCTGGTCGGAACCGTCGGAAATCTGCTGGAACACGGTCTTGCTGCCGTCCAGGTCCTCACGGCTCTGATCCACGCAGGCAAGCTGCACGGTCTCACCGATCTCGATGCTGCCCGAATCCGGGGTTTCCTTGCCCATGAGCATGCGGAACAGGGTCGATTTACCGGCACCGTTACCACCGATCACGCCGACAATGGCGCCTTTGGGCATGGAGAACGACAGGTTGTCGATCAGCACGCGATCGCCGTAGCCCTTGGTGACGTTCTTGAACTCGATGACCTTGTCACCCAGGCGCGGACCGGCCGGGATATAGATCTCGTTGGTTTCGCTGCGCTTCTGGAATTCCTGGGACTGCATTTCCTCGAAGCGTTGCAGACGAGCCTTGGATTTCGACTGGCGGGCCTTGGCGCCTTTGCGCACCCACTCCAGCTCTTCCTTCATGGCCTTTTCATGGGCCGACTGCTGCTTGGATTCCTGGGCCAGACGCGCAGACTTGGCTTCCAGCCAACCCGAATAGTTGCCCTCGTAAGGAATACCGGCGCCGCGGTCGAGCTCGAGAATCCAACCGGCGACGTTGTCCAGGAAGTAACGGTCGTGCGTAATCGCGACCACGGTGCCTGGGAAGTCGTGGAGGAAGTGTTCCAGCCAGGCCACGGAATCGGCATCCAGGTGGTTGGTTGGCTCGTCGAGCAGCAGCATGTCGGGGGCGGACAGCAGCAGGCGGCACAGGGCCACACGACGCTTTTCACCACCGGACAGGTGCTCGACCTTGGCGTCCCAGGCCGGCAGGCGCAGGGCGTCGGCGGCCACTTCCAGCTGGCGCTCCAGGTTATGACCGTCGCTGGCTTGCAGGATGGCTTCCAGCTTGGCCTGCTCGGCGGCCAGCTTGTCGAAATCGGCATCCGGCTCGGCGTAGGCGGCGTAGACTTCGTCCAGGCGTGCCTGGGCGTCCTTGATCACGCTCACCGCTTCCTCGACCACTTCACGCACAGTCTTGGTTGGATCCAGTTGTGGTTCCTGAGGCAGGTAGCCGATGTTCAGGTCCGGCATCGGACGGGCTTCACCTTCGAACTCGGTATCGACGCCGGCCATGATTTTCAGCAGCGTGGACTTACCCGAACCGTTGAGGCCCAGTACGCCGATCTTGGCGCCAGGGAAAAAAGACAGGGAGATGTTTTTCAGGATTTCCCGCTTCGGCGGAACAACTTTGCCCAGCCGATGCATGGTGAAGACGTATTGAGCCATGGTGAACCTAGCGTCAGTGACAGATGAATAGAACGGGCCGGGCCCGGGCCAGGCCATGCGCGGCACCGGCATTGACCATGATCAATACCGACGGGCGGAAAAAGCCTGATTGTTTGGAGCTGGAACGCTCCCGCGTAACCGGCAAAACTACCTCAATGCACGATCCAGGTCCAGCCAAGCGGGACTGGCACTTTGCCACAACTCAAGGCATGCTAGCCGCCCTTCGGGCGTCCGGCTTATAGTGCACGTCGCGCCAGCCCAGCCAAACCGCAGGATCACAGCTTGTCCAACGTCATTTCGCCACAGCCCGCGCGCGCTAAAGCCTCCGCGTCGGCCCTTCCTTTGCGGGGCACACTCAAAGGCGCACTGGCGACGCTGGTGCTATTGCTCCTGGCCCTGTTGTTCTGGCAACTGCTCGATCAACTGCAGCAAACCCGCAAGGACCAGCGCCAGCACGCCATCGACTACAGCGCCGATCTGGCCGACCACCTGAGCCTGAACCTGGCGCTCAATGCCCAGATCGCCCTCAATCTGCTACCGACCGTCGAAGCCCCCCAAGACAGCCAGCAACAACAGCAACTGCTGCAAAAGCTCAAGCGCTCCCTGCCGGACGTCCGCAGTTTCGCCCTGCTGGACAGCCAGGGGCAGATCCTCAGCGACAGCGCCACCGACAGTCAGGATGCTCTCTGGCTCGCCGAACTGGTCCAGCGCAGCCGTTCCCAGCGCTATTACTACAGCAATCCTGCCGACGGTTCAGTGGTGCATGTCTTGCTGCACCAGGCCAGTGGCTCGACTCGCAGTTTCTGGATACTGCGCATGTCCCCCAGTTTCCTGCAGACCCTGGTGCGGCAAAGCGAGGAAAGTTTCAAGCCGACCTGGGTGATCGAGAATCGCCTGAGCCGACAGGTGATCAAGCGCGACGAACGCAGCGCCCCGACCCCAGGCATGCTGGACCCCGACGAGATGGCCAGCAGTGTGCTGCTGGTGCCTTTGAACAATAGCGACTGGCAGCTGCGCGGGCTGTTCGACCAACGGGCGGTGATCGAGGAACTGCTGCCGGCCTTTATCGGCAAGTGCCTGCTGGGCCTGGCGTTCTCCCTGCTGCCGGTGATTGCCCTGCTCAACATGCGTCGGCGCCAACGCCAGCTCCACGAGGGCCGGCGACGCTATCAGGATATTTTCGAGGGCACAGGGGTCGCCCTCTGCGTCCTGGATATCTCCGGGCTCCCGGACCTGCTCGGCCAACACCATTTACACAACAGCGAGCAGCTCAAGCGCTGGCAATCCAGCCATCCGGACCACCGTCGCCAGTTGCTGAAAGAATTGCGCATCACCGAAGTCAATCAGGTGGCGCTGCGCCTGCTCAATGTCGAATCCAGCGACCAGGCCTGGCAGCTACTGATCGAAGGCTGCCCGAAGAACGGCAACGCCATCGGCGGCCAGTTACTGGAAGCCGTGGTCAACCAGCAGAAACAGTTGGAACTGGAGATCAAGCTCAGCGACGCCCAAGGCAATGACCAGCATCTATGGCTGGTGCTGCGCCTGCCGGAAGCGACAGAGGATTACAGCGCAGTGATCCTCAGCATCAGCGACATCACCAGCCGCAAGCTGATCGAGCTGTCGCTGCTGGAGCGCGAAGGTTTCTGGTCGGACGTGGTGCGCACCGTGCCCGATCACCTGTATGTGCAGGACGTGATCAGCCAACGGATGATCTTCAGCAACCACCACCTGGGCCAGACCCTCGGCTACAACAAGACCGAACTGCACCAGATGGGCGAGTACTTCTGGGAAATCCTCCTGCACCCGGAAGACGCTGACCTCTATCACCGCCTGCGCCAGGAACAGCGCCACTCGGCCTACGCCCAGCTCCTGCAATGCCAACTGCGCTTCCGCCACCGCAGCGGCCAGTGGCGGCGCTTCGAGATCCGCGAACAGGCCCTGGCCCGGGATCGCTACGACCAGGTGACGCGAATCATCGGCGTGGCCAAGGACATCACCGACCAGATCGAGGCCAGCGAGTCGCTGCGTGACAGCGAACAGCGCTACCGCATGCTCGCCGAAAGCATCAGCGACGTGATCTTCTCCACTGACAACAAGCTGTCGCTGAACTACGTCAGCCCCTCGGTGCATGCGGTGCTCGGCTACGACGTGGAGTGGATCTTCCAGAATGGCTGGCAGTCCACCATCGCCAACCCACAGCAACTGGCCGGCATTTACACCCTGATGGACCGGGTCAGCAAGGCCCTGGATAAACCCGAGCAACTGGCGCAATTGCGCAGCCAGGTGCAGACCCAGCTGTTCCTGTTCGACTGCCTGCGAGCCGATGGGCGCAAGATCCCCATCGAACTGCGCCTGGTCCTGGTGTGGGACGAACACGGCGCCTTCGAGGGCGTACTCGGGGTTGGCCGCGATATCAGCCAGCAACGCCGGGCGGAAAAAGACCTGCGCATGGCGGCCACGGTATTCGAGCACTCGACCTCGGCGATCCTGATCACTGACCCCGCCGGCTATATCGTCCAGGCCAACGAAGCCTTCAGCCGGGTCAGCGGCTACGCGGTGTCCCAGGTGCTTGACCAGTTGCCGAACATGCTCACCGTCGACGACCAGCAGGAAGCCCACCTGCGCTATGTGCTCAAGCAGTTGCACCAGCACAGCAGTTGGGAAGGCGAAGTCTGGCTCAAGCGCCGCAATGGCGAGCACTACCCGGCCTGGGTCGGCATCACTGCGGTGCTCGACGATGAAGGCGACCTGGCCAGCTACGTATGCTTCTTCAGCGACATCAGCGAGCGCAAGGCCAGTGAACAGCGGATTCACCGCCTGGCCTACTACGACGCCCTGACCCACCTGCCCAACCGCACCCTGTTCCAGGACCGTCTGCACACCGCGCTGCAATCGGCGGAGCGGCAGAAGTCCTGGGTGGTGCTGATGTTCCTCGATCTGGACCGTTTCAAGCCGATCAACGACTCCCTGGGCCACGCGGCGGGTGATCGCATGCTCAAGGAAATGGCCACCCGCCTATTGGGTTGCGTCGACGATGACGACACCGTGGCGCGCATGGGTGGCGACGAATTCACCCTGCTCCTGCAACCGCGCGCCAGCCGCGAGATCGCCCTGAACCGGGCCATCAATGTGGCCGAGAAGATCCTCGCCAGCCTGGTCAAGCCCTTCGTCCTCGAAGGTCGGGAGTTCTTCGTCACCGCCAGTATCGGCATCGCCCTGAGCCCTCAGGACGGCAAAGAACTGAGCCAGCTGATGAAGAACGCCGACACCGCGATGTACCACGCCAAGGAGCGCGGCAAGAACAACTTCCAGTTCTACCAGGCCGACATGAACGCCAGTGCCCTGGAGCGCCTGGAGCTGGAAAGCGACCTGCGCCACGCCCTGGAACAGGAAGAGTTCGTGCTCTATTACCAGCCGCAGTTCAGCGGCGACGGCAAACGCCTGACCGGTGCCGAGGCGCTGCTGCGCTGGCGTCATCCGCGCCGTGGGCTGGTGCCGCCGGGCGACTTCATTCCGGTCCTGGAAGAACTGGGCCTGGTGGTGGATGTGGGCGACTGGGTAATCAGCGAAGCCTGCCGCCAGCTCAAGTCCTGGCACCAGGCCAAGGTGCGGGTGCCGAAGGTCTCGGTGAACATTTCCGCGCGGCAGTTCTCCGACGGCCAGCTGGGCATGCGCATCGCCACCATCCTCAAGGACACCGGCCTGCCGCCGGCGTGCCTGGAGCTGGAGCTCACCGAAAGTATCCTGATGCGCGAAGTCAGCGAGGCGATGCAGATTCTCGACGGCCTGAAGAATCTAGGCCTGAGCATCGCGGTGGACGACTTCGGCACCGGCTATTCATCGCTGAACTACCTCAAGCAGTTCCCCATCGACGTGCTGAAGATCGACCGCACCTTCGTCGACGGCCTGCCGTCCGGCGAGCAGGATGCGCAGATCGCCCGTGCCATTATCGCCATGGCCCACAGCCTGAACCTGGCGGTAATCGCCGAGGGCGTGGAAACCCACGAGCAGCTGGAGTTCCTGCGCGAACACGGCTGCGACGAGGTCCAGGGCTACCTGTTCGGCCGGCCGATGCCAGCCAACCGCTTCGAAGCGCAGTTCAGCAACGACGCGCTGTTCATGTTCGACTAACCCCCGTGTACGTAGGAGCCGGCTTGCCGGCGAAGGCGATTCAGGGGCCTCTTCGCTGGCAAGCCAGCTCCTACGAGAGATCACGTACTACGTGAAGGCCACTTGTCTGCGACATGATGTCCTTTCATATGCCATCTAAAACCCATTGGGTTAGAATGCCTCCCCTTTCTGCCCCCCGATCCTTGAGGACCGCCATGTTCAGCCGTGATTTGACTATTGCCAAGTACGACGCCGATCTCTTTGCCGCCATGGAGCAAGAAGCTCAGCGTCAGGAAGAGCACATTGAGCTGATCGCTTCGGAAAACTACACCAGCCCAGCGGTGATGGAAGCTCAAGGCTCGGTACTGACCAACAAATACGCCGAAGGCTACCCAGGCAAGCGTTACTACGGCGGTTGCGAATACGTCGACGTGGTTGAGCAACTGGCCATTGATCGCGCCAAGGAGCTGTTCGGCGCCGACTACGCCAACGTCCAGCCACACGCCGGCTCCCAAGCCAACGCAGCGGTCTACCTGGCCCTGCTGCAAGGCGGCGACACCATCCTGGGCATGAGCCTGGCCCACGGTGGTCACCTGACCCACGGTGCTGCCGTTTCCTCCTCCGGCAAGCTGTACAACGCTGTTCAGTACGGCATCGACGCCAACGGTCTGATCGACTACGACGAAGTCGAGCGCCTGGCCGTCGAGCACAAGCCGAAAATGATCGTGGCCGGTTTCTCCGCCTACTCGCAGATCCTCGACTTCCCGCGTTTCCGCGAAATCGCTGACAAGGTCGGTGCCTACCTGTTCGTCGACATGGCCCACGTGGCCGGTCTGGTCGCCGCTGGCGTCTACCCGAACCCAGTGCCATTCGCCGACGTGGTCACCACCACCACCCACAAGACCCTGCGCGGTCCACGTGGCGGCCTGATCCTGGCTCGCGCCAACGCCGACATCGAGAAGAAGCTGAACTCCGCGGTATTCCCGGGCGCCCAGGGTGGCCCGCTGGAGCACGTGATCGCCGCTAAAGCGATCTGCTTCAAGGAAGCGCTGCAGCCTGAGTTCAAGGCCTACCAGGAACAAGTGGTGAAGAACGCCCAAGCCATGGCCGAAGTGTTCATCGCCCGCGGTTTCGACGTGGTTTCCGGTGGTACCAAGAACCACCTGTTCCTGCTGTCGCTGATCAAGCAGGACATCTCCGGTAAAGACGCCGACGCCGCTCTGGGCAAAGCGTTCATCACCGTGAACAAGAACTCCGTGCCTAACGATCCACGTTCCCCGTTCGTCACCTCCGGCCTGCGCTTCGGTACTCCGGCTGTGACCACCCGTGGCTTCAAGGAAGCCGAGTGCAAGGAACTGGCCGGCTGGATCTGCGACATCCTGGCGGACCTGAACAACGAAGCGGTGATCGACGCCGTGCGTGAGAAGGTCAAGGCCATCTGCAAGAAGCTGCCGGTGTACGGCGCTTAATCAGCCCGCAGACCGCAACAGAAAAAGCCCGGCCCAGCGCCGGGCTTTTTTGTGCCTGGATGACCGCCGCACCAGGCGCTGAAAGGAGCCTGCGAGGTCTTGCGAACGCAAGATACTCGGCGATCGCAGCCTACGGCAGCGGCTACAGTGGCCTGGGGAGGAAAAACCACTGGTCAGACCGGTAAAGCCAATTTTCGTTCAGCATCTTGTAAACCCATAAAACCCGAGCGTAGACTGCGCCTGCACTGGACATACCGGTAAGACCACAATAATTAAGTCCTCCATCCGCTGCGCTCCCCCGCGCACGGCAGACAGGACACCGACCAGGATTCCTCCCCATGCTCAGATGGTGCTCGCGTTCGATTTTCCTCCAGGTTGTGCTCGGACTGATGCTCGGCATCGTGTGCGGACTCACCCTCCCCGAATACTCCTCACAACTCAAACCACTGGGCGACGGCTTCATCAAGCTGATCAAGATGCTCATCGGCCTGATCGTGTTCTGCGTGGTGGTCAGCGGCATCTCCGGCGCCGGCGACCTGAAGAAGGTCGGCCGCATCGGCCTCAAATCAGTGATCTACTTCGAAATACTCACCACCATCGCCCTGGTGATCGGCCTGGTCATGGCCTTCAGCACCGGCATCGGCAGCGGCGCCAATATTCACCTGGAGCAGCTGTCCACCGCCGACATGGGCGATATCGCCCAGCGCGGCCAGCACATGCACACCACCACCCAGTTCCTGATGGACCTGATCCCCACCTCGGTGATCGGTGCCTTTGCCGAGAACAATATCCTCCAGGTGCTGCTGTTCTCGGTGCTGTTCGGCAGTGCCCTGAACCTGGTAGGCGAAGCCGCCTCGGGCATCTCCCGGCTGATCAATGAACTGAGCCACGTGATCTTCCGCATCATGGGCATGATCGTGCGCCTGGCGCCCATCGGCGTGTTCGGCGCCATCGCCTTCACCACCAGCAAATACGGTCTGGATTCGCTGCAGCACCTGGGCAGCCTGGTGGGCCTGTTCTACCTGACTTGCGTCGCCTTCGTCGCGCTGATCCTCGGCCTGGTCATGCGCCTGTCGGGCCTACGCATGCTGCCCTTCCTCAAATACCTGCGCGAAGAGTTGCTGATCGTTCTCGGCACCGCCTCCTCCGACGCCGTCCTGCCGCAGATCATGCGCAAGCTGGAGCACCTGGGCATTGGCAGCTCCACCGTGGGCCTGGTGATTCCCACCGGCTACTCGTTCAACCTGGATGGTTTCTCCATTTACCTGACCCTGGCCATCGTCTTCATCGCCAATGCCACCGGCACGCCGTTGTCCATGTCGGACCTGTTGACCATCCTCCTGGTGTCGCTGATCACCTCCAAGGGCGCCCATGGCATTCCCGGTTCGGCCCTGGTGATCCTGGCGGCGACCCTGACCGCGATCCCGGCAATTCCGGTGGTGGGCCTGGTGCTGGTGCTGGCAGTGGACTGGTTCATGGGCATCGGTCGCGCCCTGACCAACCTGATCGGCAACTGCGTGGCCACCGTGGCCATCGCCCGCTGGGAAAAGGACATCGACGTGCAACGGGCCAACAAGGTGCTCAGTGGTCAACAGGGCTATACCTTCCAGGCGCGAAAACCGGTGGCCGGTGCCCACCAGCAGGAATTTTGATCCAACCTTGTGCCTGCCGACGGCAGGCACAACAATCAGCGCGGCAACAGCGCGCTACCGATAGCTCATGGAGTCAACAGTGATCAGCTCGTCAACGGTTGTGAATTCAGTGGTAGAAAAGCTCCGGGCGGCCCTTGCCCGAGGCCAGTGGCGCTCCGGCGACATGCTGCCCGGGCAACGTGAATTGGCCGAGCAACTGGGCATCAGCCGCCCCAGCCTGCGTGAAGCGGTGATCGTCCTGGAAACCCTGGGCCTGGTGCGCTCCATGCCTGGCAAGGGCGTGGTGGTGCTGGATGCGCCCCAGGGCGAAGCCCAGGGTGCCGAGCGCAGCGTGGCCGGCGCCAGCCTCGAGGACGTGCTGCAACTGCGCTACACCCTGGAGCCCTTCATCGTCGGGCTGGTGGCGCAATCCATCAGCAGCAAGGAAGTCGGCCAGCTGCGCCTGACCCTGATGGACATGCGCGAAGCCCTGGAGGCCAATGACAGCGAAGCCGGGGTCAATGCCTACATCGCCTTCCACGAGGAACTGTTCACCCTGACCAGCAACCCGATCTTCCAGAACGTGGTGCAACAGACCAGCAATGCCCTCAAGCAAAGTGCGCAGATCCTGCGCAATTCGCCGGAGCACCTGGCCGAACGCCTGGAAGAAAATGAAGCCGTGGTGCGGGCGATCCGCAACAAAAACAGCGCCCTGGCCAGCGCCGAGATGCGTCGGCACATCCTCCAGGAAGGCCAGCGCATGGGCATCGAACTGAATATTCCGGACGATCACCTGGGCTCCAACGCCCTGTAATCAACCCCCGAGTCAGCAACTGGACTGGAGACAGGCCATGGTCAGCTACGCCCTGAAAAACAACCCCTTCACCCTGGTGGCCAGCCTGCCTCGGCGTCAGTGCGGCGAAAAAAAACTGCTGGTCGATGATGTCTATCCGCAGATCTTCGACGCCATTCTCGAGCAGCGCATCGCCCCCGGCAGCCGCTTCACCGAAGACAGCCTCGGGCAGGCCTTCGGCGTCAGCCGCAGCATCATCCGCCAGGTTCTGGCGCGCTTGTCCCACCAGCAAGTGGTGATCCTGCGGCCCAATTACCGCCCCCAGGTCGCGGCTCCTGACCTGGAACAGACCCGGCAGATCCTGCACGCCCGGCGCCTGACGGAAATCACCCTGGTGCGCCTGGCCTGCCAGCAACCCCGACGCCAGTTGCAGTCCCTGCGACAGTTGATCGCCCGGGAACGTGAAGCCATTGAGCGCGACCAACGCGGCCCGGCCATTCGCCTGTCCGGGGAGTTCCACCTGCAACTGGCTGAAGTGGCCGGCAACGCCCCACTGGCGCAGTTTCTCGGCAGCCTGGTGCCGCTGACCTCCCTGGTCATCGCCCAGTTTGAAGGCCGCGCCCGCCACTGCTGCGCCTGGCAAGAGCACGCGACGATCATCGATGCGCTACAGGCGGCTGATGTAGAAAAGGCCGAAGCCCTGATGAACCGCCACCTGGATCACCTGGAACAACGCCTGCTAGGCACAGCGCCCGCCGACCTGTAGGAGTCGGCTGGCCAGCGAGGACTTCAGCCCCCCAGCATCTTCTCGAATCCCTGCCGGATCTTCTCTTCCGGCAGATCGTCGGCAATGAACACCATCACACTCTCCCGCGCCTCGCCCTCAGCCCATTCGGTATCCCAGTCAAAGCCGTAAAGCTTGAGCACGCCCTGGAACACCATGCGCCGTGGCTCGTCGATCACGTTCAGCACGCCCTTGTAACGCAACAATTGCTTGCCATGATCCTCCAGCAGCTCATTCATGAACTCGCTGAGGCGATCCAGGTCCAGGGCCTGTTCAGTGCGCAGCACCAGGCTGGAAATCCGATCCACCGAGGGTGCCGGGCTCACCGGACGCAGGCTGATGCCGCCGCCCAGATCAGCATTCAAGTTGAAGCCCCGCACATCCAGCAGTTCCGCCAGATCGATCCGGCCGTGCTCCACCAGGCGAATCGGCGCCCGGCGGTTGATCCGCGTCAGGCGCTGGCTGAGGGCCTCGAAGGTCTGCTCATCCACCAGGTCGCGCTTGCTCACCAGCAGCCGGTCGGCAAAGCCGATCTGCGCCTGGGCGATGGTCTGGGTCAGGTGGAACTCGGCGTGCTTGGCATCCACCAGGGTAATGATGCCGTCGAGGATGTAGCGCTCACGCAACTCTTCATCAATGAAAAAGGTCTGCGCCACCGGAGCCGGGTCGGCCAATCCGGTGCACTCGATCACCAGTCGATCAAAGGCGATCTCGCCACTGTCCAGGCGCTCCAGCAGCAGATACAGGGCCTTGGTCAGGTCGGTGTGGATGGTGCAGCAGACACAGCCATTGGACAGGGTCATGACCTGGACCGGCTCGTCCCCCAGCAGCTGGGTGTCGATACCGGCATCACTGAACTCATTCTCGATCACAGCGATCTTCAAACCGTGCTCGGCCTTGAGCAGATGACGCAGCAAAGTGGTCTTGCCGGCGCCGAGGAAACCGCTGAGCACGGTGACGGGAATAGGATTTTGCAAAGCAGGATCTCCCACGCATAAAAACGTAGGAGCCGGCTGGCCGACGATGGCGTCAATCAGAACGCTATCGCCGAGCAGCCGGCTCCTACATGGGTGTGGCTTACACGCTGTACTTCAACAGCACTTCGGACCGCCCTTGCCGCCGTACCGGGCTTCCTGGCGTTCACGGAAGAACGCCTCGTACGACATCACCGGCTTGTCCGGGTGCTTGGTTTGCATATGCTCGACGTAGTTGTCGTAGTCGGGCATGCCGACCATCAGGCGCGCGGCCTGACCGAGGTATTTACCGAGGCGACTCAGGTCATTGAACATGGTTGCAATCCTCGGGTTACGCGTCAGGCACAGCCTGGTAGGGCGATTCTTTATCCGTACGTTCCTTGCTGCCCCAAGCCGCGATACCGACCTTGAGCGCGTAGAACAGGATGCTGAACACCACCAGCAGGAACAAGGCAGTCAGGGTCGCGTTGGTGTAGGCGTTGAAGATCACGTGCTGCATCTGCGTGATGTCCTTGGCCGGAGCGAGGATCTGACCATTGGCCATCGCATCGCTGTATTTCTTCGCCAGCGACAGGAAGCCAATCGCCGGGTTGGCGTCGAACAGCTTGATGAAGCCCGCAGTCGTGGTGCAGATCAGCAGCCAGACAGCCGGCAGCAGGGTGACCCAGATATAGCGCTGGCGCTTCATCTTGATCAGGACCACGGTGCCCAGCATCAGGGCAATACCGGCCAGCATCTGGTTGGAGATGCCGAACAGCGGCCACAAGGTGTTGATGCCGCCCAGCGGATCGATCACGCCCTGGTACAGCAGGTAGCCCCACAGGGACACGCAACCGGCGGTAGCAATCAGGTTGGCGGTCCAGGATTCAGTGCGTTTGAGCGCTGGAACGAAAGACCCCAGCAAATCCTGGAGCATGAAACGACCGGCACGGGTACCGGCATCCACAGCGGTCAGAATGAACAGGGCTTCGAACAGGATCGCGAAGTGGTACCAGAACGCCATGGTGTTCTCACCCGGCAGTACTTGGTGGAGGATCTGCGCGATACCCACCGCCAGGGTCGGTGCCCCACCGGCACGGGCCAGGATGGTGTTTTCACCGATGTCCTTGGCCACCGCCTGCAATTGTTCCGGGCTGATGACAAAGCCCCAACTGCTGACAGTCTGCGCCACGGCCACCACATCACCGCCGACGATGGCCGCCGGGCTGTTCATGGCGAAGTAAACGCCAGGCTCGATCACCGAAGCCGCGACCATGGCCATGATCGCCACGAAGGACTCCATGAGCATGCCGCCGTAGCCGATGTAGCGGGCGTTGGTTTCGTTATCCAGCAGCTTGGGCGTGGTCCCCGAGGAGATCAACGCATGAAAGCCCGACACCGCGCCACAAGCGATGGTGATGAACAGGAACGGGAACAGGCCGCCTTTCCATACCGGGCCAGTGCCATCGGTGAACTGGGTCAGGGCCGGCATTTTCAGCTCGGGCATGGTGATCAGGATGCCAATCGCCAGGGCGATGATGGTACCGATCTTGAGGAAGGTCGACAGATAGTCACGGGGCGCCAGGATCAGCCACACCGGCAGCACCGCGGCGACAAAACCGTAGCCGATCAGCATCCAGGTGATCTGGATGCCGGTGAAGGTAAACATCTTGCCCCAGACCGGATCGGCGGCCACCTGCCCCCCCAGCCAGATGGAACCCAGCAGCAATAGAACGCCGATCAACGAAATCTCGCCGATGCGGCCCGGGCGGATGTAGCGCATGTACACGCCCATGAACACCGCGATCGGAATGGTCGCCATCACCGTGAAGATGCCCCACGGGCTCTCGGCCAGGGCCTTGACCACGATCAGCGCCAGCACCGCGAGGATGATGATCATGATCAGGAAGCAGCCGAACAGCGCAATGGTGCCGGGAATACGGCCCATTTCCTCACGGACCATGTCGCCCAGGGAACGGCCGTTACGCCGGGTGGACAGGAACAGCACCATGAAGTCCTGAACCGCACCGGCCAGGACCACCCCGACAATCAGCCACAGGGTGCCGGGCAGGTAGCCCATCTGCGCCGCCAGGACCGGGCCCACCAAAGGGCCGGCGCCGGCAATGGCCGCGAAGTGGTGACCGAAGAGAATGTGTTTGTTGGTCGGCACATAGTCCAGACCGTCATTGTTGAGCACGGCGGGAGTGGCCCGACGCGGATCCAGCTGCATCACATTATTGGCAATGAACAGACTGTAGTACCGGTACGCCACCAGATAGATGGCCACCGCGGCCACCACAATCCACAAGGCGTTGATCGCCTCGCCGCGACGCAATGCAACTACGCCGAGGGCGCACGCTCCTACGATTGCCAGCAGCAGCCAAGGGACATGGCGCAGCAGGCTATTATTATTTTTCATTTTTTTATTCCGGCCAGGGGGATAGAAAAACAGCATTTCGAGTGTAGCGCTACTGTTCTCAAAGACCACCCCCACGTTGGTCTAGAGCCTTCTTTTATCTTATGAGCGGCATTTTTTTGGGAATTTTTCTGCGCAAGGCGCACCGCCACAAAACCCTGAATCAGCCCCATTCGTCCGGCAAGCCGCGAGCGCGGCGGCATTGCATTTTTTTTGCGGTCCGATGGCTTTGTAGCGACAGTAATAAACCGGGGTCTATAGTCAGTGCACCACGCAGAGGGCCAGCCCATGAGCGAGCAACACGCCGAACGCCGACGCTTCAAACGCATCGCCTTCGATGCCACGACTGAACTGAGTCAAGGCACCCACCGCTGGCCGGTGCGGTTGCTGGACCTGTCCCTCAAGGGACTGTTGATCGAACGCCCCGATCCCTGGCTCGGAGATCCCAACCGCCCCTTCGAAGCCGATATTCACCTGGGCCTCGATGCCGACGTGCGTATGAATGTGCAACTGGCCCACGACCATAACGGTCAGTTGGGCTTCGTCTGCCTGCACATCGGCCTGGAGTCCATCGAACACCTCAGGAGGTTGATCGAGCTGAACCTGGGGGACCCCGAGGAGTTGGAGCGGGAACTGGGTGCGCTGATCAGTATTTGATCAAAGGCACCAGTATTCAGGGGAACAGCGCGGGTTCGGGAAAGTCGCTTTCCATGTCCCAGTAACCCGCTTGCTGCCGTGACGATACTGTCCATTGGCCGTCGACATAACGGAAGGTGCGATAGGTGGTGATGAACTCTTCGTTCTCCATCGACGACGCCGATGACACCTGCTGGATGCTTTCGGTGCCCCCCTCCCGGGACGGCACGATCCGCCACGCCGCCTTGCCAGTCTGGGCGAACACCAGCGGCTGCCTTTCCCCTTCTTCCCCCAGATAGAGCACCGAGTCCAGCTGACTCTGCTGCGGCATCAGCACTTGTGTGGCCGGACCGCTGTAGCTGCCCATGGGGGCGGTCTGGTCGACAGTGAGGAAAAACGCCGGCGATGGCAGGCCGTTGAGCGGCGCCTTTTCCACCGTGGCCAGGGGATAGTCCAGGGACCTCTGCGCTAGCACCTCGCCACCGTCGGAAACCAGGCGCACCTGAGCGCCCAAGGGCGTGGTCGGGTGATCGTCCTCGGATTGGGCAAAGCTGTCGGCGTCCAAGCCATTGCCCCAGCTGTCGGCATGCAGTTGCGGCGTGATGCGCACATCCTCCAGCACCTCCAGCAGCGAACCATCGCCCACCAGCACTTGCTGGGCCACGCGATAGCCCTCGGGCACCTCGCTCGGCTGCGCCACGGCAAAGCCGCTGCCACACAGCAGGCTGAGGCCCAGCCACCAGCCCTTCAACTTTGTCATGCCCATTACCTGCTTCCTTCCATGAGAGCCCAGCTCGATTTATTCGAAGAGCGCATCCAACGCCTGTTCCAGGCGGGTCACGGCAATGATCTTCAAGCCCGGCGGCGACTCTTTCGGCGCATTGCCCTTGGGCACGATGGCCCGTTTGAAGCCGTGCTTGGCGGCCTCTTTCAAACGCTCCTGGCCGCTGGGCACCGGACGCACTTCACCGGACAGGCCGACTTCACCGAACACCAGCAAGTCATGGGGCAGCGGACGATTGCGCAAGCTCGACATCACGGCGGCCATCAACGCCAGGTCGGAGGCGGTTTCCAGCACCTTGACCCCACCCACCACGTTGAGGAACACGTCCTGGTCATGGGTCGGAATCCCGCCGTGGCGGTGCAGCACCGCCAGCAGCATGGCCAGGCGGTTCTGATCCAGGCCCAGGGTGACCCGGCGCGGATTGGCCAGGTGGCTGTCATCCACCAGCGCCTGGACTTCCACCAGCATCGGCCGGGTGCCTTCCCAGGTGGCCATCACCACGCTGCCGGGCACTTCTTCCTGAGCTCGAGTGAGGAAAATCGCCGAAGGGTTGGAGACTTCCTTCAGACCGCGGTCGGTCATGCCGAACACACCCAGCTCATTGACCGCACCAAAACGGTTCTTCACCGCCCGCAGCAACCGCAGGCGACCGTCAGACTCGCCCTCGAAATACAGCACGGTGTCGACCATGTGCTCCAGCACCCGCGGCCCGGCCAGGGCGCCTTCCTTGGTCACGTGGCCCACCAGGAAAATCGCCGTGCCGCTCTGCTTGGCGTAACGCACCAGCAAGGCGGCGCTCTCGCGCACCTGGGACACGCCGCCCGGAGCCGATTGCAGCTGTTCGGTGAAGATGGTCTGGATCGAGTCGATCACCATGACCTTGGGTTTTTCCACCCGAGCGGTGGCGATGATGGTTTCGATGCAGGTCTCGGTCATCACCCGCAACTGATCCTGGGGCAGGCCCAGGCGCCGGGCGCGCATCGCTACCTGCTGCTGAGACTCCTCGCCGGTGACGTACAAGGCCGGCATGCGCGTGGCGATGTTGCACAGGGTCTGCAGCAGGATGGTCGACTTGCCGATCCCCGGATCACCACCGATCAGCACCACCGAGCCGTCCACCAGGCCGCCGCCCAGCACTCGGTCGAGCTCGCCGGAAGCGGTGGAGAAACGTGGAATTTCCTCGACGCTGACTTCTGCCAGGGTCTTGATCTGCGCCTGTTGCCCGGCCCAGCCAGTGCGCCCGGCGGGAGCCGCGGCACCACCGCTTTCGATCATGGTCTCGGTCAGGGTGTTCCAGGCCCCGCACTCGCCACATTGCCCGGCCCATTTGGGAAAGGTGGAGCCGCACTCGGTGCAGCCGTACATGCGCTTGGCCTTGGCCATCTGAACCCCCGGCAAAAACCGCGATGATAGCTCAGCTGGAACCGATCAGCGCGGCGCCGTGGTGCGTATCTGCCCGCTGGCCAGCCGCGTGGCGCTATTGCCCAGCGGGTCTTCGGCATTCAGGTCAGCGCCCTTGGCGGCCAAGGCGTCCAACAGTTCGACCCGCTTGAACAACCCGGCGTACATGGCCGCCGTCTGCCCGGCGCCATTGCGCTGATCGGGACTGCAATCGGTCGCCAGCAAACGCCGAGCGATCTGCACCTCGCCCTTGAAGATCGCCCCCATCAACGCCGTGTTGCCGCGTTTGTCCTGGGCACAGGCATTGGCGCCGGCGTCCAGCAGGCGCTCCACTGCCGGACCCTGGCCGTGATAAGCGGCGAGGATCAACGCGGTGTAGCCCTTTTCATCCTGGGTATCGAGGGAGTAACCGGCCTCGATAAAGGTGTCGAGCATTTCCACATCGCCCCGGCGGGCGGCATCGAAATAGTAGTGTTCCAGCTGCACCTTGACCGCCACCGGGTCGGCGGCGGTCGCGGCTTCGGCCGCCGGCTGCGCGTAGGCGGCAAACGAACAGGCCACTGACAGCAGCGCTGTAAAAAGACGCATGGCGCGACTCCTCTGTCGGAAAAAGTCGTCACGCCCGGGCGGGCGTGACGGAGTGAAACGCGCTCGATCAATCGCTCAGCTTGGCCGCCAGCGCCTTGACCCGAGTCAGGTCGCCCTTGGCCACGCGGGTCACGCCGGTGCCGTACTCCGGGTCGGCCTTATACAGGAACGACAGGATGATGTGCTTGCTCTCATCATCGGTGGTGGCCAGGGAGCCGCCGAAGCTGTCGATCAGGTCCTGGCGTTCCTTCTTGCTGAAGGAACGGTACAGATCACCGGCCTGCTTGAAGTTCTGCTCGCGCTGGATCTTCGCCTGCTGGGTGCTGCCCGACAGTGCCATCTGGCTGTAGCGCGCGGTTTGCGGCTCTTCGCGGGGCATCAGGCGGCTCGGCTGGTAGTTGACCCCCGTGCTGGTGTGACCCAGGTTCATCGCGCCGTCCTGGTTGCCGTTGTTCACCGGGTTCTTCGGTGCGTTGATCGGCAGTTGCAGAGCGTTGGCGCCGATGCGGTACATCTGGGTATCGGCGTAGGAGAACACCCGGCCTTGCAGCAGGCGGTCTTCCGAAGGCTCGATCCCCGGTACCAGGTTGGACGGGGCCATGGCCACTTGCTCAGTCTCTTGGAAGACGTTGGCCGGGTTACGGTTCAACACCATCTGTCCCACTTTGCGCTCGGGCACATCCGGCCAGATCTTGGTGGCGTCAAGTGGGTCGAAATCAAACTTGGCCAAGTCTTCGGGTTTCAATACCTGGACATACAAGTCCCACTTGGGAAAGTCCCCTTTATTAATGTGGGTTACCAAGTCATGGGTCATATGGCTGTAATCACGCCCTTGTACCTCGACCACCTGTTTCGGATCGAGATTCTTCAGACCTTGCAGACTCTTCCAGTGAAACTTCACGTAGTGCACTTCACCCTTGGCGTTGATCAACTTGTAGGCGTGCACCCCATTACCATCCATTTCCCGGTAACTGGCCGGAGTTCCGGAGTTGGAATACAGCTCGGTCAATGTGCGAGTGGCTTCGGGAACATGAGAGAAGAAATCAAAACGTCGCGAGTCATCATCCAGATTGGTACGCGGATCGGGTTTGAACGCGTGCACCATATCCGGGAACTTGATGGCATCGCGAATGAAGAAGGTCGGGAAGTTGTTGCCGACCAGGTCCCAGTTCCCCTCTGCGGTATAGAACTTGGTGGCGAAACCCCGTGGATCACGCAAGGTTTCCGGGGAGTGGTTGCCATGCACCACCGACGAGAAACGCACGAATACCGGGGTCACCTCGCCGGTGGCAAACACCTTGGCACGGGTCAGGTCGCTGAGGTTGTCGGTGACGGTGAAGGTGCCGTGGGCGCCGGTGCCACGGGCGTGTACCACGCGCTCTGGAATGCGCTCGCGATCAAAACGCTGAAGTTTCTGGATCAGTTGCACATCTTGCAGCAACACCGGGCCGGTGGCGCCTGCGGTCTGTGAATTCTGGTTATCGCCCACTGCCGCGCCATTGTCGCGGGTCAGCGTGGCGGCCTGTACGGAAAGGGAAAGCAGACTGGCGGCAAGCACGCCCAGTACGCGTCGCTGGGAAAAACTCCCAAGGCCAAGAGAAGCGGTCATGTTGAATTCCTCTAGTTATATAAGGCGCATCTCGGTGCGCCTGCTAGAGGCTAGTGACTAAACATTTGAAAGATAAATAGAAAGGCCATAACCCATCGATTGACAGAATGTTCTGGTTATCTCGTCAAATGCGGGGTATATCGCGCGCGATCCGATGGCACTTTGAAAAAACTCTTTGCCTGTTTATCGGTCAATAACCCCGCGTGCTGTTAAAAGTTGTGTCGGCAAAATGCTTTTTGCTGAATTACACTGCCGTAACCAACCTCATCTGTAACAAGGAATAACCTATGGGCGTGCTAAGTGAGTTCAAGGCCTTCGCGGTCAAAGGTAACGTGGTCGATATGGCCGTGGGTATCATCATCGGCGCCGCGTTCGGCAAGATCGTCTCGTCCTTTGTCGGCGACGTGGTCATGCCGCCCATCGGCGTGTTGGTCGGTGGGGTGAACTTCGGGGACCTGGCGGTCACGCTGAAAGCGGCGGCAGGGGATGCACCCGCGGTGGTTCTGGCCTATGGCAAGTTCATCCAGAGCATCATCGACTTCATCATCATCGCCTTCGCCATCTTCATGGGCGTCAAGGTCATCAACCGCCTGAAACGCGAAGAAGCCGTGGCCCCTACCCTGCCACCGGTACCGACCAAGGAAGAAGAGCTGCTGGGAGAGATCCGCGATCTGCTCAAGGCGCAGAACAACAAGCCCTGAGGCGAGTCCTGCAATACATCAACGGCGCCCTCAAGGCGCCGTTTTGGTTACCAGTAAGTCTCCACCGCCACCTGCCCCGGCCGTCGACTCAGGCTCAGGTTCATCCCTCGCTGCTTGAGCAGGGCACGGGTGTCGTCAATCATCTGTGGGTTGCCGCAGAGCATCACCCGGGAATGCTCGGGGGTCAGTTCCACGCCAGCGGCACGTTCCAGCTCGCCGTTCTCGATCAGTTGGGTGATGCGCCCATTGAGGCTGCCCGGGTGCTGCTCGCGGGTCACGGTGCTGATGAATTGCAACTTATGCGCAAATTCGGCCAGGTACTCACGTTGCGGCAACTCGGCAAGCAACTGCTGATAAGCCAGCTCCCTGGCCTCGCGCACGCTGTAGACCAGGATGATGCGTTCGAATTTCTCCCAGACCTCGAAGTCCTGGAGGATCGACAGGAACGGCGCAATCCCGGTGCCTGTGGATAACAACCAGAGATCGCGACCGTCGACGAAACGATCCAGGGTCAGATAGCCAAAGGCCTGACGATCCACCAGCAGGCTGTCCCCCACTTCCAGGCGGCTCAGCTCACTGGTGAACTCGCCGCCGGGCACCACGATGGAGAAAAACTCGAGAAACTCATCGAACGGCGACGACACCATGGAATAGGCGCGCCACACCGTGCTGCCATCGGCCTTGGTCACCCCGAGACGAGCGAACTGCCCGGCGCGAAAGCGAAAACCCGCATCCCGGGTAGTGCGCAGGGTGAACAGGCTGGAGGTCAGCGGCTGGACCTCGAGCAGGGTCTGGCGAGTGTACTTTTCTTCACTGGCGGTCATGACGGGCTCCACAAAAGCGATGCGCTAGTGTCCCGCAAAGCGCCGGACAGAAACACCGGCGGTTTGTAGTGGCATAGAGCGCGGGCAATCCCCGGCAAAAAAACGTACCATTTAGCCCCGCTTCGAACGGCCCGCGCCTGCGCTGTTCGAGGGTTCCCGTGCGCGCGACAGCCCCCACCGCCGGGACATTCACCGATTACCTAGAGTCCGCCCCATGCCCCTGCTTGCAAGCCCCTTCGCCCAGCTCGACCTGATCCGCCAGCCCGAACAGCAAAACGAGCCGCTGCAAGCCTTCGACGCAGCGGACGAATACCTGCTCAACCATCTGGCCGAGCAGCAACCGACCAGCGATACCCGGGTGCTGATCCTCAACGACAGCTTCGGCGCCCTGGCTGCAAGCCTGCTGGGCAAGGTCCAGGTCAGCAGCAGCGGCGATTCGTACCTGGGCGCCCTGGCCCTGGAAAAGAACCTGGTGCGCAACGGCCTGCCCTTTGACGCCCTGCGGGTGATACCGGCCAGCGAGCCGTTGCACGGTTCCTTCGACCGGGTGCTGATTCGCGTCCCCAAGACCCTGGCCCTGCTGGAAGAACAGCTGATCCGCCTGCAGGGACAACTGGCCCCTGGCGCCCAGGTCGTGGCGGCGGCCATGGTCAAGCACCTGCCCCGCGCCGCCGGTGACTTGCTGGAGCGCTACATCGGCCCGGTGCAGGCCTCCCTGGCGGTGAAAAAGGCCCGCCTGCTGGTCGCCACGCCAGAAGCCAGACCGCCGGTCGTGTCGCCCTACCCCACCCGCTATCGCCTGGAGCAGCCGGCCATCGAGCTGCTCAACCACGCCAACGTGTTCTGCCGCGAAGGCCTGGACATCGGCACCCGCGCCTTCCTCCCGCACTTGCCACAGAACCTCGGCAGCGCCCGGGTCGCGGACCTGGGCTGCGGCAACGGCGTGCTAGCGATCGCCAGCGCCCTGGACAACCCCCAGGCCCACTACACCCTGGTGGACGAATCCTTCATGGCCGTGCAGTCGGCACGGGAGAACTGGCAGGCAGTGCTGGGCGAGCGCGAAGCCGAGATGCGCGCCGGCGATGGCCTGGCCGGTCAGGCGCCGCAGTCCCTGGACGTGGTGCTGTGCAACCCGCCGTTCCACCAGCAGCAGGTGGTGGGCGACTTCCTCGCCTGGCGCATGTTCCAACAGGCCCGGGAAGCCCTGGTGGTGGGCGGTGCGCTGTATATCGTCGGCAACCGTCACCTGGGTTATCACAGCAAGCTGGCGCGGCTGTTTCGCGGCGTCGAACAAGTGGCGGCCACGCCCAAGTTCGTGATCCTCAAAGCGCGCAAGTAACAGGCAAAAAAAACCCTCCGCAAGCGGAGGGTTGAAACCGTGCCGCAAGGCAACGGGATGGGATGATCAGTGGGTAGTCAGGCCCGCGGCGCTCATGAACATGCGCATCAGGCTGGCCACCACGAACAGGGCCAGCACACTGCCACCCCAGATCATCGCCAGCCAGCCCAGGCGCCGCCACAGGGGCTGTTTTTCCGCCTGTTCGATTTCCTGCAAAGAGTGTTTATCGCTCATGATTTCAACTCCTGCTTGACCCAAACCCTCGTCGGAGCTGGCTGGCCAGTGAAAGCGCCGGCCAGCCAGGCACAAGGGGCAAGGGCCTGTTCGCCGGCAAGCCGGCTCCTACCTAGTGGTAACCGTCTTCGTGGGTGACCTTGCCGCGGAACACGTAGTAGCTCCAGAAGGTGTAACCCAGGATGAACGGGATGATGAACAAGGTGCCCACCAGCATGAAGCCCTGGCTTTGCGGCGGCGCCGCGGCGTCCCAGATGGAGATCGACGGCGGCACGATGTTCGGCCACAGGCTGATACCCAGGCCGCTGTAGCCGAGGAAGATCAGCACCAGGGTCAACAGGAACGGCGTGTAATGCGCGTTGCGGGCCACAGCACGGAGCAGGCCGTACATGGTCACCAGCACCAGGATCGGCACCGGCAGGAACCAGAACAGATTGGGCAGGGTGAACCAGCGCGCCGCGATGTCGGCATGGGCCAAGGGCGTCCAGATACTGACGATGCCGATCACCGCCAGCACCACATAGGCCAGGGGCCGGGCCAGGTCATGCATCTGCTGCTGCAACTTGCCTTCGGTCTTCATGATCAGCCAGGTGCAGCCAAGCAAGGCATAGGCCACCACCAGCGCCAGGCCGCAGAACAGGGTGAAGGGCGTCAGCCAGTCCAGGGAGCCACCGGCAAACTGGCGGTCCACCACCGGCAAGCCGTCGATGAATGCGCCCAAAGCCACGCCCTGGAAGAAGGTCGCCGCCGCCGAGCCGCCGATAAACGCCTTGTCCCAGATATGACGCTTGTCTTCCTTGGCCTTGAAGCGGAACTCAAAGGCCACCCCGCGGAAGATCAGGCCGATCAGCATCAGGATCAGCGGCAGGTACAGCGCCGAGAGCACCACCGAGTAGGCCAGCGGGAAGGCGCCAAACAAGGCCGCGCCCCCCAGCACCAGCCAGGTCTCGTTGCCGTCCCAGACCGGGGCGACGGTGTTCATCATCACGTCACGGTCGCGGTCGTCCTTGACGAACGGGAAGAGAATCCCGATCCCCAGGTCGAAGCCGTCCATGACCACATACATCATGATGCCGAAGATGATAATCACGGCCCACAACAGCGGAAGATCAATACCCATGACTCAGTTCCCCTTGTTCAGGCGGGTGCCGTGGTCGGCGTCGTGGTCATCGTCGGCTGCGGACAGCGGACGGGCCGGAGTACGTTTCTGCCCGGGACCACCGTGGCTGGTTTCGGCACCTTCGTTGGTGACCGGGCCTTTGCGCACCAGGCGCATCATGTAGCCCAGACCCACGCCGAACAGCGAGAAATAAACCACCACGAACAACGCCAGGGTGATGCTCATCTGCACAAAACTGTGTGCGGACGAAGCATCCGCCGTGCGCATCAGGCCATAGACCACCCAGGGCTGACGGCCGATCTCGGTGGTGAACCAGCCCGCCAGGATCGCGATCAGGCCGGACGGCCCCATCCACAACGTCAGGTACAGGAACGGACGCGAGGTGTAGAGGGTGCCGCGCTTGCGCAGCCAGACACTCCACAGGCCGGTGAAGATCATCAGCATGCCCAGGCCCACCATGACCCGGAACGACCAGAACACAATGGTCGAGTTGGGACGGTCTTCGGGCGGGAACTCCTTGAGCGCCGGCACCTGCTTGTCCAGCGAGTGGGTGAGGATCAGGCTGCCCAGGTAAGGGATTTCCACTGCGTATTTGGTTTTCTCAGCCTTCATGTCCGGCCAGCCGAAGAGGATCAGCGGGGTCGGCTCATTACCGACGTTTTCCCAGTGACCTTCGATGGCGGCGATTTTCGCCGGCTGGTGCTTGAGGGTATTCAGACCGTGGAAGTCGCCGATCACCGCCTGCACCGGTGCCACGATCAAGGCCATCCACATGGCCATCGACAGCATGCGACGAATGGCCGGGTTGTCGCGGCCCCGCAGCAAGTGCCAGGCTGCGGACGAGCCGACGAAGAATGCCGTGGCGACGAACGCCGCCACCGCCATGTGCGCCAGGCGATAGGGGAATGACGGGTTGAAGATCACCGCCAGCCAGTCCACCGGAATCACTCGGCCGTCAACGATTTCGAAGCCTTGCGGGGTCTGCATCCAACTGTTGGAGGACAGAATCCAGAAGGTCGAAATCAGGGTGCCAATGGCCACCATCACCGTGGAGAAGAAGTGCAGCTTGCGTCCGACCTTGTTCCAGCCGAACAGCATCACCCCGAGGAAACCAGCCTCGAGGAAGAACGCGGTGAGCACTTCATAGGTGAGCAAGGGGCCAGTGACAGCACCAGCAAAATCGGAGAAACGGCTCCAGTTGGTGCCGAACTGGTAGGACATCACCAGACCGGAAACCACCCCCATGCCGAAGTTGACAGCGAAGATCTTCGACCAGAAGTGGTAAAGATCACGATAGGTATCGTCGCGGGTCTTGAGCCACAGGCCTTCGAGTACCGCCAGATAACTCGCCAGACCAATGGTGATGGCCGGGAACAGAATGTGGAACGAAACGGTGAATGCGAACTGAATTCGGGCGAGATCAAGCGCCTCTAAACCGAACATAAGCTTTCCTCTATCAGGTAAAACCGGCTGCGGGCCAAAGGCCAGCGCCTACTGCCCCCACGGATATGGAGTTCGGCGAATTCGGATTCGTTCTTTTTTAAACCATCGCAACGTAGGGATTCTGGCCCTTCGGCCGCCACATCAAACCACTGGAAAAGGTTTTGATCTGGGTCAAGCAACGTTAAAAGAGTAGTCCTATTTTCAGCGCGCAACTCTGTGGTTATTTGCCGCGTGACAGCTTGCCTCACCCCGCCAAACCCGGGGTTTTCCCGGCTTTTCCCCACACAAAACGCCTGTAGCCGCTGCTGAGCCTGCGAAGCTGCGAAAGGCCGGGCCGCGTTCGGTACGCAGGGTCTTGCCTGGCCATTTCCCGGCGAACCTGCGGCGTATTCAAGATCCTGGCGTCTCCTGCGACGGAGTGCCGCCCAAAGCGTTCGCAGCCTGCGGCAGCGGCTACAGGGTTCGCGACCCGGTGTTCGAGCGAAAAACGAGATAGATGCGTGGCTAACGATTTCCCCCGCCCCGCAACTATTGGTTACATCTTGGTGATAACCTCGTCGCACTCCCCGCTCAGATCGACCGCCCGATGCCCAGCCAAGACCCTCTGCTGCTCCGTCACCATCGTCCGTTCATTGCGTTCTGGCTGGCCCGGATCTTCACCGCCAGTGGTTTCCAGATGCTCACTGTGGCCATCGGCTGGAACCTCTACCAGCTGACCGGCAATGTGCTCGACCTGGGCCTGGTGGGGCTGGTGGAGTTTGCCCCAAGAGTGCTGTTCATGCTGCACACCGGGCACGTGGCCGACCGCTACGACCGGCGCCGAGTGGCGGCTATCTGTCAGTCGCTGCAAGCCTTGATCGCCCTGGCCCTGGCCGTCGGCAGCCTGACCGACAGCGTGACCCGGGAAATGATCTTCATCCTGGCCTTCCTCCTCGGTGGCGCCCGTTCCTTCGAGATGCCCACCACCCAGGCCCTGCTGCCGAGCATCGTGCCCGCGGCGCTGTTTCCCCGGGCAGTGGCCGCCGCGCAATCGGCGCAACAGTCGGCGACCATCGTCGCCCCGGCCCTGGGCGGGTTGCTGTATGCCTTCGGCAGCGTCTGGGTCTACGGCCCCACCGTGGTCCTGTACCTGATCGCCTGCCTGCTGATGCTCAACCTGCCGGCCCGGCAGACGCCGCTGAACAAGGGCAAGGCCACCCTCGATTCGCTGCTGGCGGGGATTCGCTTCATCCGCAGCCGCCCGGACATCCTCGGCGCCATCTCCCTGGACCTGTTCGCCGTGCTGCTGGGCGGCGCCACAGCACTCTTGCCGGTGTTCGCCAAGGACATCCTGTTGACCGGCCCCTGGGGCCTCGGGCTGCTGCGCTCGGCACCGGCGGTGGGCGCCTTGCTGATGTCGCTGTGGCTGGCGCGTTTCAGCGTCGAGCGCAAGGTCGGGCGGGTGATGTTCACCGCCGTCGGCGTATTCGGCGTGGCCACCATCGCCTTCGGCCTCTCGACTTCGTTCTGGTTTTCCCTGGCGGTGCTGGTGGTGCTGGGGGCGGCGGACATGATCAGCATGGTGATCCGCGCGTCCTTCGTGCAGCTGGAAACCCCGGACGAAATGCGCGGCCGGGTCAGCGCGGTAAACGGCCTGTTCATCGGCGCTTCGAACCAGCTGGGGGAATTTGAATCCGGGCTGACCGCCCACTGGTTCGGCACCGTGCCGGCGGTGGTGCTGGGCGGGGTCGGCACGCTGGTCGTGACCGGGGTCTGGATCAAGCTGTTTCCGACCCTGGCCAAGCGCGATCGGATGATCGAACGAGTGGAAGAGGCCAAGATGTAAAACCTCAGGCGGTTTGTCCCTGTAACAGCTTGTTGATCATTCCCTGCAATACAAAACCGCTACGAAGAGTGTAATGTATCGCCTTACACTCGCTCCCCACGATCAAGTCCTTTCAGCACAAAGGCCTACGCGCCTTCTATGAAACCGGATCAACTCGTGGAATACGGGCTGAGCATGCACGCCGGCTGGCCCGCCAGCTGTCGTTCATGGATCACGCCAGCGAACCGGCAGACCTCAACCTGCCGGGTTGGCGGCTGCACCCACTCAAGGGCGACCTGCACGGCTATTGGTCTTTGGTGGTGTCCGGCAACTGGCGAGTGATCTTTCGTTTCGTAGGTTCGGATATCGAACTGGTCGATTATCTGGACTACCACTGAACAGGAGGCAGGATCATGCCCATCCACAACCCGCCCCACCCCGGTGACACCCTGCGCCTGGATGTCTTGCCTGAGCTGGGCATCAGCGTGACGGAACTGGCCCGGCATATCGGCTATGCCCGCCCGCATCTGTCCAAGGTGTTGAACGGCCATGCGCCGATCCGCGCGGAACTGGCGGTCCGCCTGGAACGTGCCGGAATCGGCAAGGCCAAGGTCTGGCTGGCGGTGCAGGCCGATTACGACATCTGGCACACCGAGCAGGAGTTGCAACCGGTGATCGAGCCTATCGCGGCCCATGTCGGCTGAGCCCTATACCGACAACTCTGCTGCCACCTGGGCGCGCTTGCCGCGACCGCACAGCGCCTCCACCAGGGCCAGGGCAAACGTCAGGGCCGCGCCGGAACCCTGGGCGGTGATGCAGTTGCCATCCACCACCACCGGCTGGTCGACAAAGGTACAGCCCAACAGCTGATGGCTGGCGCTGGGCAGGCAGGTCATGCGCCGCTGGCGCAGCACCCCATAGGCCTGCAAGGCCAGGGCCGGTGCTTCGGCGATGCCGGCGAAGAACCTACCGGCGGCCGCCTGATCCTTGAGCAACTGCATCAGGGGTTGATGGCCCGCCAAATGCTGGGCACCTACCGCGCCGCCGGGCAACACAATCAGGTCGAAGCGCTGGGCCAGCACATCCACCAGCATGGCGTCGGCGGTCAGTCGGGTGCCGCGGGCGCAGGTGAGCATGCGCCGGTTTTCGACGCTGGCCGCCAACACCTCGATTTCGGCACGGCGTAGTACGTCGATCAGGGTCACGCTTTGCAGGTCATCAATGCCTTCGGCAAGGGTGACCAAGGCTCTGAAGGTCATGGGGATGACTCCACAAGGAAGGTCTTTAGAGCTTAGTCAGCTTTGCCGAACGCCGTTCGGGGCTACCGGATGTAGATCTGCGCACTCAGGGTATTGCCCGGTGCGTTGATCGAGGTGTTGCTGAAGCTGAAGGTGCCTTCCTGCTTGCCCGCCAGGTCGAAGACATAGATGTAGCCCACGGTGATTCCCGAGTTGCCGCAGGGCACATAGGCGGAGCCGTCCTCGCACACCGGCGAGCGAGTGCCGTCGACCTCGAAACCGTCCAGGTTCACATGGGGCTCGCGGCCGTAGCCGATCTCCAGCACGTAGACCTTGATGTTCGGGCCGTTGTGGTCGCACTGGGTGCGTTCACGCCCATCGGAGACATCTTCCAGGCCGCAGGAAGGTGACAGCACCTTGAGAATCTCCACCTGGCTCAACGGCGGCGCCGAACGCGCCAGGGCCGGAGCCGCCAACCAGCAGGCCGCTGCCCCCAGCAGCGTCAATGCTGTCATTTTCACTGTGCTGCGCATAAATCCCCCCTTAAAAGCAGGGCGCAGTATGCGCTACTTGCCAGCAGTGCAAAACATCGCCGACGATCGCAGCCATTGGCCCACGCTGCTGGTATGATGCGCGGCTTTTTCCGACCCAGGGCAAATCCACAGGCACCTTATAAAGTCTGTGCTTTGCTGTTGGAGTCGATACATTCACGGCGCCCGGCGGCGCCACGGGGAGCAGACATGCTGGAAAGGCTGTTTCAACTCAAGGCACACAACACCAACGTGCGCACCGAGATTCTTGCGGGCGTCACCACCTTCCTGGCCATGGCCTACATTCTCTTCGTCAACCCGAGCATTCTCGGCGAGACGGGCATGGACAAGGGCGCCCTGTTCGTTGCCACCTGTCTGGCTGCCGCCATCGGCTCCACCATCATGGGCCTGATCGCCAACTACCCGATCGCCCTGGCCCCGGGCATGGGGCTGAACGCCTTCTTCACCTACACCGTGGTCCTGCACATGGGCCACACCTGGCAAGTGGCGCTGGGTGCGGTGTTCATCTCGGCGGTGCTGTTCTTCCTGCTGTCGATCTTCAAGATCCGCGAATGGATCATCAACAGCATCCCCCTGCCGCTGCGCTCGGCGATTGCTGCCGGTATCGGCCTGTTCCTGGCGCTTATCGCCCTGCACAACGCCGGCATCGTGGTCAGCAACCAGGCCACCATGGTCGGCCTGGGTGATCTGAAAAAGCCGGCGCCGATCCTCGCCACCCTGGGCTTTGCCCTGATCGTCGCCCTGGAAGCGCTGAAAGTGCGCGGGGCGGTGCTGATCGGCATCCTCGCGGTGACCATTGCCTCGATCATCATGGGCTTCACCCCGTTCGCCGGCGTGACCTCGATGCCTCCGTCCCTGGCCCCGACTTTCCTGCAACTGGACATCAAGGGCGCCCTGGACATTGGTCTGGTAAGCGTGATCTTCGCCTTCCTGTTCGTCGACCTGTTCGACAACTCCGGCACCCTGATCGGCGTCGCCAAGCGCGCCGGCCTGATGGGCAAGGACGGCCACATGCCGAAAATGGGCCGCGCGCTGATCGCTGACAGCACCGCCGCCATGGCCGGCTCCCTGCTGGGCACCTCGACCACCACCAGCTACATCGAATCCGCCGCGGGCGTGAGCGCCGGTGGCCGCACCGGCCTGACCGCCATCGTGGTGGCGATTCTGTTCCTGCTGGCACTGTTCTTCTCGCCGCTGGCGGCCAGCGTGCCACCGTTCGCCACCGCGCCGGCACTGCTGTTCGTGGCCGTGCTGATGACCTCGGGCCTGGCGGAAATCGACTGGGACGACATCACCGTCGCCGCGCCGGTGGTGGTCACTGCCCTGGCCATGCCGTTCACCTATTCGATCGCCAACGGCATCGCCTTCGGCTTCATTGCCTGGACCGCGATCAAGCTGCTGTCGGGCCGCGCTCGTGAGCTGAACGCACCGCTGGTGATCCTGTCGATTCTGTTTGTGATCAAGCTGGGTTGGTTCGCCGCATGACTTTTGACGCCGCAAGCTACAGCACCCAATTGAACGACAAGGTCACGCGCCTGCGTGACCTGCTGACGCCTTTCGCTGCGCCCGAGCCCCAGGTCTTCGACTCGCCCCTGCAGAACTTCCGCCTGCGGGCCGAGTTCCGCCTGTGGCGCGAGGCCGGTGAACGCCACTACGCGATGTTCTCCCAGGACGACAAACGCACGCCGATCCTCATTGAAGAGTTCCCCATCGCCAGCCAGCGCATCAACCAGTTGATGCCCCGGCTCAAGGCCGCCTGGCAGGCCAGCGCGCCTTTGAGCCACAAGCTGTTCCAGGTGGAGTTCCTCACCACCCTGGCCGGCGATGCGATGATCACCCTGTGCTACCACCGCCCGCTGGACGAGCACTGGCACAAGGCCGCGAGCCAACTGGCCGCCGACCTCAATGTCAGTGTGATCGGCCGTTCCAAGGGCAAGCGCGAAGTCATCGGCCAGGACTACGTGGTGGAAAAGCTCGAAGTCGGCGGGCGTACCTTCAGCTACCGCCAACCCGAAGGCGCCTTCACCCAGCCCAACGGCACGGTGAACCAGAAGATGCTCAACTGGGCCTATGAAGCCCTGGGCGAACGCCAGGACGACCTGCTGGAACTGTACTGCGGCAACGGCAACTTCACCCTGCCCCTGGCCACCCGGGTGCGCAAGGTACTGGCCACCGAGATCAGCAAGACCTCAGTCAACGCCGCCTTGAGCAACCTCAGCGAAAACGCTGTGGATAACGTCACCCTGGTGCGTCTGTCCGCCGAAGAGCTGACCGAAGCCCTGAACGAAGTGCGTCCGTTCCGCCGCCTGCAGGGCGTGGACCTGAAGAGCTACGAATTCGGCAGCGTGTTCGTCGACCCGCCCCGGGCCGGCATGGACCCGGACACCTGCGAACTGACCCGGCGCTTCGACAACATCCTGTACATCTCCTGCAACCCGGAAACCCTGGCGGCCAACATCGCCCAGTTGCACGACACCCACCGCATCACCCGCTGCGCGCTGTTCGACCAGTTCCCCTGGACTCACCACATGGAATCCGGGGTCCTGCTGACCCGCCGCTGATTTGCCCCGCTCCCCAACGGCCGTCCTCGAGACGGCCGTTGTCATTCTGGGCCGCCGATCCCCCTACCGCTTCCTGTAGCCGCTGCCGCAGGCTGCGATCGACTGCGAAGCAGGCGCAAACCTGACACCGCGGTGCATCAGGCACGTCTGCGTCGCCGGGTGTGCGGGGCTGCGCCCCGGTCGCAGCCTGCGGCAGCGGCCACAAGGTCAGCCCGCGGGTTGAAAGTACCCGGCCAGTTGCTGCAGGTCCTGTTCATTGAGCAGGCCGGCGTAGTACTTGAGCTCAATCCGTGCCAGCAGGTAGGCATGCCGGGCATCCGCCAGGTCACGACGGGCAGTGAACAGTTGCTGCTCGGCGTCCAGCACATCGAGGTTGACCCGTTCGCCACCCTGCACGCTTTTGCGGGTCGCGGTCACCAGGGCCTCGGCTGAGCTGACGGCCATTTCATAGGCGCGGACCTTGGCCGCGGCACTGGTGTTGAGGTTGAACTGCTTGCGCAGCTGGTTGAGGGTATTGGCGGTTTGCGCATCCAGTTCATATTGCGCCTGGGACAGCTGACTGGCCGCCTGGCGGGTCGAGGCCGAGACCGAACCACCGGCAAACAGCGGCAGGCTGACCTGGATACCCACGGTGTTGGTGTCGTACTGCTGGTTGTAGGTGCTCTCCGAATCAGAGCGGGTCTGCCGGCTGCTGGCGTACAGGCTGATCTTGGGCAGGTGCCCGGCGCGCTTGCGCTCCACTTCGTATTCCGCCGCCCGCAGGGCCTGCTGCTGGGAAGCCAGTTCAGGGTTGTTGGCCATGGCCAGGTCGCGCCAACTGTCGAAGCGGTTGGGCTGCAGCGGCTGGATCTCGAACTGCCGGGTCAGCGGGTCCAGCTCGTCGATCTGCAACGGCTCGCCGACTATGGCTTGCAGCTCGCGCAGGGCCGCATCCTGCTGGTCCTGGGCCTCGATCTCTTGCGCCAGGGCCAGGCTCAAACGGGCCTGGGTCTCCAGCACATCGGTGCGGGTGCCCTCGCCGCCCTTGAGCAGACGTTCATTGAGCTGCAAGCGTTCGGCGTAGGCGCGTTTCTGTGCCCGGCTCAGTTCGATGCGCTCCTGGGCCAGCAGCGCCTGGCTGTAGGCACTGAGCAGGCGCACCGCCAGTTCCTGGCTCTTGCCGCGAAAACGCTCGTCGGAAAACAGCGCCTGGGCCGAGCCCTGGCGATAGCGCGCATAGGCCTCGTAGTCCAGCAACGGCTGTTGCAGGGTCAGAGTCGAGGCATAGCTGCGATAGTCACGATCGGTGGTGACATCGCCACGAACCGTGTCCTGGGTCACCTCGGACTGGTTGCGCGAATTGTTGTAGCTCCAGGACAGGTTCGGCAACAGCCCGGCACGGCCGATGGCCCGGTTCTCTTCACCGGCATCGCGCTCCTTGATCGCCGCCTGGAAGGTCGGGTCGTTACGCAGAGCCAGATCGTAGGCATCGAGCAAACCCAGGGCCAGGGCCGACGGGCTGCTCAGCAGGCACAGCAGCGCGAGCAAGCAAAAGGCGCGAGTCATTCTTCCACCAACGCCATATGAGTCCGGTCCAGCAGGGGCTTGAACAGGTAGTTGAGCATCGAACGCTCGCCGGTACGGACAAAGGCCTCCACCGGCATCCCCGGACGGATCTGCAAGCCCTGCAACTGCTGCATGCCTTCGGCGCTGACCGTGGCGCGCAAGGTGTAGTAGGGCTCTTCGGTACGTTCGTCGACCTGGCGATCGGCGGACACCAGGGTCACTTCCCCCGGCACCCTCGGCGTGGTGCTCTGGTTGAAGGCCGAGAACATCAGTTCCACGGGCAGCCCCGGGTGCACTTTGTCCACCAGTTGCACCGGCACCCGCGCCTCCACCAGCAGCGGCTCGTCCTGGGGCACGATGTCCATCAGCGGCTGGCCCGGCTTGATCACTCCGCCCTCGGTGTACACCTCCAGGCCCACCACCACCCCGGCAGCCGGGGCGCGCACCTGGTTGTTGGCCAGTTCGAACTCGGCGGAGGCCAGGCGATTGCGCAGGTCTTCGGTGCGAATCCGGGTGTCGGCCAACTGGCTGCGCAGGTCTTTCTGGAAGTCCTCGGTGGACTGGCGGATGCGCAGGCGCAGTTCGAGGATCTGCCGCTGCAACTGGCCGATGCGGCCGAAGTCCTCGGCGATCGAGCCGTCGATCTGCGCGTACAGGCGTTCGCTGTCCAGCAGGCGATTGCGCGGGATGTAGCCGTCCCGGGCCAGCTCCCGCAGGCCCTGCAACTGTTCGTTCAAGGCACTGCGCTGTTGCCGCTTGCTGGCCTGGGAATCCCGGGTACCGCGCAACTGCGCTTCGGAGCCGGCAATGGTTTCGGCAATCCCCTGTTGCTCCATGCTCAGGGCCTGGCGCCGGCTGCTGAACAGCTGCCGTTGCAGGGCCAGGCTGGCGGCCACCTCAGGTTCGCTCGCCAAGGCCTGGAGCTGAGGATCAAAGACGATCTCGCTGGCGCCATCGCGCTCGGCATTGAGTCGCGCTTCGCTGGCCAGGGACCCCAGGTACTGACTGCGCAAGGACTGCATCTGGGTGCGCAGCGGGGTCTCGTTGAGGCGCAGCAGCACCTGCCCGGCGCTGACCCGGTCGCCCTCCTTGACCTCGATCCGCTCGACGATGCCGCCGCTCTGGTGCTGCACCGTCTTGCGATGGCCCGAGACCATGACCTTGCCCGATACCGCCACGCCCTTGTCCAGCGGCGCCAGGGCGGCCCAGCCGATAAACCCGGCAAAGCCTCCCAGCACCAGGAGCCAGCCGAGGCGTGAATACTTCCTGTCGTCCAGGGACAACACATTGCTGGCGGCGGGCCCCGCGAGCGGCGCAACAGAGCCTGTGGATACATTCGCCTTCATGCTTTTTTCCCTTCGCCGCCGGCCACGCCCAGTCGGTAATTCATGTTCAGGCTGGTCACCGGATTACTCACCGGTACCGCGGGCGGCGGCGCGGCCTTGGCCTTCTGGTTCGCCTCTAGCACCCGCGCCGTCGGGCCGAAGGCTTGCAGCTGGCCTTCGCGCAGGATCATCAGTTGGTCGGTGAGGGTCAGCACGTTGGGCTTGTGAGTGATCAGCACCAGGGTCCGCTGCCGTTGCTTGAGTTGGCTGATGGCCTGCAACAGCGCCTGTTCGCCAGCTTCATCAAGGTTGGAGTTGGGTTCGTCGAGCACGATCAGCGCCGGCAAGCCGTACAACGCACGCGCCAGGCCGATGCGCTGGCGCTGCCCGCCGGACAGCCCGGCACCACCCTCACCCAGGCGCGTGTCATAGCCCTGGGGCAGTTGCAGGATCAACTCATGCACCCCGGCCATTTGCGCAGCCTGCAGGACCTGATCGGAGTCCAGCGCGCCGAAACGCGCGATGTTCTCGGCAATGCTGCCGGCGAACAATTGGATGTCCTGGGGCAGGTAGCCGATATGCGGGCCCAGTTGCTGCTTGTCCCACTGGGCCAGGTCCGCGCCATCCAGGCGCACCTTTCCCGTCAGGGGCGTCCAGGCACCGACCAACAGCCGAGCCAGGGTGGACTTGCCGCAACCGGAAGGGCCGATCACCCCCAGGACCTGGCCGGCCTCCAGGGTGAAGCCGAGGTTGCTCAGGGCCGGACGGCGACTTCCCGGGGCACAGGCACTCAATTGCTCGACACTCAACTTGCCCTTGGGCGTCGGCAGGCTCATGCGCACCGGCCGTGGCGGATTGGCCTGCAACAGCTCGGACAAGCGCTCGTAGGCCAGGCGCGCCGAGCTCCATTGCTTCCAGACCGCGATCAACTGGTCGATGGGGCTGAGCACCCGGCCCATGAGGATCGAGCCGGCGATCATCATCCCCGGGGTGATCTGCCCCTGCACCGCCAGCCACGCGCCCAGGCCCAATACCAGGGACTGCAAGGCCATGCGCACGCCCTTGGACCAGGCGCTGATAGTGGCGGTCTTTTCACTGGCCAGGTTCTGCTGAGCGAGAAAGCCCTGGTGACCGACGAACCAGCGCTCGCGCAGCGCGCCGAGCATGCCCATGGCTTCGATGGCGTCGGCGTTGCGCAGGTTGGCCGTGGCCTGCTGGCTGGTGATGATCGACAACTGGCTGGCCTGGGCCAGCGGCGCCTGGCAGATATGCTGGTTGATCCAGGCCAGCGCCACCAACAGCAGCGCACCGCCCAGGGCCAACAGACCGAGCCAGGGGTGAAAGAGGAAGATCACCAGCAGATAGACCGGGAACCAGGGCGCGTCGAAGAAGGCGAACAAGGCATTGCCGGTGGCGAACTGGCGCAGCGCGGTCAGGTCATTCAAGGCCTGGCCGGCGGCCTGGGGGCTGCCCTTGAGCTGGGCCTCGAACGCGGCGTCATACACCCGCTGGTTCAGGCGCATGTCCATCTGGGTGCCGAGGTGGATCACCACCTGGCTGCGCACCCACTCCAACGCCCCCATCAGGCCGAACAGGCCGAGGATCATCAGCGTCAGCATCAACAGGGTCATCTGATTGCCCGAGGCCAGCACCCGGTCGTAGACCTGCAGCATGTACAGGGCCGGGGCCAGCATCAGCAGATTGATCACCGCCGAGAACAGGCCGATGTTGAAAAAGCCGCCCTTGTAGGCCGTCAGGGCCGCCAGCGTCTCGGAAGCGGCAAGTGGATTCGGCCTGCTCATCAAGGTGTCCTGTGCAGAGTTTAGGGATACAGGGTCTTCCGCTCAGACAGAGCGGAACGACAAGAGGCGCGCCCGGTGCGTTGACAGGCACCCCGGCGCTCCCCAGAATTTGCCACCGCCGCCGCCCTGGCCTTCGAAAACTCGGGCGACGGAGGTGAGTCAAACCAGCGAATGGAGGAGCGATCCTGCATTCGCTTTTTTATGCCTCAAGCCGGCACTCAGGCGGCCAGTGCCCAGTCCTGGGCCACGTCCTGCACACCCACCAGGCCGACATCGGCTGCGGCGGCGGCAGCCGGGGTGACGTGGGCAACACCGGCGGCGGCCAGGTCGTCGAAAGTGGAGTTCACCGACAGGCTTGGGTCGATCGCCTTGAGCAGGGCATCGATCTCGCCGGCCAGCGCCGAGCTGTCGCCGCTCATCAGGCCGTAGACCACCTTGTGCACTTCACCGGCACGGCCTTCATCTTTCAGGCTGTTGAGGCCCAGGTTGCTGAAGCTGACTTCCTGGCTGACCAGGTGGTAGTTGCTGCCCGAACCACCGGCGAGGGTGTCGCCCAGAGAAACGCTGTCCAGCGAGCCCCACAGCGTGTGGCTCGGGTTGCTGAACAGGGTGTAATGCAGGTTGCCGTCGGCCACGAAGGCGGCGTCGCTGGCGGTGCTCTTGATGGCGTACTGGGTGCCGTCGAACGGGCCCGGGTTGAAACCACCGGTATTGGTGCCATCAACCACTTCGCCTGGGCGGTGGTTGACGTCGCCGAAATAGGCCGACCAGTCAGTCAGGTATTGCGCAACAGTGTTACCGCCGTAGGTAGCGCTGTAAGAGATCGAAATGCTCATGCAAAACTCCAATACATTAGGTGGGTCAGGTCCGCAGCACGCCAGTGCCTGCTGCGGTTTTGCCCTTCAATGGGCAAAAGCGGTCAGAACTGATATTCCACGGTGCCCTGCAAGGTGCGGCCACGGCCGAGGGTGAAGGCCAGGACATCGCCGAGGGGCACCAGGTAGGCGCGGTCGGTGACGTTTTCCATGGCCAGGCGCAGGGTCAGTTCTTCAGTGGCCCGGTAGCTGCCATACAGGTCGTAGACGGTGTAGGGCTTCCAGTCGGCCGGGTAGACACCGGTCTGGCTCACGGTCCCAGTCGCCGAGCCGGCGATCGAGTAGCCGGCGCTGTAGCGGGCCCGGGCACCGATATCCAGTTTGCGTTCGAAAAAGCGCGCGCCCAGGGTCAGGGTGCCGCGGTCCATGGGCATGTGTTCGGCCGAACCGAGGATCGCGGCGTTGCAGCGGCTGGCATTGTTGGCCGCATCATCGGGACGCATGCCGGTGACAATCGCGCCCCGCCCTGTGCCGTTCTTCACCGGCTGGGTCACCCCTCCCAGCCAGGCGGTCTTCATGCAGAAATCGTTGTCGCCGATCATGTGGGTGTAATTGAGCTGGCCGTAGGCGCGACCGGCGTCATAGTCGAGCTGGTACTCGACGCCCTTGAAGCGGGTGCTGCTGAGATCGTTGACGTAGGCGCTGTTGCCGATGCCGGGGGAGCCATAGCCCGGGGGCTGCACGCCCATGGCCATGTAGATGAAGTCATCGACCCGGGTATCGAAGTAGGCCACCTTGATGCCCAGGCGGTCATCGTTGAACCAGAGGTTTTCCTTGAAGACGTTGACCCCCGCTTCCCAGGTGGTGGAGCGCTCTGGCTTGAGGAAGGGGTTGGGAAAGGTGCTCTCAGAACCTCCACCATGGGGGCGTCCGGTGATCATGGTTTCGGTCACCGCCGGTGGCCGCCAGCCCTTGCCATAGCTGGCGAACAGTTGCAGCCACTCGACCCCGGGCTTGACCGACAGGCCGAAGGTCGGCGAGAAGCGCCCTTCCTGGTTGTCGATGTCATAGGCCACCGGCACCGAGATTTGCTGGGGCGTCTTGCCGATCACGAAGGTGCGGGTGTTGATTCCGGTTTCGCCGCGCAGGCGGTAGCGGTCGTAACGCAAGCCGGCATTGAGGTTCAGCCAACCGTCGTAGTCGAAGTCCAGGCGGGTGAACAGGCTGCCCAGGGCTCGATCGCCCTCGGGGGTCATGCTCGCCGCAGGCGAGGCACTGACCGCCGAGCCCTTGGGCACCGGCTGGCTGGAGTCGGGACGGACCTTGTCGTAGAAGAACTCCAGGCCGTAGTTGGCCTTCAGCGTGGACAGCCCGCCCAGGGCAAAGGTCGACGTGTTCTGCGCCTGGGCGCCATAGGTATCGGTCTGGTAGGTGATCGAGTAGCCAGGGCTGCTGCGGCGGGTCAGGGTGCTCTGGTCATTGCTGTTGTCGACGTAATAGAGCTTGGCCTTGAAGTCGATCAACGGGTTGTCCGGGGTGTAGCTGTAGTCGAGGCCGACGTTCTGCGAATGCACATCGCTGCTGCCGAGCTTTTCCCAGAGCTGATCCTTGTTCTCGGTGTTCATCATGTTGGCGTCGTCGTAGGACACCTCAGTGGTCAGGTAGCTCAGTTGCAGACGCTGGTCCTGGGGCAGGTTGAGCCCCAGCTTGACCAGGCGCGAGCGCATCACCGAAGCGGAATAGGCCACCTTGGAATGCTTCACTCGATCATTGATCGACGGGTCCATCCAGCTCCCGGTGCGCAATTCGCCAATGCCGCCACGGGTCCCCGGCTTGTAGTCCCCCAGGTGTCGTTCACTGGCAGCCAGCAGCATGTCCCAGACTTCGGTGCCGATGGCGAAGGCGGAACTGCCGATGAAGTGAGTGCCGTTGCTGCGGCCGCCCAAGCCGGTGGTCAGGCGAATTCGGCCGCCGATCTCCTGGCCGGGCTTGAGCAGGTCGCGGGCCTCGATGGTGCGAAAGTTGGCGACCCCGCCGATCACTCCAGCCCCGCCCATGGTGGAGGTGGCGCCCTTCTCCACCACCACTTCGGAGAGCAGCTCGGGGTCGACATAGAGCGTTCCGTTGCGCTGCTGGTGGCCGCTCTGCTGATAGTTCTGGCGCATGCCGTCCACCGACATGTTGACCCGACCATAGTCCTGGATGCCGCGGATGTTCACCGACACGCCCGGGTCCTGCTGGCTGAGCGCCGAATACACGCCGGACGTTTCCTCCAGCATTTCGGCGGCATGCCGCGGTGGATTGCGATCAAGTTGCTCGCGCCCGACCACGCTCACCGAGCGTGGCGCGTTGTATACCCAATCGCTCTGCCGGCCTTCGAGGTCGCCGGAAATCGTGGTGGGGGCCAAGGCCAGGGCGCCATCACGTCCGGTCTCCACCCGACTCAGGGTCACCTGGCGCTCGCCGCTAAAGCGGTACTCCACCGGCGCATTGCCCAGCAGCCGGGCCAGTCCTTCCTCGGCGCCGTAGCGGCCCTTGAGCGGCGAGCTGTGCAAGCCATGCAGGCGCAGGCTGTCGAACAGCACCTGCACCCCGGCCTGCTCGGCAAAAGCCAGCACCGCACTGCCGAGGGCCTGGGCAGGGATATCGAAATCCAGTTCGCGTGGTTGCTGAGCACTCTGCGGGGCTACGCCCACGGGCTCTGCCGCGTGCAACAAACCGCCTCCTGCCAACAGCCCTGCTACGCCCAAGTGAATGGCCAGGGCCAGACGACTTGCGGCGTGAATTCCAGTGCGACTGCCTACCCTCATGTTCCTGATTCCTGCGCTGGCTACTTTCTGTGCATGCGAATGCATCTCAATTAGCTAGACGTGCCAGGCAGGAAAACTCAGTAAGGTTTTTTCAGTTATTTTTCGCCGAAGGTGAAAAAAGGCCCGCAGGCCTCAATAAATAAGGCTGACGCCGGCCAGGTCGAAACGCTGCACCTGCAACTCCTGGGTGAGGGTGACCAGGGCCGCGTCGAGCATATCCAGACGGAACACACCGCTGACCTGACGCTGGGCCAGGGCACTGTTGGTCAGCACCACCCGCCCGGGTCGATAGCGATTGAGGCGCTCCACCACCACGCTCAAGGGCTGGCGATCGAACACCAGGACTCCACGTCGCCAACTGGTGGCGCGCTGCAGGTCGAGCCCATCAAGTGCCACCACCCCCGACTGCGAGTCATAGCGCACGCTCTGTCCCTCTTGCAGAACCCGCTCGGAAACGCCGCGTTGCGCCGGGGCATCCAGGCTCACGGCGACACTGTGCTGCAACACCCCAACCCAGGCTTGTTGATCGCTCTCGCGCCCGACCACAAAACGGGTGCCCAGGGCCCGGGTCTGGCCGCTGGCGCTGTGCACGATGAAAGGTCGTTGCTCCTCTCCGACCATGGGCGCCACATCAAACACTGCGGAGCCGGCCAGCAATTGGATCTGACGCTTGTCGCCGCTGTAATCCAGGCGAATGGCGCTGCTCGAGTCCAGTTCCACTTGGCTGCCATCGGCCAGTTGCACGATGCGCACCTCGCCCTTGCCGGTCTGGTAGTCGGCCTGCAGGTACAGCAGTGCCTGCGGCCCTTGCAGCCAGCCCAGGGCCACCGCCAGAACCAGCATGGCCGCACTGGCGACCCGCACCAGCCGGCGTCGACGGCGCGGGCGCTGTATTGTCGCCGCAGGCCGTTCCACCTGGCGTCTTGGTGGGGCAGTGGCCGCCAGCTCGGGGTCCAGGCGCAGTTCGCCCAAGGCCTCCCAGGTCTGCCGGGCAAACACCAGAGCCTGGGGATGACGCGGGTCCTCGGCCTGCCATTGGGCAAGCTGCGCCTGCTCGGTGGCGCTCAGGCCTCCCGCGTGCAAACGCACCGCCCAATCGGCGGCGGCCTCGGTGATACTGCGCTCTTGCGGACCCTGGCTATTCACGTGTGAATCTCGATTTCTCGTTATATATAAGCAGTGACGTCTGACCCCGACTTTTACCGTAACTCACTGGTCAACCGGCCGACCGTCGGTAGCCTGCAGGCGTTGCATCACATAAGCCAGCGCCCGGGACAGGTGCTTTTGCACCGAGCTGTCGGAGATATTCAGGTGCCGGGCCACCTCGGCGTGGGTCATGCCTTCGATACGGTTCAGGCGGAAGATTTCCTGAGTGCGCGCAGGCAGCTCCGTGATCGCCTGTTTCAGTGCCTTGCGCTGTTGTTGCGCCATCGCCTGAGCCTCCAACCCGGCCGCCTCATCCTCGATGTCGGCCAGTACTTCATGGGGCACGGTCTCGGTCTTGCGCCGCGCCTCCTGACGTACATGGTCGATCAGCAGGTTGTTCGCCGTGCGGTAGAGATAGCCCTGGGAGTTGTCGATCCGCTCACCGCGCGTTTGCTCGGCCAGCCGCAGAAAACTCTCCTGCACCAGATCTGCGGCCAACTGCGGGTCCCGTACCTTGCGCGCCAGGTACCCACGCAAGGTCGCGGCATGCTTGAGAAACAGTCCCTTGAGATCCACGTCCGACAAACCGACTCCCTGGAACATGAAGGAAATTGCCGGCATCTTACGGCCAGTCGAGAATGATTTTCAATTGATATCAGTATTCATTAGCGATCACTTACACCAGTTGCCAGCCGCTTTCCAGGACCTAGGCTGGCACCTCGACCTTGCGCGGCCGGCCGCCCTTCTTGCCATTCAGGCGCGCCGCCCGAGCCTTGGCCGCGCTGCTTTGCCGACCGTTACGGGAGGCGACTAACTGGGTCGCCAGTTTCATCAGCGGCTCGCTGGCCGACAGCAGCCCGACAATCGACACCTGCAGATCCACGGCTTCATGGCACACCGCTGTGGCGGAAAAGCCCAGCTGCAGTTGCTGCAAATGGGTGTCGCTCAGCGCCGCCAGCTCCGGATAGTTTTCCACAGGCAAATGAATCGAGCTGCCATCGGCAAAGCCCAGGCACAGGCACCCGGCCGCATAGCTCAAGGTACTGACTTGCAAACCCGCGTCGTGACGCGCCTCACCACGTTCGACCGCTTGATCCAGCAGTTCCTGGGTCAAGGGCACATCGACGGGCACCGCTGCTTTGACGACTTTCATAGTTCGATCTCCACTCCTTGCGCCGCACCCACAAGGGTCAGGCGAGTCAGGTTTCGTTGTTCCTCGTAGTGCGCTGACTCGATCAGGTACACCCTGCAGCCGGCGCTTGAACCTTCCACCACAGCGTTCGCTTGCCAATCCCACAACTGCTGCTCAAGGCACAAGGTGCGCAGCTTGCTCCACCAGATACGCCGAGCCAGATGCACCCGTTGCTTCAAGGCCTGGCGCAAGCCTTCAAGGACTGCCAGTGCCGGGCGACGGCCATGGGGGACAACGTCCCAGAGCTCGACGCCGTTGTGCCAGAAGCTGAAGCGAAAACGGGCACTCCAACGACCGCCATCCACATGCACATGGGGTGGGCAATGTTCGTCACGCAACATGACGACGACCGCATAGCCCTTGTAAACGAACACTTTCATGCTAACCCATCCGTTAGGTTATCGAGTCCAAAGACTCGTGTTTCCATGATTAATCCGACCACCGGCCTGAAAGGGCAGCAGTGAGGTGACCTGCTTGAGGTTAGTCCCGGAGAAGGTCAGGAAGGCCTCCGGGCAGCCGCAAAGTCGTCAGCATTTATTGCCGGGCAAGGCCTCGCCACGGCCATCGCCAACAACAGCGTTCGGTTATCGAACACTTAATCAGCCTTCCCGGGTTCCGCTCTCGGCCATCAATTGACCAAATTAACCAGTTAGTACAATTTACCTCCCCAGTGCCTCGTACCCTCTCCCGAGGCTGACAATAACAACGGAGATCTACCCCCATGCGTCCTATCGTTCTGGTGCTTAACGGCCCGAACCTGAACCTGCTCGGCAGCCGTGAACCTGCCACTTACGGCCACGAAACCCTGGCCGATGTCTCGGCCTTGTGCGGCCGTGCCGCCGAGGAATTGGGCCTGGCCGTGGAGTTTCGCCAGACCAACCACGAAGGCGAATTGCTGGACTGGATCCACGCCGCCCGCGGGCGCTGCGCCGGCATCGTGATCAACCCCGCCGCCTGGACCCACACCTCGGTGGCGATCCGCGATGCGCTGGTGGCCAGTGAACTGCCGGTGATCGAAGTGCACCTGTCCAACGTCCACGCCCGCGAACCGTTCCGCCATCACTCCTTTGTCTCGGGTATTGCCCTGGCGGTGATGTGCGGCTTTGGCAGCCACGGCTATCGCCTGGCGCTGGAACACTTCAGCCTGCGGTTCAAGGAGCAAGGTCTATGACAGGCCATACAGGCGTACTCGCCGGACTGATCGGCGCCGGCATCCAGGCTTCACGCACCCCGGCCCTGCATGAACACGAAGGCGACGCGCAAAACCTGCGCTACCTCTACCGGTTGATCGATCTGGACCAGCTGGGGCTCGACAGCAGCGCCCTGCCCGACCTGCTCAGCGCCGCCGAACGGATGAACTTCACCGGCCTGAACATCACCTTTCCCTGCAAGCAGAGCATCTTGCCGCTACTGGACGAACTGTCCCCGGAAGCTCGCGGCATTGGCGCGGTCAACACCGTGGTCCTCAAGGACGGCAAGCGGGTCGGCCACAACACCGACTGCCTGGGGTTTGCCGAAGGGTTCCGGCGCGGTCTGCAAGGCGTGGCCAGACGGCACGTGGTGCAGATGGGGGCCGGCGGCGCCGGAGCGGCAGTGGCCCACGCCCTGCTCAGTGAGGGTGTGGAGCAACTGAGCATTTTCGATGTGGAAAACCAGCGGGCGCAGAGCCTGGCGGACAACCTCAACCAGCATTTCGGCGCCGCTCGGGCCAAGGCCGGTGGCGACCTGCCCAGCACCCTGGCGAGCGCCGACGGCCTGGTGAACACCACGCCCATGGGCATGGCCAAGCTGCCGGGCACGCCGGTGCCGGTGGAACTGCTGCGGGCGGAGCTGTGGGTGGCCGAGATCGTCTACTTCCCGCTGGAAACCGAGCTGCTGCGCAATGCCCGCGCCCTGGGTTGCCGAACCCTGGATGGCGGCACCATGGCGGTGTTCCAGGCGGTCAAGGCGTTCGAGCTGTTCAGCGGCCAGAGCGCCAACCCGCAACGGATGCTGGCGCACTTCCACAGCATGAATGGCTGAAATACGCCTGTGGCCGCTGCCGCAGGCTGCGACAGGCCCGCAGGGGCCTCGGCATTCGTCAGGACGCTGGCGAGCCTGCGGCTCGTTCGCAGCCTTCGGCAGCGGCTACAGGTCCTGCGTTTACTCGGGCTTGAGCTGCAGGCGCGCAAGCAGGCCGATCAACAGCACGTTGAAGAGAATCATCAGCAGACTGCCGAACAGGCCCACCAGATTGATCACCGAGCTCGGCAGCCAGTCGAATACGCTGAAACCGGTCAGGGACAGCAGGCGCTCACCGAACCAGAACGAGTCAACGACGATCATCAGGATCAGGATGATTTTAAGCGTTGGGACGGGGTTACCCATGGTGCCTTCCTTGTCGTGGGGGATGATGCGAGAGCCGGGGTGGCGAGGCGATCTTACGGACGCTTTCGCCAGCAAGCCAGCGCCTGACAAGCCAACCCGGCCCTAAAGCTCCGGGTCAGGCCTGCAGGTAGCGCAGCACCGATTCGCAGATCATTTCCCGGTGCCGCTGCTTGATGCTTTCGTCCGGCAGGTCGATCTGGAAGATCTCGCCAAAGGTGTGACGGTTCGACACCCGATAGAAGCAGAACGAGCTGATCAGCAAGTGCACGTCCAGCGGGTCCAGGCCACTGCGGAACACGCCTTCCTGCGCGCCGCGCTCAAGGATCTCGCCCAGGGCATGGAGGATGGTGTTGTTCATTGCCTTGATTACGCCGGACTGCTTCACGTACTCGGCCTTGTGGATATTCTCGATGCTGACGATGCGCACGAAATCGACATTGCGGTCGTGGTGATCGAAGGTGAACTCCACCAGCCGACGAATCGCCTCCCGCGGTGCCAGCTCGGCCAGATGCAGGCGGCTCTCGGTGCTTCGGATATCGCCGTAGAGTTTTTCCAGGACTTCGACGTACAGCTGCTCCTTGCTGCCGAAGTAGTAATAGATCATGCGCTTGGAGGTATGGATGCGCTCGGCGATCGCATCCACCCGCGCACCGGAAAGTCCCTGCTGGACGAACTCGACAATAGCTTCTTGAAGGATGTTCTCGCGGGTTTTTTCCGGGTTGTTCTTGCGACTCTTGCGCGGTTCGAGAGCAGGCTCATCGGACGCAATCGAGCGTTCACTGGTCATTGTCATTCTGGGCTCACGGCCATCACTGAACACGCGGGCGATTATGAGCCGCGTCCTGTCGCGAAAGAAAGCACAGAGGCGGTGGATTACCGCCTCCGGTTACCAATGCGCTACAACTTGGCCTGGCGCACCGCGCCACTGCGAGACTTGGCCATGGCCGCCAGGCGCACCGCAACGTTGGCCGCACCATAGCCGGCGTAGCCGTTCTTGCGCTGGATGATCTCGAAGAAGAACCGCCCCTCGAACGGTTCGGTGTAGACGTGAAACAGCTCGCCGCCCTGGGCATCGCGGTCATACAGGACGTTGTAGTAGGCCAATTCGCTGAGAAACTCGTCATCGAAATCAAAACGCGCCGCCAGGTCGTCGTAGTAATTGAGCGGAATATCCAGCAGCGGCACTCCGGCCTGCTTGGCCCGGCTGACCTCGGCGAAAAGGTCGTCGCAGTCGAAGGCAATGTGATGCACCCCGCTGCCACGATAACTGGACAGCGCGTGGGAAATCGCGGTGTTGCGGTTCTCCGAGATGTTCAGCGGCAAGCGGATCGAGCTGCAACGGCTGCGCAGGGCGCGGCTTTTCACCAGGCCATAAGGATCGGGCAGCACCACTTCATCATCGGCCTCGAAATCCAGCAGGCTCTTGTAGAACAGCGCCCAGCTGTCGAGGCTGTCCGCCGGCAGGGCCATGGCCATGTGGTCGATACGCTTGAGGCCGCCCTTGGCCTGCACATCGTCATGCATGTTGAAGTCGGTGTCGTACAGGTGCTGACCGCCCTGCTGCGGGTCCACCAGATAGATCAGGCTGCCATCGGGCTCGCGCACCGCCGCCAGTTCCAGCTCGTTGGGGCCCACCAGGCCGCGATAAGGCTGGCCCTTGTAGGCCACCGCCCGCTCCAGGGCCTTGGCGCTGTCCTTGACCCGGATGGCCGTGGCACACACTGAAGGGCCATGGGCCTCGAAGAAGCTGTGGGCGAAGGAATAGGGCTCGGAGTTGAGGATCAGGTTGATATCGCCCTGACGCATCAGGCTCACGCTCTTGGAACGATGCTGTCCGGCCTTGGCAAAACCCAGGCGCTCCAGCCAGCTCCCCAGCTTGGCGCCCAGGGCATCGTCCACCGCGAACTCAAGGAACTCGGTGCCGCCATAGGCTTCAACCGCTGGCGGGGCGAACAGAATGTCCAGGTTGGCCACGGGTTGCGCCTCTTGTAGCAGGCGCTCGCGGGTCTTCTCTTCCAGGTACAGCAAGGAGCGCAAGCCGTCGGCGGCATTGGCCCGCGGCGGCGCGGCGCGAAAGCCGTCGTTGAAGATTTCCAGGGACAGCGGCCCGGTGTAGCCGCTCTTGATGATCGGCGCCAGAAACCCCGGCAGATCGAACTCGCCCTGGCCCGGAAAACAGCGGAAATGCCGGCTCCACTCCAGTACATCCATGGCCAGGATCGGCGCATCGGCCATCTGCACGAAGAAGATCTTGTCCCCGGGAATCTCGGCAATCGCCGCCGGGTCGCCCTTGAGCGACAGGGTATGGAAGCTGTCCAGCAACACCCCGAGGTTGGGGTGATCGGCGCTGCGCACGATGTCCCAGACCTGTTGATAGGTATTCACATGGCGGCCCCAGGCCAGGGCCTCGTAGCCGATGCGCAAGCCACGGGCGCCGGCTCGCTCGGCCAGCAGGTGCAGATCGTCGATAAGGATCTGCCGCTCGCCGAGGCTGTCGGCCTGGGCATTGCTGCACACCAGCACCAGGTCGGTGCCCAGTTCCTGCATCAGGTCGAATTTGCGTTCGGCACGTTCCAGGTTGCGTGCCAGGCGATCGCGGCGGCAGCCCTCGAAATCCCGAAACGGCTGGAACAGGGTGATGGCGATCCCCAGGTCGGCGCACATCTGCCTGATTTCCCGAGGGCTACCGTCGTAATAGAGAAGGTCGTTCTCGAAAATCTCCACCCCATCGAAGCCGGCGGCGGCGATGGCTTCGAGTTTTTCCGGCAGGGTGCCGCTCAAGGAAACGGTGGCAATGGAACGCTGCATGATTGAACTCCCGGGGGATGACGGCCGGTGGCACCCGAGCCTTTTATTCGATGTTGCGGATTATTCCACAGCATGATTTAAAGTGTACGAACCAGTTAGTTTTGTGTTCGATTATCGAACAAAAAGCCGCTTGGCGAATTGACGATTTTTCAGCCACTGCGCACCATCGACAGCACATTGAGCCGCCCCAAGAAACCGTGGCTTCAATCACCCAGACCCAGAACACACCATAAAAATTTTAAAAATCGGGTACATCCTCATGCTTGCACTCAACGCCCCGCCCTGCTGCTCATCCCTTTGGCTCGCGCCTGGAACGGCCTCAATCGGCACCCTGGATCACGACCCGCTACTGCCCTGAGCGGAGCGTCGTACCGATGGCGTTCGCCGGTCCGCAATCAACGGCTCGACGAACCAAACCAGCCGATCAATCACCCAGTCCCTGGCGCTCATGCCCTCGCTGACGATTGATCACGCGCCCTTGAGTTCCGACGAGCCCTGGCTCGTCAGTCACTGAACGGATGGCCTATATGATTCCTTCCCAAAGCTCTCGCATCGCCCCGAGCCTCAGTGTTGCCGGCGGCATCGGCGACAAGATCCGCGGCGCCATGGCCGTCGGCAAGACCCGCTGGGGCATGCTCGCCCTGGTGTTCTTCGCCACCACCCTGAACTACATCGATCGCGCCGCACTGGGCGTGATGCAGCCGATCCTGGCCAAGGAAATGAACTGGACGGCGATGGACTACGCCAACATCAACTTCTGGTTCCAGGTCGGTTACGCCGTGGGCTTCGTGCTGCAAGGGCGACTGATCGACCGAGTCGGCGTGAAACGGGTGTTCTTCTTCGCCGTGCTGCTGTGGAGCCTGGCCACCGGCGCTCATGGCCTGGCCACTTCGGCGGCAGGCTTCATGGTTTGCCGCTTCATTCTCGGGCTCACTGAAGCCGCCAACTACCCGGCCTGCGTGAAGACCACGCGCCTGTGGTTCCCGGCCGGCGAACGCGCGGTAGCCACCGGCATCTTCAACGCCGGGACCAACGTCGGCGCTATGTTCACCCCCATGCTGCTGCCGTTGATCCTCCACGCCTGGGGCTGGCAAGCGGCGTTCCTGTGCATGGCGGCACTGGGCGGCGTCTGGCTGCTGTTCTGGGGCCTGAAGTACTTCAACCCGGAAGATCACCCCAGCGTCAAAGCCTCGGAACTGGCCTACATCCAGCAACAAGTGGAACCCGAGCCGACCCGCGTGCCCTTCAGCCGCATCCTGCGCATGCGTGGCACCTGGGCCTTCGCCCTGGCCTACTCGCTGACCGCGCCGGTGTTCTGGTTCTACCTGTACTGGCTGCCGCCGTTCCTCAACCAGCAGTACAACCTGGGGATCAACGTCACCCAGATGGGCATCCCGCTGATCATCATCTACCTGACCGCCGACTTCGGCAGCGTCGGTGGCGGCATCCTCTCCTCGTTCCTCATCGGTCGCGGCATGAACCCGATCAAGGCGCGGCTGCTGTCGATGTTCCTGTTCGCCTGCTGCATCATCGGCGTGATCATGGCCGCCGGCACCGCCAACCTGTGGCTGGCCGTGTTCGCCATCTCCCTGGGGATCGGTGCCCACCAGGCCTGGACTGCCAACATCTGGAGCCTGGTGATGGACTACACGCCCAAGCACATGATGAGCACCGTGTTCGGCTTTGGCGGCATGTGCGCGGCCATCGGCGGCATGTTCATGACCCAGATCGTCGGCCACATCCTGACCGTCACCAACAACAACTACACCCTGCTGTTCACCCTGATCCCGGCCATGTACTTCATCGCCCTGACCTGGATGTACTTCATGGCCCCGCGCAAGATTCCTCACGTAGAAGACTGATGCTCCTTTCACGCAGGCCCGCTCAGGGCCTGCGTTTTTTTATCGGCTCCCCCTCCCCCCTTTTGTTTTTCCACACTCGGAGATCGTCCCATGACGCTGGGTAACCTGAGCATCGCCAAACGCGCCGTGATCAGCTTCGGCGTGATTGCCCTGCTGGTCCTGCTGCAGGGGCTGTTCGCCCTCAAGCAAGTGGCCGAAGTCCGCGCCACCGGCCAGCACACCGAAAACATTTCCCTGCCCAGCACCCGCTACCTGGGAGAAGTGCGCGACTACGTGTTGAGCATCCGCGTGCTGAGCCTGCGCATGGCCCTCAACCGTGAACCCAAAGTGCTGGAAAGCACCATTGCCCGCCTGCATCAGGTACAAGCCTGGCTCGACCAGGCCCTGGCCAGGTTCGCGCCGCTGGTGGGCGATCACAACCGGGTGCAATACGAGACATTCCTCGCCACGGTAAAAAGCTACCAACAGGCCCTGGCCCAGTACGAAGCCCTGTCCCAGGACAATCGCAGCAGCGAGATGACGGCCCTGCTCAACGGCAAGATCCAGGATTACTCGACCCAGACCGGCGACCAGTTCGCCGAACTGATGAACCTGACTGCCGAGGAAGTCAGCCAGTCGGCCCAGCATGCAGACGCGCTGTACACCCAGGTAAAAATCACGGTGATCGGCGCCCTGATCGCCGTCGCCCTGCTGACCCTGTGCCTGGCCTGGCTGTTGATTCGCAGCATCGTCGTGCCCATCCGCCAGGCCGTGGGCGTGGCCGAGCAAGTGGCCGCCGGCGATCTCAGCCGACCGATCCACAGCGAGGGCAGCGATGAAACCGCGCGCCTGCTCAAGGCCCTGGCCAGCATGCAGGCCAGCCTGCGTGAAACCCTGCAACTGATCAGCAGCACCTCGACCCAGCTGGCCGCCGCCGCGCAACAGATGAGCCAGAGCACCCACCAGGACTCCAGCCGCCTACAGCAGCAACACAACGAAATCGAGCAAGCCGCCACAGCCGTCAACGAGATGACCGTGGCCGTCGAGGAAGTGGCGCGCAACGCGGTGTCCACCTCCGACACCACCCGCCAGTCCACCACCCAGGCGACCCAGGGGCAGGCCCGGGTGATCCAGACCCTGGACTCGATCCAGGCCATGAGCAGCGATGTCGGCACCGCCTTGCAGCAAGTGCAGACCCTGGCCGAGCAATCACGGGAAATCGGCAAGGTGCTGGACGTGATCCGCGCCATTGCCGAACAGACCAACCTGCTGGCCCTGAACGCCGCCATCGAGGCCGCGCGAGCTGGAGAAGCCGGCCGCGGCTTTGCCGTGGTGGCAGACGAAGTGCGGGCCCTGGCCCATCGCACCCAGCAGTCGACCCAGGAAATCGAACAGATGATCGGCCGGGTCCAGGGCGACACCGACAGCGTGGTGCAGTCCATGCACGGCAACAATCAGCGGGTGGCCCAGACCCTGTCCATCGCCGAACAGGCCGGGCTGGCCCTGGGGGAAATCACCCGGGCCATGGAGCAGATCCACGAGCGCAACCTGGTGATCGCCAGTGCCTCGGAAGAACAGGCCCAGGTGGCCCGTGAAGTGGACCGCAACCTGCTGAACATCCGCGACCTGTCCCTGGAAAGCGCCGACGCCGCCACGCGCACCAACGCCACCAGCCAGGAGCTGTCGCACTTGGCGGCCGGCCTGCAGAACCTGGTGGTGCGCTTCCGTTTCTGAGTCGTCTCAGCGGCGGCGTTGCTGCCAGGCCGCCGCCAGCCCGCTGAGGCAGATCACGGCGATGCCCACTTGGGTAATCGCATCCGGCGTGTGGTTGAACAGCAGCCAGCCCAGCAGCCCGGCAAAGACAATCTGGCAATAGCCGAACGGCGCCAGCAGCGCCGGCGCCGCGTGACGAAAGGCCTGGGTCAGGAACAGATGGGCACTCATGCCGCAAGCCCCCAGCGCCAGCATCAACAGGCCATGAACCAAGCCCGGGGTCTGCCAGAAGAACGGCACCAGCGCACTCATCACCAGGGTGTTGCACAGCCCGGCGAAGAAGTTGCTGGTGGTGGGGCTGTCATGCTCGGCCAGCTTGCGGGTCAGCAGTTGATAGAAACAGAAAAACAGCGCCGAGCAGAACGGCAGCAACACCGCCGGCGTGAACAGCTCGCCCCCCGGATGAACGATGATCAGCACCCCGATGAAACCGCAGATCACCGCCAGCCATTGGCCACGGGTCACCTGCTCGCCGAGCAAAGGCACCGACAACGCGGTGACCAACACCGGTGCGAGAAAGTTGACCGCGGTGGCCTCGGCCAGGGGAATGAACAGCAGTGCCGAGGTGAACAGCAAACTGGTGCTCAGCAGGCACAAGGCCCGCAGCAATTGCAGCAACGGTCGCTTGCTGCGCAGCACCCGCAGGCCCGATTGTGGCAGGAAGATCCCGGCCATCAGCAAGGTATGAATCAGGTAACGGGCCCAGACCACCATGATCACCGGGAAGAACCCCGACAGGTATTTGGACAGGGCATCGTGGCTGGCGAACAGGAAGGTCGCCAGGACGATCAGCAGAATGCCCTTGAAAGGGTGATTGATCCCGGAAAGGGGCGTGCTGCGGGTCATGGGCATTCCTTGGGGTGATTGAAAACACGGCTTCGCGGTCCGCCAGCGCCTACCGGATATTTGTAGGAGCCGGCTTGCCGGCGAAAGCCCTCCCGCCGTCTCAGGTCCTGGCCAGCAGCGCGCGGGTTGCATCCAGCGCCATCTGTGCCCGCTGCAAGGCACTCACGCCCTGTTCGAGCAATTGCACCGTGGGAATTTCCAGACTCAGGGGCAACTCCGGCGGCAGACACTTGAGCAACCCCGCCAGATCACAATCGCCCTCCCCTGGAAAGCGCCGCTCGTTACGGGCCTGACGCAGGATCTCCTGCATATCGTCCGGCCGTGGCCCGGCAACGTCGCACAACTGTGCATAACGCAGGCGCGCCGGATCAACCTTGGCCAGGTCCTCCAGGCGCGAACCCGAACGGTCGAAATGGAAGGCGTCCACCAGCACGCAGCCATTGTCACGGCCGGCGTTTTCCACCACCCGCAGCGCCTGTTCCAGGTTGCGTGCATCGGTCCAGGGCATGAATTCCAGATGGGGATGCAGCCCGTACTGCCGCGCCAGATCGCACAAGGCGGCGAAGTTGTCGGTCATGCGCGCCTCATCGGGATCATTGCCCGCCACCAGCAACTCGCTGGCGGCAAACTCGGCGCCCACCGCCAGCACCGCCTCGAAGTCGCGGACCCGGGTCTGTGGCTTGAGCCGCAGGATCTCCACATCCAGCACCCGCACGCCGCTATCACGCAGGCGCGCCAGGGTCTGGCGCCGCAAGCCGGCATCGGCCACCAGCGGGAAGTGATGTTCCTCCGGGGTTGCCGGCACCAGCCGCAGGCCCACATGGCTGTAGCCGGCACGGGCCGCCACGTCCACCATCTCTGGCGGCGACAGCTCCAGCACGGTCAGGCTGGCCAGGGAAAAAATCCGCTCACTCATCAGTCGTTCACTCAATAGGGGTGGGGGTGCAGGCGCGGCCCGTGGCGGCGGCCTGGCGAATGGCTTCAATCAGCGCCAGGGTGCGCGCGGCATCGGCGGCGCTGACCAGCGGCGCGACTTCGCCGCGGGCGACCTTGACGAAATGCTGCAGTTGCAAGCGCGACGCCTCATCCGGCACGAAGCTTTCCTGCTGCATCAACAAGGGCTGGTGCCAACCGGCGCCCGCCTCGGCGTAGTGCCAGCGCTTGAGCTGAGGAATGCTCAAGGCCCCCTGAGTGCCGGCCAGCAGGTAGCAAGGCTGATCGGCCTGGCGCGGGTACACCGGGTTCTCCCCGGAATCCAGCTCCCAGCTCCAGGGCGCGGCCACCGCGTCGGAACCGGTGAGGCTGCCCAGGGCGCCGCTGTCGAACTGCAACAGCACCGCGGCGCAATCTTCATTGGCGTAACCACGCACGTGATTGCTGGTGATGGCCTGCACTTGTCGCACTTCGCCGCACAGGTGGCGCAGCAGATCGAGGTCGTGGATCAGGTTGGTCAGCAACATGCCGGCGCCGGGCTCACGGCGCCAGGGGATGTCGAAGTAGCTCTCGGGCTTTTGCAACTGCCAGAGTGCAGTGACCGTGGTTAGCCGGCCCAGAGCGCCGCTGTGCACCAGTTCATGGGCACGGGCGATCAACGGGTTGTGTCGTCGATGGTGCCCCACCAGCACCGGCACGCCAGTGTTGCGCGATGCCGCCACCAGCTCGCGCACTTCATCCAGGTGCACGCCCACGGGTTTTTCCAGCAGCACCGGCACGCCTGCGGCCAGGCAATCCAGGGCCGTGCTGACGTGGAGGTTGTTGGGATTGGCGACGATCACCGCATCCGGGCGCATGTCCTTGAGCAAGGTCCGGTGATCGCTGAAATGCGGCACCTGCCACTGCCCGGCAATGGCTTGCGCCTGGGGCCCGGGATCGGCCACGGCGCACAGTCGGGCCTCGGCCAGGGTCTTGAGGTGCTGATAGTGCTGCTGCCCCATATTGCCGACGCCGATCAGGGCAATGCGCAGTGGCGGATTCAATGGAAGATCCTCTTGTGATTGTTATAGGGACAATGAATTCCAAATATTTAGAACTCAGTTCCATTTTCATACAAGAGGGATAAAAAATACCGTCCGATTATCGAACGGCTTTGTGCCGAGCCGAAGTCTGTGTAGCCGCTGCCGCAGGCTGCGAACGGCTGTGCAACAGACGCGGCGATATCAAGGCCACCACACGCCCGACGGTAGATCGCCAAGCAAGGCCCTGCGGGTCTTTGCGCAGCCTCGCAGGCTCGGCAGCGGCTACAGGTTGAACAGTTCGGAAGCCTGGCTGGCGGCCGACAGCTCTTCGGCAAATCGCAGCAGCAACGGCGCCAGCTCATGCAGCCGCGCCAACGGTAGGCGCGCACTGGGACCGGCGATGCTGAGCACCCCCACCACCCGGCCATCGATGGGATGGCGCACCACCGCGGCAATCGCCGAGGTGCCGACCGCCGAGCTTTCTTCGACCCAGGCATAGCCCTGCTCGCGGGCCAGGCGCAGGCGCTCCAGCAACTCGATGTTCGAGCGCGGTGCATTGGGCCCCAGGTCCGCCGGGGGCTCCACACCCTGGCGCTCCACCAGCGACAACGCCTCGGCGTCACTCAGCGTGGCCAGCCAGGCATGCCCGGAAGCGGTGTAGAACAGCGGCGCCTCGCGGCCCATGTCCGGGTCGTAACGCAGCCCGGAACGGGCGCCCTGGGACTTGGCGATCCAGGTCTGGCGCTCGCCCTCGATCACTCCCAGGCGCACCAGCTCGCCGGACTCCTGGGCCAGACGATCGAGCACCGGCTGGACAATGTCGGCGCCGCTGACCGAAAGGTAGCGAAAGCCCATGGCCACCAGCCGGGTGGACAGTTGGTAACGCAGGTTGTCCGGGTTCTGGCGCACGTAGCCCAGGCGAATCAACTCCGCCAGCAGGCGATGGGTTGCACTTTTGGGGATCTCCAGTTGTTCCGCCAGGGTCTGCAACGGCAGGCCGCGGGGATCACCGGTAAGACGTTCGAGAACGCTGAAGACGCGTTCGATTTGACTGCCAGCCATGGTCGGGTCCCGACAAAATTTGGCCGATTCTAGTGACAACGGGCCGGTTGGGGAACTGCGCGGCAGGGTTCGATGACCGCCCAGAAGCGACGAGGCCGGACCTTGGGGCCCGGCACAACGTCTTGTGCGCAGATTAGCCGAGCCCGGCTATTTTTTGGAACAACCTTCCATAAACCAGTCAGGACCGAAGCTTGCCATCCGTGGCGGGACGCTGGGTCAAAAATCGAAGAACACCGTCTCGCCCTCACCCTGAATGCGGATATCGAAGCGGTAGGCGCGCTGGCCGTTCACTTCACAGGGGTGAGCCAGCAGGGTTTCCCGACGTTGCGGCTGCTCGATCAGGTTCAACACCGGGCACTGGGCGTTAGCCTCGGGCTCGTCGGCAAAGTACAACCGGGTATGCAGGTGGATGTTGATCCCCCTGGCAAACAGCGACAGGTTGATGTGCGGCGCCATCGGCACGCCGGCGGCGTTGTTCACCACCCCGGGCTTGACGGTATGGAGGGTCCATTCCCCGGCATCGAAGGTGGTGGCGGTGCGGCCAAAGCAGTTGAAGGGCTTTTCCGTGTCGAACACCGGGTCGTAGACCCCGGCAGAATCGGCCTGCCAGAACTCCAGGAAGGAGTCGCGCACCAGGTGGCCGTTGCCGTCGTACACATGGCCGATCAGCAGAATCCGCTCGCCCGGCGCATCGGGCTTGGCCATCTGGTTCCAGATTTCCTCGGGACGGGTCGGGTTTCCCGCCGCCGCCAGGGCCAGGCCGATGTGCACGTAGGGGCCGGCCGTTTGCGAGGGGGTTTCAGGCAGCAGTTGAACAGGCATGGCAGGCTCCTCAGCAGTTTTCGAAGTGGGTCTTGCGCTGGCCGCGCAGCACGATGTCGAAGCGGTAGGCCAGGCAATCCATGGGGTTGGCGTTGCCCATGTCCAGGCGCGCGATCAGACTCTGCACCGCGTCCGGGTTGGCGATGGACTTGACGATCGGGCACAGCGGGATCAACGGGTCGCCTTCGAAATACAGCTGGGTGATCAGCCGCGTGGCAATCGACGGGCCGCTGATGGAGAAGTGGATATGCGCCGGGCGCCAGTCGTTGGGACCGTTGCGCCAGGGGTAAGGCCCGGGCTTGATGGTGCGGAAGCTGTAGTAGCCGTCACGGTCGGTGAGGGCTCGGCCGACGCCGCCGAAGTTCGGATCGAGGGGCGCCAGGTAGCGGTCGTTCTTGTGCCGGTAACGGCCACCGGCGTTGGCCTGCCACATTTCCACCAGGGTGTGGGGGATCGGCTTGCCATATTGATCGCAGACCCGCCCGGAAACGATGATCCGCTCCCCGATCGGCAAGCCGCCGTGGTTGAAGTTGAGCAGCAAGTCGTTATCGAAACGCCCGGTGCGCAAGTGGGAGAAGTCCGGGCCGCTGGTTTCGCTGGCCGATTGCGGAATGCTCACCAGTGCCTGGCGCGGCGAGCGGGCGACGGAGGTCTTGTAGTCGGGGGTCAGGGCCTTGGGGTGCCAATTACGGTCGCGAATCACGAAGCGACTGCTGTCTGCATCAGACATGTCGATCTCCTGTTGTTTGATTTATGGAGCGCAGCCGGCGCAGTTTCAAACAAACCAGGAGCGGGGAAAATTGAAAAGCCGCCCACCATCCATAACCAAAAGGTTATGGATAACTGCCCTCGTGGTAGGCCCGCCCCACTTCCCTGAGCACATCCACCGCCCATTGCGCCGCCAGGGACAGCGGCAGGCTGGCATTGCTGGAGATACCCACCGAACCACCGGGCTCGCGCAGGCCCAGATCCAGCTCCTGCAACTCGCCATTGGCCAGGTCCAGACGCACCGCATCCAGCGGCGCTATCCACAATGCATCGCTGGACAGGGTGTAGCGCCGGCTCAGGGCCACCGACAGGGTTTCCAGGCGTTGTTGCGACTGGGCGATACCGCACTGAATGAACAGGCTGTCGGCGTGCTTGCGAATGCTGGTGCCAGCCAGGGGCAGTACCAGCGGATAGGCGCTGAGCGCGTCGCGATCCAGGGGCCCGGTCGCCAGGGGATGCTCGGGGCGGGCCACCAGGGTCATGGATTCGCTGTACAGGTGCTCGAAGCTCAGGCCGTGGATCTCCGGACTCTCGGTCATGCGGCCGACCACCAGATCCAGATCACCGACTCGCAGTTGCGAAAGCAGATGGGCGCTGGGGCCGGTCAGCACACTCACGGTCAACGCCGAATGCCGCTGGTGCAGGCGCCGCATCACCTCCGGCAGCAGCAGGCTTTCCACCGTGGACAGCACGCCGATACGCACCAGCCCGGCAGCGTATTCGCCGCCGCGCAAGCTGCTGACGCCTTCGCGCAGGGCCTGCACCGAAGGCCCGGCATAGCGCAGGAAGGCTCGCCCGGCTTCGGTCAGGCTGAGCCCGGCCTTGCTCCTGGCAAACAGCCGAGTGTCCAGCAGCTCCTCCAGTTCCTTGAGGGTTTTCGACATTGCCGGCTGGCTCACCGACAGCACGTCGGCGGCCCGCGCCAGGCTGCCTTGGCGGGCCATTTCAAGAAAACACACCAAGTGACGGAATTTGATGCGGGTATCGATGTTCAATAGGGAGCCCCGAATGCGCCAGGAGCGGAGAGATCCGCAATCGGGCCATGGTAGCGTGCGCAAAAATCCCTGACGACCGGACTGGCGCCGCTTCATGCCAGCAGCAACACTGACCAGCAGAAAAAACGAGGACTCCCCCATGCTTTGGAAAAAAGGCCGGCGCAGCGACAACGTCGTGGATGCGCGAAATGACAGCGGTGGCGGCGGTGGTGGCGGCCTGCGTTTTGGCGGTGGCAAGGGGCTGAGCCTGACGGCGATCATCCTGATCGTCGGTATCGGCTGGGCCACCGGCCAGGACCCGCTGCAGATCCTCGGTCAACTGGTGGGCCAGAGCGGCCAGACCTCGGCCCCGGCCACCACCCAGGCGCGCAAGAGCCCACCGGCCAATGACGAGCAGGCGGAGTTCGTCCGCGCCATCCTCGGCGACACCGAAGACACCTGGGGCCAGATCTTCCAGCAGGCCGGCCGCCAGTATCAGGCGCCCAAGCTGATTCTGTTCCGTGGCCGGGTCAACTCCGCCTGCGGCTCCGCCACCTCTGCCAGCGGCCCCTTTTATTGCCCTGCCGATCAGCAGGTGTATCTGGACATGGACTTCTTCCGCGAGATGGCCCAGCGCTTTTCCGCTGCCGGCGACTTCGCCCAGGCCTACGTGATTGCCCATGAAGTCGGGCACCACGTACAGACCCTGCTGGGGGTCTCGGCGAAAATGCAGGCCGCACGCCAGCAAGGCCGGCAAATGGAAGGTGACGGCGGTCTACTGGTGCGCCAGGAATTGCAGGCCGACTGTCTGGCTGGGGTCTGGGCCTACCATGGGCAGAAGCGCCTGAACTGGCTGGAGCCCGGGGATGTGGAAGAAGCCCTGAACGCTGCCAATGCCATCGGTGACGACCGACTGCAGCAACAGGGCCAGGGCCGGGTCGTACCGGATTCCTTCACCCACGGCACCTCGGCGCAACGGGTGCGCTGGTTCAAGACCGGCTTCAGCCAGGGCCAGGTTGGCCAGTGCGATACCTTCGCCGCCAAGAGCCTGTAGATGGGCCGACTGCTGGCGGCATTACTGTGCCTGGGCTGCCTGGGTGCCCAGGCCGCGGAACACACAGTCAAGGTCGTCAGCCCCGAACGCCTGCCCCTGGAGGGCGGGCAACTGGCCCTGGGCCTGAGCCAGGACTGGCGCCAGCCACTGCCCGGGGTGCAGCGCGCGCTGATCATGGTTCATGGTCGGCTGCGCAACGCCCAGACTTACCTGAAGAGCGGCGAAAGAGCTTCACGACAAGCAGGGCAAAGCGCCGCAACCCTGGTGATCGCCCCCCAGTTTCTCAACCAGAGTGACATCGCCCGCCATCAGCTACCGGACGCGCTACTGCGCTGGAAAGGTAATGACTGGATGGCCGGCGAACCTGCTGCCGGCCCCGTGGCCATCAGCTCCTACGCGGTACTGGATGCCGTCCTCCAGCGTCTGCAGGACCGCCAGTTCTTTCCTGCACTCAAGGAAGTGGTGATTGCCGGCCACTCCGGCGGCGCCCAGGTGGTACAGCGCTATGCCCTGACCACAGGGCAACATGCCGAGCTGAAGCAGTCCGGAATCGAACTGCGCTACGTGATCGCCAATCCGTCGTCCTACGCCTACTTCGATGCAACGCGCCCGGTGGCTTTCGAGCCGGCCAGTTGCCCGGGGTTCAACGACTGGAAATATGGCCTGAACCGGCTCCCGGCCTATGCCAGCACCCCATCCCCGGCGCAGCTCGAACAAGGCTACGTGACACGCCACATCACCTACCTGCTGGGCCAGCAGGACATCGACCCCAACCACCCGGCCCTGGACAAGAGCTGCGCGGCCGAGACCCAGGGCGCCTACCGGCTGATTCGCGGGCACAACTACTTCGACTACCTAATGCGGCGTCACCCGCAAGGCTTGCCACAACGGCTGGTGGAAGTGCCCGGGGTCGGGCATGACGGCGACAAGATGTTCACCTCCCCCGCAGGGCAGGCGGCGCTGTTCAAGTAGAGAAAGGCGCTGTCTGAAATGACGCTTTCGCCGGCAAGGCGGTTCCTACGGGACGGGTAAGAACCGACTTACCAGCGAACAGGCCCTCAGGCCGACAGCAGTTCGCGCAACTGCGCGCAATCCCGGGCATGCCAGTCGGTCAGCTCCGGCCAGGGGTTGTCCGGCAGGTTCACCAGCACCGTGCGCGTTCCCGCGGCACGCCCGCAGTCCAGGTCGAAGCGGTAGTCACCGACCATGACCATGCGCTGCGGCGCCACATCCCATGCCTCGGCCAGTTTCAGCAAACCACCGGGATGGGGTTTGGGCGGGGCCTCGTCGCGCCCCAGCACATCCGCCTTGGCGAAGCAGTCCGCCAGGCCGATGGCTTCCAGGGTCACGTGGGCCAGCTCCCGGGCATTGCGGGTGAGGATGCCCAGGCGATAACCGCGTCCGGCCAGTTCCCGCACCAGTTCCACCGCACCCGGCGCCGGGCGCGAACCCAGGGCCAGGTCGCGCTCGTGCTCCAGCAGCCAGGCGTGCTTGGCCGCAGACTCCTCCGCCGGCAAGGCCGCCAGGTGAGTGAGGATGTCGTCCTCCGGTGGAATCGACAGCGCCTGGCGGATCGCCGCGAAATCATGCACGGCGATGGTCAGGGTGCCGTCCATGTCGAACACCCAATGTTCTATGTCTGAAAGACTCATGCCCAATCCTTGCGATGACGGATCAATCCTTCCTGAGTCACCGAGGCTACCAGTTGACCGGCACGGTTGAACACGCTGCCCCGGGAGAAGCCCCGGGAGTTACCGGCCCAGGGGCTGTCCATGGCGTACAGCAGCCAGTCGTCGGCCCGCAGGTCGGCGTGGAACCACAGGGCGTGATCGAGGCTGGCGACCTGCATGTCCTTCTGCCACACCGACTTGCCATGAGGCAGCATCGAAGTGGTCAGCAGGCCGAAGTCCGACGCGTAGGCCAGCAGGTATTTGTGCAGCGCCGGGATGTCCGCCAGAGCACCGTCGGCGCGGAACCAGACGTACTTCACCGGGTCCATCGGCTGCGGGTTATAGGGGTCCTTCTCGGTCACCGGGCGCACTTCGATGGGCTTGGGGCACAGCAGCTTCTCGCGCATGTGCTCGGGAATCAGGTGCGCGCGCTGGGTGGTGATTTCCAGCTCCGACGGCAGGTTCTCCGGCCCGACCACCTGGGGCATGCTGTTCTGGTGCTCAAAGCCTTCTTCGTCGTACTGGAAGGAAGCACTGCAGGTGAAGATCGGGTTGCCCTTCTGGATCGCCGTCACCCGCCGGGTGCTGAAGCTGCCGCCGTCGCGCACCCGATCCACCTGATAGACCACCGGCAAGGCGGCGTCGCCGGGACGCAGGAAGTAGCCGTGCATGGAATGCACGTGACGTGCTTCCTCTACCGTCTGACTGGCCGCGGACAACGACTGGCCGAGCACCTGGCCGCCAAACAGCTGGCGAAAACCCAGGTCCTGGCTGCGACCGCGAAACAGGTTTTCTTCAATGGCTTCCAGGGTCAACAGATCGACCAGATCATCCAGCACATGACTCATTCAGACTCTCCTCACACAGGGCAACACCGCGCAATCTCGGCTGCGGCGGTGATATCAATTGGGGCCAGGTATCTCGTCGGCACATTCTAAACGTGCGCGCCTGCTATCCATGCAAGGTTTCCAGCCATTGTTCGCGGGTAATGCGGTACAGCACATGCTCGCGCAGCGGGTGATCGGCGGCGAGTTTCGGGTGTTCGAAATCCTCCTGGGCCGCGTGATGCATGCCAATGGCCTGCATGACTTTCTGCGACGGCAGGTTATTGCGGGTGGTGAAGGCCACGACTTCGTCCAGGGCCAGTCGATCGAAAGCGCAACGCAAGGCAGTCCAGGCCGCTTCGCTGGCATACCCCAGGCCCCAGTGTTCCCGGGCCAGGCGCCAGCCGATCTCCACCGCAGGGGTAAAGGGCGCTTCGAAGCCCACTTCCAGCAGCCCGGTAAAGCCGATAAAGGCACCGTTATCCTTACGTTCAAGCGCCCAGAGGCCAAAGCCATGTTCGGCGAAATGCCCGCGTATGCGCCCGATCAGCGCGGCACTTTCCAGACGACTCAGGGGCGCGGGAAAGTAGCGCATGACCTGCGGATCGGCACACATCGCGGCAAATGCCGGCAAATCATCGTCACGCCACTGGCGCAGCAGCAGACGCGCGCTTTCGAGTTGCAGTATTGGCTCCATCAGGCCCCTCCGTTTCCGTGGGTGCAAGTCTACATCGCTGGTAGGATCCTTCACGGGTTCCTCTAAGAAAATGCCATGTCATTGCCACTGATCTATCACGACGACTACAGCCCCGAGTTCCCGGCGGAGCACCGCTTTCCCATGGACAAGTTCCGTCTGCTGCGCGACCACCTGGTGGACAGTGGCCTGACCCACGATGCCGATTTGCTGCGCCCCGAGCTGTGCCCGGCCGACATCCTCGCCCTGGCCCACGACCCTGGCTATATCGAACGCTACATGAGCGGCGAGTTGTCCCGGGAAGACCAGCGGCGTCTCGGCCTGCCCTGGAGCGAAGCCCTGGCCCGGCGCACGGTGCGCGCTGTCGGCGGCTCCCTGCTCACGGCCGAAAAGGCGCTGCAACATGGCCTGGCCTGCCACCTGGCCGGCGGTACCCACCACGCCCACTACGACTACCCGGCGGGGTTCTGCATCTTCAACGACCTGGCCGTGATCAGCCATTACCTGCTGCAAAGCGGCCGCGTGGGACGGGTGCTGATCTTCGACTGCGACGTGCATCAGGGCGATGGCACCGCTCGGATCCTGCAACATACCCCCGACGCGGTGACCGTCTCGTTGCACTGTGAAAAGAACTTCCCCGCACGCAAGGCCCAGAGCGACTGGGATATCCCGCTGCCCATGGGCATGGGCGACGCCGACTACCTCAAGGTGGTGGACGACGCTCTCAACTACCTGCTGCCCCTGTATCAGCCGGATCTGGTGCTCTACGACGCCGGGGTCGACGTGCACCAGGACGATGCCCTGGGCTACCTCAAGCTCACCGATGCCGGCCTGGCCGAGCGTGACGAGCGAGTCATGCGCCACTGCCTGGGCCGCGACATCCCGGTGGTCGGCGTGATCGGCGGCGGCTACAGCAAGGATCGCCAGGCCCTGGCCCGACGCCACGGCATCCTCCATCACAGCGCACAACGCGTCTGGGAGTCGTCAGGCTGCTACTGAGCCCTTGCGGCCTTACCCACATCCACTGTGGAGCCGCTTGTGGATAACCTGGGAGAAAGCCTCTACAGCCCTTGCTCTACGGGGCCTCAAGGCAATCGCCTGTTTTTTGATCAATGTCACCAGACGGTCATGTTGTTGTGGATCGCTTACCCCCAATACCTGTGGAGCTGCCTGTGGATAACCTGAGTGAAAGGCGCTAGATCCCTTGCTCTGCAAGGCTTGCAGAGCGGTGTCTGTTTTTTGATCAGGGTAGCGACACACCTCCCTGGCGTTTTTCGACGCCCACACTCGTTGCCAGATAACGGTTTGCTCGATAAGCCAGGTGGGGCCGTAAACCTTTTCTGCCCCGCGAAGCTGTGCGTCGCGTCCTTGAGCAAGTCACTCAACCACGCATCGGTAAAGCTCGATGGAGCTGCCGAAGCATGATGCAGTCCCACGATTATGTGCGTCATGGCACCGCCACGCTGTTCACGGCCTGAACTAACTACAGGGGCATTTGATTAGGAATATTGAATATCAACATCGGCATCAACAGTGGCTGGAAGTTGCTCAAGAAGATCAATCGAGAAATACCCAAGCATCTACAACTGCATTTGATGACCGACAACTACACCCCCCACAAGCATCCCAATATGAAAGCGTTGCTGGAAAAACATAAACACTTCCAAGTGCATTTCCCCCCGACGTTCAGCTCTTGGATGAACATGGTCGAGCGCTTTTTCCGGGACATCACCGCGTATTTGTCTGAGGGGACCACGTTTGCGAGTGATCAAAAGCAAGATCCTGCGATCTGACAAGCGCACTGGACATCGGGCTTGACGCAAGAAAATTTTATTATGTTGTCAGAATGAAAGCGTTAAAAACCTATTGGCAGTGCTGTATCATTTTTCAAAATCCACCATCAGATCCAGATAATACTGCGGCCGGACTGTCAGCACTCACTTGAAACAGGCTCATAACTATGCGGTTCTTAATAACTGGCGGTGCAGGGTATATTGGTTCACACACATTGCTGGAATTGCTTCAAGCAGGCCACGAGGCGGTGGTTCTGGATAACCTGTGCAATAGTTCCATGCTCTCGCTACAGCGCGTGCAACAAATTACCGGTCGCACCCCTGTATTCGTTCAAGGTGATGTTTGCGACCGCGCCATCCTTGACCGTATTTTTACCCAGCACGAGATTGACGTGGTATTGCACTTCGCTGGCCTGAAAGCCGTCGGTGAGAGCGTAAAGCAACCCTTGTCCTACTATCAGAACAACGTGAGTGGCAGCATCACCTTGTGCCAGGCCATGGCCACCGCAGGCGTCTACCGCCTGGTGTTCAGTTCCTCCGCCACAGTGTACGGCGACCCGGTGCAGATACCGATTGTCGAGAGCTGCCCGCTGGGAACACCTACCAACCCCTATGGCACCTCCAAGTTAATGGTAGAAAAGATGCTGCAGGATATGGCAGCAGCCGATCCACGCTGGTCAGTTGCCCTGCTGCGCTACTTCAATCCGGTGGGCGCACATCAGAGTGGACTTCTGGGCGAGGACCCCAACGGCCTGCCGGAAAATCTACTGCCCTACATAAGCCGTGTCGCAGTGGGAAAACTCGAAAGACTTTCCATCTATGGCAACGACTATCCGACCCCCGATGGCACCGGTGTTCGGGACTACATTCATGTAGTTGATCTTGCCAAAGGGCACGTAGCAGCCGTGAACTACATTTCCCAGCACACCGGTATAAATGCCTGGAACCTCGGGACTGGGGTGGGTTACTCAGTACTGGAGATGATCCAAGCCTTCGAGGACGCCTCTGGCTGCAGCATTCCCCACACTTTCTCCCCACGTCGCCAAGGCGACATTGCGCAATGCTGGTCAGACCCGTCCAAGGCACTTCAGGATCTGGGCTGGAAGGCGGAGCTCGGGTTGAAGGAGATGATGGAGGATACGTGGCGTTGGCAGTCGAATAACCCAGATGGGTACCGGTAGTCTTAAATGAAGACTGCACTGGCCGGCGCGACTGTTTCATGCGTTTACGGGGTTCGTGCAGATTTAATCAAGGACTTGGTTACTGCCGGTCATGACGTTGTACCAATGGCCGGCAACTCATCCAGCAGGTGCTGTTCCCGAGCATTGCTTACAATAACCACCCCTCCCATTTTCTAGGCTTTTTGATGTCCCCCTCCCCTACTTCCCACGTCGCGATCATCGGCGGCGGCCCTGCCGGCCTGATGGCTGCCGAAGTACTGAGCCAGGCCGGCGTTCGGGTCGATCTGTACGACGGCATGCCATCGGTGGGCCGCAAGTTCCTCCTGGCCGGGGTCGGTGGCATGAACATCACCCACTCCGAAGCCTACCCGGCCTTCCTCTCGCGCTATGCCGAGCGAGCCCCGCACATCGCCCCGCTGCTGCGCGAGTTCGGCGCCGAGGCCTTGTGCCAATGGATTCACGGCCTGGGTATCGACACCTTCGTCGGCAGCTCGGGACGGGTGTTCCCCACCGACATGAAAGCCGCGCCGCTGCTGCGCGCCTGGCTCAAGCGCCTGCGCGACGCCGGGGTGGTTATCCACACCCGGCACCGCTGGCTGGGCTGGAATGCCGACGGCAGCCTGCGCATCCAATACCCCGAAGGCGAGCGCGCGGTAGAGGCCGATGCAACCCTGCTGGCACTGGGCGGTGGCAGTTGGTCGCGCCTGGGTTCCGATGGAGCGTGGCTGCCCCTGCTGCAACAGCGCGGAGTGCAGGTAGCCCCCTTGCAACCAAGCAATTGCGGGTTTGAGGTCAGTGCCTGGAGCGAGTTGCTGCGCAGCAAATTCGCCGGGGCGCCGCTGAAGAACGTGGCCATCGGCCTCAATGACGACATCCCCCGGCTGGGGGAATGCGTGATCACTGCCAGCGGCATCGAAGGCAGTCTGATCTATGCCCTGTCGGCGCCGATCCGCGACAGCATCCACCAACACGGGCAAGCCACCGTTCATATCGACCTGCTGCCGGACAAGCCTCGGGACAAGGTCCAGACCGCCCTGGCCAAGCCGCGTGGCTCGCGCTCCATGGCCAAGCACCTGCAGAGTCAGTTGGGGATCGAGGGGGTGAAAGCGGGGTTGCTGCGGGAGCTGACGGGCGCCGACACCTTCAACGATCCGGCGCGCCTGGCGGCAGCGATCAAGGCTCTGCCCTTGACGCTGGTGAAGACCCGCCCATTGGACGAGGCCATTAGCAGCGCCGGCGGCGTCGCCTTCGAAGCGCTGGATGAACGACTGATGCTGGAGCAACTACCCGGGGTGTTCTGCGCCGGGGAAATGCTCGACTGGGAAGCCCCCACCGGCGGTTATCTGCTGACCGCCTGCTTTGCCAGCGGCCGTCGGGCCGGGCTGGGAATGCTGGAGTGGCTGCAACACCGGCCATAAATAGCTTCGCCGGCCAGCCGGCTCCTACGGGGATTGTAGGAGCCGACTGGCCGGCGAAGAGGTCAGCACAATTCAGATCAAGGCTTGCGCTTGCGTGGCCCGGTGTTGAACGCCGGGACCTTGCGTACCGGTTTCACCGCCGGCGCTTCGGCCACTTCACCACTGTCCACCCACTTGCCCAGGTTGCGCTTGCCGCCACCGCCGGAAGTTTTCGGTTTCTTGGGCTTCTTCGGTTTTTTCACCACCTGGCCACTGGCGTCGGTTTCCGGCACCCGGTGCTCGGGCTCGAAGTCCTGCTCTTCATGGCGCTTCAAAGTCTGGCGAGTGAGCATCTCGATCGCCGACAGCAGGTTGACTTCGTCGGCACACACTAGGGAGATCGCCTCACCGGTGGAGCCGGCACGGCCGGTACGACCGATGCGATGGATGTAGTCCTCAGCGACGATCGGCAGGTCGAAGTTGACCACCAGCGGCAGGTCTTCGATGTCCAGGCCACGGGCCGCCACGTCGGTGGCCACCAGGATCTGGATCTCGCTGGCCTTGAACCGGTCCAGGGCGCGCTGGCGCGTGGCCTGGGGCTTGTCGCCATGGATGCCGTCGGCGTTCACGCCCTGGCCCTGAAGCTTTTCCACCAGCGCATCCACGCCGTTGCGGGTCTTGGCGAACACCAGCACCTGCTTCCAGCGGTTCTTGCGCAGCAGGTGGCTGAACAGCTCCGGCTTGCGCTTCTTGTCCACCGGCACCACCCATTGCTTGACCGTGTTGGCGGCCACGTTGCGCGGGCTGACCTCGATGCTCAGCGGGTCGTTGAGCATCTGCCCGGCCAGTTGGCGGATGGCGTCGGAGAACGTGGCGGAGAACAGCAGGGTCTGGCGCTTCTTCGGCAGCGCGGCATAGATGCTCTTGAGCTCCTCGGAGAAGCCCAGATCCAGCATGCGGTCGGCCTCATCCAGCACCAGGGTCTGCAACTGGCTGAACTTCACCGCGTTCTGGCGGAACAGGTCCAGCAGACGCCCCGGGGTCGCCACCAGCAGATCGATACCTTTGCGCAGCTTCATCATCTGCGGGTTGATGCTGACCCCGCCGTACACCGCGTAGGTGCGCAGCGGCAGGTGCTCGGCGTACTGACGCACGCTTTCGTGGACTTGTTCGGCCAGCTCGCGGGTCGGCACCAGGATCAGCGCGCGCACCGAGTTGCTGTCGACCTTCGGCCCTTCCATGGTCAGCAACTGCAGCAGCGGCAAGGCAAAACCGGCAGTCTTGCCGGTGCCGGTCTGGGCAGCCGCCATCAGGTCACGACCGCCCAGCACCGCCGGAATGGCTTGCGCCTGCACCGGGGTCGGGGTCTGGTAGCCGAGGGTTTCGAGGGCGCGCAGCAAGGGTTCGATCAGGCCAAGAGTGGCGAATGTCATGGGGGGTACCGTAGGAAAAAGTCAGCACTGAAGAGGCAATGGGCGGCAGTTTACCGCACTTTTAAGCGCTTGCTTTCCCTACCGCCGCTTGGCATCCCCGCGCATCCGCTGCTTCGTACGTGACCGAAAAGGCCTGGCGGACATGTACAAGCAACAGGTCGATTCATAAGATTCACCGCGCCGGCAAACCTCCCGAATCCATCTCATCAGCGCCCGTCATTCAGCGATTCCCAAAACCGGTTTCGCGCTGCGCTGTGCTTGTCCTGGAGTGGTTATGCCCCACCGCCAACTGCCTTACCTTTCCCTGGCCGACGCCATCCGCGCCGCTAGCCTGGGTGCCGTCCTGCTCATGCCCTTGGCCAACCCGGCCCTGGCCGACGAGACATCACCCGCCACACCTGCCGTTGCCAGCGCCGCTGTGATCAGCGGCCCGTTCATCGACATCCAGGCCTTGAACCCCGATCCCAGGCTGCGCAACGCGCCTGCCGCCAGCACCGAGCGCCTGACCCAGGCCACCGGACTGAGCATCGGCGCCCTGCGCCTGGATCAGGACGATCGCTTCAAGGACATCAAGGTCCTGGTGGGCCGGGCCCAGGGCCCCGCTCGCCTGGCATTCGGTGAAAGCAACGTCGTCGTCACCGCCCGCAGCGATGGCAGCTTCATCGCCCTGCTGCCCAATGCCACCATTCGCGGCGACGCCAATGGTCAGCAGACGCTGATCCCCGCCGAAACCAGGCACTCCCATGCGCCCGGCAACATCGACTATGTGCAGTCCGAGCAAGCCCAGGAGCCCAACCTGCTGCAGACCCGCAACGGCCAGCGCAGCTTTCAGGTCGACCGCAACGCCCAGGGCGAAACCGTCATCGACCTGCTGGCCGGTTTCTCCCAGGCCGCCGCCGACTACATCGGCGACCACGAAGCCTACGCCCTGGCCCAGGTCGCCTCGGTCAACCATGCCTTGCGCCAGTCACAGATCGAAGGGGTACGCCTGCGCCTGGTGGGCACCCAGGTCATTGCCGAGGATCACCCGATCACCTCCGGCCCCGACGGAACCATGCGCAAGGTCAGCACCCTGTTCGCCGAAGGCATGCGGCAATACAGCCCCGATCTGGTGACCGGGTTCTTTGTCGGCACCCCGGGGGTCGACACCATGCTCGGCTGGGGCAATATCAATGGCCGTTACTCGATCAACAACATCAAGTCGCCCACCACCTTTCGCCACGAGGTGGGGCACAACATCGGTGGCGATCATTGCTCGGACGGCAGCAGCGACCGTTTCGGCTACCACAACGGCCGGGTGGGCACGATCCTGTGTGGCAACCACGTGGGCTACTACTCCAACCCTGATGTCAGGGACAACCTGGGCGTGCCCCTGGGCCAACTGGGCACCGCCAACATGGCTCGCCTGTGGCGTGAAGGCGCCCAGCGCATGTCCGCCTACAGCCCGGCGGTGATCCCCATGGACCACGAACAAGTCACACCGCTGCTGAGCAAGTCCATCGACCTGAAACAGAACGTCATCCACTACGAGGCCCTGGATATTCCCGAGGGCACCGAGCGCCTGGCGTTGTCGATCAACCACGGCCCGCGCCATGAACGCGCGGGCAAGGTGCAACTGCTGCTCAAGCACGGCGCCCGCCCCACCGCCAGCGACTATGACTACCGCTCCCTGGAAAACCATGGCGTCGCCCTGGGGGTGAGCCATCCCAAGCCCGGACGCTGGTACGTCGGGGTACGAGCCGAGAAGAACAAGAGCGCCAGCGACCAGTTGCTTGAAGGCCATGTCTTCGCCAAGACCCAGGAAACCAGCCAGGCTCGCTACCTGCGTTTTGTCGCCACGTCGTCGATCAACGGCAGCAAAGTCGCCAGCATCGCCGAACTGCTGCTGGCCGACGCCAAGGGCAAGCCGCTGCCGAGAAACGGCTGGCGCGTCCACTCGGTCAACGGCAAGACCTCCGGCATCGACAACAGCCTGTGGTTCGTCGATGGCAAACCGAACTCGTACTGGAGTTCGGGCAGTGCCAGCTATCCCCACGAGATCATCATCGACCTCGGAGCAGAGCGGGGCTTCTCTTCCCTGAATTACCTGCCGCGGCAAAACAACGATACCGCCGGCAACATCAAGGGCTACGAAGTGTATGGCGGTGACAGCCCGACCAGCGCCTGGGCGCTGCTGGCCAAAGGCGAGTTCAGTGCCGACAACGAGGTCAAGTCCGTTGCCCTCAAACCAGTCGAGGCCAGCCTGCCACCTGTCGCAGTGATCAGCGGTCGCAGCCAGGCCAACGCCGGTGAGCGGGTGCTGCTGGATGCCTCGGGCTCCAGCGACCCGCAAGGCAAAGCCTTGAGCTTTGCCTGGCAAGTCACGCCGGCACTGGACTTCAGCTATGACGGCGCAAGCGTCAGCTTCAACGCCCCGCAGCTCAAGCAAGACACCCGCTACCGCTTCACCCTGAGCGTGGACAACGGCCAGAAAACCGCGACCGCCGAGCACAGCGTCACGGTCCTCGCCCCCCCACCGCAAACGGCGCCTGGCTGCACAGCTGCCTGGACGCGCAGCACGGCCTACCTGGGCGGTCAGAAAGTCAGCCACAACGGGCGCTTCTTCCTCGCTCGCTGGTGGACCCAAGGCCAGGAGCCGGGCAATCCGGCGTTCACCGGGCCGGACTTCAGCGGCAAGGTCTGGAACGACCTCGGCCCCTGTCACTGACAGCCGCCGGGGGCTTCACGCCCCCGGCAGCCAGCCCCCTTCCCCCAGCGCAGGCGACGGCCCCTGTGGCCGCTGCCTGCGTGACCTCGCCAACCTCTCTGTGGCACCGCCCCCATGCTGTTGTTTAGCGGCCTGGACGCTCCGTCCCACCCGCTCCGGCGATCCTGCCCGGCACCTAGGACCGGTACGAAAAGCCCCCTGTTCGATGTACGCCCGCAGCGCCCCTGCCTATGATGCCCTCCGCCGGCAAAACTCCTTATCCACCTCATCAGCGCGGACGCTTTAGCGGTCCTGTTCGCCAGGTTTCGCACCGCGCTGAGACTATCCAGGAATAGTTATGTCGAGCTTCAGATTGACCGCCTTGTCCCGCGCTACCCGCCTTTGGGGCGCCAGCCTGGGCGCTGCCCTGCTCTTGCCGCTTGGCGGCATGGCGCAGGCCGATGTCGTCCAGCACAGCCCCGATGCCGCTCTCGGCGCAACGGTGATCCAGGGTCACTTCATCAACCTGCAGTTGCCCGGCGCCAGGGCGATGCCATTCGGCGCCGCCGAAACCGGCACCGAACAGCTGCAACAGGTCACCGGGATGCGCATCCGCAGCCTGATCGCGCAACAGGACGATACCTTCAAGGACCTGCGGGTCATGACCGGCCAGTTGGAGGGTCGCGCCCGTACCCTCAGCGCCCCCGGAGAGATGACCCTCGCCGCGCGCCCCGACGGCAGCTTCATCGCCCTGTTGCCGGACGCCAATGCCATCATTCGCGGCGACGCCAACGGCCAGCAGTCGATGATCCACTTCGACGCTGGAGCCGCCTTTGACCCGTCGAGCGTCGACTACATCGCCGATGACGGCAGCGAAACCCCAGCCCTGAAGGAGTCGCAGAGCGGCCTGCGCAGTTTCCAGGTCAACCGCAACGTCCAGGGCGAAACCGTGATCGACCTGCTGGCCGGGTTCTCCCAGGCCGCCGCCGACTATATCGGTGACCACGAAGCCTACGCCCTGGTCCAGGTGGCCTCGGTCAACCGTGCCTTGCAACAGTCCAAGGTCCAGGGCGTGCGCCTGCGCCTGGTGGGCACTCAGGTGGTGACGCAGGATGCGCCCATCACCAGAACCAGCCTGAGCCAGGTGCGCAACGTCTTCGCCGAAGGCATGCGTCGCTACAGCCCCGACGTGGTGGCCAGTTTCGTCATGGGCACCCCCGGCCAGGACACCGCCGTGGGGTGGGGGAACATGCCTGGGCGCTACACCATCAACTCCATCAAGTCGGCCACCGTCTTCCGTCATGAGCTGGGCCACAACATCGGCGGCAACCACTGTTCCGATGGCAAGAGCTACCGCTTCGGCTACAACAACGGCCGGGTCGGCACCATCCTCTGCGGCAACCATGTGGGCTATTTCTCCAACCCGGACGTCAAGGACAGCCGCGGCGTGCCGCTGGGTAACGCGGACACCGCCAACATGGCCCGGGTCTGGCGGGAAAACGCAGCGCGGATGTCGGCCTATAGCCCTTCCGTGGTACCACTCGAGCAGGAACAAGGTACCTCGATCCTCAGCCAGAAAGTCAGCCTGGCCAGCGGCCAGACGCGCTACTTCCCGGTGGATGTCCCCGAAGGCACCCGGCGCCTGGTATTCACCGTGGTGGACGGAGAACTCACCGAGAAGGCCGGCCAGATCCAGTTGCTGCTCAAGCGCGGCGCCCAGCCCAGCGGCTCAAGCTACGACTACCGCTCGGCACGCAACCATAACGTGTCCCTGGGGGTGAACGACCCGCAGCCGGGGCGCTGGTACCTGGCGATCAACACCGACAACCGGGCCACTCAGGATCAGGTGCTTGAAGGCCATGCCTACGGTCTGACCCAGGACACGGCCCAGGGCCGCTACCTGAAATTCGTCGCCACCTCCGCGGTGGACGGCAAGGACAACGCCAGCGTCGCCGAACTGCTGCTGGTGGATGCCAAGGGCAAGGCCCTGCCCCGCGATAGCTGGAAGGTCATGTCCACCAGCAGCGCAGTGCCTGGCGCAGCGGTCGGCAACCACGCCATCGACGGCAACCCCAACTCCTACTGGAGCACGGCGGCGGGTGCGCGCTACCCCCATGAAATACTGATCGACCTGGGGGCCGACAGCCGCTTCTCGCAACTGCACTACCTGCCGCGCCAGGACGCCGGCCTGAGCGGCAACATCAAGGGTTATCAGGTCTATGGCAGCAACAGTGCAAACGGCGCCTGGACCCTGCTGGCCGACGGCGAATTCAGCGCCGACAACGACATCAAGGCCGCGTCCCTCAAGCCTGTGAATGCCGGTCAACCTCCGGTGGCGGTGATCAGCGGCAAGACCGAAGCCAATGCCGGGGACAAGATCGTCCTCGATGCCTCGGCCTCCAGCGATCCCCAGGGCAATGCCCTGAGCTTCGCCTGGGAAGCCTCGCCGCGCCTGGACTTCGACTTCGACGGCGCGCGCATCAGCTTCACCGCGCCGGAACTGCAGAGCGACACCCGCTACCGTTTCACCCTGACCCTGAGCAACGGCAAGCAGAGCAGCACCCGGACCCACGAGGTGCTGATCAAGGGCAAGGCCGCCGATGCCAGCTGCAAACCAGAATGGACGCTCAGAGGCACTTACGTCGGCAACGATGTGGTGCAGTGGAAAGGTCGTCAGTACCAGGCTCGCTGGTGGACCTCCGGCACCGAGCCGGGCCTGGCCAGCACCACCGGCCCGGACGGCGCCGGCAAGGTCTGGCGTGACCTGGGCCCGTGCCAGAGCGAGGGCGAGAAACCGGTCGAGCCACCGGTCGAAGAGGTCAAACCGCCGGTAGCGGTCATCGGCGGCGCGAGCGAGGCCAAGTCCGGAGAAACCGTGTACCTCGACGCCACGGGGTCCAGCGACCCGGCAGGCCTGAAGCTCAGCTACAGCTGGAGCATCAGCCCCAACGTCGCCTTTGACGCCGCAGGCCACCTGATGAAGTTCGTCGCCCCGAAGGCCGAGCAGGATGTCACCTACAACGTCAGCCTGACGGTGAACAACGGCAAGCACAGCGCCACCCGCACCCATCAGGTCAAGGTCCTGGCCGAGAAGCCGGCACCGGTCAAGCCGCCGCTGGCGAGCATCGCCGGGGCCAGTCAGGCCAAGGGCGGTGAAACAGTGACCCTGGACGCCGCCGGTTCCAGCGACCCGGCCGGTCTGGCGCTGAGCTACCAATGGACAGTGACGCCCAGCGTCGCCTTCCAGGTCTCGGGTTCGAAACTGACCTTTGTCGCGCCCAAGAGCGACAAGGACATCAGCTACCGCTTCACCCTGAACCTGGGCAACGGCAGCCATACGGTCAGCCGTGACCATAGTGTGACCGTGCTGGCCGACATCGTGGAAACGCCGGCCGGTTGCCTGGGCGCCTGGAGCCGTCAAGGCACCTACCTGGCCAATGACAAGGTCAGCCACAACGGCCGCTACTACATCGCCCGCTGGTGGACCAAAGGCAACGAGCCGTCTGCTGCCACCGTCGGCGGTGAAGGCAGTGGCAAGGTCTGGCGCGACGCCGGCGCCTGTAACTGATGCCAGAGGCGTGACCGCTTGCTCCGCAATCCGGTCACCCTTTCCCGGCCACTTCAGGTAAAAGGATGGACGGCGACTGCCATCAGTCGTCGTCCACCCTCTGCCGCTGAACGCCGTCGATTCCTCCAAAGCGCGCCCCCACTGGCAGAACACCGATGCTTTGCCAATGGAGATCTGAATGCGCAAATTTGCCCTGTCCGCATGGATGCTAGCGGGCCTTTGCCTGCACCTGCCCCTGGTGCATGCCGCCGAACTCATCGGCTTTCGTGAAGTGACGCTGGCGGACGCCAGTCAGCAGCGCCCCCTGCATGTCGCCCTCTGGTACCCCACCACGACCACCGCCCCCCTCCTGCCATCGGCTGAAAACCCGATTTTCCAGGGTGTAGCGACCATCAAGGATGCCGCCCCTAGCGGTTCTGCCCATCCGCTGGTGGTGCTGTCCCATGGCTATCGCGGCAACTGGCGCAATCTCAGCTGGCTGGTATCGAGCCTGGTGGACCAAGGCTATATAGTCGCGGCCCCCGACCATCCGGGCACCACCACATTCGACCAACGCCCTGCAGAAGCCGCCAAGCTCTGGGAACGCCCGCGCGACCTGAGCCGGGTCATCGACAAGCTCACCCTCGATAACACCCTGGCCGGCCCGGTCGACCCGCAACGCATCGCCGCCATCGGCCACTCCCTGGGTGGCTGGACGGTCACCGCGCTGGCCGGCGCCCGCTACAGCCCGCAACGTTACCTGGAGGAATGCCGGCTGCATCCCAATCCACGCCTTTGCCAAATAGCTCCCGAACTGGGGATCACCGCGCACAATCAAGGCCCGCTGAGCGCCGATCTGCGGGACCCGCGAGTCAAGGCCGTCGTTGCGCTGGACCTGGGGTTCGCCCGCGGCTTTACCCCCGAGAGTTTGTCGACGCTGCACACACCGGTCCTGGTCCTGGGGGCCGGAGTGAACATCGCGGACATGCCCGTGGAAGAAGAGTCGGGCTATCTGAACGCCCATCTGGCGTCCCCGCCTTCGCGCTATGAGGTCCTGGCCAATGCCAGCCACTTCAGTTTCATGCAAGTCTGCAAGCCAGGCGCCGTGGCCCTGCTCAAGGAAGAGGCACCTGGGGACGAGATTATCTGCCGCGATGGCGATGCCGGTGATCGCCAGGGCATCCACCGGCAGGTGGCAAAGCTGATCGGCGATTTTCTGGATCAGAAGCTTGCCGGCCAACCACCGGCAGGCTGATCAGACAACCTCTTGCTGAGGAGCGGCTTTCGGCTTGCGCCACTGGGGCAGGCCGATCAGCACCACCGCGCTGATGATCACCAGCATGGCCAGGCCCTCCTCGATGCCGATGGTTTCACCGACAAAGACGATCCCCAGCAGCACCGCCACCGCCGGATTGACGTAGGCATAGCTGGTGGCCGCGGCCGGCCGTACGTGCTTGAGCAGGTACATGTAGGCGTTGAAGGCGATGATCGACCCGAAGCCGGCCAGATAGGCCAGGGCCAACCAGCCTTCCAGGGGCGGCATGGCGTCCAGATGCTCGCCGCTCAAGACGCTGCCGATCATCAGCACCACGCCACCGACGAGCATTTCCGCAGCGCTGGCCATGGCCCCCTGGGGCAGCGGCAGGTGCCTGCTCCACACTGAACCGAAGGCCCAGGCCGCCGCCGCGAACAGCAACAAGGCCGCACCCAGCGGACTCGATTGCAGGTTGGAACCCAGGTTGAGCATGCCGATACCGATCATCCCAAGGATGATCCCGGCCCACTCCAGACGCGTGTTGCGTGCCCCCCAGAAATAGCCGCAGAGCAAGGTGAACAAAGGCACCGTGGCCACCGCCAGGGCCGCCACTCCAGAGGTCACCCCGGAGTGTTCGGCCAGCGTCACCGCACCGTTGCCGCAACTGAGCAGCAACACGCCGATGATCCCCGCGGCCTTCCATTGCGCCCAGGTCGGTGCCGGAACCCCGCGCCAGCGCAGGAAGGCGTACATCAAGCTGCCGGCGATGATGAAACGCACGCCGCCGAGCATCAACGGTGGCCAGTACTCGACGCCGATGCGGATCACCAGATAGGTCGACCCCCAGATCACGTACAGGGCAAAAAAGGCGGCGATCAACGGCAAGGGAAAACGGCTTTGGCCAGGCATGGGAGGCAGCTCGGAGCAGGCAGGGGGAGAACTATTCTAGAAAGGCGACCCGGGGAACTTAAGTTACAAAACCTGTTTATAACGGCAGTACACTTTCCAAAGCATGGAGTTCAGGGCTATATGCCGTGCTTTCGAAAGTCGTACCTATCAGAGGCCTTCCATGGACAAATACGATCGCTTGCTCCTGGCCAGCCTGCTGGAAAACGGCCGGGCGAGTTATGCCGAGCTGGCGCGCAAGGTCAACCTCTCGGCGCCGGCAGTGGCCGAGCGCGTGGCCAAGCTGGAGGCCAGCGGCGTGATCACCGGTTATCAGGCCAAGGTCGACATGGCCAAGGTGGGGTTACCGATCCAGTGCGTGATCGAACTGCGCCTGGCCCAGCATGGCAACCAGAAGAACTATGACGAACTGATCAAGATCCCCCAGCTCACCGAGTGTCATCGGGTGACGGGAGATCCTTGCGTGATCATGCAGGCCGCCGTGGGCTCGATGCCGGAGCTGGAGGAACTGATCAACCGCGTGGCCCAGTTCGGTTTCAGCAAGACTTCCATCGTGCTTTCCAGCGCCATCGAACGGCGTGTCCCCCTGGGGCAACTGGAAAACAACGGCAAGTGAGCCGCAGCTCTGCCTCAGAAACCGCGCTGGCGCCTGAGGTGCTCGGGGATCTTGGCAGCCGGGACCTTCTGCAACTTGCAGAGGAAGTCGTGGGACAGTTCACGCAAGCCATGCTTGTGGCGTAGCTCGCCGGCCAGGTGCGCCACCAGGTTGGCGGCCATTTCCGCGTCGGCCATGGCCCGGTGCGCCTGACCGGTGTGGGGCAAGCCGGCGAATGAGGTCAGGGTGCCCAGCTTGTGGTTCGGCGCCGCCGGCATCAGGCGCCGGGCCAGCAGCAGGGAACAGGCGAAATTCTGCAAGCGGGTGCGCTTGATCCGCCCCAGCTCGAAATCCCAGAACTTCTGGTCGAAGGCCGCGTTGTGGGCCAGCAACGGCGTGGTGCCGACAAACTCGTTGACCTCGTTCATCACCTGCTCCGCTGGCGGGGCGCTGCGCAGCATGGCGTTGCTGATGCCGGTCAGTTGTTCGATAAAGCCCGGCACCCGCACGCCGGCATTCATCAGGCTCTGGTAACGCTCGACGATGCGCCCCTGCTCAAGAATCACCACGGCGATTTCCGTGGCCCGGCAACTGCTGCTCGGGGAGATCCCGGTGGTTTCAAAGTCGATGACGGCAATACGTTCCAAACCTGTGCAGCTCCGTATAAAAAATGATCAGCTTTTCAGCAGCAAGGCGCCTTCGATCGGCACATAGCGGGTGGCGGCGCGAATCAGCGAATTGGCAGTCAGACCCGGCACGCCATAAGCCACCGCGCTGACCCCATGCTTGTGGATGATGCGCTCGAGCAGCAGGTCGAAGTCGCCGTCGCCGGAGGCCAGCACCACTTCGTCGACCTGGGCAGCAGCGTCCATGATGTCGATGGTGATGCCCACGTCCCAGTCGCCCTTGGCCGAGCCATCGCTGCGCTGAATATAGGGTTTGAGTTTTACCGTGAAGCCCAGGTTGCGCAGGATCTGCTGAAACTGCTGCTGCTTGCTGTCACCGCGATCGATGGCATAGGCATAGGCTTCGACGATCTGCCCCTCCTTACTGATATCCGCCCACAGCGCCGCGTAGTTGAAGTGACAACCATAGGCCTGGCGGACGGTGTAATAGAGGTTCTGGACGTCGGCGAACACCGCGATTTTCTTCACCGCTAATCCTCATGGCGCAGCAGCGCAAGGGCTGGAACGGGGCTCAAGACCCGAAAAGTCGCCCAGTATGCCAGTCACAAGGAATGTTCCGCGAATAATCGGTCCGGGGCAGGCGCCTGCCCCGGACCGACGGAGCCTCAGACGAAGGAATCGTCGTCGGAGAAGAACGAACTGTCGTCGTTGCCGTAATCGGCGTTGCTGAAGCCGCCCTGGTCGCTGTTGCCCCAGGAGTCGTTGTTGGCCAGCCGCTGATCGTCATTGCCCCAGCCACTGTTGTCGCTGGCCGGTGCCGGTTCTTCCTTGATGACTTCAACAACTTCCTGAGGTTGCTGGTTGCTGTGGAACAGGCTGCTGATGCCCTGGGCCAGCATCACCCCGCCGGCCACGCCGGCAGCGGTTTTCAAAGCCCCGCCGAGGAAGCTGCTACCGGCGGCCGGTGCCGGTTGCGGCGCATAGTTCTGCTGCGGGGCGCCGAAACTCTGCTGCGCAGGCGCGCCAAAGGAAGAACGGGACGGCTCACGCCAGCCACCGCCGGAGGATGGCGCCACACTCGGGGCCTGCGCGGGAGCCGGTTGCGGCTCGCGGGAACCGCCGAAGATGCTCGACAGAAAGCCGCCACTGGCCGCCGGAGCCGCAGCGCGGGCCTGGGAGCGAGCCTGTTGCAGTTCGGCCTGCAACTGCTGCACTTGCTGGCTCAATTGTTTGTTCTGCTCATCGAGGCTTTTCAGGGCAGCCTCCTGCACCAGGATCGCCTGGGTCATGAAATACCCGGCCGCAGGCTGGCGGATCAGGTGTTCCTTGATCCGCGCTTCGGCCTGGGCGTCACGTGGAGCTGAGTCCGTCTCGGCTTGTTGCAACCGTGAAAACAGTCCATCGATCAGGGTTTGCTCTTCGCTGTTCATGGCGACCTCTTTAGATTGCCGGTAAAAATCTGGTCCGTGCCCCCACAGGGCCGCGGTACGCACCAGTTATGGGGTTGGGGCGACGACTTTCAATGGTCTTTACTCAAGGTTTACGTTTGCTCCCGAGGGGCCAGCTTCGGTTAAAGTGTTCAACCGCTTGGTCAACTGCGATCCCCATCAATGACTCCGTTAGATGTTCTGCGCGACTCTTTCTATTTTTTCCAACGCAACTTCGGCCGCATCGCCCAACTGTGCCTGCCCCTGGTGATTCTCGAAGCGCTGCTGCAACAAGGCGTCAGCAGCGCCCTGGGCGAGAATGCCTTTCCCGGCTCCAGCGTGGTGGTGGGGCTCTTGCTCTATCCGCTGTACACCGGCGCGCTGATCCTGTTTCTCGACGCCCGCACCCGGGGGGAATTGCCCCGCAACCGTGATCTTTGGGCCATGGCCCTGAGCCTGTGGCCGCGCTTCGCCGTGCTGACGGCGGTCAGCACGCTGCTGATTCTGCTCGGGCTGTCGCTGTATTTGCTGCCGGGGCTGTGGCTGATGGTGGTGCTGGCCTTCGCCGAGTACCTGCTGGTGCTCAAGGGCCTGGCGCCCCTGGCGGCCATCAAGGAAAGCCTGCGCCTGAGCCGCGGGCACTTCCTGCGCATCCTGTTGTGCATCCTGGCGGTCATGGCCCCGTTGTGGCTGCTCAAGGGGGCGAGCGAAGCCGCCTATCCCGATCCGCACAACCCGATCCTGTCACTGGCCATCGACAGCGCTTACAGCTTCCTGCAGCTGTTCACCAGCGTGGTGCTGTTCCGCCTGTTCATGCTCATCAACGAGCCAGCGGACAACCGCTGATTCACCTTGCGGCCGCTCTACCCCTTGGGTGACGGCCGCGCACTCGGTTATGCTCCGGCCCATCCTGCAACGCCATAAGCCGAGCCGATGACCCGTCTACTGCGCATCACCCTGTTGAGCCTGCTCCTGATCGGCCTGGTACTGACCGGCCTGATCTACAGCCTGACCTGGCGCCCTCTGCCCAAGGAAACCCTGACGGTCAGCTGCAGCGCCCAGGCCACGCCGCTGGTGCCGGGCCAGGCACTCAAGGTGATGACCTGGAACCTGCAGTACCTGGCGGGCAAGCGCTACGTGTTCTGGAACGACCAGGCCCGGGGCGAGGACGAACGTCCGACCCTGGAAGACATGGCCTTCAGCCTCGACGAAGTGGCCCGGGTCATTCGTGACGAACAGCCGGACTTGGTGCTGCTGCAGGAAGTGGACAACGGCGCCAAGGCCAGCGCCTACCAGGATCAACTCAAACTCCTGCAGGAGCGGCTCGCCGACCTCTACCCCTGCAGCACCCAGGCTTACGACTGGAAGGCGGACTTCGTGCCCTCGCCGCACATTTTCGGCAGCGTCGGCCGACAACTGGCGACCCTCAGCCGCTACCGCATCGATCACGCCGAACGCTTGCAACTGCCGGTTGCCCCGCACTCGCTCATCAGCCGGCAATTCCAGCCCAAGGACGCCCTGCTGCTGAGCTACCTGCCCCTGAGCGATGGCGGCCAACTGGTGGTGCTGAACACCCATCTGGAGCGTGCGCAGCGCGCCGACGACACTCAGCACAAGCAGGTGACGGCCATTGCCAAGGTTCTGGACAAACTGGAGAGCCGCGGCACCCCCTGGCTGATTGGCGGCGATTTCAACCTGCTGCCCCTGAGCCAGTACCAACGCCTGAGCGAAGAACAGCGCGCGCCCTACAACGCTGACAGCCCGCTGCACCTGCTGTGGGACAAGTACCCGATGATCCCCAGCAACACTCAGGCCAGTGGCGTCGACCGTGCTCGTTGGCTGACCCACTACCCCAACGACCCGAGCCTCGACGGCCCGGATCGTACGGTGGACTACCTGTTCTACAGCCCACGACTGAAGCGGGTTGAATCCCGAGTACGCCAGGACGACACCCAGCGCATCTCCGACCACCTGCCGGTGCTTGCCCGGTTCCTGTTGCCGGCGTTGTAACCCCGCTCTACTTGCGGGGTTTGATCCGCGCCGTAGCCTCGGCAATCAGTGGATCGTCCGGCCAGTAATGCTTGGGATAACGGCCCTTGAGATCCTTCTTCACCTCGGCGTAAGTGCTGCGCCAGAAGTTCGCCAGATCCTGGGTGACCTGCACCGGACGCCGCGCCGGCGACAGCAAGTGCAACTTGACCACTTGGCGGCCACCGGCAATCCGCGGCGTGTCCGACAGCCCAAACAGCTCCTGCAGGCGCACCGCCAGAATCGGCGGCTGCTCGCTGTAGTCCAGTCGGATCGAGGAGCCCGAGGGCACTGTCAGATGATGCGGAGCCAGCTCGTCCAGGCGCTGGGGCAGCGGCCAGGGCAACAGGTTGTGGACGATGCCGGCCAGCTCCAGGTTGGCAAAGTGGCTGAGTCGCGACACCTTGCCCAGGTAGGGCTGTAACCACTGCTCCAGCCCTGCGAGCAAGGCGCCATCGCTGACATCCGGCCATTGGCTCTCGCCCTTGTCCGCCAGATCCAGCTGCCGCAGCAAGGTCACCCGAGCCTGCCACTGGCGCAGCTCCGGGGTCCAGGGCAGCAGCTCCAGGCCCTTGCGCCGCACCAGATTGACCAGAGCCTGACTACGGGCTGACTCGTCCAGGCCGGTGAGCGGTTCACGGCTGAGTACCAGCTCACCAACCTTGCGTTGACGCTCGGCCCGCAGCACGCCTTCACGCTCGTCCCAATCGAGCTGGTCGACGTTGCGCACCTGCTCTGCCAGCACGGTATCGAACAGGGTCGGATCAAAATCCGCGGCCAGGTAGATGCGCTCCTCACGCTGGCCCTGGCGGCTGCCCAGGTCGGCGATCACCAGCCAGGGCTGCTTCATCAGGTTGTCGGTTTCGCTGAACAGCGCCGCGCGACCGTTGGCCAGTCGATACTCGGCACCACCGGGACGGCGCTGCTGGGCCACCCGGTCGGGATAGGCCAGGGCCAGCAAGGCACCAAGCCAGCGCGGATGCTCGGGATCGGCGACGGCGGCCTCGGGCTGCCCTCGCAGGTAGCCACGGTACTGCCGCGCCAGTTGCCGCGCACGCTGGACACCACCCTGTGCACCACGGGCCGCGCGCTCCTCCCCGGAAAGCAGCACCAGGCGACTGTGCAGGTCGGCGCCGGCACCGCGCAAAATGTCCCGTTCCCCCAGCAGGGCCGCGACGTCGCAGGCCATCTGCGCCAGCCCCAGGGACTGGCCGCGCAACAGCAAGTGGGCAATGCGCGGATGGGCCGGCAACTCGGCCATGGCCTGACCGTGGCGGGTCAATGTGCCGTCATCGTTGAGCGCTCCCAGGCGCTGCAACAGGTCTTGAGCCTGTGCATAAGCGGCGCTGGGAGGCGGGTCCAGCCAGGCCAGCTGATTCGGGGTCACGCCCCAGCGCGCCAGTTGCAGGGCCAGACCGGCCAGGTCGGCCTGAAGGATCTCCGCGCCGGCATAGGCCGCCAGTTGTTCCTGTTGATCCGCCGACCACAAGCGATAGCACACGCCAGGCTCCAGGCGCCCGGCCCGGCCGGCGCGCTGGGTGGCGCTGGCCCGGGAGATGCGCTGGGTGTCGAGGCGGGTCATGCCGCTGCCGGGATCGAAGCGCGGCACTCGGGCCAGCCCGGCGTCCACCACCACCCGCACGCCGTTAATGGTCAGGCTGGTTTCGGCGATGTTGGTGGCCAATACCACTTTGCGCCGCCCCGCCGGGGCCGGATCGATGGCCGCGCGCTGGGCGGCCAGGTCCAGCTCGCCGTGCAGTGGACAGAGCAGAATCTCACTGCGTTGTCCCAAGGACTCGGCCAACTGCTGATGCACTCGACGAATCTCGGCCTGGCCTGGGAGAAACACCAGCAGGCTGCCGCTTTCATCGTTGATGGCTTCAAGCACGGTCTGCACCACCCGCGGTTCGATGAACTCGCCGGGCTGGAACGGCCGCCCCCAGCGCTGGGTCACCGGGAACATGCGCCCCTCACTGCGCAGGATCGGCGCATCGCCCAGCAGCGTGGAAAGACGTTCGCCCTCCAGGGTCGCCGACATCAACAGAATCTTCAGGGGCTGCTCGTCACGAAACAGCTCCCGGCCATTGAGGCTCAAGGCCAGGGCCAGGTCGGCATCCAGGCTGCGCTCGTGAAACTCATCGAAGATCAGCAGGCCAACCCCTTCCAGGGCCGGGTCGTCCTGCAGGCGTCGGGTGAGGATGCCTTCGGTGACCACTTCGATACGGGTCCGCGGGCCGACCTTGCTCTCCAGGCGGATGCGGTAGCCCACGGTTTCACCGACTTTCTCCCCCAGTTCGCTGGCCAGGCGCTCCGCCGCAGCCCGGGCCGCCAGGCGCCGGGGTTCGAGCATGAGGATGGTCTGTCCGGCCAGCCAGTCCTGATCCAGAAGCGCCAGGGGCACACGGGTGGTCTTGCCGGCACCGGGCGGGGCTTCGAGCACCGCTTCATGGCGCGCCGCCAGGGCCTCGCGCAATGCAGGCAAAACTTCATCAATTGGCAAAGAATTCATGCTGGCTCCAAAACAGAGGCGCGAGTATAACGGCGAACTGCCTGGGGTTAATCATGGTCTGAGTGCTGATCGACAAGACTCAATGCCCCGCTCCATTTCGCTTTGTCTGCATATTTACCAGGAGATATCCATGCGTATTCCCCACCGTGTCATTGGCGGCGTTCTGGTGACCACCCTGCTGACCCAACTCACAGCCTGTGGCTCGATCTTCTTTCCCGACCGCCGCGGCCAGATCGACGGCAAGATCGATCCAGTGGTGGTGGTGCTCGATGCCGTGGGCCTGCTGTTCTATGTCATTCCGGGGCTGATCGCCTTTGGCGTCGACTTCGCCACCGGGGCGATCTACCTGGAGCCGGGCAAGACCGCGCAAATCGCGCCGGAAAAACTCCAGCAGGCCATTGGCACCGACGGTAAAGTCGACAACCGCAAACTGCAGGCCATTCTGGAAAGCGAACTGGGGGGCAGCTTCCCTCTGGATGATCCGCGCCTGATCCAGCACAAGGGCAGCGTGCAGCAATTGGCCTTGTACGGTCTGCAGCCTGCAGCCTGACCCCACCTTCAAGGAACCCGCCGCCGATGATTGGCAACCCGGAACACGCTCGCCTCCTGCGCCTGGCCACCCGCGCCTCGGTTACGGTGGCAGGCATCCTGATTGTGACCAAGGCCATCGCCTGGTGGCTCAGTGGCTCGGTGAGCATGCTGGCGGGGCTGACCGACTCGGTGCTCGACGGCTTCACCTCGCTGCTCAATCTGTTGGCGGTGCATTACGCCCTGCGCCCGGCCGATGATGATCACCGCTACGGCCACGGCAAGGCGGAGTCCCTGGCGGGCATGGCCCAGGCGCTGTTCATCGCCGGCAGTGCGGTGCTGATTGGCTTTCAGGCGTTCGAACGCCTGCAGCACCCGGAACCGGTAGGCGCGCCCTGGCTGAGCATCGGGGTGATCGGGCTGTCGTTGGTGCTGACCGTGGCGCTATTGATCCTGCAACATCGGGTGATCCGCGAAACCGGCTCCAACGCGGTACGGGCCGACTCCCTGCACTACCGCTCCGACCTGCTGCTCAATGGCAGCATCCTCCTGGCCCTGGTACTGGCGGCCTTCGGCTGGCATCAGGTGGATGCCTGGTTCGGCCTGGGGATCGCTGTCTACATTCTCTGGAGCGCGATCCAGATCGCCCGGGAAAGTTTCTCGGTGCTGATGGACGAGGAACTGCCCGCCGATGTCAGCCAACACATGCTGGAACTGGCCTGCAGTGTGCCCGGCGTGCTGGGCGCCCATGACTTGCGCACGCGGATTTCCGGCAGCCATTGGTTCGTCCAACTGCACCTGGAACTGCCCGGCGACCTGAGCCTGTCGGTGGCCCACGCCATCAGCGATCAGGCCGCCGACGCGATCCACCAGGCCTATCCACGGGCCGAGGTGCTGGTACACGCCGATCCGCAGGAAGTGGTCGAGGCCGCCAGGGCTCAGTAAGTGACTTGGTAACCCCGCGAGCTCAGGCAGTTGCCCTGGGCCTGACGGTAGGCCTGCACCACTTGCGGGGCCGGCTGGTAGGTTGCGCTGGCCGGATCGAAGCCACTCTGCTGCACCGCCCAGCGATAGCAGTCGTAGCGATCCTGATCGATCTGCTGTGGCGATTGGCCGTTGACCGGGTACGCCAGCACGTCATAGCCATTGCCAGCCGGCTGCTGGTCCGGCGGCGGCACACCCACGGGCGGTTCGACCACGACATACTGCTGGGTGTTGGCTTCATAGGTGTAATAGGCTCCGGCGGCGAGGAAAAACAGCGCGCTGCCGATCCACACTTCCCGTGCGTAGTCAGGCAGGTAGGCCACTCGAATCCCATAAGGCGGGCGCACCACCACATACCGTGGACCTTGTGGACGATACCAGTAGCCCCCCGAGAAAAAGTAATCCTGGCCACGGTAAGGCACCCGGTAATTGCGCTCGGGGAAACGGTCAATCACGTAGCCCGGGCGGTACTGCGGACCTGGCCCCCAGCCGTTGCCATGCCCGTCGGGACGGCCCGGCCAGCGATAGTCGTTGGGGCGACCATGGTCGGGACGCGAGCCTGGACCACCGGCCTGCCAATGCGGGTTGTAATCGTTGCGCCGGGGAATGTCCTGGTAGTAGCCGCGTAGGGGCTCCTGGGTCTGGCGCACGGTATCGGGCCGGCTCTGGATGGGCAGCCCTGGCGCCGGCTGCGGCTGCTGAGGAGCCGGTCGCCCCTGCTGATTGGGATCATGCTGGGGACGGTTCTGCCACTGCCCACCCGGATTCTGGCCGTTGTGTTCGAACTGCCGGCTGTTATCGCCACGAATGATCTCATTCTGCGGACGCGGCTGCTGCGGGGCAGGTTGCGCACGTTCAGGCGAGTTCGCCGGACGGCCCTGATGGCCCTCGCCACGCCCTTCGGGGGCATGCTCACGCTGCCCGTCGGAAGGCGTTCCCTGCAGTCTCTCGTCCCGCTCATCGGCGAGCACTTGCGCGCTGACGCTCACGCACAACACACCAACACCTGCCAAACGCCAGATGCGCGACTTCATGCTATTCCTCACTGCGGATTGGGGCCTGTACCTAAGACTGAAAAAGCCTGGGGCGGTTCTGCAGCAGATTATCAGTCACGAGACTTATTTCGCAGGCAATAAAAAAGGGCGGCCCGTCGGCCACCCTTTGAGATTTTGTCCGTGCTCGACGCTTGTGGCGCCGGCTCACCTCACTCCGTCTTCTGGACAGGGTGTAGCCCGGGGGCCGGATCAACCCTATGGGGTTGGCGGCCGCGGCAGGCCTGATTCGGCGGGCCGCAGTGGACTCTATGTCCGGGCAGTGATTCTGGTGATAAGAATAGGCCTGGGCCGGCGACAGCGGATTGCGAAGATTGCTTGCAAAAACACCTCTTGCGCAATTTTTAACCCAAGATAGATAATTCAACGCAATACTTATGACAAAGGCCTGATTGATGAGCAAACTCGACCGCTATGACCTGAGTATTTTGGCGGAATTGCAACGCGATGCCCGCATCTCCAACCAGGAACTGGCCGAGCGCATCGGTCTGTCGCCCTCGCCCTGCTCGCGCCGGGTCAAGCAACTGGAAGACGACGGTTATATTTCCCGCCAGGTCGCCCTGCTGGACCGCAAGATGCTCGGCCTGAGCCTGACCGCCTACGTATTGATCGGCATGGACCGGCACACGCCGGAACGCTTCGAGAACTTCGAAGCGGCCATCCGCAGCCTGCCCCAGGTACTGGAATGCAGCCTGGTGACCGGTGTGGACGCCGACTACCAGCTCAAGGTGGTGGTGCCGGACATGGATCACTATCAGAAGTTGCTGCTCGGCCACCTGACCCGTATCGACGGCGTGACCAGTGTGCGCTCCAGTTTCGTGCTCAATCAGGTACTCAACAGCACCGAACTGCCCCTGACCCACCTGCGCAGTTGAATAGCGGCTGTGGCGACGTAACGCAGGCAGATCAATGCTCGGCAAGTGTCCCTTGGCGTATACTCGCCCGGCATTTTTTGCCCTGCCTGCAATGGAGATGATCGATGGACCCAGCAGTATTCGAAGAGTGGATGATGACCGGTCTGGTCAGCATCCTGATCATATTCATGGGTTTCATCGTCTGGGACCTGGCCAAGAAGTCCAAGGCCGGACGCTTCGGCTCCTTTATCCTGTTCTTCGTGCTGGGCCTGGGCGTGGCCGCCTTCATCATCAAGAGCGTGGTGATCGGCCTGATCGAATCCGGCGCTCTATAAGCGCGCCGGCACTTCCTTCCACTGGCCCTGATCCAGGCCATCCAGGGTCCAGTCGCCAATCCTGACCCGCACCAGCCGCAAGGTCGGCAAGCCGACGGCAGCGGTCATGCGCCGTACCTGGCGATTGCGCCCCTCACGAATCACCAATTCCAGCCAATGAGTAGGCACGCTCTTGCGAAAACGCACTGGCGGATTGCGCGGCCACAGCTCTGGCTCTTCCAGCCGTCGCGCCTCGGCCGGCAAGGTCATGCCGTCGTTCAACTCCACACCGTCACGCAAGCGCTGTAACTGCTCAGCGCTGGGTTCGCCTTCGACCTGCACCCAATAGGTCTTGGCCAACTTGTGCTTGGGATCGGCGATCCGCGCCTGCAACTGCCCGTCATTGGTCAACAGCAGCAACCCTTCGCTGTCGCGGTCCAGGCGCCCGGCCGGGTAGACCCCGGGAATGGCGATGAAATCCTTGAGCGTCGCCCGTCCCTCGCCATCGCTGAACTGGGTCAGCACGTCGAAAGGCTTGTTGAACAGGATCAGCTTCGGCTCGGCCGGTGGCGCCTTGGCCACGCGCTTGGAGGGAGAAACGGAAAACGGCTTCGCGCCAGGGCGACGGGAAGCAGGACGGGACGGACGGGACATGGGATCAGGAACATTCAGCGATCAGGACCGACAATGCTAGTGGCCTGATCGCCAAATGACCATGGATTAAACGCTTAGCGGAAAGGCGGCTCGTCGAAGCTGCGCAGTTTGCGCGAGTGCAGGGAGTTGAGCTCACTGCGCATCAGGTCCACGGCTTCGATACCGATCTTCAAATGCTGGCTGACCGCCCGCTCGTAGAAGGCATTGGCCGCCCCCGGCAACTTGATCTCACTGTGCAGGGGTTTGTCCGAGACACACAGCAAGGTGCCGTAAGGCACCCGCAGGCGATAGCCCTGGGCCGCGATAGTGCCGCTTTCCATGTCCACCGCCACGGCCCGAGACAGGTTGATGAACGGACGTTCCTCGGCCCAGCGCAGCTCCCAGTTGCGGTCGTCGTAAGTCAGGACGGTGCCGGTGCGTAGGCGCTTCTTCAGTTGCTCGCCCTTCTCTCCAGTGACATTGGCCGCCGCTTGCTGCAACGCCAGCTGGACCTCGGCCAAGGCCGGAATCGGAATGTTCGGCGGCACCACGCGATCAAGAATGCCGTCACGCCGCATGTAGGCGTGAGCCAGGACGTAATCGCCGATGGTCTGGGACTGCCGCAGTCCACCGCAGTGGCCAATCATCAACCAGCAATGAGGGCGCAGCACCGCCAAGTGGTCGGTGATGTTCTTGGCATTGGAGGGGCCGACGCCGATATTCACCAGGGTCACACCGTGGCCATCGCTGGCCTGCAGGTGATAGGCCGGCATCTGGTAGCGATGCCAGACAACACCGGCGGCGATTGCCGAAGCCTCGCCGTGATCCATGCTTTTTTCAATGATCACGTTGCCCGGCAGGACCATGCGCACAAAACGCGGATCACTGCGCAGTTGCTCCAGACCATGGACGATGAACTGGTCGACGTAACGGTGATAGTTGGTCAGCAGGATCCACGGCTGCACATGACGCCAGTCGCTGCCGGTGTAATGCACCAGGCGCCGCAAAGAGAAATCGACCCGCGCCGCATCAAACAGCGCCAAAGGCAGCGGGTGAGTGTTTTCCCAGTCGTAGAGACCGTCGGCGATACCGTCGGTGGCAGCCGACAGGTCGGTGCTGGGGAATACCCGGGCCAGGGCCGCCGCGGTTACGCCGGAACCGGCCAGTTCGTCGCCCTGTTCCACCACATAGGGATAAGGAATGTTCTGCTCGCTGACACCCACTTCCACCGTGACGGTGAAGTCATGCATCAAAGGCACCAGTTGCTCGAGCAGGTAATTACGGAAGGCCGCGGGATGAGTGACGGTGACGCTGTAGGTGCCCGGCAGTTGCACCTTGGCATAAGCCCGGGTGGTCTGCGGAACTTCGCCATGGCAGAGGTAGGTCAGGCGCAATTCGGGATAGCGAAACAGCGCTCTTTGCTCAGCATCCGGCTCGACCCGGTCCTTGAGGTAACGCTTGAGCGCCTGGCTCAGCGCCGTGGTGGCCCGCTCATGCAAAGCAGCAAGCCGATCCACGGCTTGCTCGGCGGTTTGAACGACAATAAAAGCTTCGGTCACGGTAAGCATCCTGTGTTCTGATCTTGCAGGCGTTCATCTTGCCTGCAACACCGCCCCACGGGAACAGCGGAGTTATAGGAGCCGGCGTGTCGGCGCTGGCCATGGCGACAACGCCTCTTCGCCGACAAGCCGGCTGCTACGAAAGGTCAGAAGCCTTGAGGCGTGGAGCGGGCAACAATGGCGGCTACGTCCAGCCCGCGGGGCAAGGTACCGTAGACCCGACCGCTCTGCCCTCCAAGACGACTGGCGATAAAGGCATCGCTGACCACCTCGTTACCGGCCTCAAGCAGGAGCTTGGCCTGCAGGCCCAAGGCAATGTCCTCGGTCAGTTGGCGGGCGCGGTACTGGATGTCGTCGGTGTCCCTGAAGCTGTCCTTGAGCGCCGCAATATGCGCCGCCAGACGCTGCTCGCCATGCCCGTCTCCCAGCTCGGCAAACAATACATCGAGTACCCCGGGCTCTTTCGACAAGGCCCGCAGCACATCCAGGCATTGCACGTTGCCTGAGCCTTCCCAGGTGGAGTTCACCGGCGCCTCGCGGTACAGCCGCGGCAGGATGCTGTCTTCGACATATCCGGCGCCTCCCATGCATTCGGCGGCCTCGTTGATCATGGCCGGGGCGCGCTTGCAGATCCAATACTTGCCCACTGCCGTCACTAGCCGAGAGAACTTCGCTTCCTGGGCATCGTCCTGATGATCCAGGGCTCGTCCCATGCGCATGCTCAAGGCCAGGGCCGCTTCACTTTCCAAGGCCAGGTCGGCCAGCACGTTCTGCATCAGCGGTTGCTCACTGAGCACCCGCCCGCCGACGCGGCGATGGGCACAATGATGGCTGGCCTGGGTCAAGGCCTGGCGCATCAGCGAGCTGGAGCCGACCATGCAGTCAAAGCGAGTCATGGCGACCATTTCGATAATGGTGGGTACGCCGCGCCCCTCGTCACCGATCATCCAGGCCAGAGCGCCGCGGAACTCCACTTCGCTGGAAGCATTGGAGAGGTTGCCCAGCTTGTTCTTCAAGCGCTGGATATAGAACTGGTTGCGGCTGTCATCCGGACGATGACGGGGCAGGAGGAAACAAGTCAGGCCCTTGTCGGTCTGGGCCAGGGTCAGAAAGGCATCGCACATCGGCGCCGAGCAGAACCACTTGTGCCCCACCAATTCATAAGCCTGCCCCGGTCCCGGGGCTCCCACCGGATAGGCTCGGGTGGTATTGGCACGAACGTCGGTCCCGCCCTGCTTCTCGGTCATGGCCATGCCAATCGTCAGCCCGGTCTTGTGCTGCATGCCAACATTACGCGGGTCGTATTGAGTGGCGAGGATCTTCGGCAGCCACTGCTCGGCGATGTCCGGCTGCAGTTTCAGCGCCGGCACGCAGGCAAACGTCATGGTCAACGGGCAACCGCTGCCCGCCTCGGCCTGACTGTGCAGATAGGTCATGGCGGCGCGGGCTACATGAGCCCCCGCTTGTGGGTCGGTCCAGGGCAGTGAGGTCAGCCCGCCCTCGATGGCCGCCTGCATCAACTGGTGATACGCCGGATGAAACTCCACCAGGTCGATCCGGTGACCAAAGCGGTCGTGACTGGAAAAAACCGGTTTGTTCTGATTAGCCAGGAACCCCGCCTCCATCAGCGGACCACCCGCCAGGGCGCCATAGGCATCGACCCGGGATTCGGCCCAGCCGGCATCGAAACGCCGCATCCACTGCTGCAACGGCAGGTCGATCCGATAGAGGTTGGCGCCGTCCAGGGCGGGCGGCTGGTTGGTGACTTCGTGAGTTTCAGCGAACTGGTGGAGGTTCATTGCGGGACTCCTTCAGGGTGTGCCAAGACCCCAGTTAAGCACCCGCTCTACCCCGAACAAAGTGGCATATCAGCCTAAATATCGGCACTTTCGCCTTGCTCAACACAAAGTACCCGCTTCAACAGCACCGCTTGCAGTGCCTCGAATTTCACCGGTTTGCCCAGGCAGTCGGCCCCTGCTGTCGCTGCACAACCTTCAGTACCAGGAGCGCAAGCCAGCAAGATGGGCAGGTGGGCGTATCCGGGCATTGCCTGGGCCTGAAGACGAAATGCCCCCAGTTGCGCTGCAGTGATCTGGCCATCGATCAGCACCGCGCTGACAAGTTCACGCCCCAGCAGTTGCAGCGCATCGGTGGGACTGCCGACGGTGCGAACTCGGTACCCCAGCTTGAGCAACATGCCCCGCACCACCAGTTGATCGACGTCGTTATCGTCCATCAGCAGCACGGTACAGTCCTGGGGCGCACGCCGATGAAGGGCTGTCGGCGCCCGAGGAGTGGGTTCCTGGACATCGAACTCCACCAGCAAGCGGAAACAACTGCCCTGTCCAGGCGTGGACTCATGGGTCAACTGCCCGCCCAGCAAGTCCACTAATTGCCGGCAGATCGCCAGGCCGATGCCCAATCCGCCGTATTCACGCGTCATGGAACCGTCGAGCTGGAAGAAACGCTGGTACAGCGTCGCCTCGTCCAGATTGACAAAACCTATCCCGCTGTCGATCACCTCAAAGCTCAGGCTCACCCGCTCGGCCGAAACAGACCGGGTGACCACCCGCAACACCACGCCACCGGAATGGGTGAACTTGACGGCATTCTCCAGCAGGCACTCCAGGCAATGGCTGAGCTTGCAGCGATCTCCCTGCAAGCGGTCGGGCAGCCCGGCGCTGAGGTCGACCTGAAAGGACAGGGACTTGGCCGCCGCGCTGGCGCCGAACTGGGTTTGCAGTGCGCTGAGCATCGAACGCAGGCTGAACGGCTGGCGCTGGGCGCTGAGCTTGCCGGCTTGCAGTTCGGTCAACGTGAGGATGCCGTTGACCATGCGCATCATGTCCCGTGCCGAGCCGGCGGCGGTCTGCTGGTACTGCTCCATCTCCGGGTCCAGTTCCAGGGTCTGCATCAGCTCAAGCGAGCCGATGACACCGTTCATCGGCGTACGCAACTCGTGGGTCAGGGTAGCCAGGAACTCATCCTTGAGACGGTTACTGTGAGCCAGTTGCTGGTTCAGCACTTCAAGCTTCTGCCCGGCCTCAAGCAGAGTCTGGGCTTGTTGCTCGCGCATCGAATTGATCCGGTCGGCCAGAGCCAGGGACAGAAGCGCCACCTCGATCGCCGAGCCGATCTGGCTGGCGTACATGGTCAGGAATACGTTCGGCAGGTAACCCAGCACCATCAAGGTGTTGATCACCCCTCCAAACAAAAAGGCCGACCAGGCAATGATGAAGTAACGCGCCACCCGCAACCCGCGACACCAGGCGACGATCCCCGCCACATAAATCACCACGGTAAACAGCAGCGCCAAGGTGGTTGCCAGGCGCAAGGCCAGGGCGTAGCTGGTCATCAGTGACAAGGCCATGACCACTGCGCCGAACGCCATCAGCGCCAGCAGCACCCGGTCAACCCAGGGACTGTGCCGGGAGGTCTGCAGGAAACTGCGGGCGAACTGACTGCCGAACAGCCCCGCGGCGCCGATGAAGAATGGCGTCGCCGCATTGGCCCACCAAGGACTGTTGGGCCAGAAGTACTCCACTGCGGCACCGTTGACCGACAGTTGATAAAGACCGAACGAAGCGATGTAGACGATGTAGTAGAGGTAGCTGGTATCACGCACGCTGAGATAGATGAACAGGTTGTACACCAGCATGCCCAGCAACACCCCGTAGATCAGCCCCAGCACGTAGAGCCGCACTGGCTGCGCCTCGAGGTAGGCCGTGTTGGACCAGAGGCTCAGCGGCGCCTGGATCGAACCTTCACTGGCCAGGCGCAAATAGACAGTCTTGTGCTCATGGGGGGAGAAATTCAGGTTGAACAGGTAATTGTTCTGGCGAATCTGTCGGCTGTCGAATGGCAAGGCATCGCCGGTGCGCTCCGCCAGACGAAAGCCACCGGCTTCATCGGGGACGTACAGATCCAGGTGATCCAGGGGCGGATAGGCCAGTTCCAGCAACCAGCTGCGCTGTGCCGTGGGATTGCCGGGGCGGTATTGAAGGTCGATCTTCAGCCAGAAGGCCGAACGAGAGTAACCGGCATTGAGGGTATCTTTATCGTGGGGTTTGAAGTGCTCAGCCATCGGCCCCGAACTGACCTCGGCAATTGTCGCTTCGCCACCCACGTCTTCGAGTACTTGCATCACTCGGCCCAAGGGCAGGCGTTGAGTGAACTCGTCGAACTCGACGGCGCCAGCCAGCATCGGCAAGCTCAACAGCAACATCAGCAAATAGCGCATAAAGCCCCAGCGTGGCTTGTCCGGTGGTGTCAGGAAGTCCCCCATTTCCCTTGAGCAGACGCAAGACCGGCATGACCTGTTATTGGTTTGAATGCACTCTAGCATAGCCGTTGATGGCCAATGAACACCATTGAAAATTTTAGTCTAAAGGCTCTAGAACGGGCCTTTCAGCGCAATCCAGCGAGCTAGAGCTGTTGCATCGGTCAAGAAGATCGAACACGGCAAAGCGACAACTTCCATTGCGCACCAGGCGCCGCGAAAAAAAGCGTTTGGTGGTAAGCTCGCCGCCCATGAATATCTACAGCTCTCGCCCCGTTGTCCTCTGTCTCTCCGGCCACGACCCCAGTGGTGGCGCCGGCTTGCAGGCAGATATCGAAGCCCTGCTGGCTCAGGGTTGTCACGCAGCTCCGGCTGTCACCGCCCTGACCGTGCAAGACACGGTCAACGTCAGCGATTTCCGCGTTCTGGATCGCGAGTGGGTATTGGCCCAGGCCAATGCCGTGCTCAACGACTCCACTGTCGCCGCGGTCAAGCTGGGCATGCTGGGCTCCCTGGAGATGGTCGACACCGTGGTCGAACTGCTCCAGGCGCACCCACACCTGCCCCTGGTGTGCGACCCGGTGCTGCGCGCCGGCGGCGGTGGCCGTCTGGGCAAGGATGAAGTGGGCTACGCCATGCGCGAACGCCTGCTGCCCCTGGCCACCATTGCCACTCCCAACCTTCCCGAAGCCCGAATTCTTGCGGAACTGCCAGAAGGCAGCGCCGACCAATGCGCTGAAAAACTCCTGCCGTTCGTCAAGCACCTGCTGATCACCGGCGGCCATGGCGATGAACACGAAGTGCACAATCGCCTGTACAGCCGTGACGGCCTGCGCGAGACCTACACCTGCCAGCGTCTGCCGGGCAGCTACCACGGCTCCGGCTGCACCCTGGCCAGTGCCCTGGCCGGACGTCTGGCCCAAGGCGAACATCTGGCCAGCGCCGTAAAGTCGGCCCTGGACTACACCTGGCGCACCCTGCGCGACGCCGAGCAACTGGGCCGCGGCCAGTTTGTCCCGCGCCGCTTGCCGTTGGATTTCTGCTCGTAATGTCATGAGGCCCGCTCAATGAAACTACGTGGTCTGTACGCCATCACCGACAGCCAGCTGTTGGCCGGCAAGTTCCTGAAGTACGTGGAGGCGGCGCTGGAAGGCGGCGTCACCCTGTTGCAGTACCGCGATAAGAGCGACGACCAGGCCCGCCGCCTGCGGGAAGCCGAAACCCTGCTGACCCTGTGCGAACGCTACAAGACCCGCCTGATCATCAACGATGACGCCGAGCTGGCGGCACGCATCGGTGCCGGCGTGCATCTGGGCCAGAGCGACGGTCCCCTGACGCCGGCCCGGGCCCTGCTGGGGCGCCAGGCCATTATCGGTTCGACCTGCCACGACCAATTGCCACTGGCCGAGCAAGCCGCGAAGGAAGGCGCCAGCTATGTCGCCTTCGGCCGCTTTTTCAATTCCACCACCAAACCCGGCGCGCCCACGGCCAGCCTGGAGTTGCTGGATCAGGCCCGGGCCAGCCTGCATCTGCCGATCTGCGTGATTGGCGGCATCACCCTGGAAAATGCCGCCCCCCTGGTGAACCACGGCGCCGACCTGCTGGCGGTGGTTCACGGCCTGTTCGGCGCCGATAGCGCCGACGAAGTGACCCGTCGCGCCCGCGCCTTCAACGCCCTATTCAACAGCTGATTTTTTGAGAGCCCGATCATGTCCCGTTCCGAAACCCTGTTTGCCGACGCCCAGAAACACATCCCTGGTGGCGTCAACTCGCCGGTCCGCGCCTTCAAGAGCGTGGGCGGCACCCCGCTGTTCTTCAAGCACGCCGAAGGTGCCTACGTCACTGACGAAGACGACAAGCGCTATGTCGACTATGTCGGGTCCTGGGGCCCGATGATTCTCGGCCACAGTCACCCGGACGTGCTGGACGCGGTACGCAAGCAGCTGGAGCATGGCCTGTCCTACGGCGCCCCGACTGCCATGGAAACCGAAATGGCCGATCTGGTGTGCTCCATCGTTCCCTCCATGGAAATGGTGCGCATGGTCAGCTCCGGCACTGAAGCCACCATGAGCGCGATTCGCCTGGCCCGTGGCTTTACCGGCCGCGACAGCATCATCAAGTTCGAAGGCTGCTACCACGGGCATTCCGACAGTCTGCTGGTCAAGGCCGGTTCCGGCGCCCTGACTCAAGGCGTACCCAGCTCTGCCGGTGTACCTGCAGCTTTCGCCAAACACACGCTGACCCTGCCCTTCAACGACATCGCTGCAGTGGAAAAAATGCTGGCGGAAGTGGGCCAAGAAGTGGCCTGCATCATCGTCGAGCCTGTGGCCGGCAACATGAACTGTGTGCCGCCGGCGCCGGGCTTCCTCGAGGGGCTGCGCACTCTTTGCGACCAACACGGCGTAGTGCTGATCTTCGACGAAGTGATGACCGGCTTTCGTGTCGCTTTAGGCGGCGCCCAGGCCCATTACGGCGTGACTCCAGACCTGTCCACCTTCGGCAAGATCATCGGCGGCGGCATGCCAGTGGGCTGCTTCGGCGGCAAACGCAAGATCATGGAACACATTGCGCCCCTGGGTCCGGTCTACCAGGCCGGCACCCTGTCCGGTAACCCGCTGGCCATGGCTGCCGGCCTGACCACCCTGCGCCTGATCAGCCGCCCGGGCTTCCACGCCGAACTGAGCGACTACACCAGCCGCCTGCTCGAAGGCTTGCAGCAACGCGCCGATGCCGCGGGCATTCCGTTCGTCACCACTCAGGCGGGCGGCATGTTCGGCCTGTACTTCAGTGGCGCCGACGATATCGTCACCTTTGACGATGTGATGGCCAGCGATGCCAACCTGTTCAAGCGCTTCTTCCACCTGATGCTGGAAGGCGGCGTGTACCTGGCGCCAAGTGCCTTTGAGGCCGGTTTCACCTCGATCGCCCACGGCGAGACTGAGCTGCAACTGACCCTGGATGCCGCAGAGCGCGCATTTGCCGCCCTGAAATAAGCGCTACATGGCTGGCATGGTGATCAACCATGCCAGCTTCGTGCTTTACTCGAACTTTCCCTTGGCAAAGGGGGAAATACGCGGCAAACCAGCGGATATCGCGGCCACGCAGCAGAAAAACGAGTAAAGACTTTGTAAGGTTGGCCCTGCTTATTTCATAATGCGCGCTTATTGGACCCCCTCGCCGGGTCCGCGCGCCCCTCAGAGGTAAGTCGATTCCCATGAACCGCACCGGCCGCGCCCTGACATTGGGCTGCCTGTTGCTCCTTCAGCCCCTGCTCGCGCACGCACAAGCAGGCGGCAACTCGTTGTTGATCCCAGCGATGGGTCGCTGCACCCTCGATCCCCAGGCACAGGAACAGGCCGAGGCGCTAGCCGCGTGCCAGAAAGCCGCCGATGAAGGGGACGCACAGGCGCAATACGAGTTGGGTGAGTTCTACTACGAGGGTAAAGGCGCGCCGCAGGACCTCAATCAAGCCCTGAGCTATTTCGAAAAGGCCTCGTTGCAAGGCCATGCCCAGGCGCAGTTCAAGCTCGGCACCATGTTCTTCCACGGTGAAGGCGTGCCGGCCAACAACGTTCAAGCCTACATCGTGCTGAAGATGGCTGCGGTCAACGGTGCCGAAGACGCCCTGGACACCGCCGACGAAGTCGCCGAGCACATGCAGCGTGACGAACTGGAAGTTGCGACCCAGGTGCTGGGGCAGATCTTCCGTAAATACCTGATGGAACTGCAAAGCGCCGATGGGCGTTCGCCTTTCTCGCCCCTGCCGTAACACCTTCGCGTCACTCACCGGCAAACTGGCGCCTACGCAAACCAGGCTTACTTTTCGGGCATTGGCATCGGGAACGGCATGACGTTGCTTACGCCGCGGGCCTCGCTGATCTTAGGTGTGCCCAGGCGCTCCACTTCGTCGATGCGCACAATCGAATGCATCGGCACAAAACTGCGCACAACGCCCTCGAATTGAGCCTTGAGTTTTTCTTCGCTCGGATCGACGACCACTTGCGTGCGCTCGCCAAAGACGAACTCTTCCACTTCCAGAAAACCCCACAGATCACTTTGATAGATCTGCTTGGCGTACATTTCGAACACCTGGCCCTGGTTGAGAAAAATCACCTTATAGATTGGGGCTTCACGTTTGGTCATGGTGGGCGGGCAACACATCGGGGGATAAAAATAGGGCGCGAACTATAGCATAGCTACCCGATGCACAACGCTAGGAACCTGTAGGTATGGCCCCTATAATGCGCGGTTCTTTGAATCACGTGAGACCGAGGTCCATGGCCAAGAAGCTTTACATCGAAACCCACGGTTGCCAGATGAACGAGTACGACAGCTCGCGCATGGTGGACCTGCTGGGTGAACATCAGGCCCTGGAAGTCACCGCCCGCGCCGAAGACGCTGACGTCATCCTGCTCAACACCTGCTCCATTCGCGAGCGCGCCCAGGACCGGGTTTACTCGCAACTGGGTCGCTGGCGCGAGCTGAAGCTGGCCAACCCGGACATGGTGATCGCCGTCGGTGGCTGCGTGGCCAGTCAGGAAGGCGCGGCCATCCGTGATCGTGCGCCCTACGTGGACGTGGTCTTCGGCCCGCAGACGCTGCACCGCCTGCCGGAAATGATCGACGTCGCTCGCGCCACCAAACTGCCGCAAGTGGATGTCTCATTCCCGGAAATCGAAAAGTTCGACCATCTGCCCGAGCCGCGCATCGACGGCCCCAGCGCCTATGTGTCGGTGATGGAAGGCTGCAGCAAGTACTGCACGTTCTGCGTAGTGCCTTACACTCGCGGCGAAGAAGTCAGCCGGCCATTTGACGACGTGATCGCCGAGATCATCCACCTGGCGGAAAACGGTGTGCGTGAAGTCACCTTGCTGGGCCAGAACGTCAACGGCTACCGGGGTCAGACCCACGACGGACGCATGGCGGACCTGGCCGAGTTGATCCGCGTAGTGGCCGCTGTCGATGGTATCGAACGAATTCGCTACACCACCTCGCACCCTCTGGAGTTCTCCGACAGCCTGATCCAGGCTCATGCCGAAGTACCAGAGCTGGTGAAACACCTGCACCTGCCGGTGCAATCGGGCTCGGACCGCATTCTGGCGGCGATGAAACGCAACCACACAGCTTTGGAATACAAGTCCAAGCTGCGCAAGCTACGGGCGGCAGTCCCGGGAATCTGCATCAGTTCGGACTTTATCGTCGGTTTCCCCGGCGAGACGGAGAAAGACTTCCAGCAGACCATGAAGCTGATCGAGGACGTAGGCTTCGACTTCTCCTACTCCTTTATCTACAGCCAGCGCCCAGGTACCCCGGCTGCAGACCTCGCCGACGACACACCCGAAGCGCTGAAGAAGGAGCGCCTGAACGCACTGCAGCATCGCCTGAACCAGCAAGGATTCGAGATCAGCCGACAAATGGTCGGCTCGACCCAACGCATTCTGGTCACCGATTACTCCAAGAAAGACCCTGGCGAATTGCAGGGCCGTACCGAGAACAACCGAATCGTCAACTTCCGTTGCGACAATCCCACACTGATCGGCCAGTTCGCCGACGTGCACATCGATTCGGCTCAGCCCCATTCGCTACGCGGCTCGCTGTTATCGTAAGCACTGACTTGTGTAGGAGCGGGCTTGTGCAGGAGCGGGCTTGCCGGCGAAGAAACCTTCAAGAGCACCTTCGCCGGCGAGCCGACTCCTACAAAGAAAGCATCACCGGCCATTGCACCGCATAAGAGCTTTCGCACCCAGGCCGCTGGCGTTATCCTTGAATTCATCTTAATTGCCGTTGGGCGGCTAAAAAACGACCTTGAACGCACCCATAGAACCTCATCGTTTCATCCTCGAGCCCTTCGAGGCTCGCCGCTTCGCCAATCTGTGCGGGCAATTCGACGAGCATTTGCGCTTGATCGAACAGCGCCTGATGATCGAGATCCGCAACCGCGGCAATCAGTTCGAGCTGATTGGCGAACCCAAGCACACCACCTCCGCGGAAAATCTTCTGCGCCGTCTCTACCGGGAAACCAAGGGCACCGAGCTATCGCCGGACCTGGTACACCTGTTCCTCCAGGAATCCGCCGTGGAAGAGTTGGACAACCCATCGGTGGCCGATGCCGCCATAGCCCTGCGCACCAAGAAAGGCATGATTCGCCCTCGCGGCCTGAATCAGCAGCGCTATGTCAAAGAAATCCTCGGCAATGACATCAACTTCGGTATTGGCCCGGCCGGTACCGGCAAGACCTACCTCGCGGTGGCTTGCGCCGTAGATGCCCTGGAGCGCGAGCAAGTGCGGCGCATCCTGTTGGTGCGGCCAGCCGTGGAAGCGGGCGAGAAGCTCGGTTTCCTGCCCGGCGATCTGGCACAAAAAATCGACCCGTACCTGCGCCCGCTGTATGACGCGCTGTATGAAATGCTCGGTTTCGAACAGGTGGCCAAGCTGATCGAGCGTCAGGTCATCGAGATCGCGCCTCTGGCCTACATGCGCGGCCGGACCCTGAACAACAGCTTCATCATCCTCGACGAAAGCCAGAACACCACCGTGGAACAGATGAAAATGTTCCTCACCCGAATCGGTTTCGGCTCCACCGCAGTGATCACCGGCGACATCACCCAGGTCGACCTGCCCAAGGGCACCAAGTCGGGCCTGGCCCAAGTGATCAACGTGCTCAAGGATGTACCCGGCATCAGCTTCACTCACTTCATGCCCAAGGACGTGGTGCGCCATCCACTGGTGCAACGCATTGTCGAAGCCTATGAACGCTTCGAGCTGCGAGCCGAGGACGAGGCCGCCAAGGCTTCAGCCGACAGAGGCAACCGCCGCGATGCTTGAGCTTGACCTGCAACGCGCCAGCCAGCAGCCGGCCCCCAGCGATGAAGAGTTCCGCCAGTGGTGCGAGCTGGCTCTGCGCCAGCGCACCGCCGATTCGGAACTGACCATCCGCCTGGTGGACGAAGACGAAGGCCGTGAGCTGAATCACACCTGGCGTCACAAAGATTACGCAACCAATGTGCTGTCATTTCCTGCCGACGTGCCGGATGAACTGCTGGATATCCCCTTGCTGGGGGACCTGGTGATCTGCATTGCGGTGGTCGAACGCGAGGCCGCCGAACAAGGCAAGGAACTTAAGGCCCACTGGGCCCATCTGGTCATTCACGGCTGCTTGCATCTGTTGGGTTACGACCATATAGATGATGACGAAGCCGAAGAAATGGAAGCACTGGAACGAACGTTGCTTGCTGAGCTGGGTCACCCCGACCCGTATGCAGACGACGAAAGCTGATCAACAACCACCTGTAACAACCAAGGATTCAGAGCAATCGCTATGAGCGAAGATCGATCGAGCAACGGGCAAAAGTCATGGCTGGGCAAACTGACCCAGGCTTTTGCCCATGAGCCGAAAAACCGCCAGGAGCTGCTGGAGCTGCTGCGCGAAGCCCATCAGAACAAATTGCTGGACAGCGAAGCGCTGGCCATCGTTGAAGGCGCCATTCAGGTAGCTGACCTGCAAGTCCGGGACATCATGGTTCCGCGCTCGCAGATGATCAGCATCAAGGCGACCCAGACACCCCGGGAGTTCCTGCCTGCAGTCATCGATTCGGCGCACTCGCGCTACCCGGTGATCGGCGAAAGCCATGACGACGTGATGGGCGTCCTGCTGGCCAAGGACCTGCTGCCGCTGATCCTCAAGGAGAATGGCGACAGCTTCAACATCAAGGACCTGCTGCGCCCGGCGACCTTCGTCCCCGAGTCCAAGCGCCTGAATGTGCTGCTGCGCGAGTTCCGCGCCAACCACAACCACATGGCCATCGTCATCGACGAATACGGCGGTGTGGCGGGCCTGGTGACCATCGAAGACGTGCTGGAACAGATCGTCGGCGACATTGAGGACGAGCATGACGTCGAGGAAGACAGCTACATCAAACCGCTTCCCAGCGGCGACTTCCTGATCAAGGCGCTGACGCCGATCGAGAACTTCAACGAGTTTTTCGACAGCGACTTCTCCGATGACGAGTTCGATACCGTGGGCGGCCTGGTGATGAGTGCTTTCGGCCACTTGCCAAAACGCAACGAAATCACTGAAATCGGCGCCTATCGCTTCCGCGTGCTCAACGCCGACAGCCGGCGGATTCATCTGCTGCGCCTGACCCCTATCTCCCGCTAGGGACAAGGGGCATCAGCCCTCCCCCGCACAGAATCATCGTCCCCAGGCCAACGACCTGGCCTGGGGACGACAGATCTCGGGGGCGGACTGTCAAACAGCGCTGCAGGATTCGCCGCTCATCTGAATCCACCCACCCCATCTCCTCGCGCCCCGCCCGGCGCGAAACAGGAAAGAGCTGATGAAACGCCTCTTGCAGCGCTCAACCCGACCCGGCTGGCCCGGCAACCTGCTGGCCGTTGCAGCCGGCGCCATTACCACCCTGGCCTTGGCGCCCTATGACATCTGGCCGCTGGCGCTGCTGGCGGTAGGACTGTTCTATGCCGGTCTGCGGGAGCTCACGCCCCGCCAGGCCCTGGGCCGTGGCTGGTGCTTCGGCTTCGGCCTGTTCGGCGCCGGTACCAGTTGGATCTACGTCAGCATCCACACCTACGGCGGCGCGTCGGCTTTGCTCGCCGGTGTGCTGATGCTGGCCTTCATCGCCGCCATTGCCTGGTTCTTTGCCCTGCCCGCCTGGCTCTGGGCCCGCTGGCTGCGGCGCAACGAAGCACCGCTGGCGGATGCTCTGGCTTTCGCTGCCCTGTGGCTGGGGCAGGAAGCGTTTCGCGGCTGGTTCCTTACCGGCTTCCCCTGGCTCTACTCCGGCTACAGCCAGCTCGACGGTCCCCTGGCCGGACTCGCGCCTGTGGGCGGCATCTGGCTGATTTCCTTCTCCCTGGCGTTGACCGCTGCATTGCTCTACAACCTGCCGCGCCTGATCAAGGCCGGACGCAAGGGGTTTATCGCCGCCGGCCTGTTGCTGCTGGCTGCGCCCTGGGCAGTTGGCCTGGCACTCAAAGGTCACGCCTGGACCAGCCCTTCGGGTGATCCGCTTTCGGTCGCCGCCATTCAGGGCAATATCGAACAAAGCATGAAATGGGACCCGGCCGAGCTCAATGCCCAACTGGCTCTGTACCGCGACATGAGTTTCAGCAGCAAGCGGGTAGACCTGCTGGTCTGGCCGGAAACCGCGGTTCCGGTGCTCAAGGAGTCCGCCGAGGGCTACCTGACGATGATGGGCAACTTTGCCGCCGACCGTCATTCCGCACTGATTACCGGCGTTCCGGTGCGCCAACTGGTGCACCATGAAAAACGCTACTTCAACGGCATCACCGTGACCGGCGAAGGCGATGGCACCTACCTGAAACAAAAACTGGTGCCCTTTGGCGAGTATGTGCCCCTGCAGGAGCTGCTGCGTGGCCTGATCGACTTCTTCAACCTGCCAATGTCGGATTTTGCCCGCGGTCCGGCCGACCAGCCGTTACTGCAAGCCAAGGGGTATCAGATTGCGCCGTTCATCTGTTACGAAGTGGTCTACCCTGAGTTCGCCGCCGGTCTTTCGGCCCGCAGCGACCTGCTGCTGACCATCAGCAACGACACCTGGTTCGGCACCTCCATCGGCCCTCTTCAGCATTTGCAGATGGCGCAGATGCGCGCTCTGGAAGCCGGACGCTGGATGATCCGCGCCACCAACAACGGAGTCACCGGGCTGATTGATCCGTTCGGCAAGATCACCGTGCAGATTCCACAGTTCGAACGGGGCATTCTCTATGGCGAAGTGGTGCCCATGCATAACCTGACACCGTACTTGCAGTGGCGCTCATGGCCACTGGCAGTGCTCTGCGCCCTGCTGTTTGGCTGGGCCTTGTTGGCCAGCCGCATCGCCAAGACCGTTTAGAAACCTTCGCCCGCAAGCCGGCTCCGACTGGAGTCGGCCCTGTGATCAGCGATAAAAGAGGCGATAACCTAACTGGCCCACCGCCTCGTTCAGCAACTGGCCGCTCTGCCAGATTGACTTGAACTCCGGCATCCAGCCTCCCAACGGCCGGGCGTTGTCCACGCCCAGAAAACCTACCGGTGCTGGCACCACAACAAACCCTGCGCGCTCAAAACTCCAGACCGAACGTGGCATGTGCCAGGCCTGGGTCACGACCACCACGCGCTTGATACCCAGTGGCTGCAAGACTTCGGCGCTGAACTGGGCGTTTTCCCAGGTGGTGCGGCTACGACCTTCCTGCCAGCGCACGCTCACGCCAAAGTCATTGAGCAGCGATTCGGCCATCAGCGCAGCTTCGGTGGGCGGCGTACCGTAATGCAGGCCGCCGCTGGTCAATAGGGGCAGCCCGGAAGCCTTGGCCAGCCGCGCGGCATAACGCTCGCGCTCCAACCCCACGCCCGTGGGCTGATCAGAACCCCAAGCCGGATCACCCCGCTCACGGCCGGAACCCAGGACCACGATCGCGTCCGCCTGCTCTGCCAGGCTGGCCCATTGGCTCTGTGGCAAGGGCGGCAAACGTTCAAGCCCACGGGCACCCCACTCCACCATTACCGGCAGGCTCATCAACCAGAAGCCGCCCAACCCCAGGACAAAGCACCATCGCGCCAGCCGAGGCCTGGACCGACGCAGACTCCAGGCCAGTAGAAGCAACAGCAAGAGAATGCCGGGCGGCAGCAGTAACTGTTTGATGAAATAACGAAAAGGCATCGAGCATCTCCAAAAGATGCTCGAAGCCTAAAGGGGATACCCATGCGGCAACAACCGCTGCCAGACACTTTCGCTTTCGAGGTCCTCGGCAACGACCTCTCAACCCAATGAAGGGCTCGGGACCTACTTGAACTGCTGGGACCGGACGCTTACCGAATCCCTGAGGGGCGCCTGATCCTTCAACCAGATGACCTTGGCCGAACGGGGCCTTTCCTGGTGTTGCGGACTGCCCGATACATTGACCTGCATTTCATGCTGACTGCGGGCCAGGTAGGCCCTGATCAACTCGAACTCAGCAGGGCTCAACCCCCGCAGCTCCAACTCGACCGGCCGTTCATTGCGCAGTCGATCCGCAGTTCTTGCCGCATCCAGGGCCAGAGCCAGTCGATTCAGCAGCCTTTCATACACCTCCGGTTCTGTTACTTTTCGCTGCGACTCAAGCATCCGTTCACCTCATCGAAGATAAGAATCACTCCCCTTTTTGAGCTTAGTCGGACAGCTGGAAGCGACGCGCCGCCGCGACCAACGGCCCGCGCGAGCAATCAGGGTTTCCCTCGGCAGAGTGCGGTCATGTATGCTACGGCGCTTCCTGTAACTCCACTTCCAGCTCCACCGGGCCCTGAAAAACGCCGTATTTGGCGCCATCACTACCCGAGGTTGCGTTGAAGAGGATTAGGCCACCCCTATTCAGTACAAAAGTAGCCATGCACGAACACTATCAGCCCCGTGAAATCGAAGCCGCCGCCCAGTCGTTCTGGGATGAGCAAAAGTCCTTTGAAGTCAGAGAACAGCCAGGCAAGGAAACTTACTACTGCCTATCGATGTTCCCTTACCCCAGCGGCAAGCTACACATGGGGCACGTGCGCAACTACACCATCGGCGACGTGATTTCCCGCTACCAGCGCATGCAAGGCAAAAACGTCCTGCAACCCATGGGTTGGGACGCCTTCGGCATGCCGGCGGAAAACGCCGCGATGAAGAATAACGTCGCACCGGCCAAGTGGACCTACGAAAACATCGCCTACATGAAGACCCAACTGCGCAGCCTGGGCCTGGCGGTGGACTGGTCTCGTGAGGTCACCACCTGCAAGCCGGACTACTACCGCTGGGAACAGTGGCTGTTCACCCGCCTGTTCGAAAAAGGCGTGATCTACCGTAAGAACGGCACCGTGAACTGGGACCCGGTCGACCAGACCGTCCTGGCCAACGAACAGGTGATCGATGGCCGCGGCTGGCGCTCCGGCGCGCTGATCGAAAAGCGCGAAATCCCGATGTACTACTTCAAGATCACCGCCTACGCGGATGAGCTGCTGGAGAGTCTCGACGAGCTGCCGGGCTGGCCCGAGCAGGTCAAGACCATGCAACGCAACTGGATCGGCAAGTCCCGTGGCATGGAAGTGCAGTTCCCTTACGATCAGGCGTCGATCGGCGAAACCGGCACCCTGAAAGTCTTTACCACCCGTCCCGACACCCTGATGGGCGCGACTTACGTCGCCGTCGCGGCCGAACACCCGCTGGCCACCCTGGCCGCACAGAACAACCCCGAGCTGCAGGCGTTCATTGCCGAATGCAAAGGCGGCAGCGTTGCCGAAGCCGACATGGCGACCCAGGAGAAAAAGGGCCTGCCGACCTCGCTGTTCGTCGAGCACCCACTGACTGGCGAGAAGCTTCCGGTCTGGGTCGCCAACTACGTGCTGATGCACTATGGCGATGGCGCAGTAATGGCAGTGCCGGCCCACGATGAGCGCGACTTCGAATTCGCCAGCAAGTACGGCCTGCCGATCAAGGCCGTGGTGCGCACCAGCGCCGGCGATGAGACGCCTGCCCCATGGCAGGACGCTTACGGCGAGCACGGCGAACTGATCAACTCCGGCGAATTCAACGGCCTGGACTTCCCTGGCGCGTTCGACGCAATCGAAGTGGCCCTGCTGAAGAAGAACCTCGGCCAATCGCGCACCCAGTTCCGCCTGCGGGATTGGGGCATCAGCCGCCAGCGCTACTGGGGCTGCCCGATCCCGATCATCCACTGCGACAGCTGCGGCGATGTGCCGGTGCCGGAAGACCAATTGCCGGTCGTGTTGCCGGAAGATGTGGTGCCGGACGGCGCCGGTTCGCCCCTGGCACGCATGCCCGAGTTCTACGAGTGCAGTTGCCCGAAATGCGGCGCACCGGCCAAGCGTGAAACCGACACCATGGACACCTTCGTCGAATCGTCGTGGTACTACGCCCGCTACGCCTCGCCGCACTATGAAGGCGGCCTGGTGGAAAAATCGGCAGCCGACCATTGGCTGCCGGTGGACCAGTACATCGGCGGTATCGAACACGCCATCCTGCACCTGCTCTACGCGCGCTTCTTCCACAAGCTGATGCGTGACGAAGGCCTGGTGAGCTCCAACGAGCCATTCAAGAACCTGCTGACCCAAGGCATGGTGATCGCCGAGACCTACTACCGTCGTGAAGCCAACGGTGCCTACACCTGGTTCAACCCGGCGGACGTCGAGCTCGAACGCGACAGCAAGGCCAAGGTCATCAGCGCCAAGCTGATCGCGGACGGCCTGCCGGTGGAAATCGGCGGCACCGAGAAGATGGCCAAGTCGAAGAACAACGGCGTCGACCCACAGTCGATGATTGACCAGTTCGGCGCAGACACCTGCCGCCTGTTCATGATGTTCGCCTCGCCACCTGACATGAGTGCCGAATGGTCGGACTCCGGCGTTGAAGGCTCGCACCGTTTCCTCAAGCGCGTCTGGCGTCTGGCTCAAGCACATGTCACCCAGGGCCTGCCGGGCACACTGGATATCGCCAGCCTGAACGACGAGCAGAAAGCCATTCGCCGCTCGATCCACCAAGCCATCAAGCAGGCCAGCCACGACGTGGGCCAGAACCACAAATTCAACACCGCCATCGCCCAGGTGATGACGCTGATGAACGTGTTGGAAAAAGCCCCGCAAGGTACCGAGCAGGATCGCGCACTGGTTCAGGAAGGTCTGGAAACCGTAACCTTGCTGCTGGCGCCGATCACCCCGCACATCAGCCACGAACTGTGGAATCGCCTGGGTCACGCCGACCCGGTGATCGACGCAGGCTGGCCGGTATTGGACGAAAGCGCCCTGGTTCAGGACAGCCTGCAACTGGTCATCCAGGTCAACGGCAAGCTGCGCGGCCAGATCGAAATGCCGGCCAGCGCCAGCCGTGAAGAAGTCGAAGCCGCGGCGCGCAGCAACGAGAACGTGCTGCGCTTCACCGAAGGCCTGACCATCCGCAAGGTCATCGTGGTGCCTGGCAAACTGGTCAACATCGTCGCCAGCTAATTGGATCAGGCGCCCGGTCCGGGACCGGGTGCCGAACAAAACCTTCAGGGCCACAAGGTTGGCCCATATGGTTTCAAGGGGAGCAATACATGATCAAACGTAACCTGCTGGTGATGGGCCTGGCTGTTCTGCTGAGCGCCTGTGGCTTCCAGTTGCGCGGCACGGGAACCCAGGAGCTGACCATCAAGGAGCTCGACCTGAGTGCTCGGGACGCCTACGGCACCACAGTGAAAATGCTCCAGCAGCAACTGGAAAACAGTGGCGTGCGGGTCCATGCCGGCGCGCCCTACAAGCTGGTGCTGCTGAATGAGGAAAACTCCCAGCGCACGCTCAGCTACACCGGCGGTGGCAGCTCGGCCGAATACGAGATCAGCACAACCCTCAGGTACGAGATCCTGACTCACGACAACCTGCACCTGCTCAACGACAAGCTGGAAGTGCAGAAAGTCTTCCTGCACGACGGCAACAACATCACCGGTTCGGATCAGGAATCGTCGGAAACCCGCAAGGAAATGCGTCGCGACCTGATCCAGCGCATGCTGATCCGTCTGCAACTGCTGACCCCGGAACAGCTTGCTCAGTTGCAGGCGACCGCCGAGGCCAAAGCCAAGGCAGAAGCCGAGGCCCTGGAAGCCGCACGCAAGGCTGAGGCGGAAACTCCGCAACAGTCTCCCTTGGAACTGCCGAACCAGTAAGCCTTGCGGGGCGCTCAGGCGCCCCTCTGGCCCCCGCCTATGAAACTCGCCCCCGCCCAACTCGGCAAACACCTGCAAGGCACACTAGCGCCGGTCTACGTGATCAGCGGCGACGATCCCCTGCTGTGCCAGGAAGCCGCCGACGCCATTCGCTCTGCCGTGCGCCAGCAGGGATTCGACGAGCGCCAGGTCTTCAGCGCCGATGCCAACTTCGACTGGGGCACCCTGCTGCAAGCAGGGGCCAGCATGTCGCTGTTCGCAGAAAAGCGCCTGCTGGAGTTGCGCCTGCCTTCGGGCAAGCCTGGGGACAAGGGTGCAGCAGCACTGATCGAATACTGTTCGCGTCCGGCCGAAGACACGGTGCTGTTGATCAGCCTGCCCAAGCTCGACGGCAGCGCACAGAAGACCAAGTGGGGCAAGGCCCTGGTCGAAGGTGCCCAGACTCAGTTCGTGCAGATCTGGCCGGTGGACGCCAACCAGCTTCCACAGTGGATTCGCCAGCGCCTGTCACAGGCCGGCCTGTCCGCCAGCCAGGACGCCGTCGAGCTGATCGCCGCCCGGGTAGAAGGCAACCTGCTGGCGGCCGCACAGGAAATCGAAAAGCTCAAGCTGATGGCCGAAGGTGGGCAGATCACCGTCGAAACGGTACAGGCCGCCGTGGCCGATAGTGCTCGCTTCGACGTGTTTGGGCTGGTGGATGCGATTCTCAACGGCGAGGCCGCCCATGCCTTGCGCATGCTTGAAGGACTGAGAGGCGAAGGCGTCGAACCGCCGGTCATTCTCTGGGCCCTGTCCCGGGAACTGCGACTGCTGGCCAACCTGGCACTGCAATTCAGCCAGGGTGTGCCTCTGGACAAGGTGTTCAGTCAGGCTCGCCCTCCCGTCTGGGACAAGCGCAAACCCCTGATGAGCAAAGCCTTGCAGCGCTATTCGGCGCAACGTTGGGGTCAATTGCTACTGGATGCCCAGCGCATCGATGCCCAGATCAAGGGCCAAGCCAGTGGTTCGCCCTGGAGCAGCCTGAGCCGCCTATCGCTGCTGATGGCCGGCCAACGCCTGGCCCTGCCTGCCGAATAATCGCGCTACTTATCTTTTGCTTGCACTAGGGTCTGTTCTCGTTTGACCCAGCAACGCGGCTCGTCACCAAACGGGAACAGCCCCTAGACAGCAACGCCACTCTGGCCGATGATTCGCACCGCAACACTTCTCATCCTGAAACAGCGAGCACTCACCATGAGCAAGCCATCCAAGCATGGCCCCAACAAGGCCAAATCCATCATCGCCCAGCCACTGTTCCGCAGCCGTCAGGAACGCCCGGCCAAGGGCAAAGGCAGCTACCGCCGCGAAGCCTTCCAGTCTAAAAGCTGGGAGGCTTCTTACTTTCTGGCCGCCTAAAGCCCTGAACCCCGTTGGCATGATAAGGTCTGCACCTGATTGTTATTCTCTCTGGACCCGTGCATGCCCTTTTGTCTTTCTCGTCGTTGGCACATGCGCCAACTGATCGCTGCCTCCAGCCTTGTTCTACTCGTCGCCTGCGCGGAGAAACCCACTGCCGCCGACGCCCAGCCGCTACCCAACCTCCAGACAGCCCCCCTTGCCGCACCTGCCACCGTCGCACCACTGGCCGTCGACAATCTGGACATCCAGCCCACTCAGACCTTCGATGAATGGATGAACGCGTTCCGCGCCGAAGCCTTGGGTGCCGGGATTCGCGCCGATGTATTCGACCGCGCCTTCGCCGGGGTCACCCCGGATATGAGCGTGATCAAGGCCGACCGCAGCCAACCGGAATTCACCCGCCCCGTCTGGGAATACCTGGATGGCGCGCTGTCCCCGGTACGGGTACGCAAGGGCAAGGCACTGCTGGTCCAGTACAGCGACATCCTGCAACGGATCGAACAGCGCTATGGCGTTGATCGCCAGACCTTGGTGGCCGTTTGGGGCATGGAGAGCAATTTCGGTGACTTCCAGGGCAACAAGTCGGTGATTCGCTCCCTGGCAACCCTGGCGTATGAAGGACGGCGCCCGGCCTTTGCCAACAGCCAGCTGATTGCCGCCTTGCAGATCATTCAACACGGCGATATCCAGCCAGAGAAGATGCTGGGTTCCTGGGCCGGGGCCATGGGCCAGACCCAATTCATTCCAACCACCTACAACACCCACGCTGTGGACTTCGACGGCGATGGTCGTCGCGATATCTGGAACAGCCCGGCCGACGCCCTGGCCTCCACCGCCCACTATCTGCAAAGCTCAGGATGGCAAAAGGGCCAGCCCTGGGGTGTTGAAGTCCAGCTCAACAGCGGCTTCGACTATGCCCTGGCCGATGCTTCCACCCGCAAGACCGTGGCCGAATGGATGCGCCTGGGGATGACAACCGCCAATGGCAAGGCGCTGCCTTACGGATCAGAGCAATTGTCTGCCTCCTTGCTGCTGCCTGCGGGTTATCGGGGGCCGGCGTTCCTGATCCTGGATAACTTCAGAGCGGTGCTCAGGTACAACAACTCATCGTCCTACGCCCTGGCAGTCAACCTGCTGTCCGAACGCTTCGGCGGCGCCGGCCTGATCAGTGGCGACTGGCCCAAGGACGACCTGCCCCTGAGCCGGTCCGAGCGCATCGAATTGCAGACCCTGCTCAACGCCAACCAGTATGACGCCGGCAACCCCGACGGCATCATCGGAGCCAACACCCGCAAAGCCATTCGTAGCGCCCAGCAAGCATTGGGTTGGCCCGCAGACGGCTACCCTACTCACAAGTTGCTGGACAGCCTGCGCAACCGCTAAGCCCGGAGCTGGCGAAGGGGTTCCCCCTTCGCCAGGGCCACTCCTACTTGAACACCACGTCCTGTGCCAGGGTCAACTCCCTCGCCCCTGCGTCCAGCCTGACCAGAGCGCCCATGGGCAAAGTCAGGTTCGGGTCACAATGGCCACTGCGCCATCCTGCCAGCACTGGAATCCGCAGCGGCTCGAAGGTCTGCTTGAGCAGGCGGCACAATGCGCTGAAGTCCACACCGGCCACATCCCCCACCAAGACGCCCCGCAGGTTGTCCAGTTTGCCGGCCAGCCGCAGGTGATTGAGCAAGCGGTCAATACGGTACAACGGCTCGTTGACGTCCTCGATAAACAGGATGACGCCGTCGGTATTGATTTCGTAAGGCGTGCCCAGCGTGCAGGCAATCATCGACAGATTCCCCCCCAACAGCGCACCCAACGCAATGCCCGGCTCCACAGTGGTCAATGGGAAAGCCACGGGATGAGACAGCAGACTGCCCGCCTTTACCTGGCCCCGGAGCAGGTTGAAAAAGGACGCCTCGGTTGGCGGTTGCTTGTCACCCAGCAGGTCGGCATTGAGCATGGGACCGTGAAAACTCACAAACCCGGCATAGCGGTTGATCGCCAGGTGCAGGGCGGTGATATCGCTGTAGCCGACAAAGGGCTTGGGGTTGCGCCGCAGCAACTCAAAGTCGATCTTGTCCAGCAAACGCGGGCTGCCATAGCCCCCGCGCAGGCACACAATGGCGTCGACTTGGCTATCGGCAAAGGCGCTGTGCAAGTCATCGAGGCGCACCTCGTCGCTGCCAGCCAGATATCCCTCCTGCTGCCCGACGCCGGGAAAGATCCGCAGCGTATAGCCACGGGAACGCATCCATTGAAAGGCTTTTTCGGTATCCAGCACTGCGGGACCGGCGGGGGCAATAAGGCCGATGACGCCTTCCGCAGCCAGTGCCGGCACCGGCAGATGAGCATGAAGGGCAGCAGTCGGTTGGATGGGCATGCAGATTCTCCCTGTGTGAATTCACTCAAGCACAGTAGCCATGAATCTCGTTAAACAGAAGAGGAGGACGCGACCGGAGGGGCGAAAAACAACCGAGACTGCAGAGGTGCTCGAAAGAGCCGGGAAACTGCCCGCAAGACCCAAGCCTTGCGGGCAGGCAAATCAGGAAACCAGGCCTTCTCTGGCCAGTTTCGCTTGTTCGTCGGCGTGATACGAGGAACGTACCAGCGGGCCCGAAGCGACATTCTTGAAGCCCATCTTGTAACCTTCCTCGGCGAACCAGGCGAAGGTATCCGGATGCACGAAACGCTGAACCGGCAAGTGGTTGCGGGACGGCTGCAGGTACTGGCCAAGGGTCAGCATATCGATGTCGTGCTCACGCATGCGCTTCATGACTTCGATGACTTCGTCGTCGGTTTCGCCCAGGCCCAGCATCAAGCCGGACTTGGTCGGTACATGGGGCACCAGTTGCTTGAACTTCTGCAGCAAGGTCAGCGACCACTGGTAATCCGAGCCCGGACGCGCAGCCTTGTACAGGCGCGGCACGGTTTCCAGGTTGTGGTTGAACACATCCGGTGGCGTGGCAGCGGTGATTTCCAGGGCTACATCCATGCGACCGCGGTAGTCGGGCACCAGGGTTTCCAACTGTACGTTCGGCGACAGCTTGCGGATCTCGCGAATGCAGTCGGCAAAGTGCTGGGCACCGCCGTCACGCAGGTCGTCGCGGTCCACCGAAGTGATCACCACATACTTCAGGCGCAGGTCGGCAATGGCCACCGCCAGGTTCATCGGCTCGTCGACATCCAGAGGTTTTGGACGGCCATGGCCAACGTCACAGAATGGGCAGCGACGGGTGCAGATGTCGCCCATGATCATGAAGGTTGCGGTACCGCCGGAGAAGCATTCGCCCAGGTTCGGGCAGGATGCTTCTTCGCAGACGCTGTGCAACTTGTGCTTGCGCAGCAGTTGCTTGATCCGGTCGACTTCCGGGGATACCGGAATACGTACCCGGATCCAGTCCGGTTTCTTCGGCAGTTCGGTGGTCGGAATGATCTTCACCGGAATGCGCGCAACCTTTTCCGCACCGCGCAATTTGACGCCGGCTTCAACTTTCGGACGTGGCGCCCGCTCGGAGACATCCACCGTCGGGATCAGGGTTTGAACAGCGTCTTGCGCAGTAGTCATATCAGTCGATTCCGCCCGTTAGGGTCGTCTGCTCAGCATAGTCGAGGTGTTTGACGAGCTGCGCACGCAGCCGGGCACTTACCTCGGCAAATTCAATCGGCCCTGCATGGTCGCTCAGCTGGGTCATCGCCAACCCGGCATAACCACAGGGGTTAATCCGTCGAAACGGCTGCAAATCCATGTCCACGTTCAAGGCCAGGCCATGAAAGGAACATCCATGGCGGATACGCAGGCCCAGGGAGGCGATTTTCGCCCCTTCGACGTAGACACCCGGTGCATCGGGCTTGGCCGCCGCCGGCACGCCGTAGCTGGCCAACAACTCCACCAGGCATTGCTCCATGCGACTGACCAGGTCACGCACGCCGAATCCCAGCCTGCGTACATCCAGCAGCAAGTAAGCCACCAACTGGCCGGGACCGTGATAAGTCACCTGTCCGCCGCGATCGGCCTGCACCACCGGTATATCTCCCGGCAGCAGCAGATGCTCGGCCTTGCCCGCCTGGCCCTGGGTAAACACCGGCGGATGCTGCACCAGCCAGATTTCGTCTGGGGCGCTGGTGCCACGTTCATTGGTAAAGCGCTGCATGGCCTGCCAGACCGGCTCGTAAGCCATCAGGCCAAGCTCACGAAAGCCCAGCGTCTGTGGCATCACAGCACCATGTGGACGACACCGGTAGCACGCAGGGCACTATTGATATCACGCAGTTGGTCTTCACCGGTGGCGGTGATGTGCAGTTGTACCGTGGTGTACTTGCCGTTGCTGCTCTGACGCTCGGCCAGGGACTTGATGTCCAGCTTGGCGTACTTGGCGAGGATCTCGATCACGGTGTCCTTGAAGCCGACAACCGTGTCACCGATCACCTTGATCGGGTAGTCATCGACGGGGAATTCAATCTTGTGCGACTTAACGTCAGTGTCTGTCATGGCAGTAACGGCCTCGTAAGCCGGACGACGGACATGGCCCCCGCTCCACTTCGGAGCGAGGGCCATGCAGGTCGACAATATCAGTTGAACAAGCCGTAGAAGAATAGACGGATGCTATCCCACATGCGGCGGAAGATACCACCTTCGTCGACCGCTTCCAGGGCGATCAGGTCGGCGCTGTGCACCACCTTGTCGTCCAGTTTCACTTCGACTTTACCAATCACGTCGCCCTTGGCGATCGGCGCAACCAGTTGCGGGTTCATGGTCATGCTGGCGGCGAGCTTTTTCAACTGGCCTTTAGGCATGGTCATGGTCAGATCTTCAGCCAGACCGGCCTTGACCTGATGAGTGGTGCCCTTCCACACCGGCGCCTGAGCCAGCTCGGTGCCTTTCTGGTAGAAGGTCTGGGTTTCGAAGAAGCGGAAACCGTAGGTCAGCAGCTTCTGGGTTTCGGCGGCGCGGGCCTGCTCGCTGTTGGTGCCGAACACCACGGCGATCAGACGCATGCCATCACGTACTGCCGAAGACACCATGCAGTAGCCGGCTTCATCGGTGTGGCCGGTTTTCAGACCATCGACGGTCTTGTCGCGCCACAGCAGCAGGTTACGGTTAGGTTGCTTGATGCCGTTCCAGAAGAACTCCTTCTGCGAGTAGATCGCATAGTGGGCAGGGTCTTCATGGATGATCGCGCGAGCCAGCACCGCCATATCGTGGGCCGACGAGTAGTGCTCAGGGTTCGGCAGACCGGTCGGGTTCATGAAGTGGCTGTTGCTCATGCCCAGATCGGCAGCCGTCTTGTTCATCATGTCGGCAAAAGCGTCTTCGCTGCCGGCAATGTGCTCGGAAACCGCAACGCTGGCGTCGTTGCCCGACTGAATGATGATGCCGTGCAGCAAGTCGCTGACGGTGACTTGCGAACCCACCTTGATGAACATCCGCGACCCGCCGGTACGCCAGGCGTTCTCGCTGACGGTTACCGGATCGTTCTCGCCGATCTGGCCGCGACGGATTTCCAGGGTCGCGATGTAGGCAGTCATCAGCTTGGTCAGACTGGCCGGTGGCAGGCGCTGGTCACCATTGTTCTCCACCAGCACGTTACCGCTGCTGGCGTCCATGAGCACATAGGATTTGGCGGCCAGTTGCGGTGGCGACGGCATCGCTTCGACCGCCCAGGCGGCGGGCGTGATGATCAGCGGGACAAGCAGGCACAGGCGTTTGGCAAAGGTGGTGATGTTCATCCGTCTCTCGAAGTTGCTAATGGAAACTTGCCCGAGGGCAAAACTATTTCAGACAGCCTTCTAAAGGGCTGTCGCGTGTTCAGTTGTTCACTCACTGACCCTTGCCGGGCTTTTGTTGTTCGACGAGCCAACAACCAGGGTCCGCCCCCCAATACCGCAAGCGGACCTTCAATCTTCTTACTCGGCAGTGACCACGCTGGGCTGGCCAAGGTTAGCCAAGCGCACACTGTTCTGCGCTTGCTGAGCCTCACCCGGCGTGCCGAATGGCCCCAGGCGTACCCGATGCAGCGTCTGCTGATTACGTACGATCGAGCTGATGAACACCGGGGCGCTCACCATGCTGCTCAATTTAGACCTCAACAGCTCCGCAGCGTCCGGGTTGGCGAAGGCCCCCACCTGCAGATACTGGCCTGAGGCGGCTGCAGGAGTGTTTTTAACTTGTACGGGAACCACTGCGGCAGCGTGTTGCTGGGGCGGCGGCGTCCATTGCTCGACAGTACCGGCCGAAGCCGTGATCACCGGCGCGCTATTTTGCGCCACTTGCGGCTCATTGAGCATCAACGGCGCCGGACGGCCACGCTGGGCCCACCACTGCTGCGGATCGATGCCTTCGACCTTGACCCGAGCGGTGCCGGTCTCGGCATAACCGAGCTTCTTTGCAGCCGCGTAGGACAGGTCGATGATGCGGTCAGAGTAGAACGGACCACGATCGTTGACCCGCAGGATCACGCTGCGATTGTTGTCCAGGTTGGTGACCTTCACGTAACTGGGCAAGGGCAGGGTCTTGTGTGCGGCACTCATACCGTACAGGTCATAGACCTCGCCATTGGCGGTGTTCTGACCATGGAACTTGGTGCCGTACCAGGACGCCGTACCGGAGGCCACGTAGTTCTTGGACTCCTGGATGGGGAAATAGGTTTTGCCCAGTACCGTATAGGGGTTGGCCTTGTACGGGCCGGTGTGCAGGGTCGGGGTCGCATCGGGAATGCGCGAGACGTCGACGTCCCACCAGGGCGCGCCATCCTTGTGCGCACGGTTGACGTCCAGGCCCGGCATGGAGCGCACGCCACTCGTGGACTTCTGCTGCGGCGAGCGGCTCGTCGAGCAACTGACCAACAACAAGGACAACGCGGCAAAAGCCACCAGCTTCAGGGGTTTGCGGATTGGCATTGCCAGCATTACTTGACGCCCCGTGCTTGGACCAGTTGTTCAGACAACTGATGTACGGCCATGGCATACATCACGCTGCGGTTATAGCGAGTGATCGCGTAAAAGTTCTTCAGGCCCATCCAGTATTCCGGGCCACTGTCACCTTCCAGACGGAAAGCGGTGACCGGCAGATCATCGCGCAGCGCATCATGACTCGACCAGCCCAGGGCCCGCAACTCCCCGACCGTCTTGGTCGGCTCTATCCCTGTGGTCAAGCCTTCGTCCACGCGATCGCCACGCACGTCGGCGCGACTCACCACCGGCTCGCCGGCCACCCAGCCATGACGCTTGAAGTAGCTGGCAACGCTGCCGATGGCATCGTCCGGGTTGGTCCAGATATTGATGTGGCCATCACCGTCGAAGTCCACCGCATAGGCGCGAAAACTGCTCGGCATGAACTGCGGCAGCCCCATGGCTCCCGCGTAGGAGCCCTTGAGGCTCAAGGGATCAAGTTGCTCTTCACGGACCAGCAGCAGGAACTCGCGCAGTTCCTTACGGAAGAATTCGGCACGGGGCGGATAATCGAAGCCCAGGGTAGATAACGCATCGATCACCCGGTAATTGCCGGTATTACGCCCAAAAAAGGTCTCAACACCGATAATCGACACTATGACCTGGGCCGGTACGCCATATTCCTGCTCGGCGCGAGCCAGAACCGCCTCATGCTGACGCCAGAAATCCACACCGCGGGCAATGCGCGCGTCGGTGATGAACATCGGCCGGTATTCTTTCCACTGCTTGACCCGCTCGGCAGGCCGGGAAATGGCGTCAAGAATCGATTGCTTGCGCTCGGCCTCGCGGAACACCCCCATCAGCTGTTCCCCGGCAAAACCATAGTCCCGGGTCATTTCGCCAACGAATTCGGCCACTTGCGGCGAACCTTCGTAATCACCGGCGAACGCGGGTTGCGCTGCACCAAGGATGCTTACCAGGCCGACCCACGGCGCATGCCGAGCAGCCCAGCCACGCATTACTTGCATTGATTTCTTCACCTTAATCAAACCTGCGCGATCCACTTGCGATGGGTATGGATCGACATCAAAACCCCAAACGCTGACAGTAGCGTCACCAGCGAAGTTCCTCCGTAGCTAATGAACGGCAACGGAACCCCCACTACCGGCAACAAGCCACTGACCATACCGATGTTGACGAAAACGTAAACAAAAAACGTCATGGTCAGGCTGCCTGCGAGCAACTTGCCGAACAGCGTCTGCGCCTGAGCGGTGATCACCAACCCGCGCCCGATCAACAGCAGGTAGATCAGCAGCAGCGCACAAATGCCCACCAGGCCGAACTCCTCGCCCATGACCGCAATAATGAAGTCGGTGTGGCTCTCCGGCAAAAAGTCCAGGTGCGACTGCGTACCCAACAGCCAACCCTTGCCGAAAACCCCGCCGGAACCGATGGCCGCCTTGGACTGGATAATGTTCCAGCCCGTGCCCAGGGGGTCGCTCTCGGGGTCGAGAAAAGTCAGGATTCGCTGTTTCTGGTAGTCATGCATGATGAAGAACCACATGGCGATGGCCACCGGCACCGCGGCCGCCAGCACACTCAGAATCCAGCGCCAGCGCAGGCCACCCATGAACAGCACGAAGGCGCCACCGGCCAGGATCAGCAGGGCGGTGCCCAGGTCCGGCTGACGCACGATCAGGATGAACGGAATGCCGATCAGTATCAGGCTGATCCCCACATGCTTGAGATGGGGCGGCAAGGTGCGCTTGGACAGGTACCAGGCGATGGTCGCCGGCATGATGATCTTCATGAACTCCGACGGCTGGAAGCGAATCACCCCGGGAATGTTGATCCAGCGGGTCGCGCCCATGGCGTTGTGACCCATGACGTCCACCACCACCAGCAACACCACGCCGAACACATAGCCCAGAGGCACCCAGCGCGCCATGAAACGTGGCTCGAACTGGGCGATGACAATCATCGACACCAAGCCGATACCGAAGGACGTGGCCTGCTTGGCCAGCAGATCCCAACTCTTGCCACTGGCGGAATACAGCACGAACAGGCTGCCGGCGGCCAGCGTCAACAGCAACACCAGCAAGGGACCATCGATATGCAGGCGCTGCAACAGCGTCGCACGACGGCGCATCACATCCTCACTGGAGAGGATGCGGTCAAAATTACTCTTCACGGGCCGTAGCCTCCGCGCTGATAGGGCTGGCGAACTCAGGCTTGAGCTGGCCGTCCTGGCCGAGAAGCCAGGCATCCATCACCTGGCGCACCACGGGAGCCGCGACGCCGGAGCCCGACTCGCCGTTCTCGACCATGACCGAAACCACGATCTTGGGGTTTTCCGCCGGAGCGAAGCCGACAAACAGGGCGTGGTCGCGATGGCGCTCCTGAACCTTGGAGCGGTCGTATTTCTCGCCCTGCTTGATCGCCACCACCTGGGCGGTACCACTCTTGCCGGCAATCCGGTACTGCGAACCAACCGCAGCCTTGCGCGCAGTGCCGCGGGCGCCGTGCATCACCTGCTGCATGCCGTGATTGACCCTCATCCAATCCGACGGGTCGCGCAGGACGATGTCCGGCATCGGGTTGTGATCCACCGGCTTCTCGCCTTCGATGCTCTTGGCCAGGTGTGGTCGGTTCCACTTGCCCTTGCTGGCAACCAGAGCGGTCGCCTGGGCCAGTTGCAACGGCGTCGACTGCATGTAGCCCTGGCCGATCCCGAGAATCAGGGTTTCTCCCGGGAACCAGGCCTGACGCCGGGTGGCGCGCTTCCACTCGCGGGTCGGCATCAGCCCGGGGGATTCCTCGAACATGTCCAGGGAGACCTTCTGGCCGATGCCGAACTTGGTCATGTAGGCCGAGAGCCGATCGATCCCCAGCTTGTGGGCCAGGTCATAGAAATAGGTGTCGTTGGACCGCATGATCGCGGTGTCCAGGTCGACATAACCGTCACCGCTTCGGTTCCAGTTGCGGTACTTGTGATCGTAGTTGGGCAGTTGGTAGTAGCCCGGGTCGTAGACGCGGGACGAGGCCGTCACCACCCCGGCATCCAGCCCGGCAATCGCCACCGCCGGCTTGATGGTCGAACCCGGTGGATACAGACCGCGCAGCACCCGGTTGAACAGCGGCCGATCAATGGAATCACGCAATTCGGCATAAGCCTTGAAGCTGATACCGGTGACGAACAGGTTCGGATCGAAACTTGGCTGGCTGACCATCGCCAGAACTTCACCGGTGCTCGGGTCCAGCGCCACCACCGCACCGCGGCGGCCGCCCAGAGCCAGCTCCGCGGCCTCCTGCAACTTGATATCCAGGCTCAGGACAATGTCCTTGCCGGGAATCGGATCGGTGCGCTTGAGCACCCGCAGCACTCGGCCACGGGCGTTGGTTTCAACTTCCTCGTAACCCACCTGGCCATGCAATTCCGGCTCGTAGAAGCGTTCGATGCCAGTCTTGCCGATATGGTGGGTGCCGCTGTAGTTCACCGGGTCCAGGGACTTCAGCTCTTTCTCGTTGATCCGTCCCATATAGCCCACGGAGTGCGCAAAGTGCGCGCCCTGCGGGTAGTGCCGGACCAGTTGCGCAACCACTTCCACCCCGGGCAGACGGAACTGGTTCACCGCAATGCGGGCTATCTGCTCTTCCGTCAACTCGAACAGGATCGGCACCGGTTCGAAAGGGCGCCGCCCCTGTTTCATGCGCTTTTCGAACAGCACCCGGTCTTCCGGGGTCAGTTCCAGCACCTCGACAATCACATCGAGGACCTGCTGCCAGTTGCCGGAACGTTCGCGGGTCATGCTCAGGCTGAAACTGGGCCGGTTATCAGCAACTACCACGCCATTGCGGTCGAAAATCAGTCCGCGAGTCGGAGGAATCGGCTGCACATGCACCCGATTGTTCTCCGACAGCGTGGAGTGATAGTCGTACTGAATCACCTGCAGGTAATACAGCCGGGCAATCAGCACGCCAATCAGGCAGACCACCATAATGGCGCCGAACACGACCCGGCTACGCACCAGACGGGCGTCTTTTTCGTGGTCCTTGATGCGGATCGGCTGGGACATTAGGGGCGCGGGCTACTTGTGGTAAGGGTGCCCGGACAACACGGTCCAGGCGCGATACAGCTGTTCACCGATGAGAATCCGCACCAGCGGGTGCGGCAAGGTCAGCGGCGACAGCGACCAGCGCTGATCCGCTCGCGCACAGACTTCCGGCGCCAGCCCTTCCGGGCCGCCGACCATGAAATTCACGGTGCGCGAATCGAGACGCCAACGATCCAGTTCCACCGCCAACTGCTCGGTGCTCCAGGGTTTTCCGTGCACCTCGAGGGTGACGATGCGCTCGTTATGCCCGACCTTGGCCAGCATGGCTTCGCCTTCCTGACGGATAAAGCGAGCCACGTCGGCGTTCTTGCCCCGGGTATTGAGCGGAATTTCCACCAGTTCCAGCGCCAGCTCGGAGGGCAGACGCTTGGCATACTCGTGCCAACCCTCTTCCACCCACTTGGGCATGCGTGAACCAACAGCGATCAGACGCAGGCGCACAGCTGTCCCTTATTGCTGGTCTTTGTTGAGCTTGGTGAAGTGCTCGTGGCCATGCTCCGGGCTGTGGTGCTTGCCATCGGCCGCGCGGCTCTGCTCGGCGCCCTGCCACAGACGCTCAAGGTCATAGAACTGACGAGCCGAGGCAGTCATCATGTGCACGATCACATCGTCCAGGTCCAGCAGCACCCAGTCGCTGTCGCCCTTGCCTTCTTCACCCAGCGGACGCACGCCCTGGGCCTTGACCATTTCGCGGACCTTTTCCAGCATCGCGCCGATCTGGCGATTGGAGGTACCGGTGGCGATGATCATGTAGTCAGTGATGCTTTGCTTGTCGCGAACATCGATCACCAGGACATCCTGGGCCTTGACGTCTTCCAGCGCGGCAACAGCCACCTTGACCAGATCTTCGCCTTTCATTACTTGGTTAGTCATATAAAACTCGTTCAGCTCGTATGTTTGGAGCGCCGCTCAGCACAGGCCGGCAGCGTTCCTTCAGTTCGGCGCACGGTAAAGTCCGTGAGCATCGATATAGGCCAGGACCGCGTCAGGCACCAGGAAACGTACCGACTTACCGCTGGCCAGCAGTTGACGGATCTGGGTGGCGGACACCGCAAGCGGCGTCTGCCAGACGAATGCAATGTGTCCCCCCGGCCCTTGCAGGGCCAGTGGGTCGCTCACCGAGCGCGCCGCCAACAGGTTGCGCAAGGCATCCGGTGGCTCGCTGTCGGCATCCGGGCGTTGCAGCACCAGGATGTGGCAATGCTGGAGTAATTCTTCCCAACGATGCCAGGTGGGCAGGCCGCAAAACGCGTCCCAGCCCAGTAACAGAAACAACTGGTCATCCGCGGCCAACTCGGCCCGCATCTGCTCCAGGGTGTCGATGGTGTAGGACGGCTTGTCCCGTTTCAGCTCACGGTCGTCCACCACCAGGGGTGAAACGCCCGCCACCGCATATTCGACCATCGCCAGACGATCGAGCGCAGACACCTGCGGTGTATCCCGATGCGGCGGCCTGGCACTGGGTGTCAGGCGCAGCTCATCGAGTTGCATGGATTCAGCCACCTCCAGCGCACCACGCAAGTGGCCGATATGCACTGGATCGAAGGTGCCGCCCAGCAGACCGATTCGTTTGCCCATCAAGTGCGCACGTGACCGTCGCCGAAAACCACATACTTCTCGCTGGTCAAGCCTTCCAGGCCCACCGGGCCACGGGCGTGCAGCTTGTCGGTGGAAATGCCGATCTCAGCGCCCAGGCCATATTCGAAACCGTCGGCAAAGCGCGTAGAGGCATTGACCATGACCGAACTGGAGTCCACTTCATTGAGGAAGCGCCGAGCGTCACTGAAGTTCTCAGTGACGATGGAGTCAGTATGGTGCGAGCCGTAGGTGTTGATGTGCTCGATGGCCTGTTCCAGGTTGTCCAGCACCCGGATCGAGAGGATCGGCGCGGTGTACTCGGTACGCCAGTCTTCTTCGGTCGCTTGCAGCACATCGGCGCCAAGAATTCCTCGGGTTTGCTCGCAGCCACGCAACTCGACACCCTTGTAGCGATAGATCGCAGCCAATGGCGGCAATACGCGCTCGGCAATGGCGGCGTGAACCAGCAGGGTTTCCATGGTGTTGCACGGCGCGTAGCGCTGGGTCTTGGCGTTATCGGCAATACGAATCGCCTTGTCCAGGTCCGCCGCCACGTCGATGAACACATGACAGACGCCGTCCAGGTGCTTGATCACCGGCACCTTGGCATCACGGCTGACCCGCTCGATCAGGCTCTTGCCGCCACGAGGCACAATTACGTCGACAAATTCGGGCATGGTGATCAGCGCGCCCACCGCGGCGCGATCGGTGGTTTCCACCACTTGCACCACGTGAGGCGGCAAATCGGCAGCCGCCAATCCCTGCTGAATACAGGTGGCAATGGCACGGTTGGAATCAATGGCCTCGGAACCACCCCGCAGGATGGTGGCGTTGCCAGACTTCAGACACAGGCTGGCAGCATCGATGGTCACGTTCGGACGGGACTCGTAAATAATGCCGATCACGCCCAGGGGCACGCGCATCTTGCCCACCTGGATGCCCGAAGGCAGGTAGCGCATATCGCGAATTTCACCGATGGGGTCAGGCAGCTTGGCCACCTGACGCAGGCCTTCGATCATTTCATCGATACGCGCCGGAGTCAGCGCCAGACGATCCAGCAGAGCCGGTTCCAGACCATTGGCCCGGCCGTTGGCCAGGTCCTGCTCGTTGGCTGCGGTCAGCTCCGGTCGCGCAGCGTCCAAGGCATCGGCAGCCGCCAACAGCGCACGGTTCTTCTGCGCAGTGGTGGCACGGGCGATCACCCGGGAAGCTTGGCGGGCAGCGCGACCCAAACGGGTCATGTAGTCAAGAACGGACTCAGTCATGGTCTGGTGTGGTCTTGGCAAAGAGGAAAGCGGCTGATTATAGCTGTCGCGCCCGTTCACGGACAGCGGTCACAGGCGGATGGTCGAAATGGAGTGTAAATACCCGCAGTTCAGCCTGAATTAAGCCTGGAGTTGTTACCATTACGTCACTTTTTCCGCCATAACCCTCGTCACCATGTCCATCCTGACCTCTGCGAACCCGCCCAAAGCCTTGCCTGACGGCTTTTTCGACCGTGACGCCGAGCTTTTGGCCCGTGAACTGCTGGGCAAAGTCATTCGCCATAAAGTCGGCGAGCTGTGGTTATCCGCGCGCATTATCGAAACCGAAGCCTATTACTGCGAGGAAAAAGGCAGCCACGCCTCCCTCGGCTACACAGAAAAACGTAAGGCTTTGTTTCTCGATGGCGGCCACATCTATATGTATTACGCACGCGGTGGCGACTCGCTGAACTTCAGCGCCCAGGGGCCCGGCAATGCGGTACTGATCAAGTCCGCCTATCCCTGGGTCGACGCCGTCTCCGGCCCGGCCAGCCTGGCGCAGATGCTGCTGAACAACCCGGACGCCAGTGGCCGCCCGCGCCCCTCGCAAAAGCTCTGCGCCGGCCAGACCCTGCTGTGCAAGGCCATGGGCTTGAAAGTCCCAGTCTGGGATGCAAAGCGCTTCGATCACGAAACCCTTTTCGTCGAGGACGTCGGCAGCGCAGTGCCGCACATCATCCAGACCACCCGCCTGGGTATCCCCCGCGGTCGTGACGAACACCTGATGTACCGCTTCGTCGATGCCGCCTATGCGCCCTACTGCACACGGAACCCGCTGCGCCGTGGCCAAGTCGAAGGTCGCGACTACCTGATCCTCGACTGATTAGCGCAACCCCGTACCCGCCAGACACTGACAATGGAGTTGAAATTATGGGCCCATGGCTCGACAGCGTGACCGCCTGGCTGACCACCAACCCGCAGTGGCTGGCCGCCGCTGTATTTATTGTGGCCTGCGTGGAGTGCCTGGCCATTGCCGGCCTGATCGTTCCGGGAACGGTGCTGCTGTTCGCGATTGCCGTGCTGGCCGGCAACGGCGCGCTGTCACTGGGAGAAACCCTGCTTCTGGGGTTGTTCGGCGGTTTGCTCGGGGACGTGGTGTCCTACCTGCTGGGGCGTCACTTTCACCAGAGCATCCGGCGCCTGCCGGGACTGCGCCATCATCCGGAATGGATCAACGGTGCCGAAGCCTATTTTCAGCGTTACGGTATCGCCAGTCTGCTGGTAGGACGCTTCATCGGCCCGCTGCGGCCAATGTTGCCAATGGTTGCCGGCATGTTCGACATGCCATTTGTACGATTTTTCGCCGTCAGCCTGCTGGCAGCCGCGGGCTGGTCGGTGGCTTACCTGCTGCCAGGCTGGGCCACGGGTGCGGCGATTCGCCTGCCGCTGCCCGAAGGCTTCTGGCCACAAGCCGGTGTCGTAGCCGGCAGCCTCGCGATACTGATCGGCTTGAGCGTTGCCAGCAGCCTGCGCCGCCATCGTCGGGCTACCCTGCTGATGTCCGGCCTGAGCCTGTTGATCCTGGCAGGGCTGTTCATCGGTTACCCCTATCTCACGCAGTTCGACCAGGGGCTGATTGCCCTGGTGCAGGAACACCGGAACCCGACCCTGGACAAGATCATGGTGATGGTCACCCAGATCGGCGAGTTTCGCGCCATGTTCATCATCAGCGCGGTACTGACCCTGCTACTTCTGGCCCTGCGCCAATGGCGTCACGCCGTGTTCGCCGGTGCCACCCTGATGTGCACTGCACTGGCCAACACTGGCAGCAAATGGTTCTTTGCGCGGGTACGTCCCGAGGTCCTGACCGAGCCCCTCACCAGTTTCAGCATGCCCAGCGGGCACTCTTCTGGCTCCTTCGCCCTGTTCCTGACCCTGGCGGTATTGGCAGGCCGTGGCCAACCACCACGAATGCGCCTGACCTGGCTGCTGCTGGGCTGCCTGCCGGCGGCATCCATTGCCTTGTCCCGGGTCTACTTGGGGGCCCATTGGCCAACCGACATTCTCGCCGGCGCCATGCTCGCGACCTGTGTCTGCGCCGCCAGCCTGACCCTGATTCAATGGCAAGAATCGCTCAAGCCGATGTCGGCCAAGGTCTGGTGGCTGCTACTGCCAGTCATGCTGTTGATGTGCGGGTTCATGGCGACACGGCATCTGCCTTACGCCCTGCTGCGATACGCCTATTAAGCGTGCAGGCGGCAACCTGTAGCTGCCGCTAGAGGTTCAGGACTCAGGCGAAGAGTTCGCCCTGCAGTTCATCCAGCAGTTGCTGGATGGCATCGAGACGCTGCTGCGGATCATCCAGTTGCAGCAGGTCGATCTTGTCCTGCTCGGAAAAGGGCAACAGGTAGGCCAGTTGATTGGCCAGGGACAATTGCCCCTGGGCCTCGCTGCCCATGTCCAGGGCCTCCACCATCGGATGCTCGGCCAGAGCCTTGAGCAGCGCGATCAGGTCTGCGTCCTCATCCTGCAATGGTTGCTCCGCAGCCTCCGCCAGCCACTGGACCTGGGCCACCGTCAGTTGGTCTTTCTGCACTTCGCTCTCCAGCACGCGGAAGCGTCGACCACCCTTGACCCTGATTCCCAGCAGTCCATTGTCCTGCTGGTGAAAATCGGTAATCAGTGCTTCGCAACCCACCAGGGCATAGCCCGGCGCGGCTGTACCGACCTCCTCGCCCTCCAGGATGCACACCACCCCGAAGCCGCAACCCTGCTTCATGCAGCGGCCGATCATGTCCAGGTAGCGCGCCTCGAAAATCTGCAGATCGAGGATGCAGTCAGGGAACAGCACGGTATTCAAAGGAAACAGCGCCAGGCTCATACACCCATCCTTAAACCAGCAAAGACACCGCCAACGGCAGCAGTACCGCCGTGGCCACGCCCATCAGACTCATGGCCAGCGCCGCAAAGGCGCCGCACTCCTCACTCTCCTGCAAGGCCACCGAAGTGCCCACCGCATGGGCGGTCATGCCCAGGGCCATGCCTCGCGCCTCAGGCCCATGAACGCCCAGGCGGTCGAGGATACTCGGGCCGAAGATCGCCCCGATCACCCCGGTAATCAGCACGAACACCGCCGCCAGAGCCGCGACGCCACCAATCTGCTCGGCCACCAGCATGGCGATCGGCGAAGTCACCGACTTGGGTGCCATGGTCATGAGGATCATGTGCTCAGCACCGAACCACCACCCCAGCAGTACCCCCAGGCTAGTGGCCAGCACTCCACCCACCACCAGCGTAGTCAATATCGGCCAGAACAATTGGCGGATGCGCCGCAAGTTGAGGTACAGGGGCACCGCCAGGGCGACAGTGGCCGGGCCCAGCAGAATGCTCAGAATCTCGGTGCTCTTGCGGTACTCCGCATAACTCAAACCACAGCCAAGCAGCACACCGATCACCAGCAGCATGGACACCAGTACCGGTTGCAGGAACATCCAACGAGTTTTCTCAAAGGCCGCCAACACCAGTTGGTAGGCGCCCAGGGTGATGCCGATGCCGAACAGCGGATGGTGAATCACCGCCGCCCAGGCGCCCTGCCAATCGACATTCATTGATTGTCCTCCCGGCGGGACTGGCGCTTGACCAGGCGCTGCATCAGCACACCGACAAAGGCCATGGAGATCACCAGCGAGAGCACCAGCGCACCGCTGATCGCCCAGAAGTCCGCGGCGATATCCCGGGCGTAGATCATGACCCCGACAGCAGGCGGCACCAGTAACAGCGGCAGGTAACGCAGCAAACTGCTGGCTGCCAGGTTCAACGGCTCGCCCACTTCGCCGCGCACCACCAGAAAAACCAGCAGCAACAACAGGCCGATGATCGGCCCGGGAAGTACGGGCAACAGCAGATGATTGAGCGCCGTGCCGAGCAATTGGAACAGCACCAGCCATGTCAAACCGCGTAACAACATACCGCCTCTCCAGCCAGATCCCGTGGCGCATTATAAGCACGCAGGCGCTATGAACCGGCATTCGCCAAAAGCATGGATGTTTACCGGGAAGGATCGCCATGATGATCTAAAGTGGATACTTCAGACCACAAAGCACTGGGTCGAATACTAAAAATTCGTTGAACCAAGGAGAGTCTCAATGCCCTATGTTCCTGTTGCAGAGCTCAAAGATTATGTCGGGAAGGAACTCGGACGTTCCGCGTGGCTCACCATTGACCAGGAGCGTATCAACCTGTTCGCCGAAGCCACTGGCGACTTCCAGTTCATTCACGTGGACCCGGTCAAGGCAGCGAAAACCCCGTTCGGCACCACCATCGCCCACGGGTTCCTGACCCTGTCGCTGATCCCCAAACTGATGGAAGACATACTCGTGCTGCCCGAGGGCCTGAAGATGGTGGTCAACTATGGTCTGGACAGCGTGCGCTTCATCCAGCCGGTGAAAGTCGACTCCAAGGTGCGTCTCAAGGTCGAACTGACCGACGTCACCGAGAAGAAGCCCGGCCAATGGCTGCTCAAGGCCACGGCCACCCTGGAAATCGACGGCGAGGAAAAACCTGCCTATATCGCTGAGCCTCTTTCGCTCTGCTTCGTCTGAAATGTCCCTGATGCGAAACAGCTCATGCTGTTTCGCTCAACCTCTCTATATATAAGTCACACCGCTGCGGCATACTCGGTCCCCTAATTATCCGGAACCCGTTATGCGCCCACTTGTACCCCTGGTCTTGACTCTCTTGCTCAGCGCTTGCGGAGACGGCGAATCGCTGTTGCCGCCCGATGCCCGACTGCCCGACGGCGGGCGCTATCGCGGCGACCTGGTCAATGGCCTGCTCCAGGGACAGGGACGCATCGACTACCCCAACGGCAGCTGGTACGCCGGCCAGTTCGACAAGGGCCAATGGCATGGCCAGGGCGAATGGCATGGCAGCAATGGCGAGGTCTATCGCGGCCAGTTCCAGCAAGGGCTGTTCCACGGACAAGGCACCCTGACCACCAAGGACAGCAGCTACAGCGGCGGCTTCAAACTAGGCCGCCGGGACGGCGAAGGCACCCTAAAAGAAGACGGCATGACCTATCGCGGCGAGTTCAAGGCCGACCTGTACTCGGGCCTGGGCCGCCTGGAACTGGAGGACGGCAGCCAGTTCCAGGGGCAATTCGCCAAGGGCAAGCCCAATGGCGAAGGCCAGCGCAGCGATGCCAGCGGCAACCAGTTCAGCGGCAACTTCGTCAACGGCCAACTGGAAGGCAACGGCACCTTCAACAGCGCCGAAGGCGACATTTATGTCGGTGGTTTCAAACACAACCAGCTCAATGGCAAGGGCCGCTACGAAAACTCCGACGGCGACGTCTGGATCGGCCAGTTCAAGGAAGGTGCCCTGGGTGGCAAGGGCGAGCTGATCGGCGCCGATGGCAGCCATTATGTCGGCACCTTCAGCGACTGGCGCTTCAGCGGCGAAGGACGACTGAACCTCAGTGACGGCAGCTTCTACATCGGCGGCTTCGACAGCGACAACTACCAGGGCCACGGTGTGCTGGTGCTGCGCGATGGCAGCGTGCAAAGCGGTGTCTGGAGCAATGGCATGCGGGTTCGCGACGCCGACGGCAAACTACTGCCGGACCCATTGGAAACTGCTCTGCTGGTCCAGGGTCGCCTGCTCAAGGAGGCCCTCGATGCGGTGCCTGCCTCAAGCCCAACCATCGAACTCTATAGCCTGACCCTGGCCGGCGACGGCAAGCAGAGTGTCTTCCTGCGCGAAGCCGACTACGTCAGCAACATGCTCGCGAGCCGCTTCGGCGCCCACGGTCAGATCCGCCTGGTCAACCACCGGGACCACCTGATGAACCGGCCCATGGCCACCCGGGAGAACCTGCGCCGCGCCGCAAAGACCCTGGCCGAACGCAGCGGCCCCGAGGACCTGGTGTTCATCTACCTCACCAGCCATGGCACCAGCGAGCACGAACTGGTGCTGGATCAGCCGCGCATGGAGTTGACCGACCTACCAGCCGATGAACTGGCCATTGCCTTGGCCCCCCTGAAAAACCGCGACAAGATCATCGTCATCTCGTCCTGCTACTCGGGCGGTTTCATCCCTGCGCTCAAGGACGAACGAACCCTGATCATGACCGCCTCCCAGGCCGACCGGGTGTCTTTCGGCTGTTCCGAAGAAGCCGACTTCACCTACTTCGGCGATGCTTTATTCGCCCAGGCACTGAACCAGACCGATGACCTGGAGCACGCCTTCAAGCTGGCCCGGGCCACAGTGGCCGAACGTGAACAGGCCGATGGTTTCGAAGCGTCAGAACCACAGATCTGGGCCCCCAAAGGCGTCATCGCGCATTGGCAACAATTGCGCAAACAGCAGGCACGAAAAGCGCTGCAAAGTGTCTCTATAGGCAGCAAGGAAGCACAGAGCAACTAAGCTGAAACAGTATCAAGGGGGAATGACTATGTACTTGACGCCTCAGCATATCCTGCTCGCCGGCGCCTCCGGACTAACCGGAGAGCATCTACTCGATCGCCTGCTCAACGAGCCCACCATCATTCGTGTTCTGGCACCCAGCAGACGCCCGCTAAGCAAGCACCCACGCCTGGAGAACCCCGTCGGCGATCCGGCGGTGTTTCTGCCGCAACTAAGCGGCAAGGTGGAGATCGCCTTCTGCTGCCTGGGCACCACCATCAAGCAGGCGGGTTCCGAAGCGGCCTTTCGCGCCGTGGACCTGGACATGGTGGTGGCCTTCGGCAAACGCGCCCTGGAAATGGGCGCGCGGCACCTGATAGTGGTCAGCGCCCTGGGCGCCGACCCCAAGTCATCGATTTTCTACAACCGGGTCAAAGGTGAAATGGAAGAGGCCCTTAAACAGCAGGGCTGGCCACAGCTGACCATTTGCCGGCCGTCACTGCTGCTGGGAGACCGGATCGAACCGCGCCTGACCGAACAACTGGCCGGCCCGTTGTCGCGACTTATCCCGGGCAAGTACCACGGCATCGAAGCCTGCCAGTTGGCACGCGCCATGTGGCGGTTGGCCCTGGAAGAGCAAAGCGGCACTCGGGTCGTCGAATCCGATGAGTTGCGCAAGCTAGGTAAATGAAGCACCCGCCGGCAAGCCGGTTCCTGCACATAGCTGCAGGAGCCGGCTTGCCGACGAACCCTACAACCCACCCGTTGCCTGAAACCCCACCCCCAACACTGTCAGCACCGACAACGGCAGCAACAGCGTATCGAGCAGGGCACTGGCCGGCAGGTCTACTCCCGGATAGCTCGGTGCCTCGGCGCCAAAGCGGTCCATGGCACAGCAACCACCCTGCATGGCATAAAGATCCAGGCGCGTCCCCGAATACACCACCGGTGCCCCAGGTTGTGCGGCGTTCAAGGTACGGACCGTGGCACAGCCCCCCAGCTGCAGGGCAGCCAGCAGCATCAGCAGGGATTTATTCATCGCTGCTCAAATGATGTTCGCCCCAGCGCGGCAACATGTCCTGGGGAATGTTCAGCAGATTGAGAATCCGCGCCACGACGAAGTCCACCAGGTCATCGATGGTCTGCGGCTGATGATAGAAACCCGGCGAGGCCGGCAGGATAGTCACGCCCATATTCGACAACTTGAGCATGTGCTCCAGATGAATGCTGGAGTAGGGAGCCTCGCGAGGCACCAGAATCAACTGCCGGCGCTCCTTGAGGGTCACGTCCGCAGCCCGTTCGATCAGGTTGTTGCAAGCCCCGGTAGCAATCGCCGACAAGGTGCCGGTGGAGCAAGGCACCACCACCATCGCCGCCGGCGAGCCGGAACCCGAGGCTACCGGCGACATCCAGTCTTCCTTGCCGTACACCCGGATCTGCCCCGCCGCCGCACCGGTGTACTCGGTGAGAAAGGCCTGCATCATCTGCGGCTTGGGCGGCAGGGTCACATCGGTTTCCGTGGCCATGACCAACTGCGCAGCCTTTGAGATCAGGAAGTGCACTTCCCGATCCTCACGCACCAGGCAATCCAGCAGGCGCAAACCGTACTGGGCGCCCGAGGCACCGGTCATGGCCAGGGTGATGCGTTCCGGGCCGTTGCTCATTGCAGTGCCTCGGCCAGTTTGCCGTGCAGGCCGCCGAAGCCGCCGTTACTCATGATCACCACCTGGGTGCCCGGCTTGGCCTGGCTTTTCACCCGTTCGATGATGCCTTCCAGAGAGTCGCTGACAATCGATGGCACCGAACACAAGGCCGCCGTTGCCGCCAGGTCCCAGCCCAGGTTGGCCGGTGCGTACCAGATCACCTGATCGGCCTGGTTGACGCTTTCCGGCAGCCCATCACGGTGGGCGCCAAGCTTCATGGAGTTGGAGCGCGGCTCGATGATGGCAATCACCGGTGCGTCGCCGACCCGCTTGCGCAGGCCGTCCAGGGTGGTGGCGATGGCCGTCGGGTGGTGGGCGAAGTCATCGTAGATGGTCACGCCATGCACTTCGGCGACCTTCTCCATGCGGCGCTTCACGCTCTTGAACGCACTCAGGCCAGCAATGCCCATCGACGGCACCACGCCAACATGACGAGCAGCGGCCAGCGTCGCCAGGGCATTGGCCACGTTGTGCTGCCCGGTCAGTTCCCACTCCACCACGCCCTGGCTCACCCCCTCGAACATCACTTCAAAGGCAGAACCGTCGGCACTGAGCAACTTGACCTGCCACTGACCACCGGCACCGGTGGTCTGCACCGGCGTCCAGCAGCCCATCTCGATGACCCGCTGCAAGGCCGGTTCGGTGGTGGGATGAATCACCAGGCCTTCGCTGGGGATGGTCCGCACCAGATGGTGGAACTGCCGCTCGATGGCTGCCAGGTCAGGGAAGATGTCCGCATGGTCAAACTCAAGGTTATTGAGGATCGCCGTGCGCGGGCGGTAGTGGACAAACTTCGAGCGCTTGTCGAAGAACGCGCTGTCGTACTCATCGGCCTCGATCACGAAGAACGGTGTGCCGCCCAGGCGGGCCGAAACGGCGAAATTCTGCGGCACCCCACCGATCAGGAAGCCCGGGCTCATGCCGGCATGCTCCAGTACCCAGGCCAGCATGCTGCTGGTGGTGGTCTTGCCGTGGGTGCCGGCAACAGCCAGGACCCAGCGCCCTTGCAGGACATGGTCCGCCAACCACTGCGGGCCGGAAACATAGGGCAGGCCTTTGTTCAGCACATACTCCACGGCCGGGTTGCCCCGGGACATGGCATTGCCGATCACCACCAGATCCGGAGCCGGGTCCAGCTGGGCCGGGTCATAGCCTTGAGTCAGCTCGATGCCCTGGGCTTGCAGCTGGGTGCTCATGGGGGGATAGACGTTAGCGTCGGAGCCGGTGACGTGATGGCCCAGTTCTTTAGCCAGAACCGCCATCGAGCCCATGAAAGTGCCGCAGATACCGAGAATATGGATGTGCATAGTCGACCTCATAAAACATCGGCGCAGGTTAGCCTAGAGGGCTGCAAATCGCACCCATTAGCTGACCGGGAGGCTGTTGCGTTTGCCGCCGCTGGCACAAGGCAAGCGGCCCTGTACCGGCAGTCACAGGTGCGTTTTAACGCGCAATACCGTGTTTGCGCAGCTTTCTATAGAGGGTATTGCGGCTGACCCCCAGCTGTTCGGCGGTATGGGTCATGTGCCAGCGCTGTTGCTCCAGGGCTGCCAGTAGCGCAACCCGCTCGGCGTCCTCCAGGGGGCGCTCCTGCGCTTCGGCAACCGGCTCGGAAACCGGCGCCGGGCGGCTGTTGCGGATCAGCGGCGGCAGGTCTTCCAGACCAATGCGGCCGTTTTCACACAAGGCCGCCAGGGTTCGCAGGACGTTGCGCAATTGCCGCACGTTTCCCGGCCAGGAATAACTCAACAGGCTCTGACGCGCCGCTTCGTCCAGCACCACCGGTTGCCCGCCCGCTTCTTCGGCCAGGAGAAAGTCCAGCAACTGGGATTTGTCGCTGCGCTCACGCAGGGCCGGCAGCGCGATCTCAAGACCATTGAGCCGGTAATACAGATCCTCACGGAAACTGCCGTCGCGTACCCGCTCCAGCAGATCCCGGTGGGTGGCGCTGATGATCCGCACGTTGACCGATTGCGGCTCACCGCCAATCGGCACCACCAGGCGATCTTCCAACACCCGCAGCAAACGCGTCTGCAGGGCCAGGGGCATATCGCCGATTTCATCGAGGAACAAGGTGCCGCCATCGGCCTGCTGCAACTTGCCGCGCATGCCCTCCTTGCGCGCCCCGGTAAAGCTGCCGCCGCGATAACCGAAGAGTTCGCTCTCGATCAGGCTCTCCGGAATCGCCGCGCAATTGAGGGCGACAAAGGTTTTATCCGAACGGGCACTGCCCTGGTGCACGGCCTTGGCGAAAGCCTCCTTGCCGGAGCCGGTTTCACCATTGATCAACAGCGGCACATCACGCTCGAACACCCGCGAGGCCCGGCGAAAATCATTCTGCAGCCCTTCATCCCCAAGGCAGATGCTTGAAGTGCGCGGCGGCGTAACACCAGCCGGCACCCGCGGTGCAGGTTGCGATACCGGGTGCGGCTGACCGCGCAACAAGGCAAACAGACGCCGCCCATCCCGAGTACGCAAGGGCCAACTGGCGCTGGCATTGATGCTGGCGCGACTGAGCAATTCATCCAGGGAACAGTCGAAAAAGCTGTCCACCGGTTTACCCAGCAAGCCACCGCGAATATGTCCCAGCAGGTTCAGGGCGCTCTGGTTCACCGCACAGATTCGCCCTTCGCCGTCAAACGCCAGCAAGCCCTCACTGAACAGCCCCACAGACTCCGCCTGTAGATGAAAGCGCAGCAGCCACTGGTTCTCGAAATAACGCAGGAAATAGCAGCTCTCGATCATTTTCGCCGAGAGATTGACCAAGGCCATGGTGTGAAACTGACTCTGCCGGGAAACGTCCTGACGCGCCGAGGACACATCCAGCACCGCCAGCAATTCGCCATGGGGATCGAACACCGGGCTCGCCGAGCAGGTCAGGCCAGTGTGCCGGCCACGGAAGTGCTCGCCCTGGTGAATGGTCAGCGACTGGCGCTCCACCAGGCAGGTGCCAATGCCGTTGGTGCCTTCCCGGGCCTCGCTCCAGTCGGCGCCCAGCCAGAGACCGGCATGCTCGAAAATCTTGCGCTCGCTAGGGGCGGTGATGCAGTTGAGGATCACCCCCCGGGCATCGGTCAGCAGCACGGCATGGCCCGCGCCGGACAACTGCTGGTGCAGGTTGGCCATCTCGGTGCCGGCTATTTGCAGCACATCCTGCAGGCGTTCGCGACTTTCCAGCAGGCGACCATGCTCCAGCACTGTGGGAGCCATGGCCTGGGCCGGATCAAGGTGATAGTCCTCAAGGCAGCGCAGCCAGGAGCGAGCAATGGAGGGGTCGCTGCCGGGGCCCTGCAAATGGGCTTTACCCTGGGCCACCGTCAGCACCTGCTGGGCATGTCGACTCAGATGATTACTACTGTGCATTTCTTATTATTCTCCTGATGCGCTGTCACGCTCAGACGGAACACTGGCGCCGCTGCCGGCCGCAATCGGCCCTGTAAAGAAGGACAGACCATCAGATCTATCCGACAAGATTCGACACGCGAACCAGCATCCTCCAGCCGCTGTTTCATTGCAATGCCGGCTTGACCCATGAGTCACAGCTTGTGCCATCCAGGTTACAAACTGTCACTCGGTGCCGTACCAGATTCGTCACACGCTGCCGTTGGCACCGCTTCGAAACATCCGCAAACCCTTGATTCATATGGCCTGCACCCCACTGGCCCGACCTTTGCTCTACGCTTGGTATGCGCTATAGCGCGTCCTCCCCCATAAGCATAAAAGCCAGGAGATACCCACCATGCGTTACGCACACCCCGGTACTGAAGGCGCTATCGTTTCGTTCAAGAGCAAGTACGGTAACTACATCGGCGGCGAATTCGTTGCGCCAGTCAAAGGCCAGTACTTCACCAACACCTCGCCGGTCAATGGCCAGCCGATTGCCGAATTCCCCCGCTCCACCGCCGAAGACATCGACAAGGCGCTGGACGCCGCCCATGCCGCCGCCGACGCTTGGGGCGCCACCTCGGTACAGGCCCGCTCGCTGATCCTGCTGAAGATCGCCGACCGCATCGAACAGAACCTTGAACTGCTGGCCATCACCGAAACCTGGGACAACGGCAAGGCGGTACGCGAGACCCTGAACGCCGACATTCCCCTGGCCGCCGACCACTTCCGCTACTTCGCCGGTTGCCTGCGGGCCCAGGAAGGCAGCGCCGCGGAAATCGACGGCAACACCGTGGCCTACCACATCCATGAACCCCTGGGCGTGGTCGGGCAGATCATCCCGTGGAACTTCCCGATCCTGATGGCCGCCTGGAAACTCGCCCCAGCCCTGGCTGCCGGTAACTGCGTGGTACTCAAACCCGCCGAGCAGACCCCACTGGGCATCACCGTACTGATGGAAGTGATCGGCGACCTGCTGCCACCGGGCGTGCTCAACGTAGTGCAAGGTTTCGGCCGTGAAGCCGGCGAGGCCCTGGCCACCAGCAAGCGCATCGCCAAGATCGCCTTCACCGGCTCGACTCCGGTGGGCTCGCACATCATGAAGTGCGCCGCCGAGAACATCATTCCGTCCACCGTGGAACTGGGCGGCAAGTCGCCGAACATCTTCTTCGAAGACATCATGCAGGCCGAACCGAAGTTCATCGAAAAGGCCGCCGAAGGCCTGGTGCTGGCGTTCTTCAACCAGGGTGAAGTCTGCACCTGCCCATCCCGTGCCCTGGTGCAGGAATCGATCTACGACGAATTCATGCAAGTGGTGATGAAGAAGATCGAGCAGATCAAGCGTGGCGATCCGCTGGACACCGACACCATGGTCGGCGCCCAGGCCTCCGAGCAGCAGTTCGACAAGATCCTCTCCTACCTCGACATCGCCAAGAACGAAGGCGCGCAGCTGCTCACCGGCGGCAAGGTGGAGAAACTCGAAGGCGACCTGTCCAGCGGCTACTACATCCAGCCGACCCTGCTCAAGGGCACCAACAAAATGCGCGTGTTCCAGGAAGAAATCTTTGGCCCGGTGGTCAGCGTCACCACCTTCAAGGACGAAGCCGAAGCCCTGGCGATTGCCAACGACACCGAGTTCGGCCTGGGTGCCGGGGTCTGGACCCGCGACATCAACCGCGCCTATCGCATGGGCCGCGGGATCAAGGCCGGCCGCGTCTGGACCAACTGCTACCACCTGTACCCGGCGCACGCCGCGTTCGGTGGCTACAAGAAGTCCGGCGTTGGCCGTGAAACCCACAAGATGATGCTCGACCACTACCAGCAGACCAAGAACCTGCTGGTGAGCTACGACATCAACCCGCTGGGCTTCTTCTGATCGACCCTCCCGGCGACCCAGGTCGCCGGGAGGCCTTTTGGCGGCCTTGCCGCACTTGTTCACCTGCTCTGATCCGGTGCCGAAGGCTTGCCGGACGGGACACTGCTGTCGGAAGTTCTGCGCCAAACCAGTCGTGCACAGACCCTGCTTGAAAAACAATAACAAGGGACAAACGCAATGGATCAGATCGGCAACTACGTGCTCTACCTCATCATGCTCTGCGCCGTAATCGGTGCCTTCGCCGCCATCTATGACAGCGAGCGAGGCTTGGGCAAAGAATTCATGGAAGGCATTCATGCCACCGGCTACATCTTTGTGCCGGCCGCAGGGATCATGGCCTCCATTCCCTACCTGACCGTGGTCATCGAGACCGTCTTCGGTCCGTTCTTCAACTCCCTGGGCGCCGATCCGGCCCTGGCGGCGACCATGATCATCGCCTCGGACATGGGTGGCTATCAGCTGGCCTCGGCCCTGGCCGCCAGCAAGGAAGCCCTGGTGATGGCCTTGATCACCGGCTTCATGGGCGGCGCCACCATCGTCTTCTCGATCCCCATGGGCCTGGCGATGCTCGACAAGCGCGACCACAAGTACATGGCCCTGGGGATCATGTCCGGCATCCTCACCATCCCCGTCGGGGTGATGATCGCCAGCCTGATCCTGGCCTTCAGCAACCCGGTGGTACGCGAACTGGTGAGCACCAACGGTGAAGCCAGCTACCAACTGGCCCTGGGCCTGGGCAGCATCTTCGCCAACCTGCTGCCGATCCTGATCTTCGTCGTGGCCCTGGCCCTGGGCCTGCGCTTTTTGCCGGACATGATGATCAAGGGTTTCATCATCTTCGGCCGCGCCATGGACGCGGCCATCAAGCTGGTGCTGGTGTTCTCCATCGTCGAATACTTCACCGGGGTCTTCTCCGCGGTATTTGGCGGCTGGGGCTTCCACCCGATCATCGCCGACGCCCAGGACCAGACCCGCGCCCTGGAAACCGCCGGCTACATCGGCATCATGCTGGCCGGTGCCTTCCCCATGGTCTACCTGCTGCGCAAGTACCTGGGCAAACCCCTGGAGAACCTCGGCGGCAAGATCGGCCTCAGCGCGGTGGGCAGCGCCGGCATGCTGGCGACCATCGCCAACATCCTCGCCATGTTCCGCCTAGTGCGCCTCATGCCGCCCAAGGACAAGGTGGTGAATATCGCCTTCGGCGTCTGCGCCGCCTTCCTGCTGGGGGACCACCTGTCCTTCACTGCCAACTTCCAGCCCACCATCATCCTGCCGGTACTGATCGGCAAGCTCTGCGCCGGCTTCGTCGCCGTCGGCCTGGCCTACTGGCTGTCGGTGCCCAAGGCGCTGCAACTGGAAGCCCAGGATCGGGCCGCGGGGATCATCGCCCCGGGCGAGTACCTGGGCGGCACCGCGCTGGACACGCCGGAACCTGCCGGCCAGAAGGCCACCGCCTGACTGCGGCGCGGCGAGGAACGCCTGCATGCAAGCCATCACGGGCGGCGCATCGGTACTGCTGCTGGGGCTGGACTTCGGGTCCACCACCAGCAGCGCGCTGATCGCCCAGGCCAGCCTGAGCAGCCACTGCATCACCGGACGCATGGCCCTCAACGAGCCACGGGTGCTGTTTCGTGGCGAGCCGGTGTTCACCCCGTTCAAGGACCAGGTCATCGATGAAGCCGCGATCCGGGCCCTGATCGAAACCTGGCTCGAACAGGCCGGCGTAAGCCCGCAACAGCTGTTTTCCGGTGGTGTGATCATCACCGGTCTGGCGGCGCGGCGGCACAACGCCCAGGCCCTGGCGCAACTGGTCGGCCAATTGATCGGCAACGCCCTGATCACGCGCGCCGACGACGGCGGGCTGGAGTCCTGGCTGGCCTTCATGGGCAGTTGTTCGGCGCTGAGCCGCTTCCACGCTCGGCAACCGATACTCAACCTGGATATCGGCGGGGGCACCACCAACGCCGCCTGGGGCCTGGATGGCAACGTCCTGGCCAGCGGCTGCCATTTCATCGGGGCTCGGCACTTGCAGTTCGAGCCGGGCAGTTATCGTCTCAGCGGCGTATCGGAGTTCGGTCAGGCACTGCTCGATCACCTGGCAATCCGCAAGCATCCCGGACAGGTCCTGGAGCGTTCCGAGCTGGAGGCGGTGGTCAATTGGTACATCGATGCCCTGGTCGCCATTGCCGAAGGTGATCGCCACTTCTTTGCCAGCCCGCTGGGCCAACTGACCGAGCAACTGCCGCTGATCCTCCCTGCACGCAATGCCGACCCGGCCCTGACTTTTTCCGGCGGTGTGGGCGAGCTGCTCTATCGCCACCTGCAAGGCGAACCCATGCCCGGCACCACCTATTACGGCGATCTGGGCATCGATCTGGCCCTGGCCATTGCCCGCCACCCGCGACTGGTGCAGGCGGCCACCCGGCTGGTGCCGGAAAACCGCGGCCGGGCCACGGTCTACGGCCTGACCCTGCACAACACCGAGATTTCCGGCAGCACCCTGTTTCTGCCCCAGCCCGAGGTGCTGCCGCTCAAGGACCTGCCCATCGTCGCCCGGCTGCCCATGGATGCCACCGAGCAGCAACTGGACGACGCCCTGGCCCTGGCACTGAGCAGCTGCGACGGCGCTTGCCTGCAATTGCTCGACAACGGCCAGGCGCCACGACTGGAGGACATCCGACAGCTGGGCGCACGCCTGGCCCGCGCCCTGGAGCAAGCACGACCCGCCCCGCACTGGCCGCTGGTGCTGCTGTTGGAAAGCAACGTCGGCAAGGTCCTGGGCAACTACGCCACGGATTGGGGGCGCAGTTCTTGCAACCTGATCGTCATCGATGAAGTACGCGAGCGTTCGGCACACTTCATCAACCTGGGAAAACCCCACCAGCACATCGTGCCCGTCGCCTTCTACGGCGTGCACTGAGCCGATGCCGGCCAAGGAGCGTCTTGCCATGTCACTCACCGCACTGCAGCACATCCGCCTTCCCGAAGCGCTTGCCGAACGGGCCTACAGCACCCGGGTGCTGGACCGCGAGATAGGCTTCGCCAGCCTCAAGGCGGTGCTCGGCGCCGCCGACATCAGCAAGGCCGGGGACCGGGTGGCAGGGCTCGCGGCGGCTGATGAAATCACCCGCGAGGCGGCGCGCAAAGTGCTCTCAGAGCTGACCCTGGATCACTACTTCCAGCATCCGCTGACAGATCGCCACGGCCGCATCGACAGCGTCATGCAGGTCAACTACGACATCGACCACAGCGTCTTTGGCGAGATCGCCGACCTGACCCTGGGCGCCCTGAAAGATCGCCTGCTGCGCAGCCATGGCACTGAAATACGCCGTATCGGCACGGCCCTGACCGGGGTCATGGTGGCGGCCCTGGCCAAGCTGCTGGACGTGCATGAACTGATCCTGCTGTCGAAAAAGCTCAAGAGCGGCGCGGCGGCCAAGGCCCGGACCCTGGTGGGCCTGCCCGGTACTCTGTCGTCGCGGCTGCAGCCCAACCATCCCACCGACAACCTCAGCGGCATCACGCTGCTGGTTTACACCGGCCTGAGCATGGGCTCGGGGGACGCGCTGATCGGCCTTAACCCGGCCATCGACACCGTGGACAACATCAGTGCCACCCTGCGCCACCTGGATAAATTGCGTAGGGAAACCGGAGCGCCGACGCAGATCTGCGTGCTCTCCCACATCAAGACCCAACTGGCCTGCCTCGACCAGGGCGCGCCAGTGGAAATCATGTTCCAGAGCCTGGCCGGCACCGAACGCACCCTGACCGACGAGTTCGATGTCACCGTGCAGTTGCTGGATCAGGCCTGGCAGACCATGACCGAGCGCGGCCCGCTGCGCGATGTTGCAGAAAACTTCATGTACTTCGAGACCGGCCAGGGCAGCGAACTGACCTACGGCAAGCACGAAGGCATCGACATGACCACCTGCGAAGCCCTGTGCTATGGACTGGCCCGGCGCTATCGGCCGTACATGGTGAACAACGTCACCGGTTTCATCGGCCCGGAAACCCACCTCGACAACTTCGAGATGACCTATTCCTGCCTGCAGGACCAGTTCATGGGCAAGCTACTGGGGCTGCCCATGGGCATGGCGCCCTGCTACACCCTGCACTCCCAGGTGACCCTGGAAGGCCAGCAAATGGCCACCGAATTGCTGACCGCCGCCGGCGCCAACTTCTTCATGGACGTGTACCTGAGCACCGACCGCATGCTCGCCTACTTCGACACCAGCGCCCACGACAACCAGACCCTGCGCGAAGTCCACGACCTGGCGCCGGCCCCGGAATACCTGCGCTGGGCCCTGGGCAAGGGGATTTTCCAGGAGGACGCCCACGGCAACGTGGAACGCGGACCGAACTGGGGCAACCCGCGAATCTTCTGTGAGTCGGACATCGACTTCCAGCGCCTGCTCGAATCCACCCCGGCCACCTACGGCTTTGACAACGCCGGCCCACGCCCGGCCAACGCGGTGTCGCGGACCGTGCGCGCCAACCTCGCGGTGGCCCGAGAGGCGATCTACGTCGACCTGCGCCCTGCCGAAATCGGCGCCATTCCCCTGCGGGAACTGCGCACCGCCGCCCCGGACAAGCTGGCCCACCTGCAGGACCCGGAGTTGGGCGCGCGGCTGACCGAGGAGGTGCTGCGGCGCCTGCAACCGGAATACAACGACGTGCAGATCGTGATTTCCGACGGCCTCAGCGCCGAAGCCATCCACCACAACATTCCCGAGCTGCTGCCGGTGCTGATGGACGGTCTGCAGAGTCGCGAGCTGCGCATCGGCCAGCCGATCCTCGCGCCCTATGGCCGGGTCAAGCTGGCAGAGTCGGTGGGCGAAGCCCTGCAACCGCAACTGATCATCGTGCTGATCGGCGAGCGTCCCGGCGGCGATGCCCTGGCCTCGCGCAGCATGTCCGCCTACCTGGGCTACCGCCTGCCGGACGACCAGGCCCGCCGCGCCGCCGCCCAGTTCAGCGGCAATCCGGACATTCGCTACGAATACACCGTGATCTCGAACATCTACAGCGGTGGCCTGCCACCGCTGGAAGGCGGCAGCCTGGTGGCGGAAAAGGCCTTTGCCATCCTCCACCACCGGGCTGCCGGCAACCGTCTGGAAAACCTGCTGAAGAAGGTGGCATCCTGATGATCCGCCAGCACTCGGCAACGCCCCTACATCGTTGAAACGGAGACTGAGATGGCCCAATTTTCCCACAGCGTAGGTTCCCAGACCTATCGCTTCGACAGCCTCAAGGAAGTCATGGCCAAGGCCAGCCCGGCCCGTTCCGGAGATTTTCTGGCCGGTGTCGCCGCCCTCAACGACGGCGAACGGGTCGCTGCCCAGATGACCCTGGCGGATATCCCCCTCAAGCACTTTCTCGAAGAAGTGCTGATTCCCTATGAATCCGACGAAGTCACCCGGCTGATCATCGACAGCCATGACAAGCAGGCCTTCGCCACGGTCAGCCACCTCACCGTTGGCGGCTTTCGCGACTGGCTGCTCAGTGACGCCGCCGACGAGCAGAGCCTGCGTGCCCTGGCGCCGGGCCTGACCCCGGAAATGGCCGCCGCGGTGTCGAAGATCATGCGTGTGCAGGACCTGATCCTGGTGGCGCAGAAGATTCGCGTGGTGACAAAGTTTCGCGGCACCCTGGGCTTGCGCGGGCGCCTGTCCACCCGCCTGCAACCCAACCACCCCACCGACGAGCCGGCGGGCATTGCCGCGAGCATTCTCGACGGCCTGCTGTACGGCAACGGCGATGCGATGATCGGCATCAACCCGGCCACCGACAGCATCGCCTCGATCTGCGCCATGCTGGAAATGCTCGACGCCATCATCCAGCGCTACGAGATCCCCACCCAGGCCTGCGTGCTGACCCACGTCACCACCTCCATCGAGGCGATCAATCGCGGTGTCCCCCTGGATCTGGTGTTCCAGTCGATTGCCGGCACCGAAGCCGCCAACGCCAGCTTCGGCATCAACCTCAACGTGCTCCAGGAAGGCTACGAAGCAGGCCTGAGCCTGAACCGCGGCACCCTCGGGCAGAACCTGATGTACTTCGAGACCGGCCAGGGCAGTGCCCTGTCGGCCAACGCCCACTTCGGCATCGACCAGCAAACCTGTGAAACCCGCGCCTATGCCGTGGCCCGGCATTTCAAGCCGTTCCTGGTGAACACCGTGGTGGGGTTCATCGGTCCCGAGTACCTGTACAACGGCAAGCAGATCATCCGCGCCGGCCTTGAGGACCACTTCTGCGGCAAGTTGCTGGGCGTGCCCATGGGTTGCGACATCTGCTACACCAACCACGCCGAAGCCGATCAGGATGACATGGACAACCTGCTGACCCTGCTGGGCGTGGCCGGCATCAACTTCATCATGGGCATCCCCGGCTCCGACGACATCATGCTCAACTACCAGACCACGTCCTTCCACGACGCACTCTATGCTCGCCAGACCCTGGGCCTGAAACCTGCCCCTGAGTTCGAACAATGGCTAGCCAGGACCGGCATCTTCACCCAGGCCGACGGCAAGGTGCATTTCGGCAACAACCTGCCACCGGCTTTCCGCCAGGCACTGGCCCAGCTGGGATAAGGAACAGGCACATGCAAAAACATCCGACCGACTCGCAAAATCCCTGGCTGGAACTGCGCCGCCTGACCCCCGCGCGCATTGCCCTGGGCCGCACCGGCACCAGCTTGCCGACCGGCGCCCAACTGGACTTCCAATTCGCCCACGCCCAGGCCCGGGATGCCGTGCACCTGCCCTTCGACCACGCCGGCCTGAGCGCCCAACTGGCCGAGCGCGGCCGTGACAGCCTGCTGCTCCATAGCGCCGCTACCGATCGCCACAGCTACCTGCAACGCCCCGACCTGGGGCGCCGGCTCAGTGATGAATCGGCCCAGAGCCTGCGCGACTACGCCAGCGCCCATCCCGGTGGGGTCGACCTGGCGGTGGTGGTGGCCGATGGTCTGTCGGCCCTGGCGGTGCATCGCCACACCCTGCCCTTTCTGGCGCGCATGGAGGAACAGACCGCCGCCGAAGGCTGGTCGCTGTCGCCGGTGATCCTGGTGGAACAGGGCCGGGTAGCGGTGGCCGACGAGATTGGCGAACTGCTGGGGGCGCAGATGACTGTGATCCTGATCGGTGAGCGTCCCGGGCTCAGTTCTCCCGATAGCCTGGGGTTGTACTTCACCTACCAGCCGAAAGTCGGGCTCACCGATGCCTATCGCAACTGCATCTCCAATGTGCGCCTGGAAGGCCTGAGCTATGGCATGGCCGCCCATCGCCTGCTGTACTTGATGCGTGAAGCCTGCCGCCGGCAATTGTCGGGAGTAAACCTCAAAGACGAAGCACAAGTGCAGACTCTGGACAGCGACTCAACGGCAGACATGAAGGGCAACTTCCTTCTGGGGCCGCCCCAAGCGTGATTTTGCAAGACGATTGCGCTTTTTTCCCGCTTTGGGCAGCATCGGAACACGGCTGCCCGAGTCATCCAACCTGTGCCGTCACATCCACTTGAAGTTGAGAGCCACCATGCGGATTACTCAAGCAACCCTCGAGCACCTGGATCTGTTGACCCCGTTATTCGTCAAATACCGCGAGTTCTATGGCGCCCTGCCCTATCCGGATTCGTCCCGGGCCTTTCTGGAAAAGCGCCTGCGACGCAAGGAATCGGTGATCTACCTGGCCCTGGCCGATGATGACAGCAATAAATTGCTGGGTTTTTGCCAGCTGTACCCAAGCTTTTCCTCCCTGTCGCTCAAGCGCGTATGGATTCTCAACGACATCTACGTCGCTGAAGATGCCCGGCGCCAGCTGGTGGCCGACAACCTGATGCGCACCGCAAAGAAGATGGCCAAGGAAACCAACGCCGTCCGCCTGCGTGTGTCCACCAGCAGCAACAACGCCGTGGCGCAGAAAACCTACGAGTCCATGGGCTTTCGCGAAGACAGCGAGTTCAAGAACTACGTCCTGCCTCTGAGCGATAGCTGATCTCACCGACAGCGGCCTGCGGGCCGCTTTAGTCCCTCAGGCCGGGGTGATCCCAGGTGGCCTGCCGTGCTTTGCGCGCCGAAACGCCCCGCTACAATCTGAACACGCATTTCACCTCTCTGCCTTTATAATGGCCGCCCTTTTCGGCGCGTAAGAAAATCTACACATCCTTGTAGTCCCTTTCTCCGAGTCATCGCACAGGCCTGCCGAGCCAGGCTGTCACCACAGGTGCCCCCATGGATTTCAACCCGATCGACCTACTCCTTCATCTCGACGTTTACCTCGACATGTTGGTGACCAACTACGGGCCCTGGATCTACGCCATCCTGTTTCTGGTGATTTTCTGTGAAACCGGTCTGGTGGTGACGCCGTTCCTGCCCGGGGACTCCTTGCTGTTCATCGCCGGCGCAGTCGCTGCGGGCGGCGGCATGGACCCGGTGCTGCTGGGGGGCCTGCTGATGCTGGCGGCGATCCTCGGTGACAGCACCAATTACGTGATCGGGCGAACCGCGGGCGAACGACTGTTCAGCAACCCCAATTCGAAGATCTTCCGTCGCGACTACCTGCAGAAAACCCATGATTTTTATGAAAAACACGGTGGCAAGACCGTAACCCTGGCGCGCTTCCTGCCGATCATCCGCACCTTCGCACCGTTCGTCGCTGGCGTGGCCCGCATGCCCTACCCACGATTCTTCGCTTTCAGCGTGATCGGCACCATCCTCTGGGTCGGCGGCCTGGTGACCCTGGGCTACTTCTTCGGCAACGTACCGTTCATCAAGAAAAACCTGTCGTTGCTGGTGGTGGTCATCATCCTGCTGTCCCTGGTGCCGATGATCATTGGCGTGCTGCGCAGCCGCTTCGGCCGCAGCGCTGAAAAAGCCGAAACCCGCTAAACACCATGTGGTCCCTCAGTGCCTGGCGCCGCAAGCGCCGGCTGGCCAAGCACCCGGTCAGCGATGAAACCTGGCAGCGGGTGCGCCAGCACCTGCCCTTCCTCGACGGCCTCAGCGTTGCCGAGGACCAGTGGCTCAGGGAAGCCAGCGTGCTGTTTCTCGATGACAAGCACCTCACCGCCCTGCCCGGCGTGGAGCTGCATCAGGAGCAACGCCTGCTGCTGGCAGCCCAGGCGCAACTGCCATTGCTGCACCTGGGCGACCTGAACTGGTACCAGGGCTTCCATGAAATCATTCTTTATCCCGACGACTTCCTCAGCCCCCAGCGCCACCGCGATGCCAGCGGTATCGAGCATGAATGGGACGGCGAGCACAGCGGTGAAGCCTGGCAGCAGGGCCCGATCATCCTCGCCTGGCCTGGGGTGCTGGCCAGTGGCGGTTGGGAAGCCTACAACCTGGTGATCCACGAACTGGCCCACAAGCTGGACATGCTCAACGGCGACGCCAATGGCCTGCCGCCGCTGCACAGCGACATGCGGGTCAGCGACTGGGCGCAGGTGATGCAAAGTGCCTACGACGATCTCAACCGCCAGCTCGACCATGATCCGGAGGCGGAAACCGCCATCGATCCCTACGCGGCGGAAAACCCGGCGGAGTTCTTCGCCGTCACCAGCGAGTACTTCTTCAGTGCCCCGGACTTGCTCGTGGCGGCCTATCCGAAAGTCTATGAACAGTTGCAGCTGTTTTATCGGCAGAATCCATTGGCCCGACTGCAGCAACTTCAAGCTGAAGATCCGGTCTATCAAACGCACCACTAATGTCCTGTCGCGCTGATACGTTGTTCATCTGAAGGCCAGTGGAAAGACCGCTGCCACGCCTGCCGACCGATGGCAAAACCGCCGGTCGCACGGCCCACCCGAACATGTCTGCGAGACAGTACAACCAAGGTTCTACGACCCTTGGCACGTAGCATCGGTTGCGGAGTGTGTCTATAATCGCCGCCACTTTTTGGTCAATCCGGCCAAGTCATTTGGTCAACTAACGGGGGCAACGCCCAATGAGCTACAGCAAGATTCCGGCGGGCAAAGACCTGCCGAACGACATCTACGTCGCTATCGAAATCCCGGCCAACCACGCGCCGATCAAGTACGAAATCGACAAAGACAGCGACTGCCTGTTCGTTGACCGTTTCATGGCCACCCCCATGTTCTACCCGGCCAACTACGGCTTTATCCCCAACACCCTGGCTGACGACGGCGACCCCCTCGACGTGCTGGTCGTGACCCCGTACCCAGTAGCGCCAGGCTCGGTGATCCGTGCTCGCCCAGTGGGCATCCTGAACATGACCGACGACGGCGGCGGCGATGCCAAAGTGATCGCGGTTCCTCACGACAAGCTGTCCCAGCTGTATGTCGACGTGAAGGAATACACCGACCTGCCAGCCCTGCTGCTGGAACAGATCAAGCACTTCTTCGAGAACTACAAAGACCTCGAAAAAGGCAAGTGGGTGAAGATCGACGGTTGGGGCAATGCCGATGCAGCCCGCGCCGAGATCCTGAAGTCGGTTGCCGCCTATAAAGGCTGAGAAGCAGCGTTAAGCTTCGAGCGACAAGCTTCAAGAGAAAGCCCCGAGTGATCGGGGCTTTTTCGTACCTGTTCCCCCATCGCAGTCGTCTTGCCAGCCAACAAGGCCGCACCAAACACGCATCCGGCAACAAATTCCCACGCACTATTTTCGTCCCCAGGGCCTCTGGATAGCGCTTCGCACTGGGAATTGCCGGCGAATATGCGTATGCTGCGCCCCACATTTGCGCATCGACCCTCCCTGCGGTCAGATCGCCCGACGAAGCGGATGACTTTCCTGCCCAGTCCCACAGCCAGCCGCAAGAGCTGGGTGTACGTTTTGAAGGCTGGTGCGGTTTACCAAAAATGAACCAAGCCAGTCCCCGAGAAGCCGGCCACAAGCCGGCTTTTTAATGCCTGCAAGCCGGGCACGCGAAGAACTGACCACTCCGACAGCAGGTGCAGGATGCACGACCTACACAGCTTTGCCGCCCCCCTGGAATCCAAGCCCGAAGCACCGGCCATGAACCCCGGCCTGGTCCTCCCGCGGCCCGTGCAGCGGACCATGAAAGGCGCACTGATAGCGACACTTGCAACGCTTGGCCTCAGCGGCTGCGTGGGGGCCTGGGTGGATATGCCCTACCAGCAAGTATCGAAGACCGAAGCTCACCAAAAGCTCATCGGCAACTCCATGAAGCCGGTTGTCACCCACACGCAAAAGAGCACGCCCGAACGCCAGTGGTGTGGCACCACCCTCTTGGTCGTGATCCTGCCGATTCCACTCAAGCTGCCAGTCTGCGAGTCCTACAGCGCCACCGCCTATGGCGACGATATCAATGGCGTCGAAGTGCCGCTGCTGTACACAAATCGGAAAATCAGTTCGGATTTCTACGCTTGTGGTCCGTTCATGTTTCTCGGACCCATCGCGCACGGCTACCAGGGCAACGCGGTCTGCGGCGTATTCCGCTAGACCGGGCACTTCCTGCAGCAACATCCACCAAGGCCCGGAAGTTCTCGCTACAATCGCGCCCACTGATGGCAATTCGCCCGCTTCCGGCCGCGGTTTTGCTTCCCCGCCCTTGACGCGACTTCACGAGAACCCCGGACATGGCCCTGCATATCCCCACCCTGCTGGTCGTCTCGGTGTTCATTTTCTTCCTCATGAGCCTGCTGACCTTCCACGCCTGGCGGCAGGAAACCCGCGAGCGCCCGCTGGCCTACCTGGGCGGCATGATGCTGCTGGCCGCCGCTGGAATGCTGCTGGTAAGCCTGCGCGATCTGGGCATGGACTTCGTACCCAAGGTGCTCGGCAACCTGGTCCTGCTGCTGAGCGCCGGTCTCAACTGGACGGCCATGCGGGTGTTCGCCGGACGTCCGCCCCATGCACCGGGCATGCTCGCCGGGGCCGGCATCTGGATGGCCCTGTGCATGGTTCCAGCGTTCTACCAGTCAATGACGGTTCGGGTCTCGGTGTATTCGCTGCTGGTGGCCGGCTATGGCCTGCTGATCATGCTGGAGTTCTGGCGCAGCCGTCGGCAGTTGGAAGTTGCCTATATGCCTGCCCTGGCCCTGACTCTGCTGCACACCGTGTTCTACAGCGTGCGCGCGGTGATTGACCAGGGCCTGGCCATGGATCAGGTGTTCAAAGGCTACGGCGCCGGAGTGCCGCTGTTCTCGCTCATGTTGTTCGAATCGATGCTGTATGTGATCGGCATCGCCTACGTGACCCTGTGCATGGTCAAGGAACGGGTCGAACTGCGCCTCAAGGCCGCAGCCTTCTGCGACGCCCTGACGGGCATCGGCAACCGCCGGGCGTTCATGGTCCATGGCGAACAAATGCTGATCGAATGCCAGCGCAGAGGTGCGCCGTTGGCCTTGCTGCTGTGCGATCTGGACCATTTCAAGCGCTTGAACGACGCCTTTGGCCATCAGACCGGGGACCAGGCGCTGATCGCCTTCAGCCGGGTACTTTCAGAAACCCTGCGCGGCAAAGACGTGTTTGCCCGCATCGGCGGTGAAGAGTTCGCTTGCCTGCTGGAATCGACCGACGAGCAGTCCGCCGTGCGGGTCGCCGAACGGATTCGCCAGGCATTTGCCCGGTTGCCTCTTTTGGAGCCAGGGCTGCTCAGTGTCAGCATTGGCGTAGTAACCAGTGAAACCCAAGGCTACGATCTGCCGCGCCTGCTTTCCCTGGCCGATGAAGCGCTGTATGGCGCCAAGGATCGGGGGCGCAACCGGGTGCAAACGGCGGCGCGCAACGTCCTTGAGCTACAGCCGGGTTGAATGGTCAGGGCAACCTTTGCCGAAGTGGACTCAACGCGGTTTTAGCGGCCTGAACGATAACTGTGATACGCCCCCCAAAGCCCGAAGAAAAGGCACTTAGCCAGTATTTCCGCCCTCACTGCGCAAGCATAGAATCGCCGCTCTTCAGGACTCTCGGATAACAAGGAATGTGGAATAAACAAGCCGCTATCAGTCACTTGAACGCGCACGCTCACGCCGGCAGTACCGGGCGCTGCGCGGCCTATACCCGCAAAGCGATCGAAGCCGGTGGCGGTGGGGTGATTTTGCACAGGAAGCACTCGGCCAAGGATTTCGGCTCATCATTGACCTCCGCCGGTTTTATCGAGCAACCGGCCGGCCAGACGCCCGCAGCAGGCGATGTGGTCATTATCCAGCCCATTCCCGGGCACCCTCACGGCCACATGGCGATGTTCAACGGCACCATCTGGGTGTCAGACTTCAAGCAACTGCACGGTTTTTACCCGGGTCACTCCTATCGGGTGCAAAAGCCTGCCTACAAAATCTATCGCCATCCGTAAGGGGTTCCCCATGAGAATGCTGTTCTGCTCGCTGCTGGCAGCGGTCGCCATGCATCAGTCGGTCGCCCTGGCCGACTGCGCCAGCTCGCCAAAACCCGCCACTCAGGCGTTCTACAGCTGGTACCTGCAAACCTTCAGCGAAGACAAGGACCCTCTGACCGACAACGTCCCCGAGATGAAGAAATACGTCTCTGACTCACTGATCGCCAAGATCAAGAAACAGATGGCCAGCCCCGACGGCCTGGAAGAGGACTACTTCCTCAAGGCCCAGGACTACATGGACGAGTGGCTGACTCAGATCAAGGTCAGTGAACCGCAGATCCAGGGCTCCAGCGCCAAGGAGCAGGTGACGCTGGGCAGCACCCCGGATACCACCCAGATCGTCGATGTGCGAATGATCAAGGACAAGGGCTGCTGGAAGATCGACGAGGTACTTTCCACCGCCGATCAGAGCGACTGATTCTGGCGTTTGGGCGTTGAATCCAGCCAGTGCACGGGTCGTCCGCCAGGGCGATCCACCATGCTAAGCTGCGCGCCGTTTCGGGCAACGGCCCGGGACTTCCTTCACTGAAAAAGGACGCTCAGTCATGTCGTTGCCGGCCGCAGTACGCCTGCCCCTGTCATTCCTCTCGTTGTTCGGGGCTCTGAGCCTCAGCGGTTCCTGGGCCCATGCCGATGCGCAACAGGACGTCGCCAAGGGCCGTTGGCAAGGCCTGGCCGGTATGGCCAATCTGTACCTGGACGACGCCACAGCGGCGGACTTCATCGAGGCCGGGGACAACGAAAAGAGCCAGCACGACAACTACGCCGGTGCCCTCGCCTATTACCTGACCGCCGCCCGCCTCGACCCGAAGAATGCCTACGCCTCGTACCAGGCCGCCGGCAGCCTGGCCGCCATGGACAAGAACAAGCGGGCCGCCGAGTACCTGGAGCAGGCCCGCGAGCGTGGCTTCTGGCAACTGGTGCTACTCAAGGAAGACGACGAACTGGAGTCGCTTCAGCAGGATCCAGCCTACAAGAAGCTGTTGCAAGCAGCGGAAAAGAACTATCCGGCCCACGCCAAGGATGCCGGCCTTGCAGCCTTCAGTATTCCCCAGGGCAAGGCCCCGGCCGCAGGCTGGCCGGTGGTGGTCTGGCTATCGGGATTCGGCACCGAGGGCAGCGACGGCGTCGATATGCGCACCGACCTTGTGGGCGAGCAGGCCGTGCTGGTGGGCATCAACGGCACCCTCAAGCGCGACGAGCACCAGTTCATGTGGCAGCAGCATTCGGTGGACACCACCCAGGAGGCGGTCAACGCCGCCCTGAAGAAGCTGGAAAAACAGACTCGCATCGACCGCTCGCGCATTGCCCTGATGGGCTTCTCCCAAGGCGCCGAGCATGCCTCGCACCTGATCGCCGAGTATCCGCAGCAGTACAGCGGCGCGTTGCTGCTGTCCCCCGGCGGCTACCGGATTCCGTTCGGCGAAACCCGGGCCCGGGACAAGCGCATCGTCATTGTCCATGGCGCCCAGGAGCACGAGAGCAACCAGAAGCTCACCGCCATCACGCAACAGACCCTGGAGCCCGGCAATCAGGTCCAGAGCCATGAACATGCCGAAGGCCACACCTTCCAGAACGACTGGCGCCAGGTGTATCCGGGCTACCTGAAGTTCGCCCTGAACCTCTGATGCCAGGTGCCGGGGCTTGAGCCCCGGCTGCTATCACTTGCCCGAAGTGATGGGCCCGGGGGCTTTTACCAGAGTCATCAGGTCGTCATCCCACTGCCCCTCGACCTTGACCTGCGCCAGGGCCCCCAGCTCCATGGCCTCGATCAGGTTGTGATTGAGGTACACGTAGGTGCCCGGCTGCTTGAAGGTGTAAAGCGCCCCCAGCGCCGAACCGCCAGGAATGAACCAGGTCTCCAGGTTGCGTTGCGGGGCATTGGCGAACTTGCCGGTGGTCCAGACCCAATCGCCATGACCGCCGATCAGGTGCGGACGGCTGTCGCGGTTGGCCTGGGAATGAATGAACAGCACGCTTTCGCCGACCTTGGCAGTCAGGGCGTTGGCCCCGGTCAGAGCACCAACCCGACCGTTGAACACCACATGACTCGGCGTCAGCGTGCGCATCACTTCACGGGTGTCCTGGTAGCTGGAGGCCAGGTCCGGGTAGCTCTTGTAATGCCCGTCCTTGTCCTTGGGGATATACAGGTCAAACTCGCCGATGGTGTAGGCACGGTCATAGCGCAAGGGCTTGCCGGCGGAGTCTTTCAAGCCCTCGCGAGGCAACACCATCAAGGTCCCGCTCATGCCCGACACCACGTGCCAGGGCACCATGCCCGGCGGCGCACAATGGTAGACAAAGGTGCCGCTGCGATCGGCCTTGAAGCGCAGCACCACCTCCTGCCCCGGCAGTACCTGGTTCAGGGCCGCGCCGCCCAAGGCGCCGGTGGCCGCATGAAAATCGATGTTGTGGGGCATGCTGTTGCTGGCCGGGTTGCTGAGGGTCAGCTCGACGTAGTCGCCCTCATGCACCACCAGCGTCGGGCCGGGCATGGAGCCGTTGAAGGTCATTGCTTGCAAGGTGGTGCCCTGGTCATCCACCTGCATCTTTTTCTCTTCCACAGTCATGCGAAACTGCACGACCTTCGGCGGCCCGCTGACCACTTGTTCATGGGCGTGCACCTGAGGCGGCGCCACCAGGTCAACCTTGACCCTCTGCAGCCCGTCGGCCCCTGCGGCCAACACCACGCCGCAGGCGCAGCTGCCAACCACCACACAACACTTCAACCACGATTGAAACCTACCCATGTTGCGCATTTCCCTGCCAATGAATGGTGATTCATTGCAAGGCAAACACCGGGCAATCGTATTGTCTCAGGGCAATGAACCAATGCTCGGGCAGGCGGATAGATTGAGCCCGATCATGGATAGCTGAAACTGCGTACCAGGGTCAGCTCTCCGGGGGCGCGCATCGGCACGATGAAGGATTCGCTCTTCTCATCCGGTGTGCCCTCCTCGGTAATCACCGTGACCTGGGCCGTGGTCAGGGGCTGCACGGCGTTTTCCTGGCCGCCGTCTTCATCGTCACTGCGATAGCCGCCACCGTAGTAGTTCACATACACCAGGTACTGGCCCTTGAGCGGCGCCGGCATGGAGAAGATCTCCGGGCCGTAGCCGGTGGTCACGTCCACATCCAGGGCCGCGCCGTTGGGGGCCACGCGCTCGCCATACCAGATGTGCGCGCCGTCTGGGGTCACCAGGTGCAGGTCGAGGTCGGTGTTGTCGCTGTCCCAGGACAGCAGCACCCGCAACTTGGGCGGAGTCACGCCACCGCCGGTATTGAGGAACTGCACGCGCTTGCGCTGCTGGCCGTCCGGGCTGCGCACTTCAACGCTGTTGCTGCCATTGGGGAAGGAATACGGCCGGTCGAAACCACCTTGCTCATTGAACTTGAGCGGCATGCTGACGCCATTGACGATCAGTTGGCCCGGCTCCTTGCTCGCTTTGGGCGCGCCTTTGATCTGCCCGCTTATACGCGCGGTATTGGCCTGGCCCTGGGGCGTGTTCACCGAAGAGGCCGGGTAGTTGACCTCCTGAATGTATTGCTCGCCATCGACAGCGCGGGTACGCCAGCCGCCTTTGGGGGTGTCGAGCTGGATGCCGCTGTCGGCCAGGGCCATGGGCAGGCTGAACATTCCGCAAAGGAACAGGAGGACCGGGGGAGCAGGAAGTTTCATGGCCTATTCCAATAAAAGATGACGGGCGAGCCCTTCGATGTAGGTTTCATCCTGGCCGTTGGGATGAGCTTCAAAGGCCAGGTGCAGGTATTCGTGAGTCAGGTCGAGGCGGTCTTGCAGCGAGAGCACGCCACGCACGTAGATGCGTTGTCGTTCGCGGTCGACGTAGGGCCGACCGAAGCTCAGGCGGCACACGGCGAACTGGCTGATTTCGTTGTAGCCGATCTCTTGCTCCAGCGGCTGGCGCCAGCGCCGACGCTGGTTCAACAGCCACTCCTGAGCTGCGGGCAAGGGTTCGCAAGACGCCACCGGGTTGTCCCAGCGGCTGAGGCTGGCCCGAGGGTAGGCATGCAGCAGGATGGCGTCGTAACGCTGGCCAGCGCGCGCCTGTTCAACGGCCTGCTGCCAGGACAGTTTGTCCGGCGCACTCAGGTCCGAGTGGTAGGTGACTTGCGTGCCGGCCAGCACCAGATCGCTGGTCCAGGCGGCAATGGCCCTGGCCTGGGCGGTCGCCGGGCGCGGCGCGACCCGCTGGCGATTGCTGCTGTCGTCGATGCTCAGGCATTCGCCGCTGCGTCCGGCGTTCTGCAGCAGGTAGGTGCGGATCGCCACGGCCAGGGCCTTGGCGGCCTCCGCCGGTTCACTGCTGGCTTCGCGTTGCAGCACACGGGCCACATATTCTTCACGGTCCAGGCGCGCCACCAGTCGCTGGGCCGCAGGGTCTTGCTGCAGGAACAACTCGCCGGCGCTGTGGATATCCAGCCGGTTGCCGTTGGCAAATTCCACCCGATAATCCCCTTGCAGAGCGCCCGGCCTGGCTGGCTGACCCTTCTGGCTGACGCTTTTGAGCGGGTAGCGGGAAAACAGGCTGACTTCCACACAGCGGCCTTTATCCACAGGCGGATTGTCCGGCAGCACTTGGTTCAGGGCCTGGGCGTAGTCCTTCAGCACCCGCTGGCTAGTACCGCGCCCGCCCACCCACAGCGGCGTACCATCCACCAGCCAACCGGCAAAGCCGCCCTGGCGCGACTGCGGGTCCTGATCCGCCAGCCAGCTCCAGGTCTTGACCCGCAGGCGCCCGCCCACCTCGCCCGCTACGGCACCGTCACCGGCATTGAGCACCACATCCAGCAACACACGCCGCGCCGTATCCCGTGCCGGCAGCAGCGCCAGCACCTGCAACAGCTGCGCCACCGGAACCCGGGTCTGGGGTTGCAACTGGTCCAGGTCCTGCAGCCAGCCCGGAGCATTGCGCGCTTGCCAGTAGGCGCGCCAGTCAGCACTGGACAGCTGCAAGCGCTGAGGCTCGAAGTACAGACCACAGGAGCGAACCAGGGCCTGATCCCGAGCAATGCTGCCGCCTGCCGTGCAGCAATAGACCTCGTCCTTGGACTTGCCCTGGCAGGCATAGGCCGGTTCTTGTGCGCCGGTATCCACCAGCCAGGCGTAGACGAAGAGTTTCCAGATGCTGCCCAGGGGCGCTTGCAGGTCCTGCGGCAACGGCTCACGAGCCAGCACCTGAGTCTTGCTCAGGCTCACCAGCTCGCTGTCCGGGGCGGTTTTCCAGGCCAGGCGCAGAGGCTCGTCCTGGGCTGTCACCAGCCCAGGGAGTAGACACAGGCACAACCAGGCCCAACACCGCGTCATGTTATTTGACCGTGACCTGACCCAGTGCCGGCGTACGTTCCTGGGCCTGATGCTCTGGCGCATACACCTGGTAGTAACGTGCCGCAGGCAGGTTGAACTGGCCCTTCTGGGAGAAGCGGATCAGATGCCGCAGACGCACTTCGCTGTTGTCGTTCAACGCATCCAGCGGCACCGCGTAACTCATCTGCCCGGGTTCGAAACGCGCTTTTTCCAGGGACGCCGCTTCAGTGCCCGCAGGACCGGCCAGCTTGATACCCCAGGTGGTGCGTTCGACATCGGCGCCCGGCGGCAACGGCACTTCCAGCATGCCGTACAGCAGCGGGCGGTTGCCCTCGTTGGCAATGATCACTTCGTCCAGATACAGGCCGTCACTGGCGATCGGCTTGTTGCCCACCGGCTCCAGCTTGAAGGTGAAGGCTTCATCCCCGGGCACCAGGCGCAACAGGCGACGGGTAATGTTCACCGGCGACGGCGTGCCCATGTCCAGCTTGCTCAGGTAGCTGACCGAGGCCTGCAGCGGACGCTCCGGCACCTTGTCCAGGGTCAGCACGGCCGGCACCTGCGGCCCTTGCCACTGCCAGTAGCGTTCGCCGCTGGCGCCCTGCTGCTGTTGCCAGCCCTGCCCCGGATTCAGGGCCTCGGCCGGTGCCGACTGGGCCACGCTACGCTGCAGCCAGGTCAGGGCCAGAGCACGGTCCAGGGTCGGTTGCGATGGCAGCAGACGTTGCAGCAATGCGCGCGCCGTCGCTTGATCGAAAGGCTTCAAGGACAGATTCATTGCCTGAGCGAAAGGCTGCGAACTGATATCGACCTGCTGCTGTGCCGCCTCCAACTGCGCCACGAAGGCAGGTGGCGGCGTGACCTTGGCGTCCCGCGCCAGGGCGGCTGTCAGCACCCGGGCGCTGGCCAGGCCGAGGGCCGAATCCGGCTCCACCATCACCAGGCTGTCGCTGCTGTCGTCATCCATGCTGGCAGCCGGACCGGCCCCCACCTTGGCCAGGTCGTCCATCAGTCCCCTGACCAGGGTATTGATCGGCAGGTTCATCTCACGGGCGAAGGACAGGATCAGCGCCCGTTGCAGCAATGGCGTGCTGCCGGCCTGCTTGGCATAGACCTCCAGCACCCGCTGCCAGTGTTCCGGCGGCAGGTTCAGGTCCATGACCTTGCTGGCATTCCAGTCAGCGTAATAGGCATAGGCGGTGAGGAACGCATCCGGTTCGGCGTCTTCGCCCCACCAGGTGAAGGCTGCTTGCGGCCCGGCCATATGCACCAGGCGCAGGCGGCTGTTCTGCATGATCAGGCGCAACCGATCACGGATCTGCGGGTTACTGGCCAGCGCCGGGTAGGCAACGCTCAACGGCAGCAACTGGCTGGCGGTCTGCTCGACGCCGCCATAGGGGTATTCCAGCAACCCATCCAGGGCCGAACGGAACAGCGCTTGCGGGCTGTCGTCCAGACGCAGGCGAATCTCTGCGGCATCGGCCGGCAGGCCCAACGGCGTCGTGGTGCTGACCACGTCCAGGCTCTGGGTTTGCACCGTCTGCCAGCCGGCCGCGCTGCTCACCAGACGCACAGCCAGGGCGTCCACAGTCTTGCCGCCCTGCACCAGCTCGGCGCTCCACTCGCCATTGCCCGGGGCAATGGCCGGCAGCGCCACATAGTTGATGCCGCTGTTCAAGGTCAGCGGCAGGCGCTGGGATTCCCCGGCGTAATGAATCACCAGCTCGGCCTTGACCGGTTGTTCGGACTGGCTGAAGGCAAACACCCCCAGGTCCGGCTTGTCGCCGCTGCGGAAGCGGGTCGGGCCGCTCCACTTCAGGTACAGAGCCTTGTCGGAACGAACGAACTGTTTCTTCTGCCCCACTTGGCCGTCATCGGCGATGGCCCGAGCGGTAATGCGCCAGCGGGTCAGGGAATCCGGCATGCGGAAGGTGAAACGCGCCTTGCCGCTGCCATCGGTCACCAGCTCCGGCTGCCAGGCGGCGGTGTCGACGTCTTCACGACGTGGCCGCTCCAGCACCTTGACCCCACGCTCGCTGCGATTGGCCTTGCCCGGGGCCGTCGGGCTGCCCGGCAGGGCCACGTCGTAGCTGATGAACGATAGGCTGGCGCTGGTGCGCACGTTATTGCGCCGAGGGTGGTAGAAGAACTGGTCGATGCTCGGCGCTACTTCCGGCTGCAACGCGTAAACCATCTCGTCCACCACGCTGACGGTCAGGTGCGCCGGCACCGGCTTGCCGGCGAACTGGGTGGACAGGTCCACGGTGACCAGGTCACCCGGCTGGTACTTGTCCTTGTCGGTGTGGATGGCCACATCGATCTGCGGTGTCAGCACCTTGATCCCGGCATTCTGGAAGCTGTACTCGCCGCCCTTGGTGTAGAGCACAGAGAACGTCAGGTTCGGTGCGAAGTTGTCCTTCACCGGCACCCGGGCGCGGTACTGGGTAGGGCTGAGTTTTTCCACCTTCAGCCAGTCGCCGCCCTTGGACAGCAGCGCCGTGGCTTCAACCTTGTCGCGCTCCAGCGACAGCAGCGCATCGTTGATCGGCTCGGGGAAGGTAATCAGCGCCAGGGCTTCGTCACCGCTCTTGTATTCGGCCTTGTCGAGAACGATTTCCACGGTGCCCGGCACCGCTTTAACGCCTTCGCCGGTGACCGAGTGGCTGGTGCCGCCCAGTACTCGGTCGTGCTCGTCCTTCAGGGTCAGGTTGTAGGTGCCGGGACGCTCGAAGGCCAGGGCAAAGCCCTTGTCGGCCTCGCCCAGCTTGCCCTCACCGGTGGACTGGTCTTCCAGGCGCACCCAACTGTAGCGGCTGGGGGAAACCTTCTGGCTCTGCTCACCGGTGTTCTGGTTGACGTAGCTGAACTGCACCTTGTCGCCAGCGGCGCTGAAACGCTGCGGCGCACTCAGGCTGAAGCTCGCCGCGCCCCGCTCGATGAGGATTTCCTTGGTGGTCTTGACCCGATAGGCCGCGCCGTCGCTGGCGAACACGGTGAGCATGTAGCGGCTCGGCTTGCTGGCCGCCGGCAGATCGAGGGTGGCACTGCCCTTGGCGTCAGTGGTCAGCTCGGCACTGGTCAGTTCCACCGGGAACTGGCCCATGTACTGCAGTTCGTTGTCCACCATGGACAGCTGCTGGGCCCGCAGGCTCAGTTGCAGGCGCGCATTGGCCACCGGCTTGCCGTCCGGATAGAGCAGCACCAGGTTGCCCTTCACCGGCTCGCCGGTCTTGAAGTCCGGCTTGGCCAGGCTCAGGGCAATCTCGAAGTGCGGCTTGATGTATTCGGCCACGCGGAAGGCGCTGCTGTAGACCTGGTCCTTGTAGGCAAAACGCAACTCATAACCACCGGCCACAGCATTTTCCGGCAGTTGGAAACGGCCTTGGGTGCCAGACTTGGAATCCAGATTCAGGGTCAGGTTCTGCAGCGCGGTGCCGGCGGCATCCAGCACGCTGACATTCACCGTGCCGGCACCCGGCTGCACCGAATCCCGGGCGTTCTTGAACTCGCGGCCGACGATTTTCAGCGATACCCAATCCCCCGGGCGATACAGCGGCCGGTCGGTGAACGCATAGAGCTTGGTGTCGTAGATTTCGCTGTCGTAATAGAAGTTCTCGGAGACGAATACCCCGCCTTCCTGGTCCTCGCCGATCACGTAGGAGCGCTCGGGGCTGACGTGTTTCAGGCGCACCAGGCCCTGTTCGTCAGTGGCGCCGCTGTTCATCACGCCCAGGCCGTCGGTCCATAGCACGTTGACCTTGGGCACGGAGTTGCCTTCATGCTTGCCCGCGGCCCAGACCAGCAGTTCGTCACCGGCAATCTTGCTCACCGCCACGGTGTTGGAGACAAAGACCATGGTGGTCGCGCGGTACTTGCCCACCAGGGCTTCCACCAGGTACAGGCCCGGTTTGAGTTGCCCCAGCGGGATGTAGACGTTGCCCGGCGCGACGTTGATGAACTGGCTGGAGGAACCGGACAGGTCAACCCCGGCCGGCGGCTGGATCGGCTTGGCCTGCCACAGCGGATAACGGAACTGGGTCACCAGCGGCAGCCCCGGAATCAGGGCGAATTGCGGCTGGGCGTCATAGGGCGTGGGCGCCAGCATGGAGTTGCCGACCTTCAATTCCGGCACCTCCTCGGTCACCTGCTTGCGTGACTCGTAGGAGAAGGCGCGCTGCATCACCCGGCGCGACTTGCGATACCAGTTGTCCCACAGGTAGGCCAAGGTGTTGGACAGGCCCTCGCCCTTGAACTGGCCGTCACTGACCACCCGGTGCAGGTTCTTCTGGCGCTTGAGGAAGTCCAGCGGCTGGTTGATCCGGTACACCCGGATGTCCGCGCCGCCGTAGGGCTCCATGCGAAAGCGCCGGTAATCCCGACCCGGGGCCTCAAGGCGCACCATGGCCTGCTCGTCGCTGGCAAAGCTGCTGTCGGCCAGGAGGAAGAAACTCTCGCCGGAGACCGCCGCGTAATCGCTGGACGGCACCGAGTCTTCGGCATTGACCAAGCTCGCGGGGGCCGCGAGGGTCAGAACAACAGTCAGTCGAAACAGAAAACGCCACATACGCGATTCGCTCATTGGGTGAGGAAGTTCAGTCGATAGATGCCGATGAAGTTGGGGTTGGCGGGGTCGGGTATCCATCGAGTGTCCTTCCATGTCATCAGTTGCTGCACGCTGGCCGAGCGCATGCCGTTGTCGGTGGGGGTGGTGGTGCCGGTGTGATAGGCGATGTTGCGGCCCATCCAGATCATCAGGTGCTGGTCGTCGCCCTGGTCGAAGAACAGCAGGTCGCCGGGGCGCGCCTGGCCCAGGTCACGGCTGACCAGATGGCTGTTGAACTGGATCAGCTTGATGGCGTTGACGTAGGGCCCGGTCTGGCCGCCGCCCTGCTGCCACTGCTGGGCCAGGCCACGCTGGCCTTCGCTCAGTTGCAGCTCCGGCGGCAGGTAGCGATTGGACATGCCGTTGGCCCGCAGCCATTTGCTGTCGTGGGCCTTGAGCGCTTCGTTGGCGGCAAAGCGCACCAGGCCGGCGCAGTCCTGCTGGTACCAGCGCGGGCTCGGCCCTTGACTCAGTTGCTCCTGGGCGATGCGCACGAACCAGGCGCGAAACACCTGGGACTGCTGCACGTCCAGTGGCGGCGCCTGGGTCGCGCCCACGGCGTTGCTCAGCAACAGGGCCAGCAGGCCGAGACTGCCCAGGCTTTTGCGCCATGCACTCACAGTGCGCGCCATTGCAGGGGCAGCCATTGCCAGTGACCGTTGGGCTCACTGCCTTCGGGCAGGGTCAGGGCGTACTTGCCGTAACCGCCAAGGGTGCGCAGCTTGGGCACCAGGTAGGTTTGCGCGGCGTTGTTGAACACCGGTTCCATGTCCTGGGGCAAGCTGTCGAAGGTTTCCTGCTGGATCAACTGCGCCAGGGATTGCGGGCCCAGGTACACCGGCATCAGTGCATCCTTGGGTACCACATCGGCCAGGGGCGGGAAGCGTTTATCCAAAGTATCCAGGGCCTTGCTCACCAGCTTGTCGTCCAGGGAGAACACCAGGGTCGAACCATGGCGAGCCAGGCTGACCTGCATGAAGGCGCGGCCGGTGATGGCTTGCGGGTCCTTGGCTTCCTTGGCCGGGTACTGACCGAAGTTGGAACTGACCTGGCGCTGCCACTGGTGTACCTCGCCGTTCTGCTGCTCGACCACGGGGAAGATGCGCTCCGGCACCTTGCTTTCCCGGGCCCCGACCATGGAACCGAACAGTTTGCCCAGTTCCCCATCGAGCTGGGTGTTGTCCTTGTCCTTGAGGCTGGCCACCAGCAGCGGCGTGTACAGCCGCGAGTCGGCGTACCAGCACAGGCCGGCGGTGCCGGCCATGTGTTCAGTCAGGCTGCTGGCCACCGCCTCTTCGGCACCGAGCTTGACCAGCAGCGGTTTCTGCTGCTCCGCTGCCAGGGGCAACGCCACGCAGGCACTGGCGCCCATGGGCATGGCCTGCCAGATCGGCTTGAAGTCAAAGGCCGGCTGGTTGTCCTGCTCTTGCATGGCCAGGTAGCTGTGCCAGCCCTGGGCGTCCATATCGAAACGCAGGCCGGCGAAGTTGGGGATGAAACGCTGGTAACCCATGGCCAGGACACTGGAGTTGACCGCCAACCGCTGCTGCACTTCAGGCTTGCGCGCCTCCAGGCCAAAGGCTTCGGGGAACAGTTTGTCACCGTTGAGCAGGGCTTCCAGGGCAGCGGTGGAGACGGCGCCGTGCTCATCGTCGGCACCGCTGCTCAGGTCATACAGCTTGGCCGGGTTGGACAGCACCACCAGTTTGTCGCCGTGGGAAGCGAACGCCAGGGATTTACCGGCGTTGTAGTTCAACTGGTAGAGGGTCACCGCATCGCCGCCGACCTTCAGCTCAGCCAGCTTGCTCAGTTGCGTGTCGTCCAGGGCAACCTTGGCCAGGGGCTCCAGTAGCTTGGCCAGCCCGCCACGATCCATCACCAGCAGGAAATCCTTGAGGCGCCCATCGACACCGCGCCACAGCGCCACATCCGCCGGCTGGTCGAACAGTTGCTCGATCAGGTTGTCCTGCAATTTCAGGTCATGCTCGTAGATGATCCGCCGCAGGCTGCCGATCAGGCCCAGGCGGTCGGCGTGGGCCTGGTAATAGAAGACGAAGTCTTCGGTCAGGGTTTCCTTGAGGAAAGGCACCGCCAGCAGGTCCTTGGGCAGTTGCGTCAGGGAGTGGGTTTCCAGTAGTCCGTCGGGGCGACTCAGGCCCAGCTTGTCGCCGGCCAGTTCGGCCACCGGGGTCTTGGGCTTGCAGCCCACACCCGCGACTGCGGCGGCGACCAGACACAGGCCCGCGACCAGTGCTGGCCAGCGCCGTTTGCTACCGGGTTGAACAGGGCCGGGAACGCCGGCCGCCGGGGATGCTGTGTTTTCGCTCATGATTCACAAAGCCCAATTCATCCGTGGTGCGGGATGTTCAATAGTTGAAAGACTTGACCAGCAACAGGTCGCCGATGGCCCGCATGGGCACGATAAAGGTCTCGCGTTTCTCATCGACGGTGTTTTCGTTAAGGATCAGGTTGATCTGCGAGGTGATCACCTCGTTCTGATTGCTGCCTTCGTCGAAGTTGTACCCGCCACCGCCGAAGTTGCCCCAGTAGTTGACGTAGATCAGATAGGTGCCCCGCAGCGGCGCGGTCATGGTGAACATTTCCGGGCCCGGCCCGTCGACGCCGTCCGGGTCCAGGCCGCCGCCGTTGGTCAAACCGGGATGACCGAAGAACGCGTGCTGACCGTCGGGGGTGATGATGTGCATGTCCAGCTCGGCCTTGGGATCATCCCAGCCCAGCACCACGCGAATGCGTGGGGGCGTCTTGTTCTGATTGGCTTCGTAGAATTGCACGCGCTTGAGGGACTTGCCCTCGGAGCTGCGCACTTCGACGCTGTTGGAGCCGGCGCCAAACGCATAAGGGCGAGCGAAGCGGCCCTGTTCGTCGGTGTAGAGGTTCAGCGGATTGCCGTTGACCGACAGGCTATGGGGCTGGCGCAAGTGACCGATCGCCTTGAGCTGGCCCTCGATCAGGGTGCGGTTGCGTTGAATGCCGCGGTCGATGGGGGGCGTCGGATAGGCCACCCGGTCCTGCTCGGTACGGTCCAGCAGTCCGGAATAGCGCCAGCCGGCCAGGGGTTCCTGAAGTTCGGCGGAAGGTTCGGCGAACACCGCCCCGGCCACCAGCAAGGTCAGCAGGAGGGAGGATAAAACGCGCATGTAATGCGTCCTGCCATGCATGGGAAAACCCTGGCGCCAGATCCTCGGCGCGGCTGCAAATATTCAGAAAGAGTGCCCGGCGACAAAGGGCGCTGGAAAGGCCGCAGATTAGCGACTTGGCGCCTGTTGCACAATTGGCGAAAAGGGATTTTGCAAGGCAATCGACACCCTGCTGAAGTCCGCCCCGCAGGTGCCACTACGGCGACATTATCCGCGCCGAGAAAGGTGGCCATACGCCATTAATTGCGCACCTCATCAGCCGACAACAAAAACCCTTAGTTCAAGTACGAATCTGCCCCAGAGGCCCCCTCTCTCCAGCACTCGCAAGCGTCCGGCCGCCAACCACCGAAGGCTGCTGATCGACCCTGCGGCAAGCGCTCTGGAATGCCTGTTGCACCAATCGGCCCGGCCATCGCCCATGGCAGCCAGGGGCCATCGCGCATTCCCTCAGGGAATGACCCCATACCCATTAGTCGATTGCTACAGCGCACCACTCAACGCTTATCTAAGAACGCCGCAGCGTTGCACCGCGGCGCCCTGTGATTGCGGCCTCGCCTGGCCATAAAAAAGATAAGCAACGGGAGTGCCTCACTGATGAAGTATCCGTTAAGAGCCTGGGTCTTCTGGCCCACCTTTCTGATTCTGCTGGCGGCGGTGATCGCCAGCTACCTTGATCTGCAGGGTTTCCTGGTGGTGAGCAGGCAGCTCAACCGGATCATCCTCGACAACTTTTCCTGGCTGTTCAGTGCCGGCAGCTTCTTTCTCCTGGTACTGACCGCCATCGTCTACTTTTCGCCCCTGGGGCGGGTGCGCATCGGTGGCGAAGACGCCAAGCCCCTGCTGAGCAAGCCGCGCTGGTTCATGGTGGCCCTGTGCACCACCCTGGCGGTCGGCGTGCTGTTCTGGACCACCGCCGAGCCGCTCTATCACCTGTATGGCCCGCCCTCGAGCCTGAACATCGAAGCCGGCAGCAGCGAGGCCAAGCACTTCGCCATGTCCAGCATGTTCCTGCACTGGACCCTGACGCCCTACGCCATCTATCTGGTGCCCTCACTGGTGTTCGCCCTGGTTTTCTACAACCTGCGCGGCCACTTCTCCATCGGCGCCATGCTGCAACCCCTGCTTGGCGCAGCATGGGTCAAGCGCCATGCCGGACTGATCGACACCCTGGCGATGTTCGCCCTGGTGGCGGGCATGGCCTCTTCCCTGGGCACCGGCGCCCTGACCCTGTCCGGTGGCCTGAGCCAGTACATCGGCGGTGACACCACGCCGCTGCGCCTGGGACTGATCATCGCGGTGATCGTCGCCACCTTCGTGTTCTCCGCCGCCAGCGGCTTGCAGAAGGGCATCGTCAAGTTCTCCACCTTCAACACCTGGATCATGCTGGCCCTGGGGCTGTTCGTTCTGGTCTGCGGGCCGACCCTGTACATCCTCAGCCTCGGCATCGAGTCCTTCGGCACCTACCTGCAGACCTTCTTCGGCCGCAGCCTGTTCACCGGCGCGGCCAGTGGCGACAACTGGCCCCAGAGCTGGACGGTGTTCTACTGGTCGGTGTGGTTCGCCTGGGCCCCGGTGAGCGCCATGTTCCTGGGCAAGATCGGCCGTGGCTATACCGTGCGCGAATTCATCCACATCTCCATGCTCTACCCGGCGCTGTTCACCGCCCTATGGATCTGCATCTTCTCCGGCAGCAGCCTGTACTTCGACGCCCAGGGTGATGGGGTACTCAACCGTGTGCTCAACGAGCAAGGGGTGGAGCATGTGCTGTACCAGGTGTTCCAGCAGCTGCCGGCGAGCGGCCTGATCATTGCCTTCCTGCTGTTCATTGCCTTCATCTCCTTCGTTACTGCTGCCGACTCCAGCACCGATGTCATCGGCAATCTGTGCAGCCGCGGGGTCACCGCCGACTCCGATCTGGACGGCAGCCCGCTGCTCAAGGTGATCTGGGGCGCGATCATCGGCTGCGTGTCCTGGGTGATGGTGGCCTACGTCGGCATCGACGGGGTCAAGATGCTCTCCAACCTGGGCGGCCTGCCGGGCATGCTGATTGTCCTGCTCTCCAGCAGTGCACTGATCATCTGGATGAAAAACCCGTCCTTGCTGACACCGCAGTTGCCAGCGGACGAGCTCGGGGAAAGCCACTCGCCACGAGGGCCTACCCCATGAACGTCCGTCTCCTGATCCTTGGCGGCCTGGGCCTGATGCTGCTCTGCCCCGCGCTGGCCCACGCCAGTCAGGCGCAATCCCGGGGCTTTGTCGAAGACAGCCGAATCAACGGCCTGGTGCGCAACAACTACCGCAACAACGACCATCGTCAGTTGGACCTGGATGCCCGCGAGTGGGGCCAGGGCCTGCAGCTGGACTACGCCTCCGGCTACACCCAGGGCACCCTGGGCTGGGGCCTGGATGCCCATGCCTATTTCGCCACCCGACTCGACAGCGGCGGTGGCCGGGCGCGCACCATGATGCTGGTCAGCGAAAGCGACGGCAGCAGCCGCCGGGAATCGGCCACTGCCGGGGCCGCGCTGAAAATGCGCCTGTCCAATACCGAGTTCAAATACGGCGACCTGCGACCCCAGACCCCGGTGCTGGCCCTGGCCGACAACCGGCTGATGCCAGCCACCGCCACCGGCCTGGCCTTCAGCAGTCGCGAGGTGGAAGGCCTGTTGCTGGAGGGCGGACACTTCACCGCCTCCCGGGACTTCAACCAGACCGGTCATCGGGGTGGTTTCCACGCCGGTTACGCCAGGGTCGAGGGCGGCGACGCCAGCTATCTGGGCGGCACCTACCAGTTGCATCCGCAGGTGGGGCTGGGGCTCTACAGCTCGCGCTACCAGGACCTGTGGCGCCAGCACTACGTCAACCTCAACCTCGACCAGCCCCTGGACGCCGAGGATCGGCGCAGCCTGAACCTGGACCTGCGGCTCTATCGTTCCCTAGACGATGGCAAGGCCCTGGCCGGGGATATCGCCGTAACGGCCTGGTCGGCGGCGCTGGCCCTGAAGGATGGTCCGCACACCGTGACCCTGGCCCACCAACGCATCCATGGCCAGCAGCCCTTCGACTATCTGGCCCTGAGCGGCGGCGGCTTCCACGGCTCGATCTACCTGGCCAACGCCTCGCTGATCGCCGACTTCAACGGCCCCGGCGAACGCTCCTGGAGCCTGGGCTACCGACTCGACCTGGAGCACCTGGGCCTGCCCGGCCTGTCCTTCGGCACCCGCTACATCCGTGGCAGCCATGTCGACGGCCGGCGGATCCCCAACGACAGCCCCTACCGCTACTACGCCGACAAGGAGCGCCAATGGGAGCGGGACATCGACCTGAGCTACCGGGTGCAGAGCGGCGTCGCCAAGGACCTGTCCCTGAGCCTGCGCCAGGGCACCTACCGCATTAACGGAACCTCGAACGGCGATGTCGACCACATCCGCCTGGTCACCGAGTACCCCTTCAGCCTGCTGTGATCCACCGCGCTCGGCCCGGTGCCGGCCCCTTTTTCGACTGGAGTAGCCCATGGACGTCATCCGCGACTTTCCCCATCCGATCCGCGAGATCGAGCACTGCCTGATCCCTCTGCGTGACGGCACCCAACTGGCTGCGCGTATCTGGCTGCCGGCCGATGCCGGCACCCGGCGTTACCCGGCAATTCTCGAATACCTGCCCTATCGCAAGCGCGATGGCACCGCAGTGCGCGATGCCCTGACCCATCCCTGGATGGCGGGCCAGGGTTACGCCTGCGTGCGCGTGGACATGCGCGGTAACGGCGAGTCCCAGGGCTTGATGGCCGACGAGTACCTGCCCCAGGAGCAGCAGGACGCCCTGGAGGTGCTCGACTGGCTCTGCGCCCAACCCTGGTGCGACGGCAACCTGGGGATGATGGGCATCTCCTGGGGCGGCTTCAACGGCCTGCAAGTGGCTGCCCATCAACCCGCAGCACTGAAAGCCATCATTACCCTGTGCTCCACCGACGACCGCTACGCCGACGACATTCATTACAAAGGTGGCAACCTGTTGATGGAAAACCAGGGTTGGGCCGCCACCATGCTCAACTTCAGCGCCGCCGTACCGGACCCGCTGCTGGTACCGGACTGGCAGGCGCAATGGCAGCAACGCCTGGACGCCATGCCGATGCTGGCCGAAACCTGGCTGCAGCATCAGACCCGTGACGACTACTGGCGCCAGGGTTCGGTGTGCGAGGACTACGCGGCGATCAAGGCCGCGGTGTACTGCATCGGCGGTTGGGGCGATGCCTACAAGAACAGCGTGCCGCGCCTGATGCAGCACCTGAATGGCCCGAAGAAAGCCCTGCTCGGCCCCTGGATTCACAAGTACCCGCACTTTGCCGTGCCCAACCCGGCCATTGGTTTTCTCCAGGAGGCCAAGCGCTGGTGGGACCACTGGCTCAAGGGCATCGACAACGGGGTGATGGACGAGCCCGCCTGCACCTTCTACCTGCAGGACGCCGTGCCGCCCAAGGCCAGCTACGCCGAACGCCCGGGCGTGTGGGTGCAGACCGCCGGCTGGCCCGATCCACAGATCCAGTGGCAGACCTTCAGCCTCAGCGACAGCGGGCTCAGCGCGGGAGCGCAAGCGCTGAGCGCAAGTCGCAGCATCTGCTCGCCCCTGACCACCGGCCTGCATCAGGGCGAGTACTGCGCCATCTGGTTCGGACCGGACGGCCCCACCGACCAGCGCCGGGACGATGCCCATTCACTGTGCTTCGACAGCCAGCCCTTGAGCGAGCCCCTGGCCTTGCTGGGTGATGTGCGCCTGGACCTGCGCCTGACCTCGGACCGGCCTTGCGGGCAGATCGTCGCCCGGCTCAATGCCGTGGCCCCGGACGGTCAGGTGGCGCAGATCACCTACGGCACCCTGAACCTGTCGCTGCGCGACGACTTCGCCGTGGCCAGCCCACCCGAGCCCGGCGCGCCCCTGCAGGTTCGCTTCAACCTCGACCATGTCGGTTATCGCCTGCCGGCCGGTTATCGCCTGCGCCTGGCGTTGAGCACCGCCAGCTTCCCGTTGCTGTGGCCGGCCCGGGAGCTGACCACCCTGACCCTGCTGCCCGAGGTACAGAGCGTACAGTTGCCGGTGTTCATCGGCGAACCCGTGGCGTGTCCGTTCGAAGCCCCGCAAAGCGCCCCGCCGGCCAACCTGGAAATCATCCGCGCCGCCGCCCCCAAGCGCAGCCTCAGCGAAGACGTGGCCAGCGGCGAAGTCTGCGTGCGTATCGACGACGACCTGGGCGCCATGCGCTTGCTCGATCACGGCCTGTGGGTCGACCAGCGCTGCACCGAGCAGTACCGCACCCTGCCCTGGGACCCGCTGTCGACCCGAGCCGATATCCAATGGCAGTACCGGGCCGGTCGCGGCACCTGGTCGGTGGAAGTGGACAGCACCCTGGGCCTGCACGCCGACGCGCAATGGTTCTACCTGCGCGCCACCCAGGTTGCGCGACTCGATGGCCGGCAGATTCATCAACGCCAGTGGCACAAACGGATCGCCCGATCCACGCTGTAAAGCGTGGCAGGATGCCCAATCTCCGAGACTCGGCGGGACGCAGGACACAGCGCCCGCCCCTGTAGACTGGTACCCGCATGTCGCATCGAAACGTCGATCTGCCCCCTCTCAACTGCCTGCAGCCTTTCGAGGCCGTGGCCCGTCATTTGAGCTTTACCCGGGCCGCCCAGGAGCTGAACCTGACCCAGAGCGCGGTGAGCCGCCAGATCAAGCGTCTGGAGGCAAACCTCGCCCGGCCGCTGTTCCACCGCCACAACCTGGGCATCAGCCTGACCCCGGCGGGCGAGCGCTACTTTCGCACCATCCAGCGCCTGCTGCGCGAGCTGGACCGCGAGTCGGCGGAACTGCGCCGGCGCGGCGCCGAGCGCCAGCTGACCCTGGCCAGCACCCCGACCATCAGCTCGATCTGGCTGGCGCGCCTGCTGCCAGCGTTCCAGAGCCTGTATCCGGAGCTGGACATCCGCATCCTCTGCAGTGAAAGCCCCCAGCACCTGGATGTCAGCGAGTACGACCTGGGACTGTTCTATCACCTGGACGAGTTGCCGGCGCCCCTGGGCCTGGAGCTGACCCCGGTCTTTGCCGGGGAGCAGGTGATCTGCGTCTGCAGCCCGGACTACCTGAGCCGCAAGGGGCCGATTCGCGATCCGCAACACCTGCTGCAGGAACACCGACTGCTGATTGTCGAAGACCACTATCACGACTGGCTGACCTGGTCCGACTGGTTCAGTGCCGTGGGCGCGACCTATCACTCACCGCAACATGCGCTGCGCACCAACAGCTACCAGTTGCTGATGCAGTCGGCAGTGATGGGCCAGGGGGTAGCCCTGGGCTGGGAAAGCCTGCTGCAGGACGAACTCGCCGCCGGACGCCTGCAACGCGCACTGCCGCAGCGCATGCCCAGCCGCGGGCGCCTGAACCTGATGCAACCGCACCACCGCAATCCACCATCCGCCGTACGCCGCTTTCGCCAATGGCTGCTGGAACACACCCACCTTGCCCACGACACCGGTCCTTGACCGCCCCGACCTGACGACTCATGAACCTGAACCTGCTGACATTCCCCGCACTCTACTGCGCCACCCTCCTGATGCTTGCCGGCAACGGGCTGTTCTTCAGCTTTATCGGCCTGCGCCTAACCAACGATGGGGTCGGCGAACTGTGGATCGGTGGCCTGACTGCCGCCTATTACGCCGGCATGGTCTGCGGCGCCAAGTTCGGCCATCGGATGATTGCCGCCGTGGGCCATATCCGCTCCTACGTCGCCTGCGCGGGTGCCGCGACCATGATCGTGCTCCTGCACCTGCTGTTCGAAGATCTGTGGTTGTGGCTGGTGCTGCGCTTCATCACCGGCCTGGTGATGATGAACCAGTACATGGTGATCGAAAGCTGGCTCAACGAGCAGGCGGGCAACCAGCAGCGCGGCGCAGTGTTCGCCGGCTACATGGTGGCGGTCTCCCTGGGCCTGATGCTGGGTCAGAGCGTGCTGATCTGGCGTCCCGAGCTGGACTTCAAGCCTCTGCTGATCGTCGCCCTGTGTTTCGCCGCCTGCCTGATACCCGTCGCCCTGACCCGACGCCTGCACCCGGCCAAGCTGGTGGCAGCCCCCCTGCAGATCGGCTTTTTCTGGCGCCGGGTGCCGCAAGCCCTGAGCACGGTGTTCATCACCGGACTGCTGGTCGGTTCGTTCTATGCCCTGGCACCGGTGTTCATCACCTTGAGCGGCCTGGACACGGCCCAGGCCGGCACTTTCGTCGCCGTGGCGATCCTGGCCGGACTATGCGGCCAGTGGCCGCTCGGCTGGCTTTCGGATCGCCTCGACCGCACACGACTGATCCGCGCCTGCGCGCTGCTGCTGTGCCTGGTGACTGTGCCTTTGTGGGGGCTGTTCGGCCTGTCGTTTACCTTCTTGCTGCTGTTCGCCTGCCTCAGCGGCCTGCTGCTGTTCAGCCTCTACCCGCTGGCGGTCGCCCTGGCCAACGACCACATTGAGCAACCCCAACGTGTGGCCCTGAGCGCCATGCTCCTGGCCACCCACGGCGTCGGCGCCTGTCTGGGGCCGCTGCTCAGCGGCGCGCTGATGAACCTCTATGGCCACAACGCCTTGTACATGGTGTTTTCGCTGTTCGCCCTGCTGCTGGCCTGGCGGGTACAACCGAGCAAGGTCAGCGGGGAGTTCCGGGTCGACGACGCGCCGTTGCAGCACGTGGCCATGCCCGAGCATCCGCCAAGCGTGCAGGCCTCGACCCTTGATCCACGCATCGAGGCTGTGCCCGGGGAGTGGCTGATCCAGGCGCCGCCGCCCGGTGAACCAGGGCGCAGCACGCTCAAGACCGACGCTGCATCCGCCTGATTCAGGCAGGGTTTAATTGGACGCTGAGCCGAATACATGCTCTATTCGGCTCACTGCAAGAGCTGAATAGAGCATGTATTCGGCTCATCCCCAGAGAGCCCGTCCATGGACCACCCACGTTGGATCTGGCAACACCCTACCTGGCACAGCTTCGACTGGCAGGCCGAGCGTCTTGCGCCGCTATTGCGCGAATGCGCTCAGGCTCAAGGCCGTTTGTTGGGCATGTCGGGCGTGGTGGACCAGGAACTGAGCGTCCAGAGTGAACTGGACGCGTTGCTGCAGAACATCCTCACTTCATCTGCCATCGAAGGTGAACATCTGAATGTCGGCTCGGTGCGTTCATCCCTGGCGCGGCGACTGGGCCTGGAGCTCCCTCTGGAAAGTCGCACCAGCCCACGCAGCGAAGGCCTGGCGGAGCTGACCCTGGATGCCACCCAGCACTTTGCCCAACCCCTGAGCCCTGCACGACTGACGCGTTGGCATCAGTGGCTGTTTCCCACGCAAGAGCAGCACCTGATGAGCCTGCCGATCCGGGTCGGCGAACTGCGCGGGGAGGCACCGATGCAAGTGGTGTCAGGTCGCCTCGATCGTCCCACCGTACACTTCGAGGCGCCGCCCAGAGCCGGCCTTGAGCAACAGTTGCAGAGCTTCCTGGAATGGTTCGAGTCCAGCCGTCATCTGCCCGGGCTCGACCCGCTGCTGCGGGCCGGGGTCGCGCATTTCTGGTTCGTCACCCTGCACCCCTTTGATGACGGCAACGGCCGTTTGGCCCGGGCCATCACTGACCTGGCTCTGGCCCAGGCCGAACACCAGGCTATTCGCTTCTATGCCATGTCCTCCAGCATCCTCAAGGACCGCGCGGGCTACTACCGGATACTGGAAAACAGCCAGCGCGGCGGGATGGATATCAGTGCCTGGCTGGAGTGGTTCCTGCAAACCCTGCTCAGCAGCCTGCAGCAGGCGATGTCACGCATCGACCGGGTACTGGACAAGACTCGCTTCTGGCAGCAGCACCGCCAGCAGGCGCTGTCTGCGCAACAGATCAAAGTGCTCAATCGCCTGTTCGACGGGGATCAGGACAGCTTTGCCCATGGCATCAGCGCCAGCCAATACCAGGCGCTGGCCAAGGTCTCCAAGGCCACCGCAACCCGCCACCTGGCCGACCTGCTGGCCAAAGGCTGCATCATCCGCTTGCCCGGAGGTGGCCGCAGCACCCGCTATGCAGCGAACCTGCCGGAGCGTCTTGGAGCCCCAGGAAAAACTCCGTGAAAAGCGCAAGCCAAGGCCACTGAAACCCGGGCCAGCAAGCGCTTCTCATTTGCCCGAAACCCCGGTGTCTGCTAGTGTCGCGCCGGTTTAACGTCAACCGGGATAGCCGCCATGGCCCGCAAAAAAGCTGCCTTAGATTTCGAACAATCCCTCGCCGACCTGCAAACCCTGGTCGAGCGTCTGGAGAACGGCGAGCTGTCGCTGGAAGACTCGTTGACCGCCTTTGAACAAGGCATCGGCCTGACCCGTGATTGCCAGGCCGCCCTGGCCCAGGCCGAGCAGAAGGTGCAGATCCTGCTGGAGCGCGATGGCGAACTGGCCGAACAACCTTTCGACGCGGAACAGCCAGAATGATTGCCGCTTATCAGGCCACCAGCCAGGCCCGCGTCGACGCTGCAATGCACACCCTGTTCACCGCTCCAAGCCCCGAACTTGCCCGCCTTTATGAAGCCATGCGCTACAGCGTGATGAATGGCGGCAAGCGCGTGCGCCCGCTGCTGGCCTACGCCGCCTGCGAGGCGCTGGGCGGCCGGCCCGAGCAAGCCAACGGCGCGGCCTGCGCGGTGGAACTGATTCATGCTTACTCCCTGGTCCACGACGACCTGCCGGCCATGGACGATGACGATTTGCGTCGCGGCCAGCCCACCACCCACAAGGCGTTCGACGAAGCCTGCGCCATCCTCGCCGGCGACGGCCTGCAGAGCCTGGCCTTCAGCGCCCTGCTGGACCCGGGCCTGAGCGACGCCAGCGCCGAGATCCGCCTGCGCATGGTCACCACCCTGGCCCAGGCCGCAGGCCCGGCGGGCATGGTGGGCGGCCAGGCCATCGACCTGGGCTCGGTGGGGCTCAAGCTCGATCAGAAAGCCCTGGAGTACATGCACCGGCACAAGACCGGCGCGCTGATTGAAGCCAGCGTGATTCTCGGGGCCCTGGCCAGCGGCCGGGCCGAGAAAGACGAGCTCAAGGCCCTGCAGACCTACGCTCAGGCAGTCGGCCTGGCATTCCAGGTGCAGGACGACATCCTCGACGTCGAAAGCGATACCGCAACCCTGGGCAAGCGCCAGGGTGCCGACATCGCTCGGGACAAACCGACCTACCCGGCGCTGCTGGGCCTGGCCGCAGCCAAGGAATACGCCCTGGAATTGCGGGACCAGGCGCTGCATGCGCTGCGTCCGTTTGACGCAGCGGCCGAGCCCTTGCGCGAGCTGGCGCGGTATATCGTCGAGCGCCGCAGCTGATCAACTCCCGATAGCCGGACCGCATATCGGCCAAGTTCGGCGCTCCGCGTGGGCAGCTTGCGATGCATAAGGTAAACTGCCGCCTCTTTCTATACCTATAACGATTCGCCTGATGCCCACGACGTTTCATGAGATTCCCCGCAAACGCCCTACCACGCCGCTGCTCGACCGTGCCCAGACGCCGGACGGCCTGCGTCGGTTAGGTGAAGCCGAGCTGGAAACCCTGGCCGATGAGTTGCGCCTGGAATTGCTCTACACGGTCGGCCAGACCGGCGGGCATTTCGGTGCCGGCCTCGGGGTCATCGAGCTGACCATTGCGTTGCATTACGTGTTCGACACCCCGGACGACCGGCTGGTGTGGGACGTGGGTCACCAGGCGTATCCGCACAAGATCCTCACCGGTCGTCGCGAACAGATGGCCAGCCTGCGCCAGAAAGATGGCCTCGCGGCCTTCCCGCGGCGCTCCGAGAGCGAGTACGACACCTTTGGCGTCGGCCACTCCAGCACCTCCATCAGCGCCGCCCTGGGCATGGCCATCGCCGCCCGCCTGCAGCACAGCGAGCGCAAGGCCATCGCAGTGATCGGCGACGGCGCCCTGACCGCGGGCATGGCCTTCGAGGCGCTGAACCACGCGCCGGAAGTGGACGCCAACATGCTGGTGATCCTCAACGACAACGACATGTCGATCTCGCGCAATGTCGGCGGGCTGTCCAACTACCTGGCCAAGATCCTCTCCAGCCGCACCTACGCCAGCATGCGCGAAGGCAGCAAGAAAGTGCTGTCGCGCCTGCCCGGTGCCTGGGAAATCGCTCGCCGCACCGAAGAATACGCCAAGGGCATGCTGGTCCCCGGCACCCTGTTCGAAGAACTGGGCTGGAACTACATCGGCCCCATCGATGGCCACGACCTGCCGACCCTGATCGCCACACTGCGCAACATGCGTGACCTCAAGGGCCCGCAGTTCCTGCATGTGGTGACCAAGAAGGGCAAGGGCTTCGCCCCGGCGGAAGTCGACCCGATCGGCTACCACGCCATCACCAAACTGGAACCCCTGGATGCTCCGGCGGCCGCACCGAAAAAGGCCGGCGGTCCGAAGTATTCCGGCGTCTTTGGCGAGTGGCTGTGCGACATGGCCGCCGCCGATCCGCGCCTGGTGGGCATCACCCCGGCGATGAAGGAAGGCTCGGACCTGGTGGCCTTTAGCGAGCGTTTCCCGCTGCGCTACTTCGACGTGGCGATTGCCGAGCAGCACGCAGTGACCCTGGCAGCCGGCATGGCCTGCGAAGGCGCCAAGCCGGTGGTGGCGATCTACTCCACCTTCCTGCAGCGCGGCTATGACCAACTGATCCACGACGTGGCGGTACAGAACCTCGATGTGCTGTTCGCCATCGACCGTGCCGGCCTGGTGGGCGAAGACGGCCCGACCCACGCCGGCAGCTTCGACCTGTCCTACCTGCGTTGCATCCCCGGCATGCTGGTGATGACCCCGAGCGACGAGAACGAGTTGCGCAAGATGCTCAGCACCGGGCACCTGTACAACGGCCCCGCCGCCGTGCGCTACCCGCGCGGCACCGGCCCCAACGCGCCGATCGACAAGGACCTGGAACCGATCGAGATCGGCAAGGGCGTGATCCGCCGCCAAGGCAAGCAAGTGGCCCTGCTGGTATTCGGCGTGCAACTGGCCCAAGCCCTGCAAGTGGCCGAAAAACTCGACGCCACCGTGGTCGACATGCGTTTCGTCAAACCCCTGGATGAAGCCCTGGTCCGCGAGATCGCCGGTAGCCACGAACTGCTGGTGACCATCGAGGAAAACGCCATCATGGGCGGCGCCGGTGGCGCGGTCAGCGAATTCCTGGCCCGCGAGAACATCCTCAAGCCGATCCTGCACCTGGGCCTGCCGGATGCCTACGTCGAGCACGCCAAACCGGCGCAGATGCTTGCTGAATGCGGCCTCGACGAAGCCGGCATCGAAGCTTCGGTGCGCCAGCGTCTGGAACTGCTGGGCCTGGCTTGATCCACAGCGGCTACCTGTAGCCGCTGCTGCACGCCCGCCATGCGGGCGTCGCTTTTGCTCCCTTCCTTATCCGGCTTCACACACTGCGGCGAAGGCCGAGCCGCGCTAACGGAATAGCCATGAAACTCTCTCGCCTGGCCCTGCCGCTATGTCTCCTGCCCTGCGCCGATCTGCTGGCCGACACCTCCGAGCGCGATCAGGCCCTGAAACTGCCCGAGATGCTGATCAGCGCCAACCGTCAGGTGGAAGCACGCAACGACAGCAGCGCCGCCAACACCGTGTTCACCCGGGAAGACATCGACCGCCTGCAACCCACCAGCCTGACCGATCTGCTGCAACGGGTGCCTGGTGTGCAGGTCGCCCGCAGCGGCGGCCGCGGCAGCCTGCCAGGCATCTTCATTCGCGGCACCAACTCGGCCCAGAGCCTGGTGCTGGTGGATGGCCAGCGCATCAGCAGCTCATCCTCCGGCGACAGCAATCTGCAATTCATCAGCGTCGAGCAGATCGAGCGAGTGGAAGTGCTGCGTGGCTCGCGCTCGGTGATCTACGGCAGCGACGCCATTGGCGGGGTGATCCAGATTTTCACCCGGCGTGGCGCCCAGCAAGGCCTGCAAGCACGCATGCATCTGGGGGTGGGCAGCAACCAGACTTGGGAACGCAGCCTGGGACTATCCGGTGGCGATCAGCAGACGCGCTTCAGCCTTGGCGCCAGCCTGGATGAAACGGCGGGGATCGACTGGACCCATGAGTCGTTCCCCAGCGATACCGACCATGATGGCTACCGCAACCAGTCGTTGAGCTTCACCCTCAGCCACGCGCTGAACGATGATTTAGAGGTGGGCTTCAACCTGCTGGATAACCGTGGCCGCGCTCGCTACGACAACCCTTTCGGACGCTACGATTCAAGCTACAACGTCTTCGCCCAGGACCCTTACACCGACTTCAGTGTCAGCAGCGTCAGCGGCTATCTCGACGCGAACCTCAATGACTACTGGAAATCGCGGCTGGAGCTCGGACATAGCGAAAACCGCGACCTCAAACGCGACAAGCTCAGCGACGAACGTAGCGTGTTCAATACCTACCGGAACTCGCTGAACTGGCAGAACGATATGCGCCTGGACGAGGACAGCAGCCTGATCCTCGGCGCAGACTGGTACGAAGACCGGCTCAATACCAGCCCAGCATCATTTGCCGAAGACAGCCGCTGGAACCGGGCAGCCTTCATCCAGCATCGTTTTCACGGTGAAAGCTTCTCCACCGAACTGGGTTTGCGCCGCGATCAGAACCAGCAATATGGCAGCCAGAACACTTGGAGCGGCACCTTCACCCTGCCGCTGAACCCGGACAATGACCTGCTGCTGTCCTATAGCGAAGGCTTCCGGGCGCCCAATTTCAGCGATCTGTATTACCCCGGTTTCAGCAATCAAGATCTCAAGCCGGAGCACTCCAAGAGCTATGAACTGCAATGGCGTAGCCAGCTGACGCAAAGCAGCCGTCTGGAAGCTTCGATCTACCGGACCGATATCAAAGAGGCGATTATCTATGACCGTGTTGCGCAGCGCCCGGAAAACGTTGGCGCAGCAAGGATCAATGGTTTCGAGGCGGCCCTGAAACAGGAGCTGCTCGGCTGGCAGACCAGCATCGGCACCGCAATCATCGATCCACGCAACCGCAAGGATGGCCATCAACTGCCGCGCCGTGCCCGGCGCACCTTGAGCCTGGACCTGGACCGACAATTCGACCCATTGGCGTTCGGTGCCAGCTGGCAACTGGTAAGCAAGAGTTATGAAGACCTGAACGTGAAAAAGCAGGTACCTGTGGGCGGCTACGGCCTGTTTGGCCTGCGCAGCAGTTGGGCACTCAATCGGGAGCTAAAGCTGGACCTGAAACTCGACAATGTCTTCGACAAGTCCTATACCCGCGAGCTTTACGAATACAACGGCAACGATTACGGCTACCGCGAAGAAGGCCGCACCTGGATGCTCGGCGTGACCTGGACGCCCGAGCTGTAAGATCCGTCGAAGGGGCTCAGCGCTCGGGCGCAATCAAGGCACAGAGCTTGGCAGTGGCCGCGATCATCTGCCCACTGGGCCGTTCCAGGCCCTTGTCCCTCACCAGCAACAACCGTCCCTGCCGCACCGCCGCGATCTGCGGCCAGGCCTTCCAGGCATCCAACTGCCCCTGCGCGGTGGCCAGGATCGCCTGCGGATTACGCTGCAACACCGACTCGATACTGACCTGGGGCGCCGGCAGGTGCTGGTCGGCAAATACATTGCGCGCCCCGCAGACACCCAAGGCTTCACTGATGATCTGCCCGCCGCCCACGGTGTACAACGGCTGATCCCAGACCTGATAAAACACCGGCACGGCGGGCTCGCGGTGATAGCGTGCACGCAGGCTGGCCAGCTGACCATTCAACTCGTCCGCCAGTTTGCGCCCGGCCGCCGGGCGGCCCAGGCGCTCGCCGATCTCGGCGATCTGCGCCAGCAACTGCTGGAAATCATGGGGTTCGGCAACATAGGTGGGAATGCCCAGGCGCGCCAGTTGGTCGCGCTGGGCCGGGCCAACACTGCCCGGCCAAAGCAACAGCAGGTCAGGTTTGAGGCTCAGTAGGCGCTCGATATCCAGCTGGCCGTAACGCCCCACCGAAGGCAGGTGTTTGAGCGACGCTGGCCGCTCACCGGCGTCCAGCACTCCCACCAGCAACTCGGCAGCGCCCAGCTCCACGACGATTTCCGTGAGCGACGGCGCCAGGCTGACCACTCGCGGCGCAGCCAGCGTCGGAACGCTGGCCAGCAGGCACAGGACCGCCAGCCAGCGCCACATCAGCCCAGCTGACGAGGAATACGGTAGAGGTAGAACAGCACCGCGGTGGACAGCGCCAGGAGCATCAGCGGCACCGCTTCCAGGCCGACAAACACTGCCAGGGCACCGATCCAGGCGGGCAAGGATGCCGCCAGGAAGGCGGCGCGACGACGGGCCGCCAGGGTGATCCAGGCGGCAGGCTCCTCAGGGGTATCGAGGGCTTTGCCGGCGGCGATCAAGGCATGCTTGTAGCCGTTGAAAAAACGCAGGCTGACGAACATCGAGGCCGTACCGGCGATAAAGAATGGCATCGCCAGCACGGGCATCAACGCCTCGCCCTGACCAAACACCAGGTTGATCACAAACAGCGGCAGCAAGGCCAGAGCCAAGTATTGCCACCAGCTTACGGTCAGACGCCGTTTGACTTGACCCCGAGTCACGCGCGGTCGACCTCGCCCTGGTGCTCGTTGCCCATCATGTGGTCGAGCTTGCTGGCCTTGGTCGCCAGGTACAGCTTGTTGTGGGGGTTGTGCCCGGTGTGCAGCGGCACCCGCTCGGCAACCTGGATGCCCATCTCGGTCAGTGCCTTGACCTTGCGCGGGTTGTTGGTCATCAGGCGTAGTGACTTGACCCCCAGATGCTCGAGCATCGGCAGGCACATGCCGTAGTCACGCTGATCCGCGGCAAACCCCAGGCGCTCGTTGGCTTCCACGGTATCGGCGCCACCATCTTGCAGCTCATAGGCACGGATCTTGTTCAGCAGGCCAATACCGCGACCTTCCTGACGCAGGTACAGCAATACGCCGCGACCTTCCCGGGCGATGGCCCGCAGGGCGGCTTCCAGCTGCGAGCCGCAATCGCAACGCTGGCTGAACAGGGCGTCACCGGTCAGGCATTCGGAGTGCAGGCGACCGAGAACCGGCGCGCCATCGGCGATGTCCCCCAGGCTGAGCACGACGTGCTCGCGACCGGTGGCTTCATCGAGAAAACCATGCATGGTGAATTGCGCAAAAGGTGTAGGCAGCTTGGAGGCGGCAACAAAAACGACGGGCACTGTTGTGCTCCTGATCTGTATGAGGACTGGAGATTCGCAGAGGCGGCATTGTAACAGCAGCCTCCACTGCACGCTTAGGCTGAATTATCGGAGATAAAGATCGATAAGTTTGATCAACGGACCGCCGGACGCGGACTCCCATCAAAGGGATAAGGCTGCTTCCAACGCTCGAAGATTGGCCGTAATCGCCCTGTACTCACCAACTGCGCCATGCGCTGGTCATACAGCTCGCGCATTTCCCGGCCCCGGGGATTGCTGGCAAACCCCAGGTACAGCGGCAGCTCGGCCAAATGGGTGCGCTTGAACTGGCTCGGGTCCTGAGCCTGGCTCAGCACATAATCGATCTCGGTCTGGGCATCGATATAGTAGTCGGCGCGACTGTAGAGCAGCATCGGCAGGATACCGACACGCCGCCGGATCTCGTTGTAGCGGCGAACATTGGGCAGGTAGTCCTGGTACTTGTAGCCACGCACCCAGACCAGTCGGTAACTGCCGAGCGTCGCCGGGCTCAGTTCCGGACTGCTCGCCAGGCCCAGGGCGTAGATGTGGTCCGTGTCGTAGTTCCAGTGCGGGTACAGCACGCCCGGCGATTCGTCGCGATAAGCCCCAACCTGTGCATCCACCTCGCCGCGCTGCACCAACCCGACCGAACGGGTATAAGGCACGCTGTAACGCTCGATGGTGATTCCCACGGGCTCGAAGACTTCGCGCAGGATGTCCCAGGCCAACCCATCGCCGTCGGCCTCGGTGTATTCGCTCCAGACCTCACTGGCGATGCGAATCTGCCCGGATGGCGCCTGCAGCTCGCCGGCCCGGACGCTGCAACAGCTCCAGGCAACCAGCAACACCAGCAGCACGCGGCAGACATCCATGCCTAATTCCTCAGTTGAAGCACCACACCAGCCCTTGCATCGCCAACCAGGCAAACACGCCAGCCAGCACATCATCGAGCATGATGCCGACACCGCCATGCACATGCCGGTCGACCCAGCGAATCGGCCACGGCTTGAGAATGTCGAAGAAACGGAACATTAGAAACCCCGCCAACAGCCAGTACCAGCCCTCGGGCACCAGCCACAGGGTGATCCACATGCCGACCATCTCGTCCCAGACGATACCTTCGTGGTCATGCACCCGCAGATCGTCGGCGACCTTGCCGCACAGCCAGAAGCCGAACAGCATGGTGACGCCGAGCATCAGCCAGTAGCCCCAGTCCGGCAACATCTGCCACAGCGGGATAAAGGGTAGTGCAACCAGCGAGCCCCAGGTGCCTGGCGCCTTGGGCAAGGTGCCGGAACCAAAACCGAACGCCAGGAAATGCCAGGGATTACGCCAGACCGACGGCGGTACGAACTCCGCCGGGACCTGTTTGGGATGATCTGTCACGGTGTCTCCGCAAAGTGTTGATAACCCCGGGTGCCGGGGGTGATGTCCTGGCCGCCGGCGTCCAGCAGGGTCACGCCCTGCCCGGCCACCACTTGCCCCACCACCTGCACCGGCCAACCAGCCGCCAACAGCGGCGCCAGCTCGGCAGGCGGCAAGGTAAAGGCCAGGACATAGTCATCGCCGCCACTCAGGGCCGCAGCGCGGGCACCCTGTTCGCCAAGAAAGCTCAACAATGCCGGCGACAGTGGCAATTTCTCCACCTCCACCTGCAAGGCGACCTTCGAAGCGGCCGCGATATGCCCGCAATCGGCCAGCAGGCCATCGGAGATATCCAGGGCCGAGGTGGCCTTGCCCCGCAGTGCCTGGCCCAGGGCCAATTGCGGTTGCGGTGACCAGTAGTGAGCCAGCAAGGGGGCGGCGATGGTTGCATCAGCGCTGCGCTGGCCCAAGACCAGCGGCAGGGCTCCGGCGGCATTGCCCAACTCACCGCCGACGCACAGCAAATCACCCACACGGGCACCACTGCGGGTCAGGGCAAGGCCTGCGGGCACTCGCCCGAAGACGGTCAGGGTCAAGGTCAGCGAGCCACGAGTGGTGTCGCCACCAATCAGGCGCACGTCGCAACTCTGGGCCATGGCGTTCAGGCCGCGGGCATAGGCCTGCAGCCAATCGGCGCTTACCGTCGGCAGGGTCAGGGCAAGGGTAAAGGCCAGCGGGGTGGCGCCCATGGCAGCCAGATCGCTGACAGCCACCGCCAGGGAGCGTTGGCCTAAAAGATAGGGGTCGCAGGGATCGGCGAAATGCACACCGGCCACCAGGGTGTCGGTGGAAATCGCCAACTGCTCGCCCGGAGCAACCGCCAGCAAGGCGCAGTCGTCACCAATCCCCAGGGCAACACCCTCGCCGCCTTGCGCACAAGGCGCGGCAGCGAAGAAGTTACGGATCAGCTCAAACTCGCCCATGGCAGCTGCAAGCGCGGTTCAGCGCTTGAACGCCTTCACTTCAGCTTCACGCAGGCGCGGGGCCAGCTTGTCGAGAACACCGTTGACGAACTTGTGGCCGTCGGTGGAACCGAAAACCTTGGCCAGTTCGATACCTTCGTTGATCACAACGCGGTACGGCACGTCGACGCGCTTGAGCAGTTCCCAGGTGGACAGCCGCAGGACCGCCAGTTCAACCGGGTCCAGCTCATCGATGGCCAGGTCCAGGCAAGGCACGAGCGCGTTGTCGATCTCGTTCTTGTTGGCCGGAACTCCGTGCAGGATCTCCCGGAAGTAGGCGCCGTCGATGTCAGTGAAATCGTTGTCGACCCGAAACTGCGCTTCGATCTCGTTCAGCGAATGCTTGGCCATGTGCCATTGGTACAGCGCCTGGGTCGCGAGCTGACGGGCTTCGCGACGCTTGGCGCTCTTGGATGGCTTGCCGGCGTTGGCAGGCTTGGGATCGCGCGGGTTGAAACGATCGCTATCGTCGCTAATCACTTGGCCTCCAACTGCGCCAGCAGGCTGACCATTTCCAGGGCGGACAAGGCAGCTTCGGCCCCTTTGTTGCCGGCCTTGGTGCCGGAACGTTCGATGGCTTGTTCGATCGAATCAACGGTCAGCACGCCGAAGGCCACTGGCACGCCGAACTCCATGGACACCTGGGCCAGGCCCTTGGTGCACTCGCCGGCCACGTATTCGAAGTGCGGAGTACCGCCACGAATGACCGCGCCCAGGGCGATGATCGCCGCGAACTCACCTTTCTGTGCGACTTTCTGCGCGACCAACGGAATTTCGAAGGCGCCAGGGGCACGGATGATGGTGATGTCGCTTTCGCTCACGCCGTGGCGAACCAGGGCGTCAACCGCGCCGCTGACCAGGCTTTCGACGACGAAGCTGTTGAAACGGCCGACCACCAGGGCATAGCGGCCTTTAGGGGCGATGAAGGTACCTTCGATGGTCTTCAGGGTCATTCGACAAATCTCTTAAAGAGCCAGAGCGTGTCTAGCACACGCTCTTCAGTGATATTTGAACCGCGAATTTCAAGCCGGAAACGACCGGCTTTTATTCGGAGGGCACGTATTCTACAACTTCCAGGTCGAAACCGGATATCGCATTAAACTTCATCGGCGCACTCATCAGGCGCATTTTACGTACGCCCAGGTCGCGAAGGATCTGCGAACCGGCACCGACGATGCTGTAGGTGGTGGGTTTCTTCACCGGCTGGTGTTCCGCGGTTTCACGGATGTGCGCCAGCAGTACATCGCCATCCAGCGGGTGACCCAGCAACAGCACCACGCCACTGCCGGCCTCGGCCACTTTGACCATGGCCGCGCGCAGGCTCCAGCGGCCCGGCTGCTTGACCATCAGCAAGTCGCGCAGCGGGTCCATGTTATGCACGCGCACCAGGGTCGGCTCTTCAGCACAGATATCGCCCAGGGTCAGGGCCATGTGCACGTCGCCTTCCACCGAATCACGATAGGTCACCAAGTTGAACTGGCCCAATTCGCTGTCCAGGGGCTGCTCGGCAATCCGCTGAACGGTACGTTCGTGGATCATCCGATAGTGAATCAGGTCGGCGATGGTGCCGATCTTGATGTTGTGTTCAGCGGCGAAGGCTTCCAGTTCGGTACGACGGGACATGGTGCCGTCGTCGTTCATCACTTCGCAGATCACCCCGCTTGGCTCGAAACCGGCCATGCGCGCCAGGTCGCAGGCGGCTTCGGTGTGGCCGGCACGGGCCAGGGTACCGCCGGGTTGGGCCATCAGCGGGAAGATGTGACCCGGGCTGACGATGTCCTCGGCCTTGGCGTCCTTGGCCGCTGCCGCTTGTACGGTACGCGCACGGTCAGCGGCGGAGATGCCGGTGGTCACGCCTTCGGTGGCCTCGATGGAGACGGTGAACTTGGTGCCGAAGCCGGAACCGTTACGCGGCGCCATCAGCGGCAGCTTGAGCAGTTCGCAGCGCTCGCGGCTCATGGGCATGCAGATCAGGCCACGGGCGTGCTTGGCCATGAAGTTGATGTGCTCGGCCTTGCAGCACTCGGCGGCCATGATCAGGTCGCCTTCGTTCTCGCGGTCTTCGTCATCCATGAGGATGACCATCTTGCCTTGGCGGATGTCTTCAACCAGTTCTTCGATGCTGTTGAGCGCCACGCGGCACCCCCTTGGGTCAGGATTTGAGATAGCCGTTAGCGGCCAGAAAACTTTCGGTAATGGTGCCGCCGGTGTTGGCTTCAGCCGCCTTGTCACCCAACAGCAGGCGTTCCAGGTAGCGCGCCAGCAGGTCGACCTCGAGGTTGACCTGACGACCCGGCCGGTAGTCGGCCATGATGGTTTCCGCCAGGGTGTGGGGCACGATGGTCAGCTCGAACTCGGCGCCATTGACCGCGTTGACCGTCAGGCTGGTGCCGTCGACGGTGATCGAGCCTTTATGGGCGATGTACTTGGCCAGTTCTTTCGGTGCGCGGATGCGGAACTGAATGGCCCGGGCATTTTCTTCCCGCGCCACCACTTCGCCGACACCGTCGACGTGACCGCTGACCAGGTGACCGCCCAGGCGAGTGGTCGGGGTCAGGGCTTTCTCCAGGTTGACCCGGCTGCCGGCTTTCAACTGATGGAAGGCCGTGCAATCGAGGGTCTCGCGGCTGACATCGGCCCAGAAACCGTCACCCGGCAACTCGACTGCGGTCAGGCAGACGCCGTTCACCGCGATGCTGTCGCCCAGTTTGACGTCGGCCAGATCAAGCTTGCCGGTTTCTACATAGACCCGCACATCTCCGCCTTTTGGGGTCAATGCGCGAATGCTGCCGATGGATTCGATGATGCCGGTGAACATGGAGTCCTCCTCGAGAACAGGGCCGCCGGGTAGGCGAAAGTCGGGAATTATACGCTCGCTGGCGGGGCCGGGATGGCAGTGACTCGCCAGTCATCGCCCACCGCACGCATTTCAATGATCTTGAGCAACGGTGCCTCGCTCATCTGCGCCAGCGGCCAGTCCAGCAACGGCCGCGCCGAGGAACCGAGGAACTTGCCGGCGACGAAGATCTGGTACTCGTCCACCAGACCCTGCTGGGCAAAGGCTCCCGCCAGCCGCGGGCCGGCTTCCACCAGCACTTCATTGACGCCACGGGCGGCCAGCTCCAACAGCAAGCGATGCAGGTCGACCTGGCCATCGGGGCCGGGAACGATCAGGCACTCCGGGCCGTTGGCATATTGCTCTTCCACGGCCGCACAGGTGGCCACCAACACCGGTCCGGCCTTGAAGAACGGCGCGTCGAGAGGCACCCGCAAACGACCATCGATCAACACCCGCAGCGGTGGGCGACTCATGGCCAGGGCAGTCTGCTCAGGGTCCAGGCCCAGCTCAGCGGCGCGGACGGTCAGCCGGGCGTCATCCGCCAGCACTGTGTCGGCACCGGTCAGCACCACCGAAGATTCGGCCCGCAGACGCTGCACCGCAGAACGAGCGGCAGGCCCGGTAATCCATTGGCTCTCGCCACTGGCCATGGCAGTGCGACCGTCGAGACTCATCGCCAGCTTGACCCGCACATAAGGCAGGCCGTGCTCCATGCGTTTCAGGAAACCCTTGTTGATTGCACGGGCCTCGGCTTCCAGTACACCGCTGTGGGTGTCGATGCCGGCCTGGGCCAGACGCTGCAAACCGCGACCGGCCACTTCCGGGTTCGGGTCCTGCATCGCCGCAACCACCCGCGCCACCCCGGCATTGACCAGGGCATCGGCGCAAGGCGGTGTGCGGCCGTGATGGCTGCAAGGCTCGAGAGTCACATAGGCCGTGGCGCCACGGGCCAGTTCCCCGGCGGCACGCAGGGCATGGACTTCAGCGTGGGGTTCACCGGCACGCACATGCCAGCCTTCGCCTACCACCTGGCCGTCGCGAACGATGACACAGCCGACGCGGGGGTTGGGATGGGTGGAATACCGGCCCTTGCGCGCCAGTTCCAGGGCACGGGCCATGTAGTGCGCGTCGAGTACCGCTTGCTCCGGGGACAGGCTCATTGCTTGGCCGGCTCGCGGGCGAGACGGTCGATCTCTTCGCGGAATTCGTTGAGATCCTGGAAACGTCGATAGACCGAAGCGAAACGGATATAGGCGACTTCATCGAGCTTCTGCAGCTCGGTCATCACCAGTTCACCCACGACCAGGGATTTGACTTCGCGCTCGCCAGTGGCCCGCAGCTTGTGCTTGATGTGCACCAGCGCCGCCTCCAGACGCTCGACACTGACCGGGCGTTTTTCCAGGGCGCGCTGCATACCGGCGCGCAGTTTTTCTTCGTCGAAGGGCTGACGGCTGCCGTCAGTCTTGATCAGGCGCGGCATCACCAGTTCGGCGGTTTCGAAGGTGGTGAAACGTTCACCACAGGCCAGGCATTCACGCCGGCGGCGCACCTGTTCGCCCTCGGCGACCAGACGCGAGTCGATGACCTTGGTGTCGTTGGCACCGCAGAAGGGACAGTGCATGGTGGCAGGCAACAAAAAAAGGGAGGGCCATGGTAGCGCATCCCACTGGCAAGACAAGCCATAGCCTTTACGGTATACAGACCGACTATTATGTTTCGCACATGGACATTCGCCTTGTTGGAGCTTCAGATGCCGCTCAGACCGCTCGTTTTGCTCAGTCTCGTCAGCCTGCTGGTCGCTTGCAGCAGCGATGCCCCGAAACCTGCGGCCCCCTCTTCTTCACAGCAACAGACCACGCAAAAAAATCAGGAACCTGCCGATCTTGGGCCATTGCCGGCCTACCAGCGGGAACTGAGCGGTACCCTCGACGGGGTGCCGGCCGGCGCCAACGTCGAGCTGGCGCTGCTGGTGATCGATGAGCGCGGCCGTCCGCAACGCTTGCTGGCCAGCAACAACTTGACCGGCACCAACCAGGCCCTGCCCTTTCGCCTGCGTTTCGCTCCCGAAGCCTTCCCCGCCGGCGCCCGGGTCGAACTGCGCGGCCGCGCCAGCCAATCCGGCCAGTTGATCCTGCACCTGCCGGCGGTGCGCATCGACCAACCCACCACCCAGGCCCTGGGACCACTGCAATTCGTCAAAGCCCCATGAAGGTACCGCTCGACCTGCAAGACGCCCTCAGCGAGCTGCTGGGTGATGCGCAACTGGTGGCCTGCGAGCTGCCCGACACGCGCCTGAAACTCTGGCTGATCGACGCCCAGAACATGGACCGCGCCTTCACCCCGGAAGAAACCCGACGCATTCTCCATGAACCGCCTTACTGGAGTTTCTGCTGGGCCAGCGGCCTGGCCCTGGCCCGTTACCTGGCCGAACACCCGCACTGGGTGCAAGGCAAGCGGGTGCTGGATTTCGGTGCCGGTTCCGGGGTGGCGGCGATTGCCGCGGCCAAGGCCGGCGCCCTGGAAGTGGTGGCCTGCGACCTCGATCCACTGGCCATCGCCGCCTGCCGGGCCAACGCCGCACTCAACGACGTCGAACTGAGCTATTCAACGGACTTTTTCGCCGAGGCTGATCGCTTCGACCTGATCCTGGTGGCGGACGTGCTCTATGACCGAGCCAACCTGCCGCTGCTGGATGAATTCCTCAGCCGCGGCCGCGAAGCCCTGGTGGCGGATTCCCGGGTCAGGGACTTCCAGCACCCGCTGTATCAGCGCCTGGAAATGCTCAACGCCCTGACTCTGCCTGACCTGGCCGAGCCTTGGGAGTTTCGCAACGTGAGCCTGTATCACGCGCAGCGGCCATTCACCGACGACCCGGCTGCCACGGGCAATAGCGATCTACTTCGCGCAACTTTATAGTGGTTCCATTCCCGCTTATTCGAGATACCCCATGAGTCAGGACACGCCGTATATCTTCGACGCCCGCACCGCTGATTTCGACCAGTCGGTGATCGAGAACTCCTTCCACAAACCGGTCCTGGTGGACTTCTGGGCAGAATGGTGCGCGCCCTGCAAGGCGCTGATGCCGATGCTGCAACAGATCGCCGAGAGCTATCAGGGCGAGTTGCTGCTGGCCAAGGTCAACTGCGATATCGAGCAGGACATCGTCGCCCGCTTCGGCATCCGCAGCCTGCCCACTGTGGTGCTGTTCAAGGACGGTCAACCGGTGGACGGCTTTGCCGGCGCACAACCGGAATCCGCAGTACGGGCCATGCTCGAACCCCATGTGCAGATGCCGCCACCCCCTGCCGCCGACCCGCTGGAGCAGGCCGAAGCCTTGTTCAACGACGCTCGTATCGGCGACGCCGAGGCCCTCCTCAAAGTGCTGCTGGGGGAAGACAACAGCAACGCTAAGGCCCTGATTCTCTACGCCCGCTGCCTGGCCGAGCGCGGCGAACTGGGCGAAGCCCAGACCGTGCTCGACGCGGTCAAGAGCGATGAACACAAGGCTGCCCTGGCCGGTGCCAAGGCGCAGATCACCTTCCTCAAGCAAGCGGCGGATCTGCCGGATGCCGCCGACCTCAAGGCGCGCCTGGCCAAGGACCCGCTGGACGACGAGGCAACCTACCAGCTGTCGATCCAGCAACTGGCCCGCCAGCAATACGAAGCGGCGCTGGAAGCCTTGCTCAAACTCTTCATGCGCAACCGCAGCTACAACGAAGGCATTGCCCACAAGACCCTGCTGCAAGTTTTCGACCTGTTGGGCAACGATCACCCGCTAGTGACCGCGTATCGCCGCAAACTGTTCGCCGCGCTGTACTGAGACTGATCTGCCGACTTATGTAGGAGCAGGCTTGCCAGCGAAAGGGCTCTGACAGACAGAACCCATTGGCCAGCAAGCTGGCTCCTACAGGATCATTGCACCCAGCTGTAGAGCGGCGTATCGGCGCCGCTGATCACCTTGACCTCGGCGCAGTGGCGCAAGCGCACCAGCAAACGCTTGCCAGCCGCCGCGCTGCCGGTCAGCCCCTGCAACTGCTCCAGCAACTCGGGCCCGCTGATCTGGCCCGCCTTGCGCAACAGATCCTTGGCGGTCTGCCACAACGCATCGTCCTGACTGGCCGGCCGGGTAGCTACCGCGACACTTTCAGGCTTGGCCGCCTGCAACTGCGCGCCCAGTTGCGCCCAATCGCCTTCGTCCAGTTCCAGGGTCAAATCCACCGGCCAATCGCCGATGCTTCCACGAATCCGCAACATCGCTGTGCTCCCACATTTTTCTGACGAGCATGCTCCCACGCGTCTTGCGCAACGCCAAGCGGGCGGTCAAACTCTGCGGCCAATTGTTATAAGATCACATAACATTTATTTCATCTTCGCCCTGGAGACTTGCTATGCGCCGTCTGCTACTCGCCCTGCCCTTCGCCCTGTTGCCGCTGGCCGTTGCCCAGGCCGCGCAAGCCCATGATCACGAGCATGAACACGGCAGCCTCGGCGCCCATGAACACGGCGTGGCCCGTTTGAACGCGGTGCTCGACGGCCAGGCCCTGGAGCTGGAACTGGAAAGCCCGGCGATGAACCTGGTGGGTTTCGAACACGCCCCCAGCACCGACGCCGACAAGGCCAAGGTCGCTGCCGCCCGCACTCAACTGGAACAGCCCCTGGTGCTGTTCAGCCTGCCCAAGGCCGCCGCCTGCACAGTGGCCAAACAGGAACTGGAGAGCCCGCTGTTCGGCGACAAGCCCGATGCCGATGCCCACGATGACGATGACAAGGACGCGGCAGGTCATGAACATCACCACGAACACAGCGAGATCCACGCTCACTACCAGTTCACCTGCGCCAAGCCGGACGCCCTGAAGAACCTCGACCTGGGACAAGTCTTCAAGACCTTCCCCGCCACCCAGAAAATTCAGGTACAACTGATTTCGCCAAACGGCCAGCAAGGTGTCGAAGCCACCGCCAAGGCTGCCACCCTGAAGTTCTAAGCGCTGCGCCTGTAGCCGCGGCTCCAGCAGCGGCTACACCACTCACTGCATGATCGGCCCAACATGACCCAAGCACTTATCGAACTGTCCGACCTGGGCTTCAGCTGGCCCGGCCACCCTCAGTTGCTGGACATCCCGAGTTTCCGCCTGGAAGCCGGCGAAACACTGTTCCTCAAGGGCCCCAGCGGCAGCGGCAAGACCACGCTGCTGGGCTTGCTGGGCGGGGTGCAGAAACCCAATCAGGGCAGCATCCGCCTGCTGGGCCAGGAGCTGACCGAGCTGGCCGCCGGAGCACGTGATCGCTTTCGCGTCGATCACACCGGCTACATCTTCCAGCAGTTCAACCTGCTGCCGTTTCTCTCGGTGCGCGAGAACGTCGAACTGCCCTGCCACTTCTCCAAACTGCGGGCCAGCCGCGCCATTCAGCGCCACGGCAGCGTCGATCAGGCGGCCGCCACTTTGCTGGCCCATCTGGGTCTGAAGGACCCCGACCTGCTCGGCCGTCGTGCCGACTCGCTGTCCATCGGCCAACAGCAACGGGTCGCCGCCGCCAGGGCCTTGATCGGCCAGCCAGAGCTGGTGATCGCCGACGAACCCACCTCGGCGCTGGACTACGACGCCCGGGAAGCCTTCATCCAACTGCTCTTCGCCGAGTGCCGCGAGGCTGGGGCCAGCCTGCTGTTCGTCAGCCATGACCAGAGCCTGGCGCCGCTGTTTGATCGCAACCTGTCGCTGGCCGAACTCAATCGCGCCGCCACGCCCGCAGAGGTCTGAGATGTATCTGTTCCGTCTAGCCATGGCCAGCCTGGCTAACCGCCGCTTCACCGCGATCCTCACCGCCTTCGCCATTGCTCTCTCGGTCTGCCTGCTGCTGGCGGTGGAACGGGTCCGCACCGAAGCCCGGGCCAGTTTCGCCAGCACCATCAGCGGTACCGACCTGATCGTCGGCGCCCGCTCCGGCTCGGTGAACCTGCTGTTGTACTCGGTGTTCCGCATTGGCAACGCCACCAACAACATCCGCTGGGACAGCTTCGAGCACTTCGCCAACAACCCAAAGGTGAAGTGGGCGATCCCGATTTCGCTGGGCGACTCCCATCGTGGCTACCGGGTCATGGGCACCACCGAGGCCTACTTCCAGCACTACCAGTACGGTCATCAGCAGAGCCTGCAACTGGCCGTGGGCCGGGCTTTCGCCAGTGATCCTTTCGAGGTGGTACTGGGGGCCGAAGTCGCCGATGCCCTGCACTACAAACTTGGCGACAAGCTGGTGCTGGCCCACGGCGTGGCGGCCATCAGCCTGGTCAAGCATGACGACAAGCCCTTCACCGTGGTGGGTATCCTCAAGCGCACCGGTACTCCGGTGGACCGCACGCTGCATATCAGCCTGGGCGGTATGGAGGCGATCCACATCGACTGGCACAACGGCGTGCCAGCCCGTGGCGACGGTCGTATTACTGCCGATCAGGCGCGCAACTTGGACCTGACGCCCCAGGCGATCACCGCCTTCATGCTTGGCCTCAACAGCAAGATTTCGACCTTCGCCCTGCAACGGGAGATCAACGAATTTCGCGGCGAGCCGATGCTGGCGATCCTGCCCGGCGTGGCCCTGCAGGAACTCTGGAGCCTGATGGGCACCGCCGAGAAAGCCTTGTTCGTGGTGTCGCTGTTCGTGGTTCTTACCGGCCTGATCGGCATGCTCACGGCGATCCTCACCAGCCTCAACGAGCGCCGTCGGGAGATGGCCATCCTGCGTTCGGTAGGCGCCCGTCCCTGGCATATTGCAACCCTGCTGGTACTGGAGGCGTTCGCCCTGGCACTGTTCGGGGTCCTGGCCGGTCTGGGCCTGCTGTACCTGGGCATCGCCCTGGCCCAGGGCTACGTGCAATCGAACTACGGCCTGTACCTGCCGCTGTCCTGGCCCAGCCAGTATGAGTGGACGTTGCTGGGCGGTATCCTGATCGCCGCGCTGCTGATGGGCAGCGTGCCGGCCTGGCGCGCCTACCGGCAATCCCTGGCCGATGGCCTGTCGATTCGTTTATGAGCACCGCTTTATGAAAGCCCAACGCCTACTGCGCCCCCTGCTTGCCCTGTCGCTGCTGATCGCCACGCCGTTGTGGGCGGCCGGAGCACCGAAGGATCTGACCTGGTCGGAAATGATCCCGCCGGACGCGCCGCCGGAAGTGTCGAACATGCAGCCGCTGCACGACCTGTCGCAGATGAGCGATGCACTGGCCGCCGAATCGGCCCCCGCCGCCAAGCAGGACCTGCCCAATGCGCCGGTGGTGAAGAGCCTGGACGGCCAGACGGTGCGCCTGCCCGGCTACATCGTGCCCCTGGAAGTAAACGAGGAAGGCCGCACCACGGAGTTTCTCCTGGTGCCCTACTTCGGCGCCTGCATCCACGTGCCACCACCGCCGTCGAACCAGATCGTCCACGTCACCAGCGAGCTCGGGGTAAAGCTCGACGAGCTGTATCAGCCTTACTGGATCGAGGGCGCCATGCAGGTCAAACCCTCTACCAGCGAGCTGGCGGACGCCGGCTACCAGATGGCGGCGCAAAAGATCTATGTCTATGAGTTGCAGGAGTGAGTGCAGCAGCGGTGCCGGCTCGGACAGGGTCCGGGCACCAGGCCAAAAGAGTGCAGAACAAAAGAATAGTTCAGCCCTGCCACCGGGGTTCGCCATTTCATTGAGCTGAGTCAAGGCAGTCAACTTGACGATCCTTACCATTGAACATAGCCAATTTGAATCGTCCTTTGGAGCTCCCATGCACAAGTCTCTGCTTAGCGCTTCCCTGATCGCGCTCGCACTCGCCGCCCCGATTGCCAACGCCCATGAAGCTGGCGATATCCTGATCCGCGCCGGTGCCATTACCGTCAATCCAAAAGCCAACAGCTCCGACGTCAAGGTCGACAGCGGCCCGTTGGCCGGCGCCAACCTGGGCGGCAAGGCGACCATGAGCAGCGACACTCAGCTGGGTCTGAACTTCGCCTACATGGTGACCAATAACGTCGGTATCGAACTGCTGGCCGCCACCCCGTTCGAACACGATGTGAAGATCAAGGACACCTCCCTGGCCGCCGCCAACGGCAAGCTCGGTACCCTCAAGCACCTGCCGCCGACCCTGAGCGTTGTGTACTACCCGCTGGATAGCAAATCGGCGTTCCAACCCTACGTCGGTGCCGGTATCAACTACACCTGGATCTACGACGAGCACGTCGGCAGCCGCGCCCAGGCCGCAGGTTTCGACAATTTCCGCGCCAAGAACTCCTGGGGCCTGGCCTGGCAGGTCGGTGCCGACTACATGCTGACCGACAAGATCATGGTCAACGCCCAGGTGCGCTACATCGATATCGATACCCGTGCGTATGTGGATAACAACGCCCTGGCCGCCGGCACCCGCGCCAAGGTCAATGTCGACGTTGATCCTTGGGTCTACATGGTGGGTCTGGGCTACAAGTTCTAAGCCCGCCGACAATGAAAAAAGGCGCCTCGAAAGGCGCCTTTTTCATGCCTGCACTTTCCCTCAGCGCCCCATCAGGCGGGCGAGGCCGACACTCATCGGAGTCGGCTCGGGAAACGTGAAGCGCTGCAGCAGACGCTGATTGCTGGCACGGGAATGACGGATGTCACCGGCCCGGGCCGGACCGTAGCTGATGGCAGGCAATTCGCCGACCACCTCGGCCAGGGCCGCAAGCATCTGCTTGAGGGTGGTGGCCTGATTCAGGCCGACGTTGACCGCCCCCACTTCAAGCTGCGGTGCCTCGATGGCCTGCACCAGCACCTGCACCAGATCACCGACGTAAACAAAGTCCCGAGTCTGCTCGCCATCGCCGAACACGGTGATGGGCAGCCCCTGTTGGGCCCGCTCGCTGAAGATGCTGATGACCCCGGAATAGGGCGAGGACGGGTCCTGACGCGGGCCAAAGATATTGAAGAAGCGGAAGATCGCCGGTTCCAGGCCATGCTGGCGCCGATAGAAATCAAAATAATGCTCGCTGGCCAGCTTGTCCGACGCATAAGGGGTCAGCGGCGCCTTGGCCGTGTCCTCATCAATGGACTGGCCTTCGCCGTTGTTGCCATAGACCGCCGCGCTGGAGGCGAACAACACCCGTTTGACGCCGCACTGGCGCATGGCCTCGCAGACATTCAGGGTGCCGATGAAATTGCTCTGGTGAGTCTGCACCGGATCGTCCACCGAGGCCTGTACCGAGGCCACTGCCGCCAGATGCGCCACGGCGCAACAGCCGTGCATGGCACGGCTCACCAGCCCCGCGTCGGCGACGTCGCCCTCGATCAGTTCTACCCGCGGGTCGTCCAGCGGCAGGTTGCTCGGTTTGCCAGTGGACAAGTCGTCCAGCACCCGCACCGAGTAGCCCTTGGCGAGTAGGGCGTCGGTCAAGTGCGAACCAATGAAACCGGCGCCGCCGGTGATCAATACAGGGCCATCAGCCATGACGATAAAACCTATCCAGTAAGGCCGGGAGCGCGGCACGCCAGGCGCGCGGCTTGATCCCGAAGGTATGAAGAATCTTCTTGCAGGCCAGCACCGCGTGCTGCGGTTCTTCGGCAGCATCGCCACAGGCGGCATGGGCCTGGGCAGTCGGGGCCTCGATGGCCAGCGGGTGCAGTTGCCGTGCTTCTGTCAGCACCGCCTGGCCCAGAGCCAGGGGCGTGGTCGCTTCCTGACCGGCATAGTGATAGGTGCCCCACAGCGGCGCGGCACAATCGAGCTGCTTGAGCACCGAGATGATCACCCGCGCGGCGTCGTCCACCGGGGTCGGATTGCCCCGACGGTCGTCCGCCATCAACAGTTCTTCCGGGGATTCGGCCCGAGCCAGGAAACGCCCGAGAATGCCGTCGGAGCTGTCGTCCAGCAACCAGCCGAAACGCAGCAAGACGTGCTGCGGACAGGTGGCACGAACGCTCTGCTCGATCCGCCACAGTGCCTGACCGCGCAGCCCCAAGGGCACCGGCTCGTCTTTCTCGCTGTAGGCGGTGGCCCGGGAACCGTCGAACACTCGATAGCTCGAAGGCTGCGCAAGAATGATGTTGTGATGCTGGCAAAGCTCCGCCAGCCGTTCGACCGCGCGCTCCTGAGCACTCAGGCGTGCCTCGCTCACCGTCTCCGCCTGAAACCAGTCGAAGTAGTAAGCCAGGTTGATCAAGGCATCCGGGCGGGTGTCGTCGAGCAGTTGCGTGAGGCTCGCGGCATCCCAACCGTCTTGCGGCGGACGGGGGGCGAGGAAACCGATGTCCTCCTCCGCACCCAGGCGAATCAGCGCCTGCCCAAGGGCATTTCCGCCGCCCAGTAACATAAGGCGCATTCGCATAGAGTCAGCAGGCCCAGTCTGTTCAGAACGATGGTTTGGATCGGCCAGTCCCGTGGGTTTGACCGTCGAGAATTGCCGGAATCGTTGCATTTTGCGGGTTTGTGGCGCAAGCGTCACTGAGAAAGTGTCGGTGCGACCTTGTGCCCTCAGCGCCGACTGCGGCGCCAGCTGCACAGCACGCTACTTGCAAGTTGCCCCGAGCGGCCGCATAAACCCATCCATGACCCTCGCCGAATCCATGAACCCGGTCCTGGACGGTTTTCATCCCGCCGTCAGCGCCTGGTTCGAGCGCACCTTTGCCGCCGTGACCACGGCCCAGGCCCGCGCCTGGCCGTTGATCGCCCAGCGCCGCTCGACCCTGATCGCCGCCCCCACCGGCTCGGGCAAGACCCTCACCGCCTTTCTCGCCGTGATCGATGACCTGGTGCGCCAGGGCCTGGCCGCTGGCGGCCAGTTGCCGGACGCCACCCTGGTGGTCTACGTCTCGCCGCTCAAGGCCCTGAGCAACGATATCCAGATCAACCTGCAGCAGCCGCTGGCCGGCATCACCGAACAACTGCGTCTGATAGGCCTGCCGGAACTGTGCATCCGCACCGCGGTGCGCACCGGCGACACCCCGCAGAAAGAACGCAACGCCATGCGCAAGAGCGCGCCGCAGATTCTCGTCACCACCCCGGAATCGCTCTACGTGCTGCTGGGTTCGGACTCCGGGCGCAAGATGCTGGCCAGCACCCGCAGCGTGATCGTCGACGAGATCCACGCCCTGGCCGGGAGCAAGCGCGGCAGCCACCTGGCCCTGAGCCTGGAGCGCTTGCAGGCGCTGTGCGCCGAGCCCCTGTTGCGCATCGGTCTGTCGGCCACGCAGAAGCCCATCGAGGCCGTGTCACGTTTTCTGGTGGGGCATGAGCGGCCCTGCGAAATCGTCGACATCGGCCATGCCCGCCCCCGGGACCTGGATATCGAAGTGCCGCCGGTGCCGCTGTCGGCAGTCATGTCCAATGATGTCTGGGAGCTGGTGTACGAGCGCCTCGCCGCCCTGAGCCGGGAACACCGCACCACGCTGATTTTCGTCAACACCCGACGCCTGGCCGAGCGGCTGGCCCGGCACCTGAGCGAACGCCTGGGCAAACAGGCGGTGGCCGCGCACCACGGCAGCCTGGCCAAGGAGCAGCGCCTGGAGGCCGAGCAGCGGCTCAAGGCCGGGGACCTGCAAGTGTTGATCGCCACTGCCTCCCTGGAGCTGGGCATCGATATCGGTGATGTCGATCTGGTGTGCCAGATCGGCTCGCCGCGCTCGATCTCGGCCTTTTTACAGCGCGTCGGGCGCTCCGGCCACCAGGTCGGCGGCACCCCGAAGGGCCGATTGTTTGCCCTGACCCGGGACGACCTGATCGAATGCGCCGCTCTGCTGGACTGCGTGCACCGCGGCGAGCTGGACAGTCTGCTGATCCCCCATGCGCCGCTGGATGTGCTGGCCCAGCAGATCGTCGCCGAAGTCAGCTGCCAGGAATGGCCGGAAGGAGCGCTGCTGGACCTGCTGCGCCGGGCCACGCCTTACGCCGACCTGGATCAGGCCCACTACCAGGCCCTGCTGCAGATGCTTGCCGAAGGCTTCAACGGTCGCCAGGGCCTGCGCAGCGCCTATCTGCATCGTGATGCCCTGACCCGCACCCTGCGCGGCCGTCGTGGAGCCAAGCTGACGGCGGTCACCAGCGGCGGCACCATCCCCGACAACGCCGACTACAGCGTGCTGTTGGAACCTCAGGGCCTGAACATCGGCAGCGTCAACGAAGACTTCGCCGTGGAAAGCATTGCCGGCGACGTGTTCCAGCTGGGCAATACCTCCTACCGCATCTTGCGGGTGGAAACCGGAAAAGTGCGGGTCGAGGACGCCCAGGGCCAGCCGCCGAACATCCCCTTCTGGCTCGGTGAAGCCCCGGGGCGCAGCGCCGAGCTGTCCAGCGCCGTGGCCCGCCTGCTGGCGCAACTCGACGCCCAGCTCAGCGCGACTCCGGGCCAGTTGCAACCGGCCATCGACTGGCTGCAGCAGGCGCTGGGGCTGAACCGCGCCAGCGCCGAGCAACTGGTGGATTACCTGGCGCCCGCGCGCCTGGCCCTGGGCGCCCTGCCGTCCCAGGACACGCTGATCATGGAGCGTTTCTTCGACGAATCCGGCGGCACCCAACTGGTGATCCACAGCCCCTTCGGCAGCCGCATCAACCGCGCCTGGGGCCTGGCCCTGCGCAAGCGTTTCTGTCGCACCTTCAACTTCGAACTGCAGGCTGCCGCCAGCGAGGACGCCATCGTCCTGTCGCTGTCTACCAGCCACAGCTTCGCCCTGGATGAAGTCTGGCGGTATCTGCACAGCAACAGCGCCGAGCACATTCTCATCCAGGCGCTGCTGGACGCCCCACTGTTCGGCGTGCGCTGGCGCTGGAACGCCGGGATCGCCCTGGCGCTGCCGCGCTACAGCGGCGGGCGCAAAGTGGCGCCGCAGATCCAGCGGATGAAAAGCGAAGACTTGATCGCCAGTGTGTTTCCCGACCAGATCGCCTGCCTGGAAAACCTCGCCGGCGAACGGGAAATTCCCGATCACCCGCTGGTGGAACAGACCCTCGACGACTGCCTGCACGACGCCATGGACAGCGAAGGCTGGCTGCAGCTGTTGCGGCGCATGGAACAGGGCCAGGTGCGCCTGCTGAGCCGCGAGCTGCCCGCGCCCTCGCCCCTGGCGGCGGAAATTCTCAGCGCCAAGCCCTACACCTTTCTCGATGACGCGCCCCTTGAAGAGCGTCGCACTCAGGCGGTATTGGCGCGGCGCTGGAGCGACCCGCAAACCACCGACGACCTCGGCGCCCTGGATGCGGACGCCATAACCGCCGTGGCTGAAGAGGCGTGGCCAAATCCGGCCACGGCCGATGAAATGCACGAAGCCCTGATGAGCCTCGCCGCCATCAGCGAGGCTGAAGCCCAAGCCAACCCCCAGTGGCCGCAATGGCTGGCAACCCTGGCTGCACAGGGTCGCGCCTGCCGCTTGCCGGTGGGCTCCAGTGAACATCTGTGGCTGGCGCTGGAGCGCATCACCTGCCTGCAAGCCCTGTATCCCCACGCTCCCTTGCAGCCGGCCCTGAACCCCGTGCCCGGCTTCGATCAGGCCTGGGACCCGGAACCTGCGCGAGTGGAACTGATTCGCGCGCGCCTCAGCGGCTTTGCCCCCCAGACCCTGAGCCAGATCGCCGCCCCCCTGGGACTGCCTCCCGGGCAAATCGCCCAGGCCCTGGTCCAGCTTGAAACCGAAGGCTATGTACTGCGGGGGCGCTTCAGCCCCGATTGCCAAGAAGAACAGTGGTGCGAACGCCATCTGCTGGCGCGAATTCACCGCTACACGGTCAAGCGCTTGCGCCGGGAGATCGAACCGGTGGCCCTGCAGGACTTCATGCGCTTCCTGTTCGACTGGCAGCACCTGTCCCCAGGCACCCAAGGCCAGGGCAGCGCCATGCTCGCCGAAGTGGTCAGCCAGCTCGCAGGCTACCCGGCGGCGGCCTCAGCCTGGGACAGCGACCTGCTGCCGGCGCGGATCAAGGATTACTCCGCCAATTGGCTGGATGAGCTGTGCCGCAGCGGCAAGGTGGTCTGGAGCCGGATCAACAGCACGGGCAAGACCGCCAGCAGCGCCCTGCGCAGTACGCCGATCGTGCTGCTGCCACGCTCCCAGGCCGCTCTCTGGAGCGCATTGACCTGCCCGGCCGACAGCCACGAGCTCTCGCCCAGGGCGCAGAAAGTCCACAGCGTACTGAGCCAGCAAGGCGCTCTGTTTTTTGATGAGCTGCTGCACGAAGCCCACCTGCTGCGCAGCGAACTGGAAAGCGTGCTCCAGGAACTGGTGGGCGCCGGCCTGGTGAACGCCGACAGTTTCGCCGGGCTGCGCGCCCTGATTACACCGGCGAGCAAACGCCAGAACCGCAGCAGCCGACGAGGTCGCGGGGCCTTTGTCGGTGGCATGGACGATGCCGGACGCTGGGCCTTGCTGCGTCGTTCAGCGACTCAAGACTCGACAGCCACCCTGGAACAGGTGGCCATGACCTTGCTGCGCCGTTACGGCGTGGTGTTCTGGCGACTGCTGGAACGCGAGGCGGACTGGCTGCCCAGCTGGCGCGAACTGCTGCGCACCTTCCATCGGCTGGAAGCCCGGGGGGAGATCCGTGGCGGGCGTTTTGTCAGCGGTCTGGCCGGCGAGCAGTTCGCCCTGCCGGAAGCCATCCCGCTGCTACGGGAGGTACGCCGCCGGCCCCATGACGGCAGCCTGATCGCGGTGTGTGGCGTGGACCCGCTGAACCTTGCCGGCACCCTGCTGCCCGGGCCCAAGGTGGCGGCACTCAGTGGCAACCGCCTGGTGTATCGCGACGGCCTGCCCGCCGCGGCCGAGATCGGCGGCACCCAACACTGGTGGCTGGAACTGGAACCCGAGGCCGCCCAGGCCCTGCGCAACAAACTCATCCAGCACTGACCTTCCCCCGCAGGAGCCGGCTTGCCGGCGAAGGCGGCCCCGTCAATCCCGGCCCATTGCCCCGCCTGCGCAACGGCTATGGGATCAGACTTAACCGGCGCCGAGTCTATTGCCCCCGATTGGCGGCACTGGGAGACACACCGAAGCGGTTGCGGTATTCGCTGGGGGCCAGACCGGTGATTTTCTTAAACAGGCTGCGAAAGGTCGCCGGGTCCTGGTAACCCACGGTCCAGGCGATGTGATCGATGGTGCCGTTGGTGAACTCCAGCATCTCCCGCGCCTTGCCCACCCGCAGGTGCTGGCAGTACTGGGTCGGTTTGAGGCCGGTGGCGGCGCGGAAACGTCGCAGCAAGGTGCGCTCTTCAAGACCCGCCTGTTGCGCCATCGTCGGCAGCGACACATCCACCGCGCCATTGGCCTGCAGCCAGTGCTGCAACTTGAGGATCGCCCCATCACCATGGTTGAGGATCGGCGCGAAATTGCTGCCGCACTGGCTGGCGCTGTCGCTGTGCTCCATCACCAGAAAACGCGCCGTGGCACTGGCGATGCTCGGCCCCAGCAGGCGGTCCACCAGGCGCAGTCCCAGTTCGGCCCAGGCCATCAACCCGGCCGTGGTGATCAGGTCGCCATCGTCGACTATGGGTTGGTCGGCCTCCAGGCGCACCTGTGGATAACGGGCGGCGAACGCCTTGGCCGAGGTCCAGTGGGTGGTGGCGCTGCGGCCATCGAGCAGGCCACTCTCGGCCAGCAGGATCGAGCCCACACAGACCCCGCCAAGCGTGGCGCCGGCCGCATGCTGCTGGCGCAACCAGCTCACCAGGGCAGAGGACGACTGGTTCGCGGAAAAACCTGCCAACGAAGGCGGTATCACCACGGCCAGCAGGTTGCCGCTCTCTCCCTCCTGGCTGTCATAGATCCGCCGTGGGCCTTGTGCCTCAGAGGCTTGCCAATGGCTGACCCGCAACCGCGGCAGTTGCGCCAGGGGCTGTTCACCGGCAATCCGATTGGCCACTTCGAACAGATCGGTCAGACCATGCACCGCCGCCATCTGTACCCCGGGATAAAGCAGTACGCCCAGTTCGGCGACCGAGCCTTGAATGCCCACTGTCAGTTTTCCCCCTGTTAATGTCGATGCGGCCAATCCTCCTGGGAGCAAGGGCCACCGATACTGGGCCCCAGGTTATCCACTCACTTGGAGGCAACACCCATGGCCAAACAGGCGCTCATCGTAATCGATATCCAGAACGACTACTTCGCCCACGGCAAATGGCCCCTGGTCGGGGTCGACGCAGCGGCGGACAACGCGGCAAGGCTGATCCAGGCCTTTCGCCAGAAGGCGCAAGCGGTGGTGCACATCCGCCACGAATTCACCTCCGACAGCGCGCCCTTTTTCACCCCAGGCTCCGAGGGTGCGCACTTGCACCCCAAGGTGCTGAACCGCGCCGACGAACCCGTGGTGCTCAAGCACTTCGTCAACTCGTTCCGGGAAACCGAGCTGCAGGCGATCCTCCAGCAACAGGGCATCGATGAACTGGTGATCGTGGGCAACATGAGCCACATGTGCGTAGAGGGCACCGCACGGGCTGCTGCCGACCTGGGCTACCCGGTCAAGGTGATACACGACGCCTGTGCCACCCTCGACCTGGAGTTCAACGGCCAGCGAGTACCGGCGGCGCAAGTACAAAGCGCGGTGATGTCGGCCCTGGCATTCGCCTACGCCGATGTCCTGTCCACCGAAGAGTTCCTCGCAGCCTGATCGCTTGCATTCTGCGCCGACGATGGCGGTGAGCTCAGCCTCACCGCCGTTTGTGTCTGGGCAGGCAGATCTGCCCCAGACAGATATCCACAGGCAAGGACACCACACCGCCTGTTGTCGCCAACAAGACAACTTCCCGAATTACTTACGAATGATTCTTGTTATCCGGGCTAATTGTTAGTTGCGACCAAACTCTCGCCGCCACAACTCAAAGCGGTCAAATAAATGGCGCCATTAACAATGGTCGACATTCAATAGCTGACTAATGGAAATGTTTTAACCCCGATTATTTCAAATCCTGCCTTGAGCTTTACCAAGAGTCGCTTCACGCCTAATAACATCAACACTTATAAATCTCAGTGCTTACTTCTTACGGTTACCTGTAATTCGATATAACCAAAGCGAATAAAACATATAACAAAAGCCAGAACCCACCTATAACAGGACTCCCCACCCCGGATTCATTGCCCTTAAAGCCAAGCAACAAGGTTGCACCACGTCCCTGGGGAGGGTGTTCGCAACAGTATCAACAGCCGAACCCGATACTTTCCCAGCGGGCCAAAAAAGAGCCTTGCGAGCCACTTCAATCACCTTACTTGCAAATCCAGCGGCCTTGGCTAAGTTGATAGCTACTCGCCACTGAAGTGCTCTTCAGCCGCCAGAAAACCAATAAGAACTGTCGAGGAGTTCAATAACCGGACGCCCCCCGCCTGCCCCAGCTGAGACTGACACGGAATTAGTCATATTAATCAAGAGGGATGCTTGATGAAGCGCAGTTCATTGCCTCGAGTTTTTTCATTCAAGGGTGCGGCCGAAAATTACTGGCTCTCGTTAGTGCTGTTTTCGATTCTGGTGGTCGCCAGCTTCCTGCTGTTTGAACAACAGATCCAACAGTTGCTGAATCACCTTGGCAACTTCCTCCCTTCCGATCCCGTGCAACGCACCAGCCTCGCTCTGCTGCTGGTCACACTGCTGGCCCTGGACGTGCTCTTGCCGGTGCCTTCCAGCCTGGTGGCGCTGCTGGCCGTTGCGGTTCTGGGCGCCGTTGGCGGCTATCTGGTGATTTTCATCGGCCTGTGCCTGGGAGCCTGTCTGGGCTACTGGCTGGGGGCCGGCTACTTTCGCCTGTTATCCAACTGGCTGGGGCTCAGGAGCTGGCAGCCGGGGCAACTGGCCTATCGCCTCAGCACCCTGTCGCTGATCTGCCTGCGCGGAGTTCCAGTGCTGGCAGAGACCTCGGTGCTGGCCGCGGGCATGCAGCGTTATCCACTGCGCCAGTTCCTGCTGGTCACCACCCTGGCCAATGCCGGGCTGGCCCTGGCCTACGCCGCCATCGGCAGTTTGCTGGTGGAGCAGAACGCACTGCTGGCGACCATTCTCGCCAGCATGGTGCTGCCGGGGCTGGTCCTGGGCGCCCGCAGCCTGCTCAAGCCTCGCGCTGCGCAGCCGCCGATGGAGCAAAACCATCCTCTGGAAGGACGCTTCGAGGTGAGCTACCACTACCCGGTGCTGTTCACCGATCACATTTTCCAGGCCGACAATCCCTGCCTGCACCGGCAACTGGTCCAGGCGCAACAGGGACGCACCACCGTGCTGGTGTTCATCGATGAACAATTGCTGCAGTGCTGCCCACAACTGCCGCAACAGATCGACGCCTATTTCAGCGCCCACGCCGCCGACCTGCATCTGCAGGCCGCACCGATCCCGGTGCCGGCGGGCGAACTGAGCAAGACCCCGGACGTGCTCCAGCAGTTGTATGCCCACATGCTTGAACACGGCCTGGACCGCCACTGCTATGTGCTGGCCCTGGGCGGCGGCGCGGTACTGGACGCCGTCGGCTATGCCTGCGCCACCTTTCATCGGGGGATGCGGCTGATCCGCATCCCGACCACGGTGCTGGCCCAGAACGACGCCGGCATCGGGGTCAAGAACGGCATCAACGCGTTCGCCCAGAAGAACCTGCTGGGCGCCTTCTACCCAGCCACGGCGGTGATCAACGACTTCCAGCTGCTGCTCAGCCTGTCACCCCGGGACCAGATCGCCGGGCTGGCCGAAGCGGTGAAAGTGGCCGTGATCAAGGACGCTGCATTCTTCCAGTGGATGGAGCAGCAGGCCGAGGCCCTGGCGAGCTTTGAACACAGCGCCAGCCGCTACGCCATCTTCCGCTGTGCGCAATTGCATCTGGGCCATATCACCGGGGCCGGCGACCCTTTCGAACGGGGCAATGGCCGCCCCCTGGACTATGGGCACTGGGCTGCGCACAAGCTGGAGAACCTCAGCCAGCATCGCTTGCGCCATGGTGAGGCGGTGGCGGTGGGCATGGCCCTGGACGCGCTCTATGCCAATGCCACCGGTTTGCTGAGCCATGCTGAAACCCAGCGCCTGTTGCAGCTGCTGGACAAGCTCGGCTTCAACCTGTGCCCGCCGGAGTTGCGGTTGCAGGATGCCCAGGGTCGCTCCATGGTGCTGCTGGGGCTGGAGGAGTTTCGCCAGCACCTGGGGGGCCAGTTGTCGATCCCGATGCTCAACCGCCTGGGCCAGTCCACCGATGTGCACCACATCGAACTGCCGGTCATGGAGCAGGCCCTGCTGCGTCTGAGCAGTTTCGGTGGGCCGGAGTTCGCCTGGACCGAAGGCTGCGCCCAATGAGCCACTCCTCCCTGACCACCTGGCTGACCCTGGGCCGGGTATCCAACCTGCCAACGGTGTGGACCAACGCCCTGGCCGCCGCGTTGCTGGCCAGCAGCGCCACCACCCTGGCACCGCCCTCGCCACTGGTGTGGACCCTGCTGCTGGTGGCGCTCTCGGCGCTGTACCTGGCCGGGATGCTGCTCAACGACCTGCTGGATGCCGATTGGGACCAGCAACATCAGAACCCGCGGCCGATTGTCCTGGGCCTGGTCAGCCGGACTCAGGTCAGCCTGGCCACCGCCGCCCTGTTGCTGCTGGCGGCGCTGTCGGTACTGGGCCTGAGCCACCTGATCGCGCAGCCCCATTGGCTGCTGGCCAGCGCCGGCTTGCTGCTGCTGTTCATCCTGGCCTACAACCTGCTGCACAAAAAATACCCCCACAGCGTCTGGCTCATGGGCGGCTGCCGCTCGGCCCTGTACCTGACCGCCGCCGCCAGCCTGGCCATGCCACCGCAGCCGCTGTGGCTGTGTGCCGCGCTGCTGGGCACCTACATCGCCGGCCTGACCTACCTGGCCCGACTGGAGCATCGCAACCAACTGCTCAGCCGCCTGCCGCTGCTGCTGATGCTCAGCCCCCTGGCCCTCGCCGCTTACGCAGACAACGGGGTGTTCTGGCTGGTCCTGCTGCTGTGGCTGGGCTGGTTGGGCTGGCACTACCGGCGCCACCTGGCCAACCCGCGACAGCGGCAGATTCGTGCCTTTATCGGTGCTGGCCTCGCCGCCCTGCCATTGTTCGATGCCCTGGTGCTGGCCCTGGCCAATCAACCCCTGGGCAGCCTGCTGTGCGTGCTGGTGTTCTTTCTGCTGCCCCACCTTCAACGCTGGATCAAGCCGACATGACCATGGACGTCACTTTCCCCGCCTCGCTCCCGCTCGTCATGCGCCATGAGGCCTTTGCCGAACGCCGCCGCCAACTGGATGACCAGCTCGACGACGAGAACCGCCGCTGGTGGCACGCCGCCCTGGAGCAACTGGCCAGCCAACCGTCGGCAAACACCCTGGTGCTGCTCAGCAGCCAGTGCAAGCGTCGCTTTGGCAACGCCGAGGTCAGCGCCAGCCCAGGCTGGAACCGGACTCAACTGGCCCGCGCCTTGCTCCTGGAGCAACTGCTGGAACAGCAGGCCGGCGGCGATCAACTGGCCCTGCTGCGCCAGCTGTTTCTGTGGGGCGATGACCAGGAAAAAAGCGTACTGCTCAGGGTCCTCGATGACCTCGACACAGAGGGTCGCAGCCTCGAACTGGCGCTCCAGGCAGGACGTACCAACAACCGTGAAGTGTTCGCCGCCCTCGCCCTGGACAACCCCTTTCCCGCTCGCCACTACCACGACCGGGCCTTTCACCAGTTGCTGCTCAAGACCCTGGGCATGGGCCTGGACAGTGGCCGCGTCAAAGGCCTGGCCCAGCGCCACAGCGTCGACCTCAACCAACTGGCCCTGGAGCATATGGAAGAACAGTTGGCGGCGTTTCGCAGTGTCAGCGACGGGCTGCCCCACGCCATCGCCTTCGAGCTGTTGAGCCAGGCCCAGCGCCAACGCTTGCGCCACCTGTGCCAGCAGCGACGACTGCCACCGCACTGGCTCCAGCACTTGCCACCCGACGCCTGATTCGACACCGGCGCACCCACTCAATTTTCTCTACCACTGCATCAGGGACTCACCATGCCGAAGTACTTCGACCCGCACATTCATATGGTCAGCCGCACCACCGACGACTATCAGAACATGGCCGCCGCCGGGATCACCGGGGTGATCGAGCCGGCCTTCTGGCAAGGCCAGGCGCGCACCAGCGTCGGCAGCTTCATTGACTACTTCGACACCCTTCTGGGCTGGGAGCGCTTTCGCGCCAGCATGTTCGGCATTCACCACTTCTGCACCATCGGCCTCAATCCCAAGGAAGCCAATGACCTGTCGGTGGCCAACGAGGTGCTGGAGATCCTGCCGCGCTATCTGGTCAAGGACGGTGTGGTCGCGGTGGGCGAGATCGGCTACGACGACATCACCCCCGAGGAAGACCGCTTTCTCGCCGCACAACTGGAGCTGGCCAAGCAGTTCAACCTGCCGGTGCTGGTGCACACCCCGCATCGGGACAAGATCGGCGGCACCAAGCGCACCCTGGCGGTGATCCGTGAAGTGGGCATCGCCGAGCATCTGGTGATCATCGATCACCTCAACGAACTGACCCTGCCCCTGGTGCTGGACAGCGACTGCTGGCGCGGGCACTCCATCTACCCCAACACCAAGATGTCGGAGCAGCGCATGGTGGCCCTGCTCAAGGAGTACGGCACCGAGAAGATGGTGGTCAACAGCGCCGCCGACTGGGGCATCAGCGATCCGCTCAAGGTGCCCAAGACCGGCCAGGCCATGCTCGCCTCCGGATTCAGCGAGGCTCAGGTGGAACAGGTGCTGTTCCATAACCCGGTGGATTTCTTCGCCCAGAGCGGACAACTCGACAAGCAACAGGTGAGCACCCCGCTGCCCATCGACCAGCGTCGCCAATGGCAGGACAACTCCGCCCTGCGCGGCCAGGAACCGGTGGTCAAATGAGCGCCCGGGCCGGTTGGAGCGCCGCGCAGATCGGTTACTGCAGCAACGTGCACCCGGCGCGGGACGTGGCCGGCCTGAAGAGTTCGATCCTCCAGCACTTCCAGGGGGTGCGCCGCCAGCGTGGTCTGGCGGTGCAGGACAGCGGCCTGTGGATCAGCGCCCAGGCGGCCGCCGAGCTGCAGCAGCCCGCAGTGCGCGAATCCTTCCTCGGGCTGTTGCACGACAGCGGGATGCGCCTGACGTCCCTCAACGGCTTTCCCTACGGTCAGTTCCATCAGGGTGCGGTGAAGGCCGAGGTCTACCGACCGACCTGGGCCGAACCGCAACGCCTGGAGTACAGCCTGCAACTGGCGGAGTTGCTCGCCGCCGCCCTGCCCCTGGACTGCCCGCAGGGCGTGATTTCCAGCGTGCCCTTGGGTTACGCCGCCCTTTGGGACGACGCCCAGCAACAACAGGCCGAAGCCCAGCTGTTGCAGTTGACCGCCGGGCTGGCCAGCCTGCATCGGCGCAGCGGTAAGAAGATCCTGCTGTGCCTGGAGATGGAGCCGGACTGCGTACTGGAAAACACCGATCAGGCCATCGCCTTCTTTCAGCGCTGGAAAGCCACCGATCCCCACCATCAATACCTGGCGCTGTGCTTCGACGTCTGCCACCAGGCGGTGGTCTTCGAGGACTGCTACCAATCGCTGCAACGGCTGCTGCAGGCGCGCATTCCGGTGGGCAAGATCCAACTGTCCAATGCACTGATCTGTCACTTGCCGGTGACGGACCTGGCACGCCGCGAGCAGGTGCTGCAGGCCCTGGGCAACTTCGCCGAAGCCACCTACCTGCATCAGGTGAAAGCCCGTGACCGCAAAGGCCAACTGCTGGCCTGGGCCGACCTGCCGAAGGCACTGCAGGCGGTGGAACCGGTGCAGGGCCAGTGCCCCGAGTTGCGCATTCACTTTCACGTGCCCTTGTTCAGTGAACAGTTCCTGTTGCCAGAGCTCAACGGCAGCCAGCAGGCCCTGATGCGCACCTTCGACTTTCTCGCCGCCCATCCGCAGTGCCAGCCGGTGCTGGAAGTCGAGACCTACAGCTGGAACGTACTGCCCGGCACCCTGCGTCCGGACACCGAACAAGCCCTGCTCCAAGGCATTGCCGCAGAGCTGCAGTGGGTTGAACAACAGTTGCGCCAGCGGCACTTGCTGCATGGGCAATCGTCCCCCATGGAGGCGCCAGCCCATGCCCTCTGAAGCACTGCGCCAGCCCCTGCTGCTGATCAACGTGGTCGGCCTGACCCCCAGCTTGCTGGGCCCGGCCACGCCGCGGATCAACGCCCTGCTGCAACGGGCCAAAATGGCCCGGCTGCGCCCGGTGTTCCCGGCCGTGACCTCGACGGTACAGGCTTCGATCCTCACCGGCTTGCCGCCTTCGCAACACGGCATTGTCGGCAACGGCTGGTATTTCCGCGATCAGGCCGAAGTGCGCTTCTGGCTGCAGCCCAATGCGCTGATCCAGGGTGAAAAGGTCTGGCAGACCTTGCAACGTGAGATCCCCGGCCTGCGCTGCAGCCAGCTGTTCTGGTGGTTCAACATGTACGCCGAGGTGGATGCCGCCATTACGCCACGCCCCCACTACCCAGCCGACGGGCGCAAGATGTTCGGCCTCTACTCGTCACCGCCCGGGCTGCACGAACGCATCGAACGGCAGATTGGCGAGTTTCCCTTTCCGGGCTTCTGGGGCCCGGCGGCGGGCATTGCCTCCAGTCGCTGGATCGTCGACTGCGCCATCGCCGAGTTCCAGATCAGCCGCCCCGATCTGCAACTGATCTACCTGCCGCACCTGGACTACAGCCTGCAACGCCTGGGGCCCGAGCATCCGTCCATCAGCGACGAAGTGTGGGCCATCGACCATGAAGTCGGGCGCCTGCTGGACTTTGCCCAGCAACAAGGCGCGGCGGTGATGCTGGTTTCCGAATACGGCATCGAAGCGGTGCAGCAATCAATCTCCATCAACCGCGTGCTACGGGAACAGGGCCTGCTGCAAGTACGCCGTTCCCTGAGCTGGGAGCTGCTCGACCCCGGCGCCAGTGCCGCCTTTGCCGTGGCCGACCATCAGATCGCCCACGTCTACGTGCGCCAGCCCAGGGACATTGCTCGGGTCAAGGCCCTGCTGCAGCGCCAGCCGGGCATCGAGCAGGTGCTGGATAAAACCGAACAGCGGGCCTGGCAGCTGGATCACCCGCGCAGCGGCGAGCTGGTGGCGGTGGCCGCCCCGGGCTTCTGGTTCGATTACTACTACTGGTTCGACGACCGCCTGGCCCCGGACTTCGCCCGCACCGTGGATATCCACCGCAAGCCGGGCTATGACCCGCTGGAACTGTTCATCGATCCGGCGATCCGCTTTCCCAAGCTGCGGGTCGCCCGCCGCCTGCTGCAGAAGAAGCTCGGCTTTCGCTACTACATGGACCTGATTCCCCTGGACACCCGACTGATTCGCGGCAGCCACGGACGCTTGCCGAGCAACGATGAGGTGGGGCCGCTATTGATCACCGATTGCGATTTACCACTGCCGGAGCATCTGCCGGCCACTGCGGTAAAGCACCTGCTCCTAGAGCATTTCCTAGGGCGCCCCTATGACGACACGGCTCAAGCCAAGGAGATTCCATGCGGCGAACCATCCCTATAGCGGTACTCAGTGTGTTGAGCGGTCTCGCTCAGGCACAGAGCCCGAACACCTTCGATTGCAACAAGTTCCTGACCTTCGCAGACGACCCCACGACCACCCTGGCGACGTTCAAGCAGAGCCCGGAAACCATGGCCTGGAACTGGTTTGTCTGCCTCAACCAGCCGGATGCCAGCCGCAACAACAATCGGGTCTGGGAAACGTTCAAGCCTTCCGATCAGGTTTACCTGTTGAAGGGGGCCGAGCCCCTGCCCTACTCCGACCATGAAAACCTGCCGAGCGAAGTACCGGAACTGGCACAAAAGCAGGGCATGGACCCCAAAGGGCTGTTTCAGTTTCTCGGCAACGACATGCCAGGCAGCCCGCAGAACGGCATCCAGCAGGTGGATGGCCTGGCTCTGAAAATGCGCAGCGGCCCACCGGTGCCACCGTCGAAAAACGAACAGTTGGTGCGCTTTCACCTGTTGATGGGCGAAGACACCTTCAACTACATCGTCGCCAACAAGATCTACAACCGCGATGGCCTGGCCAAGCTCACCAGCAACCTGGACTTCCCGGACACGGCCTGGGAGCTGAAAACCTCCTGGTTCTGGATCGGTACCGACCAGGACTTCAAGGCCCTGTTGACCCAGGACGGGTACTACATCTCCCAGGCCTATTACGTGGACAGCACGGGCCAGTATCAGGTGGGCTACGCCGCCCTGAGCGGCATGCATGTGATCAACAAGCTGACCCCGGACTGGGTCTGGACCACCTTCGAAAACCGCAACAATCCCAAGTACACCGTCACCAATGACACCCCACCCAAGCCGATGACCAACATCACCGGCCCCACCGAGGCGGCCAAACCGGTGAACACCAGCTTCCAGCAGCAGTATTCGAACCTGGCCCAGTACGAACTGATCGGCGTGCAGTACGACCAGAACCGTGCCGAACCCAAGCTGCTGGCCAACTCCCAACTGGAGTCGGCGTTCCAAGGCTCCTCATCGTGCCTGGCCTGCCACAGCACGGCGGCCTATTCGACGAAGAAGAACACCTTCTTCTCGTTCAACATCGACCACACAGGCGGAATCCTCTACCCCACCAGCGTACTGCCGGACAAAGACTTCGTCGGTTATCAAAAACTGGATTACGTCTGGTCGCTCAAACGCGCCCAGTGGAAACGCTAAGGAGAGCAGCCCATGAGCGTCTTGAACTTTCCACGGATCTACCTCAACGGTTTCATGTTCTGGAACCCGCCAACCTTCAACAACAACGATGTGCTGCCGCTATACGACGCGGTGAAGATGCAGATGAACTGGCCTTTCCTGAACCGGTACGGGATCAACGACAAGAATGCCCCGCAAACGCTGATGCCCTGGGGCATCACGCCGCTGGCCTACAAGAACGTCCCGGACTACGTGCTGCAGGTGCCCACCAACGGCGATCCCAACAACTACCCGATGATTCCCGCCGAGTGGGATCTGTTCGGCGACAACGCCTGCGGCACCGTGGACTACCAGCAGTTGCGCTCGGTGATCATCGGCGGGGAATCCAAGGTCGACAGCTACATCGACAGCGATCCGCTGATCAACAAGTCCTACCAACTGCTGGGCAACTCCTTCGGCAACCCGACCCCGACCGCCGCACGCTTCGTCGACGTCAGCCCCTGGCAGAACACCTTCACCGCCCTGTACTTCGACAAGTTGGTGCTCGGTGACGCCACCTGTGGCCTGACCCTGAAACACACGTACCGCATGCTCAACCGCTTTCTCGACTTCAACTGGGGCGCCTTTGGCGGCCTGGTCTACGTCACTGCCACCTGGCAGACCTGCTTTCCCAAGGACCAACTGGAATGGGTCATCGGCGACTCAAAACTGTTGAAAAACCTGCAGGATGAAATGCTCAGTCAGAACGCCCAGGGCCTGATGATCAGGTTCACCACCTACCTGACGGTCTATGACAAGAACGGCCTGTTCAACGACTTCAAGATCGTCAACAGCCATTCCCAGGCGCCCTGGGACATGTCCAGGCTGCAGATGCTTTATCAAATGGGCCTGGACAACCCGACCGAAACCTTCTTCAACCCGGCCTACAGCCGCACCGCCGGCACCCTGGGCCTGTGGTTCGCCAATGAGTTCCCCACCGCACCGGCCGGCCAGCGCCTCGTGCCTAAGACTTCGGTGCCTTTCTACAAAAAGGTCCCGGACGATACGCAGATCCATGCGGATGAACAGTTGGTCAATCTGGGCGTGATCAGCGCCGAGCTCCATGGCGACACGCTGTCTCTGGACCTGGGCAATACCTTTCCGATCTACCCGGACGTCCATGACGGCCCGGCCGCCCCCGATCTGGATGGCCGCAACAACGCTGTTCCGGTCGCCGCCAAGTTCCACGTCGGCGACTTTGAGTTGGGGGTCCAGCAGGGCGGCAACTTCGAGCCCCTGACCAGCGTCAGCTATGAGCAGTATCAGCAGAGCGCCTTTGACAAGCGTTCCGGCCTGTTGGACCTGCCCCTCGATACCAGCGCCCAAGCCCTGTTGAAAAACGGCAACCTGGCACTGCGCCTGAAGGGCACGGACACCATCGCCGCCGAACAGCAGATGTGGACCGCGGAAGTCATCGAGAGCGGCAGCTTCATCGACGTCGGTGACAGCCGGACGCTGAACATCATGGTGCAAAACAACGGTACGCCCGCGCCGGCCGGCACCACCTTGTGGGTCGCCGAGTACAACAACGCCTTCATGCTGACCACCAGCAACTACTACCTGGCGTTCAGCAACCCGGCGGATTTCGTGCTGATCACTGACTATCCCAAAGCACGTGCCAAGAACAAGCCGGGAATGCCCCAGTTCATCGGCGGTTCGCAGCATCCGAGCCTGTTAAGGGAGGGCAGTGGCAGGAGCCTGAGTGCCATGATCGTCAGGGGTTCCGCGTGCGATGAGCCGGTCAGCAGCGCCATCACCTATCAGGAGTTCCTGAAAACCCCGGCCGCTGTCGATCTGAGGCCCTGCCTGAGGTTCGAGAACCCGCAAGCGATGAGCGGGACACTGGATAATGACGCCGGCATGGGTGCCACCGTGAACTACAGCCTGACCCGCATCCAGACCAATGCCGACGGCATTGCCCAGTTGACGGTGCATGCCGTGGCGCCGGGCTTCCCCACTGTGCGGTTTTTCATCCAGGACGATCCGACAGGGATTCCGTTCAGCTTCTCCTACACCGGTGCCTTCACCGACTTCCTTTCGCCGCTGCGGGTGCTGCCGCAAGAACCGCAGATGCTCAAGGACTTCATCGACTACTGGAACGGCGTGTGCAAGTTCGACGACGCCAACGTGCGGATCTGGAACGGCTTCATCTTTCCGCAAATCCTCCAGCCCTTCTATTACCTCTACCCGATCATGAACAAGTACATGCCGCTCAACTCCCTGCAACGCATTGAGGGCGCGATCGAGCAGTTCATCAAACTGATCAGCAAGGAGTATCAGGAGGCCAGCACCCTGGCCATGCCTATCACCCGGGACTTGCCGCAGAGCCGTCGCCAGGTGCTGGAAATCTGGGCCAAGGACCTGGTGAGCACCGGCTACCCGCCGACCCCGCTGAACCTCGACGACTATCAGCAAGGCTGAGCCGCAACGGCCATGCACTGGAACACCGGGCGACCTGGGTCGCCCGGCTTTGCAAAGGAGAGTCAGATGAACGCCAGTTTCTTCAAGCGCCTGCTGTTGGCCGCCACCCTGCTGTGCGCCAGCCAGACACTGTGGGCCCAGAAATACCCCGACAACGTCTACTTCAACATGGGCGTGCACAACACCAAGGGCTGCAATGCCCTGAACAACAACTGCGTGATCAAGCGCAAGGCCGGCGAGCCGACCGATCCGCTCTATCCGGCAACCTGGGTCAGTGACTGGACCATGTACCGGGTCACCGCCAACTACGAGAAGAACCCGCCGCCCTACAGCAGCCCGCCCAGCACCCTGCAACCTGCCGACTACACCGTGTCCCAGGGCAGCAGCTACTACGACAACGACTATGTCCCGGCCGACGGTGACGGCTCCGGGGCGATGATGGAGCACTACGAGAAATACTGCCTGCCGATCTTCCCGATCAAGGACAACAACTACACCTGCTCCTTTGTCTCCCTGGGTAACAAGGCCTACTTCCTCACCTACCCCGAGGACCGGCCCAAGGACATGCCGGCCTGCTGCCTGTTCTCGCCCATGAACCATCCGCCGCGCCGGGACTTCATCAAGCACCTGCCCTACAGCGCCGCCCGCAGCCAGCATCTGGACGGCAGCGTGCAGGCCTACGCCTTGGAGCTCAAACCCGGCAAAGGCAGCCCCCCCATCCTCTTCGGCTATGCCTTCTACAAGCAGGCCACCAGCGACGGTCCGGGCCAACCGGCCTATCAACATCCGCAGTCGTTCTATTTCTCCGGTGATGCCAGCGTCGCCAACGCGCCAATTGTCAGCCAGAACTACCGCAACTGGAGCAATGCAAAGCCGGACCCGGCCAAGACCTGGGACCAGGTGGCGAAGATGTGCCCGGCCAACCCGCCTGACTGCCAGCTCTTCACGCCACCGCCATCGCTGAAGAACGGTGCACGGCCACAGTGGAACCAACTTTCACCCACCCCGCAGTAACAGGAGCAGCCTCATGAACCGTTGGAGCCGTTTCACCGCCCTGTTGTTGCTTGGCCTGGGCAGCCAGCAAGCCAGCGCCCTGCAACCCAGTGCAGCGGGGGCGCAAACCAGCTGCCCACCCACAGCCACGGTGCCTGCCGCCGGCGCCTCGCAGCAGGCTTTCGATCAATACAGCTGGCAGATGTTCATCAACCTGAACTGGCCGGCCCAGGCGGGACAGCGCGGAGTGGCCGATTGCAGCAAGCCCCTGGGCAGCCCAGGCGATACCGTGTGGCAGACCTACAAGAGCGTCAGCGAGACCTTCCTCCCCGGGGCCAAGAATCCGGGCCCCTGGAACTCGCAACTGCCCCGCAGAAACCTCAGCCTGATCAACATTGCCGCGGTCAAGAACACTCAGGTGGTGCAAGCGGACAACCAGGCGGTGGGCGGCTGGCTGATTGATCAGCGCGGCAACCCGACCTACTACGACATCGCCGCCAACGAGGTCTCCTACAACTACATCGTCGCTAACGACTTCTACAACGCGGTGGTCGTCGATGCCGCGAAGAACATCGGTTTTCCCAACAACGCCGGCGAGATCAAGAGCAGCTGGCGCATCCTCACCAGCGCCGACGACAGCAGCCGCTATCTGACGATGAAGGCATTGGTCACCCAGTTCGACAGCCAGGGACAGCCCAATGGCACCACCGAGGCCAACTTGGGATTGGTGGGGCTGCACATCATCAGCAAGGTGGAGGGGTTCCCGCAGTGGATCTGGTCAACCTTCGAGCAGGTCGACAACGTGCCGCCCAAGACCCAGCTGGGGGGCCGTTGGGTAGACCAACCGGCCTCGGGGATTTTCTACTCCTACTTCAACGCCAAGGCGCCCGCCGAAAGCCTCAACCAGTCCCCGTGCCTGTGGCAGCAACAGGCGGGAAAGATGGTCTGTACGCCCAAACCCGGTAGCAGCTTCAGCACCCCTGACCCGCTGAACCGGGTCACCCCGATCACGGACGTCACCCAGCAGATCAATACCCAGTACCAGAGCGATCCGCAGGTACAGCAGAGCGTGTTCAAGTACTACCAGTTGATCACCACCCAACGCCCACAGTCGCCGGACAACCCCGGCAATCCGTTGGGGCAGCCAACGCCGTCGCTTTCGGCCAACGTCACCATGGAAAGCTACATCCAGCCCAACAGCAGTTGCATGAACTGCCACTCCATGGCGGCACCGCTCAACAGCCAGTACAAGAGCGACTTCTCCTTCCTGTTCAGATTCGCCCAAGCCCCGGTCAGCAGCGTCACCAAGGATAAGGAATAGAACATGAGCATATTGAATGGACCCCGACTGAACTTCTGGGGCGGTATCTCCACCGACGTCAGCGTGCCGAACAACTCGCCGACCTTGCCCAACGGCATCACCACGTCCCTTGAGCTGTTCGACCTGACCACCTCGACCGTGGCGGACCAGGCCAAGACCTACAGCGATGAGCACCTGTACCAATTGATCAACGCCCCGGACCCGAGAATCGGCCCCAACAGCCGGTACACGGCCGGCGGCTGGAACCACTACGGAGAACACGTGGTGACGCTGCACAACGCGTTGATCAGTTCCCAAGGCACCCCGGGCAACATTGCGCTGGAAGGGGATATGGTCGGCCAGCCGGTCTACCTGCTCGGCTCAGTTACACCCGGCACCGGACAAGGGCCCTACTCCGGCCCGATGATGGTCGACCTGGACCCCACAGCCAGCACCACAACCCAGATCTTTGTCGGAGGCCTGCAGATCGGCAACGGCAACACGCCTGAGCTACTGATTCGCTGGGATACCGTGTGCAGCAGTTTCGACCTCAACACCCGGGTGCTGGAGCCGGCAACCATGGACTCGCCGGGCTCCTTCCATGCCAGCGGTACCTTTCAACTGACCTTTCCGCTGAGCAGCATCGTCAGCTACAACAAGGAAAGTGCCGGACTCAGGGCCCTGATCGAAGCGCCTAACGCGACTGGGATCGTGCTGCGTTTTGTGATGTTCGAAATGTGTCCGACCCTGACTACCGAGCAACTGAATGCCGACTACGCCGCCAACCAGTTCAGCCCGAACCCGAGCATCGGCCGAGTCATCGGCACCCTGGCCACGGCGTTTACCGATGAGCCGCAAATCTGTCCGCCGGGCCGGCAAATCATCAATGCCGACAAAGACCTGAACATCAACAGCGTTGCCTATGCCGAGGTTGCCAACGGGCAACTGAGCATCGACATGGTCAACCTGATCCCCAAGCAGACGTTCAGGGCTGTACGCGACGACATCACCAGCCCCATCGGCCCCAACGCCGACTACGGGACCGTCACCATCGCGGCCGGAACGACGCCTCTGGCGAGCTTTGAGCCCAGCGACCCGCTGCTGCAGGACTACTACCGGTACGGCGGCATCATCGACGTGCCGCTCAACTCGACCCAGACACAGTTGGTGCAGAGCACGCCCTTGTGCATCAGTGCCCCCGGGACCACCCGCAACCCGGCGCTGTCGGCCCCCGAATGCCCGTATCGGGTCTACAGCGATCAGCGCAACACCTACCTGGACCCCAACAGCAGCGGCGTGCAGATCACCTTGCAAGTCCGTTACCTGGGAGCACCGGTACAGGAAGATACGCCAATCAGCATCGACGCCTCGGCGACCGCCGCCTATCAAGCCAATCGCTACTGGAACTTCCTGGAGCTACCGAACTCGGTAACGGTGCCGGCCGGTCAACCTTCGGTGAGCTTCAACGTCGTCCCCGTCGCCGGTTCCAATACCCAGGCCGGTTTCACCACACTGACCTACACCATCGACAACAACCTTCTGACCCAGAGCTTCAGCAACTTCCGCAAGTACGCCTGGAGCGACTTCGGCATTCCAACCGGCAGCATCGTCACCTGGGAGCAGGCGTTTCAAAACGTGCTGCGCTTTCATTACCTGGCCTTCCCTGCCATGTCGCGCTACATCCAGCTCAATCAACCCGACGCGGTGATGGGTTACAAACAGGCGATCCTGGCCCGGATATCCCCCGAGTACCAGAACACCACCTTGTACATGTCCGTGGTGCGTTCGATGTCGCCGAGCCAACGCTCCCTGCTGACCGCCTATCTCAACGGCACGCCCTGGCAGCCCTGAACAAGGAGAAGACCATGCCCGTTGCTCTACACATTCCCGCCCAGCCGGAACGGATGCTGTGCCCAAGCAGCATCATCGCCGAAGGCCTCTTCAACCCACGCGGCGTCTGCGTGGAAAACGATGGTGGCCTGCTGCTGGTGGAAGCTGGCTCAGGCCTGCCGGACCAAGCGTTCAGCGGTCGCATCAGTCGCCTGCGACCAGATCCTCACGCCCCCGGCACCTACCTGCCACCCGAGGTTCTGGCCAAGGGTTTTCGCTCGATGAACATGCAGTCGCGGATGCTGCGCGACGAAATCATGGGGCTGTCGGACATTGCCTTCGGTGCCGGGCGCTACCTGGCCAGCCAGACCGATTACGTCGCCGGCTCGAAGCTTCTGGACCTGCAATACAGCCCGCCCGAGCCACTGTTCCACAGCCACGGCAACCTCAACTCATTGTGCTATCACCCCGCGCGCCAGAGCTGGATGGCGGTCAAGCCCGATACCAACCAGTTGGTGGAGTTCACTCAGGGTGAGGAGCAGATCCTGGCCCAACTGCCCGACCTGGATCAGGGCCAGGAAGCCGTACCCGTGACCCTGGTGCATGAGCCACAGACCGACGCGGTGCTGATCAGCCTGTTCTCTGGCGAGCTGCACAGTGACCCGGCGCGAAAGGGCATCGACTTCGCCGACAAGGCGGGCCAGGTAATCCGGGTCTGGCCCGAGAGTGGCAGGATCGAGGTACTGATTCGCGGGCTGCAACTGCCCACCGGGCTGGCGCTGGACCCGCAGGAGCGGATTCTGGTGCTGGAACTGTGCGACCGGCTGTTGCAGCCCCTGCAGCCCGACTGGTCCGGCGAGACCTTGCACGGCGGCTTTGCCCGCTTCAGTGGACGGCTGCTGCGCTGCGACCTGCAGCAACGCAGTGTGCAAGTGCTCGCCAACGAACTGGATACACCGTCCAACCTGTGCTGCGTCGAGGGAGCGGTGCTGGTGAGCGAAGGCATGGGCCTCAATGGACGGCCGATTCCCGCGCCGGATCATCAGGTGGTTGCCCTGAGCGGTCGATTGCGCCGAGTGCAACTTTGAGCCCAATCCCAGCGCCTGAAAGGAAACAGTCCGGCATAAAAAAGGGGCCCTGTACGGGGCCCCTTTCTCATCGATACTGAATGCTCGAGGGAGCAATCAGAACGGAATATCGTCATCGAAGCTGTCGAAATCCGGTGCCGGCTGCGGAGCGGCCTGCTGTGGCGCTGGACGCGACTCACGCTGTGGCTGCGGAGCAGGACGGGACTGCTGAGGACGCGGTGCCGAGTTGGACATGCCGCCCTGGCCTTGCTGGTCGCCCTGTGGACGGCCACCCAGCAGCTGCATGGTGCCTTGCATGTCGACAATGATCTCGGTGGTGTAGCGCTTGATGCCGTCTTTTTCCCACTCGCGAGTCTGCAGTTTGCCCTCGATGTAGACCTGGGAACCCTTGCGCAGGTACTCACCGGCAATCTCCGCGACCTTGCCGAACATCGAAACACGGTGCCACTCGGTGCGCTCGACCTTCTGACCGGTCTGCTTGTCGGTCCACTGTTCGCTGGTGGCCAGACTCAGGTTGGTCACGGCGTTACCGTTAGGCAGATAGCGAACTTCGGGATCCTGGCCGCAAGTACCGACCAATATGACTTTGTTAACCCCACGGGCCATAACGTTCTCCTAGGCTTCGCGCGGCGACGGCGCTGAGTTGACCAACTGCTCGAGCGTCGCGCGATCCAATAATTCGGTGTCCAATTTGATGTAAATGGCAGCCTCTTCGGCCACCACCACGGCATCTGTTACTCCAGCGACGGCTTTCAGGCGCTCAACCAGACCAGCTTCGCGGATCGCTTCGGGCGATAACGGCAAGCGCAGGCTCGTCACATATGGAGGCTCGCGCATGGTAACAGCAAAGCCCAACCAGAGTGCAGCCAGACCTGCGCATCCAAGGAACACAACCGACAAACCGCCATGCTGGAACAACCAGCCGCCGAGGATGCCGCCCAGTGCCGAACCGAGGAACTGGCTGGTGGAATACACCCCCATCGCCGTGCCCTTGCCGCCTGCCGGCGAGACTTTGCTGATCAGCGACGGCAACGACGCCTCCAGCAGGTTGAATGCGGTGAAGAACACCACGGTGCCGATCACCAGCGCCCGCAAACTGTCGCCGAACTCCCAGAAGAATAGCTCGGTGAGCAGCAGCGTAATGACCGCGCCGAGCAGAACTCGTTTCATCTTGCGTTTTTTCTCGCCGTAGATGATGAACGGGATCATGGCGAAGAAGGAAATCAGCAGCGCGGTGAGGTAGACCCACCAGTGCTGTTCCTTGGGCAGGCCGGCCTTTTCCACCAGTGCCAGGGGCAAGGCGACGAAGCTCGACATCAGCATGGCGTGCAACACGAAGATACCAAGATCCAGGCGCAGCAGATCGGGATGCTTGAGGGTCGGGATCAGCGCTTGGCGCGCCACGCCGGACTCGCGGTGCTGCAACGGGCCGGTGGAGCGCGGGACCATGAAGGCAACGATCAGGATGCCCACCAGGGCCATGGCACCCGTGGCCAGGAACAGCCCCGACAGACCAAAGCTGCGGGTCAGCAGCGGACCGACCACCATGGCCACGGCAAAGGACAGGCCGATGGTCATGCCGATCATGGCCATGGCCTTGGTCCGGTGCTGCTCGCGGGTCAGGTCCGAAAGCAGCGCCATCACTGCCGCGGAAATCGCCCCGGCACCTTGCAGGATTCGTCCGGCGATCACGCCCCAGATCGAATCGGCATTGGCCGCCAGCACGCTGCCCAGGGCGAACACGATCAACCCCAGGTAAATCACTGGGCGACGACCGATACGGTCGGAAATGATGCCGAAGGGAATCTGGAAAACCGCCTGGGTCAGACCATAGGCGCCAATCGCCAAGCCGATCAGAGTCGGGGTCGCTCCTGCGAGATCCATTCCATAGGTCGCCAGGACCGGCAGTACCATAAACATGCCAAGCATACGGAAGGCGAACACCAGGGCCAGACCGCTCGCTGCGCGGGTCTCGCTGCCACTCATGCGTTCGCTGTGGGGATCGTGCATGGATAAACCTCATGTGAACCGGCGGCGATTCTACCAGTCCGATCGATTGAGGGGGTATATGGCGACGCTTTGCCGCGCAGCCCCATCAGCGAGCAAAAAAGCACCGCATGATAGTGTGCATCCATCCAGTGTTTGGTTTTATACTCCTGCCTTTACGCCCGCCGATCGAGGCCACTTTTGGACAAGATTCTGATTCGTGGGGCCCGCACCCACAACCTGAAGAACATCGACCTGACCCTGCCGCGGGACAAGTTGATCGTCATCACCGGGCTGTCTGGGTCCGGCAAGTCGTCCCTGGCTTTCGACACGCTTTATGCCGAAGGCCAGCGCCGCTATGTCGAATCGCTGTCGGCTTACGCCCGACAGTTCCTGTCGATGATGGAAAAGCCCGATGTCGACACCATCGAAGGGCTGTCGCCGGCGATATCCATCGAACAGAAATCCACCTCTCACAACCCGCGCTCCACCGTCGGCACCATTACCGAAATCTACGATTACCTGCGCCTGCTCTATGCTCGCGTGGGCACCCCGCGCTGCCCGGACCACGACATTCCGCTGGAAGCCCAGACCGTCAGCCAGATGGTCGACCTGGTGCTGGCGCAGCCCGAAGGCAGCAAGCTGATGCTGTTGGCTCCGGTCATTCGTGAGCGCAAGGGCGAACACCTCTCGGTCTTTGAAGAGCTGCGAGCCCAGGGCTTCGTGCGGGCCCGGGTCAACGGCAAGCTGTTTGAACTGGACGAGCTGCCGAAGCTGGATAAACAGAAGAAGCATTCCATTGATGTGGTGGTCGACCGCTTCAAGGTGCGTGGCGATCTGCAACAACGTCTAGCAGAGTCCTTTGAAACCGCGCTGAAACTGGCGGACGGGATTGCCCTGGTAGCGCCGATGGACGACGAGCCGGGGGAAGAGATGATCTTCTCCGCGCGTTTCGCCTGCCCGATTTGCGGTCATGCCATCAGCGAACTGGAACCCAAGCTGTTCTCCTTCAACAACCCCGCCGGCGCTTGTCCTACCTGCGACGGTCTGGGGGTCAAGCAGTTCTTCGACATCAAACGCCTGGTCAATGGCGAACTGACCTTGGCCGAAGGGGCGATTCGCGGCTGGGACCGACGCAACGTCTATTACTTCCAGATGCTCGGTTCACTGGCCTCTCATTACGGCTTCAGCCTGGAAGTACCGTTCAACCAACTGCCGGTGGATCAGCAGAAGGTCATCCTGCACGGCAGTGGCACCCAGAACGTCGACTTCAAGTACCTCAACGACCGGGGCGACATCGTCAAGCGCTCCCACCCCTTCGAAGGCATAGTGCCGAACCTGGAGCGGCGCTACCGGGAGACCGAATCGGCCACCGTCCGTGAAGAGCTGGCCAAGTTCCTCAGCACCCAGCCCTGTCCGGATTGCCGTGGCACACGCCTGCGTCGCGAGGCTCGCCACGTCTGGGTCGGCGAGAAGACCCTGCCGGCGGTCACCAGCCTGCCCATCGGCGATGCCACGAACTACTTCGGTACGCTGAAACTCACCGGACGCCGTGGTGAGATTGCCGACAAGATCCTCAAGGAGATCCGCGAGCGCCTGCAGTTCTTGGTGAACGTCGGGCTCGACTACCTCACCCTGGATCGCAGCGCCGATACCCTGTCCGGCGGCGAAGCTCAGCGTATTCGCCTGGCCAGCCAGATCGGTGCCGGCCTGGTGGGGGTCATGTACATCCTCGACGAACCATCCATTGGCCTGCACCAGCGGGACAATGATCGGCTGCTGGGGACCCTGAAACACCTGCGGGATATCGGCAACACCGTAATCGTGGTTGAACACGACGAAGACGCTATCCGCCTGGCCGACTATGTGGTGGATATCGGCCCGGGCGCCGGTGTGCACGGTGGACGCATCGTCGCCGAAGGCACGGCTGCTGAAGTCATGGCGCACCCGGACTCGTTGACCGGCAAGTACTTGTCGGGTCGGGTGAAGATCGTGGTTCCAGCCAAACGTACGCCGCGCAACAAGAAGCTGTCCCTGACACTCAAGGGCGCTCGCGGCAACAACCTGCGCAATGTCGACCTGGAAATTCCCATCGGACTGCTGACCTGCGTGACCGGGGTTTCCGGCTCGGGCAAATCGACGCTGATCAACAACACCCTGTTCCCCTTGAGCGCCACGGCGTTGAACGGTGCCACGACCCTGGAGGCGGCGCCTCACGACAGCATCAATGGTCTGCAGCACCTGGATAAGGTCGTGGATATCGATCAGAGCCCGATCGGTCGTACTCCGCGCTCCAACCCGGCCACTTACACCGGGCTGTTCACGCCGATCCGCGAGTTGTTCGCTGGGGTTCCTGAGTCCCGTTCCCGAGGCTACGGACCTGGACGTTTCTCCTTCAACGTCAAGGGTGGACGCTGTGAAGCCTGCCAGGGCGATGGCTTGATCAAGGTCGAGATGCACTTCCTGCCGGACATCTACGTGCCCTGCGATGTGTGCAAGAGCAAGCGCTACAACCGCGAGACGCTGGAGATCAAGTACAAGGGCAAGAGCATCCACGAGGTGCTGGAAATGACCATCGAGGAGGCCCGCGAGTTCTTCGCTCCCGTACCGGCCCTGGCGCGTAAGCTGCAGACCCTGATGGATGTGGGCCTGTCCTACATCAAGCTCGGCCAGTCGGCTACCACGCTGTCTGGCGGCGAGGCACAACGGGTCAAGCTATCACGCGAGCTGTCCAAGCGTGACACTGGCAAGACCCTGTATATCCTCGATGAACCGACCACTGGGTTGCACTTCGCGGATATCCAGCAATTGCTGGACGTCCTGCACCGCCTGCGTGATCACGGCAACACCGTGGTAGTGATCGAGCACAACCTGGATGTGATCAAAACTGCCGACTGGCTGGTGGACCTGGGGCCGGAAGGCGGCTCCAAAGGCGGCCAGATCATCGCCGTCGGCACCCCGGAACAGGTAGCGGAAATGCCGCAGTCCCACACCGGGCACTACCTCAAGCCGCTGCTAACTCGCGATCGAGCCTGAGCCCCATGAAAAAGCCCCTGTCATCTCACGGTGACAGGGGCTTTTTTACATCTCAGGATTGACGCATCTACCGTAGGAGCGAGCTTGCTCGCAAACCGGTATCCACGCCTTATGCGGTCAGAACTGCGACTGCAGGTAGTTCTCCAGCCCGATGGATTTGATCAGGCCCAACTGCTTCTCCAGCCAGTAGGTGTGATCTTCCTCGGTATCCGCCAACTGGATACGCAGAATGTCGCGGCTGACGTAGTCCTTGTGCAGTTCACACAGCTCGATGCCTTTGCACAGCGCAGCGCGAACCTTGTATTCAAGGCGCAAGTCGCTGGCCAGCATGTCCGGCACCGTGGTCCCGGTGTCGAGATCGTCAGGACGCATGCGCGGCGTGCCTTCCAGCATCAGAATGCGGCGCATCAGGGCATCGGCGTGTTGCGCCTCTTCTTCCATTTCGTGGTTGATACGCTCGTAGAGCTTGGTAAAGCCCCAGTCTTCGTACATCCGCGAGTGGATGAAATATTGGTCGCGTGCTGCCAGTTCGCCCGTCAGCAACGTGTTGAGGTAATCGATTACGTCCGGGTGACCTTGCATCGCCCTACATCTCCCTGCTTGAAAGTCGATAGTGTGAACCAAGCTGACTTGCAGGTCACTTAGAAATAACCGAAAAAGTGAAGATTATCTGAGAAAAGCAGTATAAATAACGCAAAAACCGCCCAAATGAGGGCGGTTCTGCTTCTTATTTAGACTTACTTGAGCGATACACCCAAAGCCTTGGCAATACCCTCGCCGTAAGCCGGGTCAGCCTTATAGAAATGTTGCAGCTGACGATCAACCACATCAGCAGTCACTCCAGTCATGGCACCGGCAATGTTGTTGATCAACAGAGCCTTCTGCTCATCATTCATCAAGCGGAACAGAGCTCCTGCATGACTGTAATAGTCGGTATCTTCGCGATGATCGTAGCGGTCTGCACCACCGCTAAGGGCCAGGGGCGGTTCTGCGTAGCGTGGAGCCTGCTTAGGCGCATCGCTGTAGCTGTTGGGCTCGTAGTTCGGCGCAGCACCGCCATTGCTTCCGAAAGCCATGGAGCCGTCGCGCTGATAGCTGTTTACCGGGCTCAGCGGCGCATTCACTGGCAGTTGCTGGTGATTGGTACCAACGCGATAACGGTGAGCATCGGCGTAAGCAAACACCCGGCCCTGCAGCATGCGATCTGGAGAAAGCCCGACCCCTGGCACCATGTTGCTTGGTCCGAAAGCGGCCTGTTCGACCTCAGCGAAGTAGTTCAGCGGATTGCGGTTCAACTCCAACTCGCCAACTTCAATCAGCGGAAATTCTTTCTGCGACCAGGTCTTGGTCACATCGAACGGGTTCTCATAGTGCGCCGCGGCTTGCGCCTCAGTCATGATCTGGATGCACACGCTCCACTTCGGAAAGTCGCCGCGCTCGATCGCGTTGAACAGGTCGCGCTGAGCGTAATCCGGATCGGTACCCGCCAGACGTGCAGCCTCTGCCGGCGCCAGGTTCTTGATGCCTTGCTTGGTCTTGTAGTGCCACTTGACCCAGTGCCGCTCGCCCTTGGCGTTTATCAGGCTGTAGGTGTGACTGCCAAAGCCGTGCATATGACGGTAGCCGTCTGGAATGCCCCGATCGGAAAACAGAATGGTTACCTGGTGCAGCGCCTCAGGCGAATGCGACCAGAAATCCCACATCATCTGAGCACTTTTCAGGTTGCTCTGAGGAAGGCGCTTCTGGGTGTGGATGAAATCGGGAAACTTCAGCGGGTCACGAATGAAGAAGACCGGGGTGTTGTTACCCACGATGTCCCAGTTGCCTTCTTCGGTGTAGAACTTGAGGGCAAAGCCGCGGGGATCGCGCTCGGTGTCAGCCGAACCACGTTCGCCGCCTACTGTAGAGAAACGCAGGAAGGTCGGAGTTTTCTTGCCAACCGCTTCAAACAACTTGGCACTGGTGTATTGGGTGATGTCGCGAGAGACCGTGAAAGTGCCGTAGGCACCCGAGCCCTTGGCGTGCACGCGACGCTCAGGGATATTCTCGCGATTGAAATGGGCGAGCTTTTCGATCAGGTGAAAATCGTCGAGAAGCAGCGGGCCACGAGGGCCGGCGGAACGGGAATTCTGGTTATCAGCGACAGGAGCGCCACTAGCGGTAGTAAGAGTTTTGGTCTGGCTCATGCACAATCTTCCTCTGTCAGTCTGTGAAACTGCCGGCTAATCGGCTGACGAAGAGTATTGACCACCAGTGTTACAACATCCAATGCATTACACATTAGCTAACGATAGAAATATCTAATACATAAAGACACAAAAAACCGGGCACTAGGCCCGGTTCCTTGTTTCAGACTGACGTCTTACTCAGCGGATACAGCTTCACCGCCGACAGCACGATCAACCAGTTCAACGTACGCCATAGGAGCGTTGTCGCCAGCACGGAAACCGCACTTGAGGATGCGCAGGTAGCCACCCTCACGGGTAGCGTAACGCTTGCCCAGGTCGTTGAAGAGCTTACCAACGATAGCTTTCGAACGAGTACGGTCGAAAGCCAGACGGCGGTTAGCCAGGCTGTCTGTCTTGGCCAAAGTGATCAGCGGCTCGGCAACGCGGCGCAGTTCTTTAGCTTTCGGCAGTGTAGTTTTGATCAGCTCGTGCTCGAACAGCGACACCGCCATGTTCTGGAACATGGCCTTGCGGTGCGAGCTGGTGCGGCTCAGGTGACGCCCACTTTTACGATGACGCATGGTTCATTCCTTACCAAACACAACGTTCGGTGATTACGACGATCAGGCAGTCGCCTTGTCGTCCTTCTTAAGACTTGCAGGCGGCCAGTTGTCGAGGCGCATGCCGAGGGACAGACCGCGGGAGGCCAGAACGTCCTTGATTTCGGTCAAGGATTTCTTGCCCAGGTTCGGAGTCTTCAACAGTTCTACTTCGGTACGCTGAATCAGGTCGCCGATGTAGTAAATGTTTTCCGCCTTAAGGCAGTTAGCCGAACGTACAGTCAGTTCCAGATCGTCAACCGGGCGAAGCAGGATCGGATCGATCTCGTCTTCCTGCTCGACTACCACTGGCTCACTGTCACCTTTGAGGTCGACGAACGCAGCCAACTGCTGTTGCAGAATGGTTGCAGCACGACGGATAGCCTCTTCAGGATCCAGAGTACCGTTGGTTTCCAGATCAATAACCAGCTTGTCCAGGTTAGTACGCTGCTCGACACGGGCGTTTTCCACCACGTATGCGATACGGCGAACCGGACTAAACGAAGAGTCGAGCTGCAAGCGACCAATGCTGCGGCTTTCGTCTTCATCGCTCTGACGCGAGTCGGCCGGTTCATAACCACGACCACGAGCTACTACGAGCTTCATGTTCAGGGCGCCGTTAGACGCCAGGTTAGCGATTACGTGATCGGGGTTAACGATCTCGACATCATGATCCAGCTGAATATCGGCAGCGGTAACCACCCCCGAACCCTTCTTCGACAAGGTCAGCGTAACTTCGTCACGGCCGTGCAGCTTGATAGCCAGACCTTTAAGGTTCAACAGGATTTCAATTACGTCTTCCTGTACACCTTCGATGGCGCTGTACTCGTGGAGCACACCGTCAATCTCGGCCTCGACTACTGCACAGCCGGGCATTGAGGACAACAGGATGCGGCGCAGCGCGTTGCCCAGGGTGTGGCCAAAACCACGCTCGAGAGGCTCGAGGGTGATCTTGGCGCGGGTTGGACTGACAACCTGCACATCAATGTGGCGGGGTGTCAGGAACTCATTTACCGAAATCTGCATGGATGCACCTATTTTCTAGCCCTTACTTGGAGTAGAGCTCGACAATCAGGCTTTCGTTGATGTCGGCGGACAGATCACTGCGAGCTGGAACGTTCTTGAAAACGCCCGACTTCTTCTCAGTGTCTACTTCTACCCATTCTACGCGGCCACGTTGAGCACACAGATCGAGAGCTTGGACAATGCGAAGTTGATTTTTTGCTTTCTCGCGAACAGCAACCACGTCACCAGCACGAACCTGGTAGGACGGAACGTTAACGGTCTGACCGTTTACGCTGATCGACTTGTGCGATACCAGCTGACGGGATTCGGCACGAGTAGAACCGAAGCCCATGCGGTATACAACGTTGTCCAGACGGCATTCGAGCAGTTGCAACAGGTTTTCGCCGGTTGCGCCCTTCTTGCCAGCTGCTTGTTTGTAGTAGCCGCTGAATTGACGCTCGAGCACGCCGTAGATACGACGAACTTTTTGCTTTTCACGCAGCTGAGTACCGTAGTCGGATTGACGACCACGACGCTGGCCGTGGATGCCAGGAGCTGCTTCGATGTTGCACTTGGATTCGATAGCGCGCACGCCGCTCTTCAGGAAGAGATCGGTGCCTTCGCGACGAGCCAGTTTGCATTTTGGACCAATGTAACGAGCCATTCTTTACAATCTCCTGGATTACACGCGGCGCTTCTTCGGCGGACGGCACCCGTTGTGCGGGATTGGCGTCACGTCGGTGATGCTGGCGATCTTGTAGCCACAGCCGTTCAAAGCGCGGACTGCGGATTCACGACCTGGACCTGGGCCCTTGACGTTAACGTCGAGGTTCTTCAGGCCATATTCCAGCGCAGCTTGACCAGCACGCTCGGCAGCTACTTGAGCAGCGAACGGGGTGGACTTGCGAGAACCGCGGAAACCCGAACCACCGGAGGTTGCCCAGGAAAGAGCGTTACCTTGACGGTCGGTAATGGTCACGATGGTGTTGTTGAAAGACGCGTGGATGTGGGCGATGCCATCAACCACTGTCTTTTTAATCTTTTTACGAGGACGAGCAGCAGGTTTTGCCATGACTAAATTCCTGTCGATTCGCTGGTGCGATTACTTGCGGATCGGCTTACGCGGACCTTTGCGAGTACGCGCGTTGGTCTTGGTACGCTGACCGCGCACTGGAAGACCACGACGATGGCGCAGACCGCGGTAGCAGCCCAGATCCATCAAGCGTTTGATTTTCATGTTGATTTCGCGACGCAGGTCACCTTCAGTGGTGAACTTCGCCACTTCGCCACGCAGCTGTTCAATTTGCTCGTCGCTCAGATCCTTGATCTTCGCAGCTGGGTTGACCCCAGTCACTGCACAGATTTTCTGCGCAGTAGTGCGACCAACACCATAGATGTAGGTCAGCGAGATAACAGTATGCTTGTTATCTGGAATGTTAACGCCTGCAATACGGGCCATTCAGTGGGACTCCAATTGACAGCTACCTACGCCCCGGAAGCCAAGAAATAGGGCGCGAGATAATATCGCTGTAATAACAAATAATCAACCCGGCAGCGCACTAGCTGCCGGGCTTGAAGCACAATCACACTCAGCCTTGGCGCTGTTTGTGACGCGGTTCCGCGCTGCAAATTACTCGAACAACACCTTCGCGGCGAATAATCTTGCAGTTACGGCACAGCTTTTTCACCGATGCACGAACTTTCATCACCAACTCCTCGAACCTTATGGATTAGCGCAGCATGCCGCTGCCGTAACCCTTCAGGTTGGCTTTCTTCATCAGGGATTCGTACTGGTGGGAAACGAGGTGCGATTGTACTTGCGACATAAAGTCCATAACAACCACGACCACGATCAGCAACGAGGTCCCGCCAAGGTAGAACGGAACGTTTGCAGCAACCACCAGGAACTGGGGCAACAGACACACGGCCGTCATATATAGAGCACCGAACATGGTCAAGCGGGTCAGAACGCCATCAATGTAGCGCGCCGACTGCTCACCTGGACGGATGCCCGGAATAAAGGCACCGGACTTCTTCAGGTTTTCCGCTACGTCTTTCGGATTGAACATCAACGCCGTATAGAAGAAGCAGAAGAAAATAATCCCTGCACTAAACAGCAGAATATTCAACGGCTGACCAGGAGCGATCGACTGCGAGATGTCCTGCAACCAGCCCATACCTTCAGACTGACCGAACCAGGCACCCAACGAAGCCGGAAACAGCAAAATGCTGCTCGCGAAGATAGCAGGAATTACACCGGCCATATTCACTTTCAGCGGCAAGTGGCTGGTCTGCGCAGCAAAAACCTTGCGGCCCTGCTGACGCTTGGCGTAGTGAACAGCAATACGACGCTGGCCACGCTCAATGAACACCACAAAACCGATAATCGCTACTGCCAGCAAACCGATCGCAACCAAGGCGAAAATGTTGATATCACCCTGACGCGCAGACTCGAAAGACTGCCCGATCGCTCTCGGAAGACCGGCGACGATACCTGCGAAAATCAACATCGAGATACCGTTGCCAACACCACGCTCAGTAATCTGCTCACCCAGCCACATCATGAACATCGCACCAGCCACAAACGTGGATACCGCGACGAAATGGAAGCCAAAGTCACCAGTGAACGCAACGCCCTGCCCTGCCAGACCAACGGACATGCCGATGGCCTGAACCAGAGCTAGGACGACAGTGCCGTAGCGGGTGTACTGGCTGATCTTGCGACGGCCAGCTTCACCTTCCTTCTTCAACTGCTCCAACTGCGGACTGACGGCTGTCATAAGTTGCATGATGATCGAAGCCGAGATGTACGGCATGATCCCCAGTGCAAAAATGCTCATCCGCTCCAGCGCGCCGCCGGAAAACATGTTGAACAAGCTAAGAATGGTCCCCTCATTCTGTCGAAACAGGTCTGCGAGTCGGTCCGGGTTGATACCTGGAACCGGGATGTGTGCGCCTATTCGGTAGACGATAATCGCCAGGAACAGAAAACGCAGACGAGCCCAGAGTTCAGACATACCGCCTTTGCCGAGCGCAGAGAGAGCACCTTGCTTAGCCATTTATTCCTCGAACTTGCCGCCAGCTGCTTCGATAGCCGCACGCGCACCTTTGGTGGCTGCGATACCCTTGATGGTCACAGCGCGAGTAACTTCGCCGGACAGCATGATTTTCACACGCTGAACGTTCTGGTTAATCACGTTGGCATCTTTCAGGGACTGCACGGTGACGATGTCGCCTTCCACTTTGGCCAGTTCGGACAGACGCACTTCTGCGCGGTCCATGGCTTTCAGGGAAACGAAACCGAACTTCGGCAGGCGACGATGCAGCGGCTGTTGACCGCCTTCAAAGCCTGGAGCGATGGTGCCACCGGAGCGGGAAGTCTGACCTTTGTGACCACGGCCACCAGTCTTACCCAAACCACTACCGATACCACGGCCCGGACGATGCTTTTCGCGACGGGAACCCGGCGCTGGACTCAGATCATTGAGTTTCATCGATTAACCCTCGACACGCAGCATGTAGTAAGCCTTGTTGATCATCCCGCGATTCTCGGGAGTATCTTGGACTTCTACAGTGTGACCGATGCGACGCAGGCCCAGACCCTTAACGCACAGTTTGTGGTTAGGGATACGGCCGGTCATGCTTTTGATCAGCGTTACTTTAACGGTAGCCATGATCAGATGATCTCCTGGACGCTTTTGCCACGCTTGGCGGCAATGGATTCAGGGGACTGCATAGCCTTCAAACCTTTGAAAGTGGCATGAACCACGTTTACTGGGTTAGTCGAGCCGTAGCACTTGGCCAGAACGTTCTGAACACCAGCAACTTCGAGGACAGCACGCATAGCGCCGCCAGCGATGATACCGGTACCTTCAGAAGCAGGCTGCATGTACACCTTGGAAGCGCCATGAGCGGACTTCATAGCGTACTGCAGAGTGGTGCCGTTCAGATCAACTTGGATCATGTTGCGGCGAGCAGCTTCCATTGCCTTCTGGATCGCAGCAGGCACTTCACGCGACTTGCCACGGCCGAAGCCAACACGGCCCTTACCATCACCAACCACGGTCAACGCGGTGAAAGTGAAGATACGGCCGCCTTTAACGGTTTTGGCTACGCGGTTAACTTGAACCAGCTTCTCGATGTAGCCTTCGTCGCGCTTTTGGTCGTTATTTGACATAACTTAGAACTCCAGCCCAGCTTCACGAGCAGCATCAGCCAGCGCCTTGACGCGACCGTGGTACTTGAAGCCAGAGCGGTCGAAAGCCACCTGCGAGACGCCAGCGGCTTTTGCACGCGTAGCGACCAGCTGGCCAACCTTAGTGGCCGCGTCGATGTTGCCAGTGGCGCCATCACGCAGTTCTTTATCCAAAGTCGAGGCACTCGCCAGGACTTTGTTGCCGTCGGCCGAAATGACCTGGGCGTAGATGTGCTGCGAAGAGCGGAACACGCAGAGACGCACGACTTCGAGTTCGTGCATTTTCAGGCGTGCTTTGCGAGCGCGACGCAGTCGAGTAACTTTTTTGTCGGTCATTTGCTATGCCCTACTTCTTCTTGGCTTCTTTACGACGGACGACTTCGTCCGCGTAGCGCACACCTTTACCTTTGTAAGGCTCTGGTGGACGGAAGTCGCGGATCTCAGCGGCCACTTGACCTACCAGCTGCTTATCGATGCCCTTGATCAGGATATCGGTCTGGCTAGGAGTCTCAGCGGTGATGCCTTCCGGCAGTTCGTAATCCACTGGATGCGAGAAGCCGAGGGCCAGGTTCAGCACTGTGCCTTTTGCTTGTGCCTTGTAACCAACACCGACCAGCTGGAGCTTACGCTCGAAGCCTTGGCTAACGCCTTGGACCATGTTGTTTACCAGAGCACGAGTGGTACCGGCCATTGCACGAGTTTGTTGGTCGCCATTGCGAGCAGCGAAACGCAGCTCACCAGCTTCCTCAACAATTTCAACGGACGAGTGAACGTTCAGTTCGAGAGTGCCCTTGGCACCCTTCACCGAAAGCTGTTGGCCGGCGAATTTAACTTCGACACCAGCTGGCAGCTTAACGGGGTTCTTAGCGACGCGAGACATGCTTATCCCCCCTTAGAACACAGTGCAAAGAACTTCGCCGCCGACACCGGCAGCGCGCGCAGCACGATCAGTCATCACACCTTTGTTGGTGGAGACGATAGACACGCCAAGACCGCCACGTACTTTCGGCAGCTCTTCAACGGACTTGTACTGACGCAGGCCTGGACGGCTAACGCGCTTCACTTCCTCGATGACCGGACGGCCTTCGAAGTATTTCAGCTCGATGGACAGCAGAGGTTTGATTTCGCTGCTGATCTGATAACCCGCGATGTAACCTTCGTCCTTCAGGACTTTTGCTACAGCCACCTTCAGCGTGGAAGACGGCATGCTTACGACGGACTTTTCAGCCATCTGGGCATTACGGATTCGAGTTAGCATGTCCGCTAACGGGTCCTGCATACTCATGGGCTAGATGCTCCTGATACAAAAAGAATTAGCCTTGCGGCTACAACTGTCGCCGAGAAATTCCGGGCAAAAAACACGGGCTCAGGCGAGCCGGTCATTCTAGACACACCCCAGAAATGAATCAAGCCCCAAAAGGGGCTTGATTCAGATTCAAGGCCACCGGTGATCGGGATCTTACGAGCCCGACCACCGCGACTTTGATAGCTATTACCAGCTGGCTTTAACCAGACCTGGTACGTCACCACGCATTGCAGCTTCACGCAGCTTGTTACGGCCAAGGCCGAACTTGCGGTAAACGCCGTGCGGACGACCAGTCAGGCGGCAGCGGTTACGCATGCGCGAGGCACTTGCGTCACGTGGCTGCTTCTGCAGCGCTACGGTAGCTTCCCAACGGGCTTCTGGACTTGCGTTCAGATCCACGATGATAGCTTTCAGCGCTGCACGCTTGGTGGCGTACTTGGCAACGGTGAGCTGACGCTTCAGCTCACGGTTCTTCATGCTCTTCTTGGCCATTTTCCTACTCCAATCAGTTGCGGAACGGGAATTTGAAAGCACGCAGCAGAGCGCGGCCTTCATCATCGTTCTTGGCAGTGGTGGTCAGGGTAATGTCCAGACCGCGGAGAGCATCGATCTTGTCGTAATCGATTTCCGGGAAAATGATCTGCTCTTTCACGCCCATGCTGTAGTTACCACGACCATCGAAGGACTTGGCATTCAGGCCGCGGAAGTCGCGAACCCGAGGCAGGGAGATCGACAGCAGACGATCCAGGAACTCGTACATACGCTCACGGCGCAGAGTCACTTTGACGCCGATCGGCCATCCTTCGCGGACTTTAAAGCCAGCGATGGATTTACGAGCGTAGGTCACAACGACTTTCTGGCCGGTGATCTTTTCCAGGTCAGCAACAGCATGCTCGATGACTTTTTTGTCGCCGATAGCTTCGCCCAGACCCATGTTCAGGGTGATTTTGGTAACGCGCGGAACTTCCATCACGTTCGAAAGCTTAAGTTCTTCCTTAAGTTTCGGAGCGATTTCCTTCCGGTAAATCTCTTTTAGTCGTGCCATGGTCTTCTACCTAGCAGTGTTCAAGCATCAACCGCTTTTTGGGTCGACTTGAAGACACGAATTTTTTTGCCGTCTTCTACTTTGAAACCAACGCGGTCAGCCTTGTTGGTTTCGCCGTTGAAAATGGCGACGTTGGAAGCGTGCAGTGGCGCTTCTTTCTCGACGATACCGCCCTGTACGCCCGACATCGGGTTAGGCTTGGTATGACGCTTGACCAGGTTCAGGCCACCGACAACCAGACGGTCATCAGCCAGAACCTTAAGCACCTTACCGCGCTTACCTTTGTCTTTGCCGGCGATCACGATGATCTCGTCGTCACGACGAATCTTTTGCATGTCGGATCTCCTTACAGCACTTCTGGGGCGAGCGAGACGATCTTCATGAACTTCTCAGTACGAAGTTCACGGGTCACTGGCCCAAAGATACGGGTGCCGATCGGCTCTTGCTTGTTGTTCAACAGAACAGCAGCGTTGCCATCAAAGCGGATGATGGAGCCGTCTGCACGACGAACACCATGGCGAGTGCGGACTACTACTGCAGTCATCACTTGGCCTTTTTTCACCTTACCGCGAGGAATTGCTTCCTTGACAGTAACTTTGATGATGTCACCGATACCAGCGTAACGACGATGGGAGCCACCCAGCACCTTGATGCACATAACGCGGCGAGCGCCGCTGTTATCGGCCACATCGAGCATGGATTGAGTCTGAATCATATAATTTCTCCGACCCCTAGCCCTTAGACTTCCACAGCGCGTTCGAGAACATCAACCAGAGCCCAAGACTTGGTCTTGGCCATCGGACGAGTTTCACGAATAGTGACTTTGTCGCCGATGTGGCACTGGTTGGTTTCGTCGTGCGCGTGCAGCTTAGTCGAACGCTTAACGTATTTACCGTAGATAGGGTGCTTAACGCGACGCTCGATCAGAACGGTGATGGTCTTGTCCATCTTGTCGCTGACAACACGGCCAGTCAGCGTACGGACAGTTTTTTCGGCTTCAGCCATGATTACTTACCTGCCTGCTGGTTGAGCACAGTCTTCACGCGAGCGATGTCACGCTTAACTTGCGAGAGCAGATGAGACTGCCCCAACTGGCCAGTTGCTTTCTGCATACGCAGATTGAACTGGTCGCGCAGCAGGCCGAGCAGTTGCTCGTTCAGCTGCTGTGCGGATTTTTCACGAAGTTCATTCGCTTTCATCACATCACCGTCCGCTTAACAAAGGAGGTGGCGAGCGGCAGCTTTGCAGCAGCCAGGGCGAAAGCCTCACGCGCCAGCTCTTCAGAAACACCCTCGATTTCATACAGGACTTTGCCTGGCTGAATCTGGGCAACCCAGTATTCGACGTTACCCTTACCTTTACCCATCCGAACTTCGAGTGGCTTCTTGGAAATAGGCTTGTCCGGGAATACACGGATCCAGATCTTGCCACCACGTTTTACGTGACGGGTCAGAGCACGACGCGCTGACTCGATCTGACGAGCGGTGAGACGACCACGAGCAACAGACTTCAGCGCGAACTCGCCGAAGCTGACTTTGCTACCGCGCAATGCCAGACCACGGTTGTGGCCGGTCATTTGCTTGCGGAACTTCGTACGCTTTGGTTGCAACATTTGGCGTACCCCTTACTTAGCAGCTTTTTTACGAGGCGCAGGTGCTTGCGGCTTCAGCTCTTCTTGGCGACCACCAATTACTTCGCCTTTGAAGATCCAAACCTTCACACCGATCACACCATAAGTGGTGTGAGCTTCGTAGGTGGCATAGTCGATATCGGCACGCAGGGTGTGCAGTGGCACACGACCTTCGCGATACCATTCAGTACGTGCGATTTCAGCACCGCCGAGACGACCGCTCACTTGGATTTTGATGCCTTTGGCACCAATGCGCATGGCGTTCTGTACGGCGCGCTTCATAGCACGACGGAACATTACGCGACGCTCCAGCTGCTGAGCTACGCTCTGCGCAACCAGCATACCGTCGAGCTCCGGCTTGCGGATCTCTTCGATATTGATGTGCACAGGCACACCCATTTGCTTGGTCAGGTCCTGACGCAGCTTCTCAACATCTTCACCTTTCTTGCCGATCACGATGCCGGGACGAGCGGTGTGGATGGTGATGCGTGCAGTTTGAGCCGGACGATGGATATCGATACGGCTTACGGACGCGCTTTTTAGTTTGTCTTGGAGATACTCACGCACATTCAGATCTGCGAGCAAATAGTCCGCATAAGTCCGACCGTCTGCGTACCAGACGGAGGTGTGCTCCTTGACGATTCCCAGGCGAATGCCAATGGGATGTACTTTCTGACCCATCTCTTCGACTCCGTTACTTGTCAGCAACCTTGACAGTGATATGGCAAGACCGCTTGACGATGCGATCAGCACGGCCTTTGGCACGCGGCATGATGCGCTTCAGCGAACGCCCTTCGTTGACGAAAACGGTGGAGACCTTCAGGTCATCAACGTCTGCGCCTTCGTTATGCTCGGCGTTGGCTACGGCCGACTCCAGCACTTTCTTCATGATCTCGGCGGCTTTCTTACTGCTGAAAGCCAACAGGTTGAGCGCTTCGCCCACCTTCTTCCCGCGGATCTGGTCGGCGACCAAGCGGGCTTTCTGGGCGGAGATTCGAGCGCCCGACAACTTAGCGGCTACTTCCATCATTCCTTACCCCTTAACGCTTGGCTTTCTTGTCAGCCACGTGCCCGCGATATGTACGGGTACCGGCGAACTCGCCCAGTTTGTGGCCGACCATGTCTTCGTTCACGAGAACTGGAACATGTTGACGACCGTTATGCACAGCGATGGTCAGACCGACCATTTGTGGCAGGATCATGGAACGGCGCGACCAGGTCTTAACTGGTTTGCGATCGTTCTTTTCCGCCGCCACTTCGATCTTCTTCAGTAGGTGAAGATCAATAAAAGGACCTTTTTTCAGAGAACGTGGCACTGTCGTATCCCTCTATTTACTTGCGACGACGGACGATCATTTTGTCGGTACGCTTATTACCACGAGTCTTCGCGCCCTTAGTCGGGAAGCCCCATGGCGATACCGGATGACGACCACCAGAGGTACGACCTTCACCACCACCATGTGGGTGGTCAACCGGGTTCATGGCAACACCACGAACGGTTGGGCGAACGCCACGCCAGCGTTTGGCACCAGCTTTACCCAGCGAACGCAGGCTGTGCTCGGAGTTCGAGACTTCGCCCAGGGTCGCACGGCATTCAGCCAGCACTTTACGCATCTCACCAGAACGCAGACGCAGGGTCACGTAGACGCCTTCACGAGCGACCAGCTGAGCCGAAGCACCAGCCGAACGAGCGATTTGCGCGCCTTTACCTGGCTTCAGTTCGATGCCGTGTACGGTGCTACCAACTGGAATGTTGCGCAGTTGCAGAGCGTTGCCCGGCTTGATCGGTGCCAGAGCACCTGCGATCAGCTGGTCGCCAGCGCTCACGCCCTTAGGGGCGATGATGTAGCGACGCTCGCCATCTGCGTACAGCAGCAGAGCGATGTGAGCAGTACGGTTTGGATCGTATTCGATACGCTCGACAGTGGCAGCGATGCCATCTTTGTCGTTGCGACGGAAGTCGACCAGACGGTAATGCTGCTTATGACCACCACCAACGTGACGAGTGGTAATGCGGCCATTGTTGTTACGACCACCAGACTTCGATTTCTTCTCGAGCAGCGGTGCGTGAGGAGCGCCTTTATGCAGCTCCTGGTTGACCACCTTGACCACAAAACGGCGGCCAGGGGAAGTCGGTTTGCATTTAACGATTGCCATGATGCACCCCTTCCTTACTCAGCACTGCTGCTGAAATCGAGATCTTGGCCTGGCTGAAGGGAGATAACTGCCTTCTTCCAGTCATTACGCTTGCCCAGACCGCGAGCGGTACGCTTACTCTTACCCAGAACGTTCAGGGTAGTAACGCGCTCCACTTTCACGCTGAACAGGCTTTCGACGGCCTTCTTGATTTCCAGCTTGGTTGCGTCAGTAGCAACCTTGAAAACGAACTGGCCTTTCTTGTCTGCCAGAACCGTAGCCTTCTCGGAAACGTGCGGGCCAAGCAGAACTTTAAATACGCGTTCCTGGTTCATCCCAGCAGCTCCTCGAATTTCTTCACGGCCGACACAGTGATCAACACTTTGTCGTATGCGATCAGACTAACTGGATCGGAACCTTGCACGTCACGAACATCAACGTGTGGCAGGTTACGAGCAGCCAGGTACAGGTTCTGATCAACAGCGTCCGACACGATCAGAACGTCGGTCAGGCTCATGTTGTTCAGTTTGCCCAGCAGATCTTTGGTTTTCGGAGTTTCAACAGCGAAATCCTGAACCACGACCAGACGATCAGTACGCACCAGCTCAGCAAGGATGGAACGCATTGCTGCGCGATACATCTTCTTGTTCAGCTTCTGGGAGTGATCCTGAGGACGAGCTGCGAAAGTGGTACCGCCGCCACGCCAGATTGGGCTACGGATAGTACCGGCACGAGCGCGGCCAGTACCTTTCTGACGCCATGGGCGCTTGCCGCCACCGGAAACGTCGGAACGGGTCTTTTGCTGCTTGCTACCTTGACGGCCGCCAGCCATGTAGGCCACGACTGCTTGGTGAACCAGCGTCTCGTTGAATTCGCCGCCAAATGTCAGTTCGGAAACTTCGATCGCTTGAGCGTCATTTACATTTAATTGCATGTCAGCTTCCCCTTAACCGCGAGCCTTGGCCGCCGGACGTACAACCAGGTTGCCGCCAGTAGCGCCAGGAACAGCACCCTTGACCAACAACAGATTGCGTTCAGCGTCGACGCGCACTACTTCCAGGGACTGCACGGTCACGCGCTCAGCGCCCATATGACCGGACATTTTTTTGCCCTTGAATACACGACCAGGAGTCTGGCACTGGCCAATAGAGCCCGGGACGCGGTGGGAAACGGAGTTACCGTGGGTGTTATCTTGACCGCGGAAATTCCAACGCTTGATGGTACCGGCGAAGCCTTTACCTTTCGACTGACCGGTAACATCTACCAGTTGGCCAGCTGCGAAGATTTCTGCATTGATCAGATCGCCAGCTTGGTACTCGCCTTCTTCAAGACGGAATTCCCAAACGCCACGACCGGCAGCAACGTTCGCTTTAGCGAAGTGACCTGCTTGAGCAGCAGTCACGCGCGAAGCACGACGCTCACCTACAGTGACTTGCACTGCACGATAGCCATCGGTTTCTTCAGTTTTGAACTGGGTGACGCGATTCGGCTCGATCTCAATGACCGTGACCGGAATGGAGACACCTTCTTCGGTGAAAATACGGGTCATACCGCATTTACGACCGACTACACCAATAGTCATGTTGTAAACCTCATGAGTGTACGGGGCTTTCACCCGCTATGGCCGCCCATTTCAGAGCGTTACACGACTAAGACCGAGTCTTAGCCGAGGCTGATCTGCACTTCCACACCTGCCGCAAGATCAAGCTTCATAAGAGCATCAACGGTTTTATCCGTTGGCTGGACGATGTCCAGTACGCGCTTATGAGTACGGATCTCGTACTGGTCACGCGCGTCTTTGTTGACGTGCGGGGAGACCAGAACGGTGAACCGCTCTTTACGGGTAGGCAGTGGAATTGGACCACGCACTTGAGCACCAGTACGTTTCGCGGTTTCCACGATTTCCTGGGTGGATTGGTCGATCAGGCGATGGTCGAAAGCCTTCAACCTGATACGGATTTGCTGATTTTGCATTGGATTTCAGACTCCAGGCTGCTATTCCCACCGGGCGCAATACGCCCGTTAAAAGGAGGCGCAATTCTATAGACGGCCCCACAGAGTGTCAACCCAATAAAAAAGCCCCCGCAAGCGGGGGCTTCTTCATGAGTCGTCGATTACTCGATAACTTTGGCTACGACGCCGGCGCCGACGGTACGACCGCCTTCACGGATAGCGAAACGCAGACCATCTTCCATCGCGATGGTTTTGATCAGAGTGACAGTCATCTGGATGTTGTCACCTGGCATTACCATTTCAACGCCTTCTGGCAGCTCGCAGTTACCAGTCACGTCAGTAGTACGGAAGTAGAACTGTGGACGGTAGCCTTTGAAGAACGGAGTATGACGGCCGCCTTCTTCTTTGCTCAGAACATAAACTTCAGCGGTGAACTTGGTGTGCGGCTTAACGGTGCCTGGCTTAACCAGAACCTGGCCACGCTCAACGTCGTCACGCTTGGTACCACGCAGCAGAACGCCGCAGTTCTCGCCAGCACGACCTTCGTCGAGCAGCTTGCGGAACATTTCAACGCCAGTGCAGGTAGTCTTCTGAGTATCGCGCAGACCAACGATCTCAACTTCTTCCTGGATGCGAACGATGCCACGCTCAACACGGCCAGTTACCACGGTGCCACGACCGGAGATCGAGAATACGTCTTCGATTGGCATCAGGAACGGCTTGTCGATTGCACGCTCTGGCTCTGGGATGTAAGTGTCCAGAGTTTCTACCAGACGCTTAACAGCGGTGGTACCCATTTCGTTGTCGTCTTGGCCGTTCAGAGCCATCAGAGCCGAACCGATGATGATCGGAGTGTCGTCACCTGGGAAGTCGTAAGTGCTCAGCAGGTCGCGCACTTCCATCTCAACCAGTTCCAGCAGCTCAGCGTCGTCAACCATGTCAGCCTTGTTCAGGAAGACAACGATGTACGGAACGCCTACCTGACGGGACAGCAGGATGTGCTCACGAGTTTGTGGCATCGGACCATCGGCAGCCGAGCAAACCAGGATCGCGCCGTCCATCTGGGCAGCACCGGTGATCATGTTTTTGACGTAGTCGGCGTGACCTGGGCAGTCAACGTGCGCGTAGTGACGAATGTGCGAATCGTACTCTACGTGTGCAGTGTTGATGGTGATACCACGAGCTTTTTCTTCTGGAGCGCTGTCGATCTTGTCGAAGTCAACACGAGCCGAACCGAAAACTTCGGAGCAAACGCGAGTCAGAGCAGCAGTCAGAGTGGTTTTACCGTGGTCAACGTGACCGATAGTGCCAACGTTGACGTGCGGTTTGTTACGTTCAAATTTTTCTTTAGCCACGACAATTAACTCCTAGCCTAAAGGGGAGACTGAATCAGCCTTGTTTTTTAACGAGAGCTTCGACGATGTTCGACGGAGCTTCGGCGTATTTGGAGAATTCCATGGAGTAGCTCGCGCGACCCTGAGACATGGAACGAACGTCAGTTGCATAACCGAACATTTCACCCAGTGGAACTTCAGCACGGATAACCTTGCCGGACACCGAGTCATCCATACCCTGAATCAGACCACGACGACGGTTCAGGTCACCCATCACGTCACCCATGTAGTCCTCTGGGGTTACTACTTCAACCTTCATGATCGGCTCGAGCACAACGCCGCCACCCTTCTGGGCCAGCTGCTTGGTCGCCATGGAGGCCGCCACCTTGAACGCCATCTCGTTGGAGTCGACGTCGTGGTAGGAACCATCGAACACGGTAGCCTTCAGGCCGATCAGCGGATAACCGGCAACGACGCCGTTCTTCATCTGCTCTTCGATACCCTTCTGGATAGCCGGGATGTATTCCTTAGGAACCACACCACCAACAACTTCGTTGGTGAAGACCAGACCTTCGGTGATGTTGCCGTTCGCATCGACGTCCGGCTCCGAGAAACGGATCCAGCAGTGACCGAACTGACCGCGACCGCCGGATTGACGAACGAACTTGCCTTCGATCTCGACGTTACTCTTGCTGATCTTCTCGCGGTACGAAACCTGCGGCTTGCCGATGTTGGCTTCGACGTTGAACTCGCGTTTCATGCGATCAACGAGGATGTCCAGGTGCAGCTCACCCATACCGGAAATGATGGTCTGACCGGTCTCTTCGTCGGTCTTGACGCGGAACGACGGGTCTTCCTGAGCCAGCTTGCCCAGTGCAATACCCATCTTTTCCTGGTCCTGCTTAGTTTTCGGCTCTACCGCTACCGAAATCACAGGCTCAGGGAAGTCCATACGCTCAAGAATGATCTGCTTGTCGAGATCGCACAGAGTGTCACCAGTGGTGACGTCCTTCATGCCGATCAGGGCAGCGATATCGCCTGCACGTACTTCCTTGATCTCCTCACGCTGGTTGGCGTGCATCTGCACCATACGACCAACGCGCTCTTTCTTGCCCTTGACCGAGTTGATCACGGAGTCGCCCGAGCTCAGGAAGCCCGAGTAAACGCGCACGAAAGTCAGAGTACCAACGAACGGGTCGGTAGCGATCTTGAATGCCAGAGCCGAGAACGGTTCAGAATCGTCAGCGTGACGCTCGTCGTAATCAGCCTCTACCAGCTCATCCTTCGGCTTCTCGATGAGATCCGGATGGATACCTTTGATCGCTGGGATCTCGGTAGGAGCAGGCAGGAAGTCGATGACGGCGTCGAGAACCAGGGGAACACCCTTATTCTTGAACGAAGAGCCGCAGACTGCCGGAACGATTTCGCTAGCCAGGGTGCGCGCACGCAGACCAGCCTTGATCTCTTCCGGAGTCAGGTCACCTTCTTCAAGGTACTTGTTCATCAACTCTTCGTTGGCTTCAGCAGCAGCTTCAACCATGTTGGAACGCCACTCGTTAGCCAGGTCCAGCATATCGGCAGGAATTTCTTCCTCGCGATAGGTAGTACCCTTGTCGTCATCGTTCCAGTAGATAGCCTTCATCTTGATCAGATCAACCTGACCTTCGAAGTTATCTTCAGCGCCGATAGCCAGCTGAACCGGAACCGGGGTGTGACCCAGGCGGTTTTTGATCTGACCAACAACGCGCAGGAAGTTAGCGCCGGCACGGTCCATCTTGTTCACGTAAACAACACGTGGAACGCCGTACTTGTTGGCTTGACGCCATACGGTTTCAGACTGAGGCTCAACACCGGAAGTACCGCAGAACACAACGACCGCGCCGTCGAGTACGCGCAGCGAACGCTCTACTTCGATGGTGAAGTCTACGTGGCCAGGGGTATCGATAACGTTTACACGATAGTTATCGTATTGGCCGCGCGAACCTTTCCAGAAGGTAGTTACAGCAGCGGAGGTAATGGTAATACCCCGCTCCTGCTCCTGCACCATCCAGTCGGTGGTAGCAGCGCCGTCATGCACCTCACCCATCTTATGGCTGAGACCTGTGTAAAACAGGATCCGCTCGGTAGTGGTAGTCTTGCCCGCGTCAACGTGGGCACAGATACCGATGTTACGGTAGCGGTTGATTGCTGTAGTACGAGCCATAAAGCCCTCGCAAAATGAATGATGCTGAGATTAGAAGCGGTAGTGCGAGAAAGCCTTGTTGGCTTCAGCCATACGGTGAACGTCTTCACGCTTCTTAACTGCAGCACCTTTGCCTTCGGCAGCGTCCAGCAGTTCGCCAGCCAAACGCAGAGCCATAGACTTCTCGCCGCGCTTGCGGGCGAAGTCTACCAACCAGCGCATTGCCAGAGCGTTACGACGGGACGGACGAACTTCGACCGGAACCTGGTAAGTAGCACCGCCTACACGGCGCGACTTCACTTCGACCAGCGGAGCGATGGCGTCGAGAGCTTTCTCGAAGATTTCCAGGGGATCGCTGTTCTTGCGCTCTTTAACTTTTTCCAGCGCGCCATAAACGATACGCTCGGCAACGGCTTTCTTACCGCTTTCCATTACGTGGTTCATGAACTTGGCGAGGATCTGGCTTCCGTATTTCGGATCGTCCAGAATCTCACGTTTGGCTGCTACGCGACGTCTTGGCATTGATAAGCCCTCAAACGGTCTTCAGGTTAGCTCGGGACAGTTGATCCAATGGACGCGTGCCCGACCTTACTCTTATCGACTCAATATAATTAAAAACTGCAAAACGGCCGATTACTTCGGACGCTTGGTACCGTACTTCGAACGACCTTGGTTACGACCTTTAACGCCGGAGGTATCCAGGGAGCCGCGAACGGTGTGGTAACGAACACCTGGCAAGTCTTTTACACGGCCGCCACGAATCAGTACGACGCTGTGTTCTTGCAGGTTGTGGCCTTCACCGCCGATGTACGAGGAAACCTCGAAACCGTTGGTCAGACGCACACGGCATACTTTACGCAGTGCCGAGTTAGGTTTTTTCGGCGTAGTGGTATACACGCGAGTGCACACGCCACGACGTTGCGGGCAGTTCTGCAGCGCAGGTACGTCGGATTTCTCGACGATACGCTTACGCGGCTGACGTACCAGCTGGTTGATAGTTGCCATCTACTAGCTCCACTGTTGTCTTTCGACATAAACAAAATGGCAGAGCACAAGCTCCACCAAATTTAGGGGTACAAGAGTCTAAAGAGGATCTTGCCCCCAGTCAAGGCAAGGCCCCGGGCTCCCCGATCAGCGAACCTCGACAAAAAGTGTCTCGATTCTCAGTCGGAAAAACCGGGGCCCCATCTCAATCTATTGCAGACCTCAGTTACCGCTGGAGTTCAGCGCTTCAGTCAGTGCTGCTTCGACTTCACTCGCGCTTACGCGCAGAGGCTTGTCTGCATCACGACGACGCTTGCGCTCGCTGTGGTAAGCCAGGCCGGTACCGGCCGGGATCAGACGACCCACAACCACGTTTTCCTTCAGGCCGCGCAGGTAGTCACGCTTGCCGGTCACTGCAGCTTCGGTCAGTACACGAGTGGTCTCTTGGAAAGAGGCCGCCGAGATGAACGACTCAGTGGACAAGGACGCCTTAGTAATACCCAGCAATACGCGGGTGAACTTGGAGATGAACTTGTCTTCAGCGCTCAGACGCTCGTTTTCTACCAGTACGTGAGTCAGTTCCATCTGGTCGCCCTTGATGAAGCTGGAGTCGCCAGACTCGGCAATCTCAACCTTACGCAACATCTGACGCAGGATGGTCTCGATGTGCTTATCGTTGATCTTCACGCCTTGCAGACGGTAAACGTCCTGGATCTCGTTGACGATGTACTTGGCCAGCGCACTTACACCCAGCAGACGCAGGATGTCGTGTGGATCGCTCGGACCGTCGGAGATAACTTCGCCGCGATTCACTTGTTCGCCTTCGAAGACGTTCAGGTGACGCCACTTCGGAATCAGCTCCTCATACGGATCGCTACCGTCGTTCGGGGTAATGACCAGGCGGCGCTTGCCTTTGGTCTCTTTACCGAACGCGATGGTGCCGCTGACTTCAGCCAGAATCGAGGCCTCTTTCGGACGACGAGCTTCGAACAAGTCGGCAACACGCGGCAGACCACCGGTGATGTCACGGGTCTTCGAAGTCTCTTGCGGAATACGAGCGATAACATCACCGATCGCAATCTGCGCACCGTCAGCAACACCTACAAGTGCGTTAGCCGGCAAGAAGTACTGGGCCGGTACGTCAGTACCTGGCAGCAGCAGATCCTTGCCATCCATACCCACCATCTTCACGGCTGGACGAATGTCCTTACCGGCAGCTGGACGGTCTTTGACGTCAAGTACTTCAATGTTGGTCATACCGGTCAATTCGTCAGTCTGACGCTTGATCGTGATGCCTTCTTCCATGCCCACGTAGGTCACGGTACCTTTCATTTCGGTAACGATTGGGTGAGTGTGCGGATCCCACTTGGCCACGATGGCACCAGCGTCGACCTTATCGCCTTCCTTCACCGAAATCACAGCACCGTAAGGCAGCTTGTAGCGCTCGCGCTCACGACCGAAGTCGTCGGCAATTGCCAGCTCGCCAGAACGGGATACAGCTACCAGGTGACCGTCAACACGCTCAACATGCTTCAGGTTATGCAGACGGACGGTACCGCCATTCTTCACCTGTACGCTGTCCGCTGCCGAGGTCCGGCTTGCCGCACCACCGATGTGGAACGTACGCATGGTCAGCTGGGTACCCGGCTCACCGATGGACTGGGCAGCAATTACGCCTACCGCTTCACCAATGTTCACCAGGTGGCCGCGAGCCAAGTCACGACCGTAGCACTTGGCACAGATGCCGTAGCGGGTTTCGCAACTGATCGGCGAACGCACGATCACTTCGTCGATGCTGTTCAGCTCGATGAACTCAACCCACTTCTCGTCTACCAGAGTGCCAGCAGGAACGATGACGTCCTCGGTACCTGGCTTGAATACGTCACGGGCGATAACACGACCCAATACGCGCTCACCCAGCGGCTCTACAACGTCACCGCCTTCAATGTGCGGAGTCATCAGCAGGCCGTGTTCGGTGCCGCAATCGATCTCGGTTACAACCAGATCCTGCGCCACGTCTACCAGACGACGAGTCAGGTAACCGGAGTTCGCAGTTTTCAACGCGGTATCCGCCAGACCTTTACGAGCACCGTGAGTCGAGATGAAGTACTGGAGTACGCTCAGACCTTCACGGAAGTTCGCAGTAATCGGCGTTTCGATGATGGAGCCGTCCGGCTTGGCCATCAGACCACGCATACCGGCCAGCTGGCGGATCTGTGCAGCGGAACCCCGCGCACCCGAGTCAGCCATCATGTACATCGAGTTGAACGATTCTTGCTCGACTTCGTCGCCATTGCGGTCGATGACTTTCTCTTTCGAGAGGTTGGCCATCATCGCCTTGGATACTTCATCGTTGGCTTTCGACCAAAGGTCGATCACCTTGTTGTACTTCTCGCCCTGGGTTACCAGGCCGGAGGCGTACTGGCTCTCGATTTCTTTCACTTCGTCGGTGGCAGCACCGATGATGCGGGCTTTTTCATCCGGGATAACGAAGTCGTTAACACCGATGGAAACGCCGGAAATGGTCGAGTAAGCGAAACCGGTGTACATCAACTGGTCAGCGAAGATCACGGTCTCTTTCAGACCTACCACGCGGTAGCACTGGTTGATCAGCTTGGAGATCGCCTTCTTCTTCATCGGCAGGTTGACGACGTCGAACGACAGACCTTTCGGCACAACCTGGAACAGCAGCGCACGGCCGACAGTGGTGTCGACAATACGGGTAGCGCTGACGCTGCCGCCATCACGATCGTTAACGGTTTCGTTGATACGAACCTTGATCTTGGCGTGCAGAGCCGCTTCGCCGGCGCGGAATACGCGGTCGACTTCCTGCAGGTCGGCGAACACACGACCTTCGCCCTTGGCGTTGATCGCTTCACGGGTCATGTAGTACAGACCCAATACAACGTCCTGCGACGGAACGATGATTGGCTCACCGTTGGCTGGCGACAGAATGTTGTTGGTCGACATCATCAACGCACGCGCTTCCAGCTGGGCTTCCAGCGTCAGCGGTACGTGCACGGCCATTTGGTCGCCGTCGAAGTCGGCGTTGTACGCAGCACAGACCAGAGGGTGCAGCTGGATAGCCTTACCTTCGATCAGTACCGGTTCAAACGCCTGGATACCCAGACGGTGAAGGGTCGGTGCACGGTTGAGCAGCACGGGGTGTTCGCGAATCACTTCCGCGAGAACGTCCCAAACTTCCGGCAGCTCGCGCTCGACCATCTTCTTGGCGGCTTTGATGGTGGTAGCGAGACCACGCATTTCCAGCTTGCCGAAAATGAACGGCTTGAACAGCTCGAGAGCCATCTTCTTCGGTAGACCGCACTGGTGCAGACGCAGGGTCGGGCCTACGGTAATTACCGAACGACCGGAGTAGTCAACACGCTTACCGAGCAAGTTCTGACGGAAACGACCTTGCTTACCCTTGATCATGTCAGCCAGGGATTTCAGAGGACGCTTGTTGGAACCGGTGATAGCACGGCCACGACGGCCGTTGTCGAGCAGTGCATCGACAGCTTCCTGCAACATACGCTTTTCGTTGCGCACGATGATGTCCGGAGCGGACAGATCAAGCAGGCGCTTCAAGCGGTTGTTACGGTTGATCACTCGACGATACAGGTCGTTGAGATCGGAAGTCGCAAAGCGACCGCCATCCAGCGGAACCAGTGGACGCAGATCCGGCGGCAGAACCGGCAGAACGGTCAACACCATCCACTCTGGCAGGTTGCCGGAGCCCTGGAAGGCTTCCATCAACTTCAGACGCTTGGACAGCTTCTTGATCTTGGTTTCCGAGTTGGTTTGCGGAATCTCTTCACGCAGACGGCCAATCTCGTGCTCCAGGTCGATAGCGTGCAGCAGCTCGCGGACAGCCTCGGCCCCCATGCGGGCGTCGAAGTCATCACCGAACTCTTCCAGCGCTTCGAAGTACTGCTCGTCGTTCAGCAGCTGACCCTTTTCCAGGGTGGTCATGCCTGGATCGATAACAACGTAGCTCTCGAAGTAGAGAACGCGCTCGATATCACGCAGGGTCATGTCCATCAGCAGGCCGATACGGGACGGCAGCGATTTCAGGAACCAGATGTGGGCAACCGGCGAAGCCAGTTCGATGTGCGCCATGCGCTCACGACGAACCTTGGCCAGTGCAACTTCAACGCCGCACTTCTCGCAGATCACGCCGCGATGCTTCAAGCGCTTGTACTTACCGCACAGGCACTCGTAATCCTTTACCGGGCCAAAGATCTTGGCGCAGAACAGGCCGTCACGCTCAGGCTTGAACGTACGGTAGTTGATGGTTTCCGGCTTTTTAACTTCGCCGAACGACCAAGAACGGATCATCTCAGGCGAGGCCAATCCAATACGGATGGCGTCGAACTCTTCGACTTGACCCTGGTTTTTCAGCAAATTCAGTAGGTCTTTCAAGGCCTTTCCTCCTGGCGGAGCAGAGAGCGGGCAATCCTGCCCCGCTCTCGATTCGCGTCACGTGTTATTCGGTTTCCAGATCGATATCGATGCCGAGGGAACGAATTTCTTTGATCAACACGTTGAAGGACTCGGGCATGCCCGGCTCCATACGGTGATCGCCGTCCACGATGTTTTTGTACATCTTGGTACGACCGTTCACATCGTCCGACTTCACTGTGAGCATTTCTTGCAGAGTGTATGCAGCACCGTATGCTTCCAGTGCCCAGACCTCCATCTCCCCGAAACGCTGACCACCGAACTGCGCCTTACCACCCAGCGGCTGCTGGGTAACCAGGCTGTACGAACCGGTAGAACGAGCGTGCATCTTGTCGTCTACCAAGTGGTTCAGTTTCAGCATGTACATGTAGCCAACGGTAACTGGACGCTCGAACTTGTTGCCGGTACGGCCGTCGGTCAGCTGCATCTGGCCGCTCTCTGGCAGGTCCGCCAGTTTCAGCATGGCCTTGATTTCGCTTTCCTTGGCACCGTCGAACACCGGAGTGGCCATAGGCACACCGCCGCGCAGGTTGTTCGCCAGATCCAGAATCTCCTGATCGGAGAAGCTGTCCAGGTCTTCGTTACGACCACCGATCTGGTTGTAGATCTCATCCAGGAAGGTGCGCAGTTCTGCCACCTTACGCTGCTCTTCAACCATGCGGTTGATCTTCTCGCCCAGACCCTTGGCCGCGAGGCCCAGGTGAGTTTCGAGAATCTGACCAACGTTCATACGCGAAGGTACGCCCAGCGGGTTGAGGACCACGTCGACCGGGGTGCCATTGGCATCGTGCGGCATGTCTTCAACCGGCATGATCACAGAGACCACACCCTTGTTACCGTGACGACCGGCCATCTTGTCGCCCGGCTGAATGCGACGACGGATTGCCAGGTAGACCTTGACGATTTTCAGCACGCCTGGAGCCAGGTCATCGCCCTGCTGCAGTTTGCGCTTCTTGTCTTCGAACTTGTCGTCCAGCAGACGGCGGCGATCAACGATGTAGGCCTGAGCCTTCTCGAGCTGCTCGTTCAGAGCATCTTCAGCCATGCGCAGTTTGAACCACTGGCCATGCTCAAGACCGTCGAGAACTTCGTCGGTGATTTCCTGACCTTTCTTCAGACCGGCGCCGCCTTCGGCTTTATGGCCGACCAGAGCGGAGCGCAGACGCTCGAAGGTTGCGCCCTCAACGATGCGGAACTCTTCGTTCAGATCCTTGCGGATCTCGTCGAGCTGGCTCTTCTCGATGGACAGTGCACGAGCATCACGCTCAACGCCGTCACGAGTGAAGACCTGTACGTCAATGACAGTACCTTTGGTACCAGTAGGCACACGCAAGGATGTGTCTTTAACGTCGCTGGCTTTTTCACCGAAGATCGCGCGCAGCAGTTTCTCTTCCGGAGTCAGCTGAGTCTCGCCTTTCGGAGTGACCTTACCGACCAGGATGTCGCCTGCGCCAACTTCAGCACCTACATAAACGATACCGGCTTCGTCCAGCTTGTTCAGTGCAGCCTCACCCACGTTCGGGATGTCTGCAGTGATTTCCTCTGGGCCAAGCTTGGTGTCACGGGCCACACAGGTCAGTTCCTGGATGTGGATCGTGGTGAAGCGGTCTTCCTGAACCACACGCTCGGACAGGCAGATGGAGTCTTCGAAGTTGAAGCCGTTCCACGCCATGAACGCGATACGCATGTTCTGACCCAGTGCCAGCTCACCCATGTCGGTGGACGGGCCGTCGGCCATGATGTCGCTGCGCTGAACCCGATCACCTTTTCTCACCAGCGGACGCTGGTTGATGCAGGTGTTCTGGTTGGAGCGGGTGTACTTGGTCAGGTTGTAGATATCGACACCGGCTTCGCCAGTTTCGACTTCGTCATCCGCAACACGAACCACGATACGACTGGCATCGACCGAGTCGATCACGCCGCCACGGCGAGCCACGACACAAACGCCGGAGTCACGGGCAACGTTGCGCTCCATGCCGGTACCTACCAGCGGCTTATCAGCACGCAGGGTCGGTACAGCCTGACGCTGCATGTTGGAACCCATCAACGCACGGTTGGCGTCGTCGTGCTCGAGGAACGGAATCAGCGACGCTGCAACCGAAACTACCTGCTTCGGCGAAACGTCCATCAAGGTGACGTCTTCCGGCGCCTTGACGGTGAATTCGTTCAAGTGACGAACAGCCACCAGCTCATCGATCAGCTGACCTTTGTCGTTCATGGTCGCCGAAGCCTGGGCGATCACGTGATCGGCCTCTTCGATGGCGGACAGGAACACGATCTCGTCAGTGACCAGGGCGTCTTTCACCACACGGTACGGGCTCTCGAGGAAGCCGTACTGGTTGGTGCGCGCATAGGCCGCCAGGGAGTTGATCAGACCGATGTTCGGACCTTCCGGCGTTTCGATCGGGCATACACGACCGTAGTGAGTCGGGTGCACGTCACGAACTTCGAAGCCTGCACGCTCACGGGTCAGACCACCTGGGCCGAGTGCGGAGACACGGCGCTTGTGGGTGATCTCGGAGAGCGGGTTGTTCTGGTCCATGAACTGCGACAGCTGGCTGGAACCGAAAAACTCTTTCACTGCCGCAGCCACTGGCTTGGCATTGATCAGGTCTTGCGGCATCAGGCCTTCGCTTTCGGCCATCGACAGACGCTCTTTGACCGCACGCTCTACACGCACCAGACCAACGCGGAACTGGTTCTCGGCCATTTCGCCTACGCAACGAACACGACGGTTACCCAGGTGGTCGATGTCGTCGACGATGCCTTTACCGTTACGGATGTCGACCAGAGTCTTCAGTACGGCAACGATGTCTTCTTTGCACAGGACGCCCGAACCTTCGATCTCGGTACGACCGATACGACGGTTGAACTTCATCCGGCCAACGGCGGAGAGGTCATAGCGCTCAGGGCTGAAGAACAGGTTGTTGAACAGAGTCTCGGCAGCATCTTTGGTTGGCGGCTCGCCAGGACGCATCATGCGATAGATCTCGACCAGCGCTTCCAATTGGTTGCTGGTGGAGTCGATCTTCAGAGTGTCAGAAACGAACGGACCGCAGTCGATGTCGTTGGTGTACAGCGTTTCGATGCGAACAACCTGGGCCTTGGCGATTTTTGCCAGGATCTCGGTGTTCAGCTCGGTGTTGCACTCTGCCAGGATTTCACCAGTAGCCGGGTGCACGATAGCCTTGGCGGTGGTACGCCCCAGGACGTAGTCCAGAGGTACATCCAGCTCTTTGATACCGGCTTTTTCCAGCTGGTTGATGTGGCGAGCGGTGATACGACGACCCTGCTCGACAATAACCTTGCCCTTGTCATCCTGGATGTCCAGAACGGCAATTTCACCACGCAGGCGCTGAGGCACCAGCTCCAGGCTCAGGCTCTCGCCTTTCACGTGGAATACGTTGGTGGTGTAGAAAGCATCCAGCACTTCTTCAGTGGTGTAACCCAGCGCGCGCAGCAGAACCGATGCAGGCAGCTTGCGGCGACGGTCGATACGGACGAACACGCAGTCTTTCGGGTCGAACTCGAAGTCCAGCCACGAACCGCGGTAAGGAATGATCCGCGCGGAGTACAGCAGCTTACCGGAGCTGTGCGTCTTGCCACGGTCGTGGTCGAAGAATACGCCAGGGGAACGGTGCAGCTGGGAAACGATTACACGCTCGGTACCGTTGATTACGAAGGTACCGTTCTCAGTCATCAGGGGGATTTCACCCATGTAGACTTCTTGCTCTTTGATGTCCTTGATCGCTTTGTTCGACGATTCTTTGTCGAAAATGATCAGACGAACTTTTACCCGCAAAGGTACGGCGTAAGTCACACCACGCAACACGCATTCTTTAACATCAAACGCCGGTTCGCCCAGGCGATAACCGACATACTCCAACGCAGCATTGCCGGAGTAGCTGATGATCGGGAAAACGGATTTGAAGGCCGCATGCAGGCCCACGTCGCGGAACTGATCTTTAGTCGCTCCCGCTTGCAAGAATTCACGATACGAATCCAGCTGGATGGCCAGGAGGTACGGCACATCCATGACGTCCGGCAACTTGCTAAAGTCCTTGCGGATACGTTTTTTCTCAGTATATGAGTAAGCCATCAGCGTTCCCCAGCTTGGTCACCTGCTTATTCGGCTTCTCCCGACGGGAGCAGCCAGAAAATCGTGCAAACCCTTTGGTTTGCGCCACCGCACAGGGTGGGCTACAGCACGTTAAAGGCACCGACCCAGTCGGCCGCCAATAACGGAAAAAGGCCGGTGGCAAAAGCCACCAGCCATCAGCCGTTCGCTTAACGCTTGGGCTGGAGACACAAAGTCGATGCTTACTTGAGCTCGACTTTAGCGCCTGCTTCTTCCAGAGCTGCTTTGGCTTTGTCAGCTGCTTCTTTAGCAACAGCTTCCAGAACCATGGCAGGAGCGCCGTCAACTACAGCCTTGGCTTCTTTCAGGCCCAGACCGGTCAGTTCACGTACAGCCTTGATCACGTTAACTTTCTTCTCGCCAGCTTCGGTCAGCATGACGTTGAATTCAGTTTGCTCTTCAACAACAGCGGCAGCAGCAGCTGGGCCAGCAGCGGCAACAGCAGCGGTAACGCCGAAGGTTTCTTCCATTGCTTTGATCAGCTCAACAACTTCCAGAACGGTTTTCTGGCCGATTGCTTCGATGATTTGCTCGTTAGTCAGAGACATGACTATAAATTCCTGTATTGGGGTGACAGCCTACGCAGCCATCAAATTAAACATATGATTTTGAAAGGGCTTGCGGTGCCTTAGGCAGCAGCAGCTTCTTTCTGGTCGCGAATAGCCGCCAGAGTACGAGCCAGCTTGCTGGTAGCGCCTTGAATCACGCTCATCAGCTTCGCAATAGCTTCGTCGCGAGTTGGCAGCGAAGCCAACACGTCGATCTCGTTTGCTGCGAGGTACTTGCCCTCGAACGCAGCTGCCTTGATCTCGAACTTGTCCTGACCCTTTGCGAACTCTTTGAAAATACGAGCAGCAGCGCCCGGATGTTCCTTGGAGAATGCAATCAGGGTAGGGCCGACGAACGCGTCGTTGAGCACGTCATATTGAGTGCCTTCAACAGCGCGCTTGAGCAGGGTGTTACGTACAACACGTACGTAAACACCAGCTTCGCGGGCCTCTTTACGGAGTCCGGTCATTGCGCCTACTGTCACACCGCGGGCATCAGCCACAACAGCAGACAGAGCGACTTTGGCAGCCTCGTTGACTTCAGCGACGATGGCCTTCTTGTCTTCGAGTTTAATTGCCACGGGTTTAACTCCTGCTTGTTACCGTTTCATCCAACCTAGGCTGGATGTCGTTTTGGTGTCTGATTCGGTAAGGAACCGGGAGCACCATCTGCGTAGGCTTGAGGTTTAAGACTTGCGTCGCCTACGGTCTTGGATAGCCCCCGCCAGGCAGGGACCCCAATTTTTTCAAATGGCACAATCGCTTGTGCCAGCCTGTGTCTTATACGTCCAGCGAGCCTTGGTCGATGACCAAACCTGGACCCATGGTGGTGCTCAGGGTAACGCGCTTGACGTAGATACCTTTCGAAGAAGCTGGCTTGATACGCTTCAGGTCAGCGATCAGGGCTTCAACGTTTTCCTTCAGCTTGACGGCGTCGAAGCCGACCTTGCCAACGGAGGTGTGGATAATGCCGTTTTTGTCGGTGCGGTAGCGAACCTGACCAGCCTTGGCGTTCTTAACTGCCGAGGCCACGTCTGGGGTTACAGTGCCGACTTTCGGGTTAGGCATCAGGCCACGAGGACCCAGAACCTGACCCAGCTGACCTACAACGCGCATTGCATCCGGAGAAGCAATAACTACGTCATAGTTCAGGTCGCCGCCTTTCATTTCGGCAGCCAGATCATCCATACCTACGCGGTCTGCACCGGCAGCCAGAGCAGCTTCAGCAGCTGGACCCTGAGTAAACACAGCAACACGTACAGTCTTGCCAGTGCCGTGTGGCAGCACGGTAGCGCTACGAACAACCTGGTCAGATTTACGTGGGTCTACACCCAGGTTCACAGCTACGTCTACGGACTCGCTGAACTTAACGGTCGACAGCTCGGTCAGGAGAGCGGCGGCTTCTACGAAGTTGTAGGCCTTGCCTGCTTCAATCTTGCCGGCGATAGCCTTTTGGCGCTTGGTCAGCTTAGCCATTACACACCCTCCACGTTAAGGCCCATGCTACGAGCAGAACCGGCGATAGTACGCACGGCTGCATCCATATCAGCTGCAGTCAGATCCGCGTTTTTGGTTTTCGCGATTTCTTCCAGCTGAGCACGGGTAACAGTGCCAACCTTAACGGTGTTCGGACGAGCGGAACCGCTGGTCAGGCCAGCAGCTTTCTTCAGCAGAACCGAAGCAGGGGTGCTCTTAGTTTCGAAAGTGAAGCTGCGGTCACTGTAAACAGTGATGATCACAGGAGTCGGCAGACCTGGTTCAAGACCCTGAGTACGGGCGTTGAAAGCCTTGCAGAATTCCATGATGTTCACGCCGTGCTGACCCAGAGCTGGACCAACGGGCGGGCTTGGGTTGGCCTGAGCGGCCTTAACTTGCAGCTTGATGTAAGCAGTAATCTTCTTAGCCATGAGGCACTCCAATTACGGGTTCAGACGCCTAGAAAGGCTCCCCGGTTACTTGCGCGTTTATCCCAGTGACGAAAAAACCCCACAGCCTAAGGCTGCGGGGTATGGGATTCTCGTCCAGTTAGGCCTTCTCGACCTGACTGAACTCTAGCTCTACCGGAGTAGAGCGACCGAAAATGAGCACCGCCACTTGGATCCGGCTCTTTTCGTAGTTAACTTCTTCGACCGTACCGTTAAAGTCTGCGAACGGGCCGTCAGTAACACGGACCACCTCACCTGGCTCGAACAGTGTCTTAGGCTTGGGCTTATCGCTGCCATCAGCAACGCGACGCAGAATTGCTTCCGCCTCTTTATCAGTGATAGGCGCTGGCTTATCAGCAGTACCACCAATGAAACCCATGACACGAGGAGTGTCCTTGACCAAGTGCCAAGTCCCCTCATTCATGTCCATTTGAACCAGCACATAGCCTGGAAAGAACTTGCGTTCGCTTTTGCGCTTCTGGCCATTGCGCATCTCAACCACTTCTTCAGTGGGGACCAGAATCTCGCCGAAGCCATCTTCCATGCCAGCCAGCTTTACACGCTCGATCAACGAGCGCATTACATGCTTCTCGTAACCCGAGTAAGCATGCACAACGTACCAACGCTTAGCCACGGGACACCCTTAGCCAACAATCAAGGAAACAAGCCAGCCAAGCAGGGAATCTAGCCCCCACAGCAGCAACGCCATGACCAGAACCACAGCCACTACAATAAGCGTGGTCTGCGTGGTCTCTTGGCGAGTTGGCCATACGACTTTACGAATCTCAGTGCGCGCTTCCTTAACCAACACGAAGAACGACTTGCCTTTGGCAGTTTGCAGACCAATGAAGGCAGCAACTGCGGCAACGGCAAGCAACGCCAATACGCGGTACAGGATCGGCGAAGCAGAATAGTACTGATTGCCAACAACACCAACAATCACCAAAGCAACCACAACGAGCCACTTGAGCAGATCGAAGCGAGAGCCTTGAGCTTCAGCCTTAGGAGTCATCTATGAAGATCCTGTGAAAAGAAAGCCAGACACATTGAGTGAATCTGGCAGGTCAGGAGGGAATCGAACCCCCAACCTACGGTTTTGGAGACCGTCGCTCTGCCAATTGAGCTACTGACCTAAAAACAAAATCAGGCCGACCATTATGTCGGCCCGATGGAGATATTTCAAGAACTTATTCGATCACTTTGGCTACGACGCCAGCGCCGACGGTACGACCGCCTTCACGGATAGCGAAACGCAGACCATCTTCCATCGCGATGGTTTTGATCAGAGTGACAGTCATCTGGATGTTGTCACCTGGCATTACCATTTCAACGCCTTCCGGCAGCTCGCAGTTACCGGTCACGTCAGTAGTACGGAAGTAGAACTGTGGACGGTAGCCTTTGAAGAACGGAGTATGACGGCCGCCTTCTTCTTTGCTCAGAACATAAACTTCAGCAGTGAACTTGGTGTGCGGCTTAACGGTACCCGGCTTAACCAGAACCTGGCCACGCTCAACGTCGTCACGCTTGGTACCACGCAGCAGAACGCCGCAGTTCTCGCCAGCACGACCTTCGTCGAGCAGCTTGCGGAACATTTCAACGCCAGTGCAGGTAGTCTTCTGAGTATCGCGCAGACCAACGATCTCAACTTCTTCCTGGATGCGAACGATGCCGCGCTCAACACGGCCAGTTACCACGGTGCCACGACCGGAGATCGAGAATACGTCTTCGATTGGCATCAGGAACGGCTTGTCGATTGCACGCTCTGGCTCTGGGATGTAAGTGTCCAGAGTTTCTACCAGACGCTTAACAGCGGTGGTACCCATTTCGTTGTCGTCTTGGCCGTTCAGAGCCATCAGAGCCGAACCGATGATGATCGGAGTGTCGTCACCTGGGAAGTCGTAAGTGCTCAGCAGGTCGCGCACTTCCATCTCAACCAGTTCCAGCAGCTCAGCGTCGTCAACCATGTCAGCCTTGTTCAGGAAGACAACGATGTACGGAACGCCTACCTGACGGGACAGCAGGATGTGCTCACGAGTTTGTGGCATCGGACCATCGGCAGCCGAGCAAACCAGGATCGCGCCGTCCATCTGGGCAGCACCGGTGATCATGTTTTTGACGTAGTCGGCGTGACCTGGGCAGTCAACGTGCGCGTAGTGACGAATGTGCGAATCGTACTCTACGTGTGCAGTGTTGATGGTGATACCACGAGCTTTTTCTTCCGGGGCACTGTCGATCTTGTCGAAGTCAACACGAGCCGAACCGAAAACTTCGGAGCAAACGCGAGTCAGAGCAGCAGTCAGAGTGGTCTTACCGTGGTCAACGTGACCGATAGTACCCACGTTAACGTGCGGCTTATTACGTTCGAACTTTTCCTTAGCCATCGAAATCACCCCTAGGAGAAGAATTGAGCAAGTCACACAAGCCATTAAAACAAAGGCAGATATTTTCATATCTGCCTTGTTATATGGAGCTCTTGAGCGGATTTGAACCGCTGACCTCACCCTTACCAAGGGTGTGCTCTACCAACTGAGCTACAAGAGCGTAACACTTTGCAAAACCTGCAAACCTGGAGCGGGTAGCGGGAATCGAACCCGCATCATCAGCTTGGAAGGCTGAGGTTCTACCACTAAACTATACCCGCGGAGCCTGCAGCTCTCGCTAAATCTGGTGGAGGGGGAAGGATTCGAACCTTCGAAGTCGTAGACGTCAGATTTACAGTCTGATCCCTTTGGCCGCTCGGGAACCCCTCCTAAGCGAGGCAGCATTTTACACTACGCTACCTTTCTGTCAAGCATTTTCTCAATAAAATCTTGAGGTTAGCTGCGTTGACTTAGCTCTGCTGCTTTAACCTCAAAAGGTCTTCACTGCGGAGCGGGCGCCATTCTATGCAACCTATTCGACAGTTGCAAGCCCCTCACAAGGCATTATTTTATGTTTTAACTCATTGAATTCCTTAGCAAGGTTCTGCAGCTGTAGATCATCCAGCAAATGCTTGCTCTCAGGAGCCACACGCAACCAGAAACCAGAAGATCCAGGAACACTCAAGTACAGTAGCCTGACATCCGCCCCCAGCCCTATAAGCCGCTGCTCAAGCATCTGAGCCATATCTCGACGAGCAAAGCCCCCTAGATAGAGACAGCTTGCATCAACCTCTCCAACCCTCCCCTTATCCCTCCGCTCGACCGAATCTGCAGACTCACTCAACAAGCGAATATCTTGCTGAGAGCCTCGATAGAGCGAGAGAGGCATAACCTCTTTCGCACGAAGAGGTGCTTCCTGCTGATGCCAGATGTAATAGAAACCATTGAGGACCAGTAACAACAGAAACAGCCAGCGCATAAATACCTCGAGACGAAAGACAAGCCTTAGTCAACTCGAAAAAAACAAATCACGAACAAACTGATCCTGCGAAACCAACACAACGCCCAGAGCAGCTATACAAGCCTCCCCACCTACTAGCCTAAGGTAGCGCGGGCACACTTCATGGTGTTTCGCAGCCAAACTCAAGGATCGTCACGCAACCTTAGACTGAGCTCCCCACCGCTATAAGTTTTCTCTTCACCTTCAACGCTCAACCGCAACGCCCCTTGGCGATCAATACCCAGCACGACACCATCGATCTTATTGACCCCCGCAATCAGAGACACTTCACGCCCCTGCCAGAGATGACCTTGCTCCCACTCGTCCTGGATAGCGGAGAAACCATCCAATCGATGACGCTCAAGATAAGCCACAAGGGTCTCACTCAATCGAGCAACCAGCTGATTGCGATCAGCAACCTGGCCAGACTCCAACCTTATCGAGGTCCACTCCTGATCAACCCCCTCGGCGCTCTGCATATTCACATTAATCCCAACCCCCAGGACCACATGACACACGTCCGCAGGATCGCCCACCAGTTCCAAAAGTATTCCCGCGACCTTCTTCTGACCAACCAAAACGTCGTTTGGCCACTTCAAACCCGCCCTTGGGATTCCATACTCACGAAGGGTATGCATAACCGCCAACCCTACGACCAGACTGAGCCCCTCCAGTTGCCGGAGACCTCCATCTATGCGCAAGACCAGGCTGTAATAGATATTCTCGGCAAAAGGACTTATCCACTTGCGTCCACGCCGGCCACGCCCCGCGGTCTGACGCTCAGCTAGCACAAGAAAAGGAGCCACAGCCCCACCCTCGATGGATCGCAGCGCCTCAGCATTTGTGGAGTCGATAGAATCAAAAATTCGAACGTCCCAAGCACTGCTGGGAGAAGAGCACCGACTTATCTCCGCGCTGCTCAACAAAGTGATTGGAGTGGCCAACTGATATCCACGACCTCGCACCTTATGGATGACAAGCCCCAATTCCGCCTCAAGAAGCTGTAACTGCTTCCATATAGCACTACGACTAACACCCAGCACCTCTCCGAGCGCCTGGCCCGAGTGAAATCGCCCATCCTTTAGAAGCTCTAACAACGTCGACATGCAGTATCCGCCTCACAATGAGCCCGGCATGATAGCCATGCCCAAAACCATTGCATAGAAAACACCACCCGGCGAGCAAGTCGATCGGGCAGATAAAAATCAAATCGACTTTTCTCCGCGCAAAAACAAAACCCCAATTGCTTTCGCAATTGGGGTTTCGGAATTTAATCTTGACGATGACCTACTCTCACATGGGGAAACCCCACACTACCATCGGCGATGCATCGTTTCACTTCTGAGTTCGGGATGGGATCAGGTGGTTCCAACGCTCTATGGTCGTCAAGAAATTCGGTAGCCAGTCCGTTGCTGATGCAACGTGCCAGCGAATGGGTATGTAATAGATTTGTGTGTTGTGCAAACTTTCGGTTTGTTTCGTCTTCACACACCGCAATCTGGTCTCTTTCGAGTTCGCAAATTGCTTGGGTGTTATATGGTCAAGCCTCACGGGCAATTAGTATTGGTTAGCTCAACGCCTCACAGCGCTTACACACCCAACCTATCAACGTCGTAGTCTTCGACGGCCCTTTAGGGGATTCAAGATCCCAGTGAGATCTCATCTTGAGGCAAGTTTCCCGCTTAGATGCTTTCAGCGGTTATCTTTTCCGAACATAGCTACCCGGCAATGCCACTGGCGTGACAACCGGAACACCAGAGGTTCGTCCACTCCGGTCCTCTCGTACTAGGAGCAGCCCCTCTCAAATCTCAAACGTCCACGGCAGATAGGGACCGAACTGTCTCACGACGTTCTAAACCCAGCTCGCGTACCACTTTAAATGGCGAACAGCCATACCCTTGGGACCGGCTTCAGCCCCAGGATGTGATGAGCCGACATCGAGGTGCCAAACACCGCCGTCGATATGAACTCTTGGGCGGTATCAGCCTGTTATCCCCGGAGTACCTTTTATCCGTTGAGCGATGGCCCTTCCATACAGAACCACCGGATCACTAAGACCTACTTTCGTACCTGCTCGACGTGTCTGTCTCGCAGTCAAGCGCGCTTTTGCCTTTATACTCTACGACCGATTTCCGACCGGTCTGAGCGCACCTTCGTACTCCTCCGTTACTCTTTAGGAGGAGACCGCCCCAGTCAAACTACCCACCATACACTGTCCTCGATCCGGATAACGGACCTGAGTTAGAACCTCAAAGTTGCCAGGGTGGTATTTCAAGGATGGCTCCACGCAAACTGGCGTTCACGCTTCAAAGCCTCCCACCTATCCTACACAAGCAAATTCAAAGTCCAGTGCAAAGCTATAGTAAAGGTTCACGGGGTCTTTCCGTCTAGCCGCGGATACACTGCATCTTCACAGCGATTTCAATTTCACTGAGTCTCGGGTGGAGACAGCGCCGCCATCGTTACGCCATTCGTGCAGGTCGGAACTTACCCGACAAGGAATTTCGCTACCTTAGGACCGTTATAGTTACGGCCGCCGTTTACCGGGGCTTCGATCAAGAGCTTCGCGTTAGCTAACCCCATCAATTAACCTTCCGGCACCGGGCAGGCGTCACACCCTATACGTCCACTTTCGTGTTTGCAGAGTGCTGTGTTTTTAATAAACAGTCGCAGCGGCCTGGTATCTTCGACCGGCATGAGCTTACGGAGCAAGTCCTTCACCCTCACCGGCGCACCTTCTCCCGAAGTTACGGTGCCATTTTGCCTAGTTCCTTCACCCGAGTTCTCTCAAGCGCCTTGGTATTCTCTACCCAACCACCTGTGTCGGTTTGGGGTACGGTTCCTAGTTATCTGAAGCTTAGAAGCTTTTCTTGGAAGCATGGCATCAACCACTTCGTCACCTAAAAGGTAACTCGTCATCAGCTCTCGGCCTTAGAACCCCGGATTTACCTAAGATTCCAGCCTACCACCTTAAACTTGGACAACCAACGCCAAGCTGGCCTAGCCTTCTCCGTCCCTCCATCGCAATAACTAGAAGTACAGGAATATTAACCTGTTTTCCATCGACTACGCTTTTCAGCCTCGCCTTAGGGACCGACTAACCCTGCGTCGATTAACGTTGCGCAGGAAACCTTGGTCTTTCGGCGTGGGTGTTTTTCACACCCATTGTCGTTACTCATGTCAGCATTCGCACTTCTGATACCTCCAGCAAGCTTCTCAACTCACCTTCACAGGCTTACAGAACGCTCCTCTACCGCATCACTTACGTGATACCCGTAGCTTCGGTGTATGGTTTGAGCCCCGTTACATCTTCCGCGCAGGCCGACTCGACTAGTGAGCTATTACGCTTTCTTTAAAGGGTGGCTGCTTCTAAGCCAACCTCCTAGCTGTCTAAGCCTTCCCACATCGTTTCCCACTTAACCATAACTTTGGGACCTTAGCTGACGGTCTGGGTTGTTTCCCTTTTCACGACGGACGTTAGCACCCGCCGTGTGTCTCCCATGCTCGGCACTTGTAGGTATTCGGAGTTTGCATCGGTTTGGTAAGTCGGGATGACCCCCTAGCCGAAACAGTGCTCTACCCCCTACAGTGATACATGAGGCGCTACCTAAATAGCTTTCGAGGAGAACCAGCTATCTCCGAGCTTGATTAGCCTTTCACTCCGATCCACAGGTCATCCGCTAACTTTTCAACGGTAGTCGGTTCGGTCCTCCAGTCAGTGTTACCTAACCTTCAACCTGCCCATGGATAGATCGCCCGGTTTCGGGTCTATTCCCAGCGACTAGACGCCCTATTAAGACTCGCTTTCGCTACGCCTCCCCTATTCGGTTAAGCTCGCCACTGAAAATAAGTCGCTGACCCATTATACAAAAGGTACGCAGTCACAGAACAAAGTCTGCTCCCACTGCTTGTACGCATACGGTTTCAGGATCTATTTCACTCCCCTCTCCGGGGTTCTTTTCGCCTTTCCCTCACGGTACTAGTTCACTATCGGTCAGTCAGTAGTA
>NZ_JAHBAW010000001.1:2887500-3375837 GCF_018390395.1 Pseudomonas sp. RC4D1
CCGAGTGATCACTAAACCAGTAGTCCGCTCGGCTTATGTGCATGGCGTCATCAATAGTTCGCTTTCACAGTCCGCGGCACGTGCCGGCCTGTCTCATAGCCTGACCATGGATATGGCCAACATTTTCGGCTACGACATCGACTTCGCGCAGGATATTCGCCAGGGTGACGAGTTTGACGTCATCTACGAACAGAAAGTAGCCAACGGCAAAGTGGTCGGTACCGGCAATATCCTTTCCGCACGCTTCACCAATCGCGGCAAGACCTACACCGCCGTGCGCTACACCAACAAACAGGGTTCCAGCAGCTACTACACCGCCGACGGCAATAGCATGCGCAAAGCGTTCATCCGTACGCCAGTGGACTTTGCCCGTATCAGCTCGCGCTTCTCAATGGGCCGTAAACACCCAATTCTGAACAAGATCCGCGCTCACAAGGGCGTCGACTACGCCGCCCCACGAGGCACGCCGATCAAGGCTGCCGGTGACGGAAAGGTTCTGCTGGCAGGCCGCCGCGGTGGTTACGGCAACACCGTGATCATTCAGCACGGCAACACCTACAGGACCCTGTATGGCCACATGCAAGGCTTTGCCAAGGGCGTCAAGACCGGCGGCTCGGTGAAACAGGGTCAGGTCATTGGGTATATCGGCACCACAGGTCTCTCTACCGGCCCTCACTTGCACTACGAGTTCCAGGTCAACGGCGTCCACGTGGACCCACTGGGCCAGAAACTGCCGATGGCTGACCCTATTGCCAAGGCCGAGCGAGCTCGCTTCCTCCAACAGAGCCAGCCTCTTATGGCTCGGATGGACCAGGAAAAGGCCACCATGCTGGCCTCGAGCAAGCGCTGAGCCATGGCGCTCTACATAGGAGTAATGTCCGGAACCAGCCTCGACGGCCTGGACATTGCCCTGATCGAGCAGAGCCCGGCGATCAGATTGATCGCTACCCACTACATCCCCATGCCAGAGACCCTGCGCGCCGAACTCCTGAGTTTGTGCGCCAGCGGCCCTGACGAGATCGCCCGTTCCGCCATGGCCCAGCAACACTGGGTCAAGCTGGCTGCTCAGGGCATCCACAGCCTTCTGCAGCAACAACAACTCCAGGCTCAAGACATTCGCGCCATAGGCAGCCACGGGCAGACCGTGCGCCATGAGCCAAGCCGCGGATTTACCGTGCAGATCGGCAACCCAGCATTGCTCACAGAACTCACCGGTATCACCGTTATCAGCGACTTCCGCAGTCGCGACGTGGCTGCCGGCGGCCAAGGCGCCCCTCTGGTCCCCGCCTTCCACGAAGCTCTGTTCGAGCAGCGCTCCGGAAAGCGTGCCGTTCTGAACGTCGGTGGCTTCAGCAACCTGAGCCTGATCGAAACCGCCAAACCGGTCGCCGGCTTTGATTGCGGCCCTGGCAACGTGCTGCTCGATGCATGGATACAGACTCAACGGGCTGAAACCTTCGACCGCAACGGCCAATGGGCGGCCAGCGGCCAGCTTGACCAGGCCCTTCTGAAGACCCTGCTCAGCGATCCATTCTTCGCCACTCAAGGACCCAAGAGCACGGGGCGCGAGGTATTCAACCTCCAGTGGCTGAATCAGCATCTGGCCCAGCACCCCGCCATCCCCGCAGAAAATGTACAGGCCACCCTGCTGGAACTGACAGCGCTGACCATCGTCGACTCGCTGCTGGCTGCACAAGTCGGCACCCAGGAGCTTTTGGTTTGTGGCGGCGGTGCCCATAACGGCACATTGATGCGGCGCCTCAGCGCGCTACTACCCGGGACACAAGTCAACAGCACCGCCGTTTATGGCGTGGACCCCGACTGGGTAGAAGCCATGGCCTTCGCCTGGCTGGCCCATTGCTGCCTGGAAGGCATCGCCGCCAACCGGCCCAGCGTCACAGGCGCCCGCGGCCCGCGTGTACTGGGCGCTATCTACCCGGCTTGAACGCCAGATAGCAAAACGCCGCAGAGTCGTTAGACACTGCGGCGTTTTGCTATCTGGCTTTTGCCGACTGATCAGATCGAGAACGAAGACCCGCAACCACAAGTAGTGGTGGCATTGGGGTTCTTGATCACGAACCGCGAACCTTCCAGACCTTCCTGGTAGTCCACTTCAGCACCGGCCAGGTACTGGAAACTCATCGGGTCGACCACCAGGCTTACGCCTTCGCGCTCGACGATGGTGTCGTCCTCGGCCACTTCCTCATCGAAAGTGAAACCGTACTGGAACCCCGAACAACCGCCGCCCGTAACGAATACGCGCAGCTTCAAGCGATCATTACCCTCTTCGTCGACCAGGGTCTTCACCTTGTGCGCTGCACCTTGAGTGAATTGCAAAGCCGTGGGGGTGAAGGATTCAACGCTCATGCTGACTATCTCCCGGCGTTAAGCCGCCATACTGCGTAATGACGCGCATTATCCGCTTCTCCCAGAAAAGCGGTCAACTATTGTTACGGTATATCAATAGTCGTCCAGTTGCCCGCAGAACGCAGAAAGGCCCGTCAGACGGGCCTTTCTATTCACCTCTAAACCGACCTTAAGGCAGCATGCCAGCGTGGGACAGCCCCAGGCGCTCGTCCAAGCCGAACAGAATGTTGAGGTTTTGCACCGCCTGGCCGGAAGCCCCCTTGACCAGATTGTCGATGACCGACAGCACCACCACCAGATCACCATCCTGTGGCCGGTGCACGGCAATCCGACATACGTTGGCACCACGCACACTGCGAGTCTCAGGATGACTGCCCGCGGGCATCACATCAACGAAAGGCTCGTTGGCATAACGCTTCTCAAACAGCGCTTGCAGATCAACCGAGCGGTCCACCACGGTCGCATAGAGCGTCGAGTGAATGCCGCGAATCATTGGCGTCAGATGCGGCACAAAGGTCAGGCCGACGTCCTTGCCTGCCGCCCGACGCAGACCCTGGCGTATTTCCGGCAAGTGACGATGCCCTTTGACCGCATAGGCCTTCATGCTCTCGGAGGTTTCCGAGTACAGCGAACCGACGCTGGCACCACGGCCTGCTCCACTGACGCCGGACTTGCAATCAGCGATCAGCTGCGTAGTGTCGGCAAGACCGGCCTCCAGCAATGGCAAGAAGCCCAGCTGGGTGGCCGTTGGATAGCACCCGGGAACGGCAATCAGACGAGCCTTCTTTATTTGCTCACGGTTGACTTCCGGTAGTCCGTAGACCGCCTCATCCAGCAGCTCAGGTGCGCCGTGGGGCTGGCCGTACCATTTGGCCCACTCATCGGCATCCTGCAGACGGAAGTCCGCCGACAAATCGATGACCTTGGTCCCAGCCGCCAGCAACTCGCCGGCCAGTGCATGGGCTACACCGTGGGGCGTTGCGAAGAACACCACATCACAGGCACCCAGCGTCTTGATATCCGGCACGCTGAAAGCCAGGCCGTCATAGTGACCGCGCAGGTTCGGGTACATGTCGGCTACGGCCAGGCCCGCCTCGGATCGCGAAGTGATGACTTCTACTCGCGCCTGCGGATGCTGTGCCAACAGACGCAGCAGTTCGACACCGGTGTAACCCGTGCCGCCGACAATACCGACCTTGACCATAAACCTGCCCTCAACGAACCCACTGGAAAGCTGCCGATAATAGGGGTGGTGCGCCCCTGCGACAACCGTCAAGGTGACGTGCGGCCGCTCTACCCTCTACTATCTTCGCCACCGTGAACCTGGGAATAACTAAAAATGCTCTATCTATGGCTCAAAGCCTTTCATATCGTCAGTGTGGTCTGCTGGTTTGCCGGCCTTTTCTACCTGCCGCGCCTGTTCGTCTATCACGCTCAAAGCGAAGACAGCGTCAGCCGTGAGCGCTTCTGCCTCATGGAGCGCAAGCTGTATCGCTTCATCATGGGGCCGGCAATGATCGCCGCGCTGATCTTTGGCATCTGGTTGATCAGCCTCAATCCCAGCGCCTACTTCGGCCAGGGTGGCTGGATGCACGCCAAACTGACCCTGGTGGTGATCCTGATCGGGTACCACCACATGTGCGGCGCTCAAGTGAAACGTTTTGCCCGTGGCGAAAACACCCGCAGCCATGTCTTTTATCGCTGGTTCAATGAAGTACCGGTCCTGATATTGCTGGCTATTGTAATTTTGGTCGTTGTACGGCCGTTCTAACTCTTACTAGTCGCTTCCCCTGGGGGTACTCCAATGTCACTGCCCGCTCTGCTCGAACAACGCCTGCGCCTGCCTCTGGTGGCGGCGCCAATGTTCCTGATCTCCAACCCTGAACTGGTTCTGGCCTGCTGTCGCAATGGCGTGGTAGGCAGCTTCCCTGCCCTCAACCAGCGTGAAAGCAGTGGCTTCAAGGCCTGGCTAGAGGAGATCGAAGCAGGGTTGGCCAAATTGGAGAACCCTGCCCCCTACGCAGTGAACCTGATCGTGCACAACAGCAACCCGCGTCTGCAGGCGGATTTACAGATCTGCATCGAACACCAGGTGCCGATCGTCATCACCAGCTTGGGCGCGGTCAAGGAAGTGGTAGACGCCGTACACAGCTATGGCGGGCTGGTATTCCATGACGTGACCACCCGCCGGCATGCGGAGAAAGCTGCAGAGGCCGGAGTCGACGGACTGATCGCTGTAGCGGCAGGGGCTGGCGGACATGCCGGAACCTGGAGCCCGTTCTCCCTTATTGCCGAGATTCGCCAGTTCTTCGACAAGACCCTGTTGCTGGCCGGCTGCCTGAACCGCGGTCACGAGATTCTCGCCGCACAGCTGCTTGGCGCCGACCTGGCCTATCTGGGCACCCGTTTTATCGGCACCACCGAAAGCCATGCACCGGACGCCTATAAAGAGATGCTGCTCAATTCTCGCGCTGCGGATATCGTGCACACTGCCGCCGTCTCCGGGGTCCCTGCCAGCTTCATGCGCCAGAGCCTGGAAAACGCTGGTTTCGACCTGGCAGCCCTGCAAGGTAAAGGCGAAGTCAATTTCGGCTCCAAGCTCAAACCCATCAGCGACGAAGCCAAGGCCTGGAAAACCGTGTGGTCTGCCGGCCAGGGCGTCGGTGAGATCAACGACCTGCCCAGCGTCGATCAACTGATTGCCCGCCTGGACAGCGAGTATCAGGCCGCTCAGGAACGCTCGACGCAACTCATAAAACGCTGGCCACGCTAACCAGTTCTCATTGTTTTTTGGCCAGCCGGGGGGCACTGGCCTTAAACTGTCGGCCTTTTATGTAAGCCTTCTTTTCAAGCGACAGGGATGCCCCCATGAGCGAGACCCGCTACAAGATTGTTTTCGACGGCACATTGCTGCCCGGCGTGGAAAAATCCACCGCCCAACTGAACCTGGCCGAACTGTTCAAAAGCGATGTCGCTGCCGTGGAACGCCTGTTCAGTGGCCAACAGGTGGAACTCAAGCGCGACCTGACCCAGGCCGATGCCCAGCGCTACCTGGAAGCGCTGAAGAACACCGGGATCGATGCCCGCATCGAATCCGAGCCCTCGTTGCAGCTGAACCTCGATGCAGTAACCCCCACGCCCACGGCCGCCAGCATCAGCGCTTCGCCCTATGCGCCCCCGCAAGCGGCGGTGGGAGATGCCCTCCCCCAATACGCCACACTCAATGTCTTCAGTTTCGAAGGCCGCATCGGTCGCCTGCGCTATCTGGCCTGGACCCTGGTCCTGACGGTGGCCATGCTGGCAGTGATCGGTGTGGGGGCCTTCTTCGGCATCCTGTCCGCCGCAATGTTCAACTCCACACTGCTCACTGTCCTGGGGATTACTGGTGGGGTAGTGGTCTTCATCGGCTTCATCGTCGTCAGCATCCAGATCAGCGTGCAGCGCCTGCACGACCTCGGCTGGTCGGGCTGGCTGTGGCTGCTGAACTTCGTCCCTATCGTCGGCAGCGTGTTCCCGCTGGTGCTGATGGTCAGCCCAGGCAGCAACGTAGCCAACCGCTACGGCGCGCCACCTCCGCCCAACACCACCGCCGTCAAGGTCCTGTCCTGGATGTGGGTAGTCTTGATCGCCGTCCTGATCGTGGGTGTGGTGGCCGGTGGCCTGAGTTCCCTGGAAGACAGCTACAGCGAAACCAGCTACAGCGAAACCATCGATTCCAGCAGCGCCGATGAAGATGCTGAACCAGCGGACATCGCCGCCCCTGTAGAATCCGAGCAAGAATAAACGCGCCCCAGCCTGCGACCCTTCCTGTCGCAGGCCGCTGGCCGTTGCGATGGAGAAATGCATGACCCGTTACGCTCTGATCACTGGTGCTTCCAGCGGCATAGGCCTGGCCCTTGCCGAAGCACTGGCCCGGCGTGGCCGCAACCTGATTCTCGTGGCCCGCCAGCGTGATCAGCTGGAATGCATCGCCCTGGAGCTGACCCAACGCTTCGGCGTCGAAGTATTGTTCCGGGCCTGCGATCTGGGAGAGCCTCTGCGACTGTCCGGCTTCCTGCTGGAACTGGAGGAAGGCGACCGCCAGATCGACCTGCTGGTCAATTGTGCCGGGATCGGTACCAGCGGCCCTTTCCTGGCCCAGGACTGGATGACCGAACAAGACCTGATCGAGGTCAACATCCTTGCGCTGACCCGCCTTTGCCACGCCTTGGGCAACAGCATGGCCCTGCTGGGTGGAGGACAGATACTCAACGTCGCCTCGGTAGCGGCCTTCTATCCCGGCCCCTGGATGAGTACCTACTACGCCAGCAAGGCCTATGTTCTGCACTTTTCCGAAGGGCTGCGCGAAGAGCTGAAAAAATGCGCGGTCAAGGTCTCGGTGCTGTGCCCCGGCCCCACCCGCACCGCATTCTTCCGCACCGCCCAGATGGACACCCAGAAGCTCAACGACAGCAAGTTGCTCATGAGCCCCGAAGAAGTCGCGTTGTACGCAGTCCGGGCCCTGGAAAAGAACCGTGCCATCATCATCCCCGGCCGCTTGAACCGCTGGATGGCCTTCAGCAGCCGCCTGGGCTCTCGCTGGCTGACCCGCAAGATCGTCGGTTACTTCAATCGGGCCTATTGCCCACGTTAGATGTTCGGACTGGGCGCACATTGTGAGCCTGAGTACACTCACCCCGGACCAACCCAATGGAGAAACAGCTGTGGATACTCTGTTCACCAAGATCATCAACAGAGAAATACCCGCGAAGATCATCTACGAGGACGACCAGGTTCTGGCCTTCCACGATATTGCTCCGCAAGCACCGGTGCACTTCCTGGTCATACCGAAGAAACCCATTCGCACCCTCAACGACCTCACCGAGGACGACAAAACCCTGGCCGGACACATCCTGTTCACCGCCCAGCGCCTGGCCAAGGAACAAGGTTGCGAGGACGGCTTCCGGGTGGTGATGAACTGCAATGAGCTGGGCGGTCAGACCGTCTACCACATTCATATGCACGTGCTGGGTCAGCGTCAGATGAACTGGCCTCCGGGCTGATTGCCCGCCAACACTCGTGTACCGCGCACCCTCACCCACTCCCAGGCGAGGGTGCGCTGATCCAGCGCAGTTTTCACCCTGTCGATTGGAGTAAACTGGCCGCCGTGATTCTTCCCGGAGATAAGCATGACTACCCAACGTCACTACTCGCCGATTGACCGTCTGCTGCTGCAAGCTGATATGGCCATGCGTACGCTGCTGCCTTTCAGCGGCCAACCTTATCGCCCGTCACCGGCCATAGTGCAGCCGGAAGCGCAGATGAGTGACGAGGATACCCGGCACGTCGCCGGCCTGATGCGTATCAATCACACCGGGGAAGTCTGCGCCCAGGCGCTCTACCAGGGCCAGGCCCTGACCGCCAAACTGCCCCAGGTACGCCAGGCCATGGAGCATGCCGCCGAAGAGGAAATCGACCACCTGGCCTGGTGCGAACAGCGCATCCGCCAACTGGGCAGCCACCCGAGTGTTCTCAACCCGTTGTTCTATGGCCTGTCATTCGGCATCGGCGCCGCCGCCGGCCTGATCAGCGACAAAGTCAGCCTGGGGTTCGTCGCCGCCACCGAAGACCAGGTCTGCAAGCACCTGAACGAACACCTGGAACAACTACCGGCAGAAGACGAAAAGTCCCGGGCCATCCTGGAGCAGATGCGCATCGACGAAGAGCACCACGCAGAAACCGCTCTCGAAGCGGGCGGCTTCCGCTTCCCGGCACCGGTGAAGTTCGGCATGAGCCTGTTGGCCAAGGTCATGACCAAGAGCACCTATCGGATCTGATCCCGGCCAGTACCGAACACAAAAAAGGGCGCTCTTGAGGCGCCCTTTTCCTTTACCGACAAACTGTGTCCCGGCTCAACCCAACTCGACGATTTCGTAATCGTGGGTAATGGCCACGCCAGCAGCCCCGAGCATGATCGAAGCCGAGCAATACTTCTCGGCGGACAGTTCGATGGCCCGCTTGACCTGAGCCTCCTTCAGCCCACGCCCCTTGACCACGAAATGCATGTGAATCTTGGTGAAGACCTTCGGGTCCTCGGTTGCACGCTCGGCTTCAAGAAAGGCCTCACAGCTTTCAACCGCCTGACGCGACTTCTTGAGGATGCTGACCACGTCGAAATTGCTGCAACCGCCCACACCGAGCAGGAGCATCTCCATGGGGCGAACACCCAGGTTGCGTCCACCGGCTTCTGGCGGACCGTCCATCACCACAACGTGGCCACTGCCCGACTCACCGAGGAACATGGCTTCGCCAGCCCATTGGATGCGTGCCTTCATCGCCAAGACTCCACTGTAAAAAAAGGGTCGCCAGCTTAGCACAGGGTTTTGCACGGGCTGCGCTTTGCATGTTCACAGCAGATTACCGATCTTAACTAAGAAAAATCTTAAATCCATCAAGGATGTGTCTGTTAAGCTGACGCCAAATGACTGGCGCTTAGCCAGCGTTCAACGTCCTCGTTTTACGCCCATAAAAATCACCTCATACCGTGCAGTCTTCTCGGGATACAACCATGGTTGCTATTGCCCCCACCCCCAGGATCAAAAATCTCGACAAGTTGCTGATGCACTGTCAACGCCGCCGGTATCAGGCCAAGAGCAACATCATCTGCGCCGGTGATGTGTCCGACAGCCTGTATTTCATCATCAAGGGCTCGGTGACCATCCTCATCGAGGACGACGATGGCCGGGAGATGATCATCGCCTACCTCAACGCCGGGGATTTCTTCGGTGAACTGGGGCTTTTCGAAGAGGCCGGGCACGAACAGCAGCGCAGCGCCTGGGTACGGGCCAAAGTGGAATGCGAAGTCGCCGAGATCAGCTACGCGAAGTTTCGCGAGTTGTCGCAGAACGACCCGGACATTCTCTACGTCCTCAGCGGGCAGATTGCCCAGCGCCTGCGCAATACCACGCGCAAGGTCGGCGACCTGGCGTTCTTCGACGTGACCGGACGGGTTGCCCGCTGCCTGCTGGAGCTGTGCAAGCAACCGGATGCCATGACCCACCCCGACGGCATGCAGATCAAGATCACCCGTCAGGAGATCGGCCGGATAGTCGGCTGCTCCCGAGAAATGGTCGGCCGCGTCCTCAAGGACCTTGAGGAGCGCAACCTGGTTCACGTCAAAGGCAAGACCATGGTGGTGTTCGGCACCCGCTAACCCGGCAGAAAGCTCTTGAGCATCTGCCGGTACAGGCTGTCCAGCCGGGCCACGGCATTCTCTGCGGTAAACGCCTCATGCAGGGCGATATGGCTTTCAGCCCGGCAACGCTGCTCCAGGCCGCAAGCCTGATTGAAGGTATTGACCGCCCCCACCATGGAGTCGCGCTCGTTATCCAGCAGCAGGGCACCGTGTACCAGCCCCACCGGGCGCTGTCCGCCTTTGCTCTGACGCCAGCGCTGGGCTGTACCGACCATCTTGCGCCCCTCCAGATTGACGTTGAAACGGCCATCGCAAAAGGCGCCGTCCACCTCCCCCAACGACGGATTGCCTCCCAGCTCACTGAGCAGATCGCAAATCGGCTGGCACAGACGTCGATAGGCCGTTTCGATCCGCCCCTGATCCCCCTCGCTGCGCGGTGGCGCATAGACCAGCGCAATATTCACCGTGGCTGCCGATTGCGGCACCGGCTCACCGCCGGTTTCCCGCAGCAGCACCGGCCAGCCGTTGGCCGCCGACGCCTGGCAGGCCTGCTCGAACCCCGGCAGGCGACTCAAGCGCCGGGGCATCACCAGCGCCCGATCGCTGGGCTGCCAGAACAGCAGCCCAAACTCCTGCTCGCCAGCACACACCAGCGCCAGCAGATCCTGCTCGGCCTGCAGGCCAGCTTCGACAGTCAAGGCAAGGGGTTGGGTCATGACAGTGGAAATCCTTTGCAATAGATACGAAAAAGCCGGCATCGCCGGCTTATTCATTGTTTCAGGTTCAGTCCAGGGTCGAACCGCTGACCGGCACGCCACGCTCGGGGAAGAACAAGCGTTGCAACTCGCTGCCCGGGCTCTCGGCGCGCATGAATGCCTCGCCCACCAGGAACGAATAGACATCACTGATTTCCATCAGCTCGACATCGGCACGGTTGAGAATGCCGCTCTCGGTAATCACCAGGCGATCGCGAGGAATCCGCGGCAGCAGGTCGAGAGTGGTTTCCAGGTCGACTTCGAAGGTATGCAGATTGCGGTTGTTGATCCCAACCAACGGTGTGTCGAGGGTCTTCAGCGCCCGCTCCAACTCGTCGCCGTCGTGCACTTCCACCAGCACATCCAGACCGACACCCTTGGCCACCGTCGCCAACTCGGCCATCCGCTGGTCGTCCAGCGCAGCGACAATCAGCAGCACACAGTCGGCACCGAGGGCACGGGCTTCGACGATCTGGTAGGGATCGATCATGAAATCCTTGCGGATCACCGGCAGTTTGCAGGCCGCGCGGGCCTGCTGCAGGTAGGCATCGGCCCCCTGGAAGTAATCGACGTCAGTCAACACCGACAGGCAAGTGGCACCGCCCTTCTCGTAGCTCTTGGCGATCTCTGCCGGCACGAAATTCTCGCGGATCACGCCTTTGCTCGGCGAAGCTTTCTTGATCTCGGCAATCACCGCCGGCTGCTTGAGCTTGACCTGCTCCTGCAGCGCCCTGGCGAAACCCCGCGGCGCATCGGCTGCCCGCGCCAGGCTCTCCAGCTCGGCCAGACTGACGCGAGCGCTGCGCTCGGCAACTTCCTCAACCTTGCGGGCGAGGATTTTTTCCAGAACTGTCGGCACACTCATCCTTCATTCTCCTGCTTGAACACCGCGGTAAAGGCGCCCAGCTCCTCGAGCTTTTCCCGGGCCAAGCCGGTGTGCAAGGCATCGTGCGCCAGGGCCACGCCCTCTCTCAAGCTGCTGGCATGATCCGCGGCATACAGCGCCGCACCGGCATTGAGCACAATCATCTCGGCGGCCTTCTGGCCGTGCTCGGTCTTGCGTCGTCCCAGGGCATCGCGGATCAGCTCAAGGGACGCCGCCGGGCTCTCCACCACCAAGCCAAACAGACTCTGGCTCTTCATGCCCAAGTCCTCGGGCTGTACCCAGTACTCGGTGATCTGGTCATTCTTCAGCTCGGCAACATAGGTCGGCGCCGCCAGGCTGAACTCGTCCAGGCCATCCTGGGAATGCACCACCAGCACATGTTTGCTGCCCAGACGCTGCAAAACCTCGGCCAATGGCCGGCACAAGGCCTGAGTAAATACCCCCACCACCTGATGTTTCACGCCGGCCGGATTCGTAAGCGGGCCAAGCATGTTGAACAGGGTGCGCAGGCCGAGGTCACGGCGCGGGCCGGCGGCATATTTCATAGCGCCGTGATGAGACTGGGCAAACATGAAGCCGATGCCGACGTTGTCGATGCAGCGCGCGACCTGGACTGGCGTCAGGTTCAGGTAGATCCCGGCCGCCTCCAACAGATCGGCGCTGCCGCTCTTGCCGGATACCGCACGGTTACCATGCTTGGCGACGGTGCAGCCGGCGGCGGCAACAACAAAGGAAGACGCGGTGGAAACGTTGAAAATGTTCGCACCGTCACCGCCGGTGCCGACCACATCCACCACACCGTCGAGGGTTTTCAGTTCGACCGTGTCAGCCAGTTCACGCATCACCGATACCGCGCCGACGATCTCGTCGATGCTTTCGCTTTTCATGCGCATGGCCATCATGAAGGCGCCAATCTGCGCATCGGTGCATTGGCCGGTCATGATCTCGCGCATGACATCGCGCATCTCATCGGTGCTCAGGTCCAGATGGCCGACAATACGGCTCAGGGCAGTCTTGATATCCATGAAAAGTCCTTAGCGCGTGCCGCCGCTCTGTTTGAGGAAGTTGGCGAACAGCTCGTGGCCCTGCTCGGTGAGGATAGACTCGGGGTGAAATTGCACCCCTTCGATATTCAGCGTCTTGTGGCGCAGCCCCATGATTTCGTCGACGGAGCCGTCTTCCAACTGGGTCCAAGCCGTGACTTCAAGGCACTCGGGCAGGCTCTCATGCTTGACCACCAGGGAGTGGTAACGGGTCACGGTCAGCGGCATGTTCAAACCGTTGAACACCCCCAGGTCACGGTGAAACACCGGGCTGGTCTTGCCGTGCATCACTTGCCGGGCTCGCACCACTTGGCCGCCAAAAGCCTGGCCGATGGACTGGTGGCCCAGGCACACGCCCAGAATCGGCAGCTTGCCGGCGAAATGCTTGATCGCCTCGATGGAGACACCGGCCTCGGTCGGCGTGCAAGGGCCAGGCGAGACCACGATACGCTCGGGCTTGAGGGCTTCGATTTCAGCCACGGTCAGCTCGTCATTGCGTACCACTTTCACTTCGGCACCCAACTCGCCCAGATACTGGACGACGTTGTAGGTGAAGGAGTCGTAGTTATCGATCATCAGCAACATATGGAAACTCCTCAAACCTTGGATGCGGGGGTTTGTTCTGCCAGCGCCACGGCACGGAACATTGCGCGACGCTTGTTCAGCGTCTCTTCCCACTCCAGGGTCGGCACTGAGTCGGCGACAATCCCGCCACCGGCCTGTACATGCAGCTCACCGTTCTTAATCACCGCCGTGCGAATGGCAATGGCGGTATCCATGTTGCCGTTCCAGGCAAAGTAACCCACGGCGCCGCCGTAGACCCCACGCTTGACCGGCTCCAGCTCGTCGATGATTTCCATGGCGCGAATCTTCGGCGCCCCGGACAACGTCCCCGCCGGCAGGATCGCCCGCAGAGCGTCCATCGCCGTCAGCCCGGCTTTCAGTTGACCGGTGACGTTGGAGACGATGTGCATCACATTGGAATAACGCTCGATCACCATCTTCTCGGTGAGCTTCACCGAGCCAATTTCGGATACGCGACCGGTGTCGTTGCGCCCCAGATCGATCAGCATCAGGTGCTCGGCGATTTCCTTGGCATCCGACAGCAGGTCCTGTTCCAGGGCCAGATCGGCTTCCTCGGTAGCGCCCCGCGGACGGGTGCCGGCAATCGGCCGCACGGTAATCAGGTTGTCCTCGACCCGCACCAGCACTTCCGGCGAACTGCCCACTACATGAAAGTCGCCGAAGTTGAAGAAGTACATATAGGGAGTCGGGTTGAAGCAGCGCAGCGCCCGGTACAGATCGATGGGCGCAGCCTTGAAGTCAATCGACATGCGCTGGGACGGCACCACCTGCATGCAGTCACCGGCCAGGATGTACTCCTTGATGGTGTCCACGGCTCGCTCATAGTCCGCCTGGGTGAAGCTGGAGCGGAATACCGGATCGGCCGCCTGCTGCTTGCTGAAATCCAGCCCGGGACGCGGCGTGATCGGCTGGCGCAGTTGCGCAAGCAACTCCTGCAAGCGCGCTTGCCCGGCCTCGAAGGCGTTGTCCTGGCTGGGGTCGGCCAACACGATGGCGTGCATCTTGCCCGCCAGGTTGTCGAACACCACCACCGCATCGGAGACCATCAGCAGGATATCCGGCACGCCGATCGGGTCAGGATTCGGGCACTGACCCAGGCGCGGCTCGACATAACGCACGCAGTCATAACCGAAATACCCCACCAGGCCACCGTTGAAGCGCGGCAGGCCGGCGATGGTCGGCACGTTGTAACGGGCTTTGAATTCCTCGACGAAAGCCAGCGGATCAGCCACTTCATGGCTCTCGATCTCGACGCCGTCATGGCTCACGCTGACCTGGTGCCCATGCACGCGCAATACGGTGCGGCACGGCAAGCCGATGATCGAATAGCGCCCCCACTTTTCACCGCCCTGCACCGACTCCAGCAAGTAGGAGTTGGGCTGATCGGCCAGTTTCAGGTAGATCGACAGCGGCGTGTCGAAGTCGGCAAGGGTTTCGCAGGCCAGCGGGATACGGTTGTAACCGGCTGCGGCCAAACGCAGGAATTCTTCGCGAATCATGGGGTGCCTCGTGGCTTGAGGGTCTAACAGTCAGGTATGCAAACGTGCCGGCAGGGCCGGCCAGACAAAAATCAGGCGCGCCAACGCCAACGGGCCAAGGCCTTGATGACTTTCATCCAGAGTTTGCGAGTGACCACCACGATGGAATTTCCAGAAGGGGATGGAACAGCGTCGGGCAACGTTATCTCAGCGGCTGGTTCTAAGCAACCGGGGATCAGCGCCCGCAAGTTGTCGATCACCAGCGCCGGCGACTCCTCGGCAATCGGCCGGCCGTGGTTATAGCCGTAGCTCAGCGCCACGCACTTGACCCCCGCCGCCTTGGCCGCCAGCACATCGCTGCGCGAGTCGCCGACGAACAGCGACTGCGACGCCGGTACGCTGGCCATCTTCATCACGAAGAACAGCGCCGCCGGGTCGGGTTTCTTTTGCGGCAGGGTGTCGCCGCCGATGATCCAGCGGAAATACCGGCCGATCTTCATCTGATCCAGCAATGGCGCGACGAAACGCTCGGGCTTGTTGGTGATCAGGGCCATTTCCACGCCCTGCTTGTGCAGCCACTTGAGGGTTTCGCGCACACCGGGATAGACCACAGTCAGCTCGTGGCTGTCCTCGTACGCGGTGTTGAACAACTCAAGAGCGTGCTCCGCCTCGACATCGTCGACGCCCTGGGCATCCAGGCTGTTGGCCAGGGCCCGGCGCACCAGCATCGGCGCACCGTTGCCGACCCACTCGCGCACCGCCTCGATACCCGCGGGCTTGCGCCCCAGCTTGAGCAGCATTTGATCCACGGCGGCCGCGAGGTCCGGCACCGAATCGACCAGGGTGCCATCCAGGTCGAACATCACCAGTCGCGGCAAACGCCCCGAGAACAGCTGCTCAAATGCGCTCATGGCCGAGCCAGCGCCAGTTCGGCGCGCATTTTCTCAATGACTTCCTGATAGTTCGGCGCATTGAAGATGGCCGAACCGGCAACAAAGGTGTCAGCGCCTGCGGCGGCGATCTCACGGATGTTGCCGACGTTCACCCCACCGTCGATCTCCAGGCGGATGTCGCGACCGGAAGCGTCGATCAGGGCCCGTGCCTCGCGCAGCTTGTCGAGGGTCCCAGGAATGAACTTCTGCCCGCCAAAGCCCGGGTTGACGCTCATCAGCAGGACCATGTCGACCTTGTCCATCACATACTTGAGCACGTCCAGCGGGGTCGCCGGGTTGAACACCAGGCCGGCCTTGCAACCGCCCTCGCGGATCATTTGCAGGGAACGGTCCACATGCAGCGTGGCTTCGGGGTGAAAGGTGATGTAGGTCGCGCCTGCCTCGATGAAGTCACCGATGATGCGATCCACCGGGGTCACCATCAGGTGCGCATCGATCGGCGCGGTGATCCCATACTTGCGCAGTGCAGAACAGACCATCGGGCCGATGGTCAGGTTCGGCACATAGTGGTTGTCCATGACATCGAAGTGGACGATGTCGGCACCAGCGGCCAGGACATTGTCCACTTCCTCACCCAGACGGGCGAAGTCGGCAGAGAGAATCGACGGAGCAATAGCGAAGGGCTGCATGACGCACCTTTTTTGAGCAGAATCACGATGGCGCGCATTGTATACCTCATGCTTTGGAGCGCACACCGTAACCGCGTTCTTCAGTAAGCCGCGCGATAGATCTTCTCGATATCGGCAGGACTCAGTTTGCGCGGATTGTTGCGCATCAGGCGCTCGATACCCGCGGCCTCCAACGCCATGGCGGGGATGGCCTCCTCCGGCACGCCAAAGCTGCGCAAGCCGCTGGGGATTTCCACCGCAGCGCACAACGCAGTCATTGCCTCCACGGCCCGATCAGCGGCCTCGCTGGCACTCAAATGCGCCGTCTGGACCCCCATGGCTTCGGCGATATCCTGCATACGCTCAACGCAGGCCATCTTGTTCCAGGTCATGACATAGGGCAGCAGCAAGGCATTACCGACGCCATGGGACACATGAAAACGTCCACCCAGCGGATAGGCCAGGGCATGCACCGCCCCGACCCCGGCATTACCGAAGGCCATGCCGGCCATCAGGCTGGCGGTGGCCATGTCCTCCCTGGCTTGCAGGTTGGCCGGGTTGGCATAAGCCTTGGGCAACGCCTTGACGATCAGTTTGATCGCACCAATGGCCAGGGAGTCGGTGATGGATGAGGCATTGAGGGACAGGTAGGACTCGACAGCGTGAACCAGGGCATCGACACCACTGGCGGCCGTGACGCTGCGGGGACAGGTCAAGGTCATCTGTGGACTGACCAGGGCCACGTCCGGCAGCAGGTAATCACTGACAATGCCTTTCTTCAACAGCGCCGCCTTGTCCGAAAGAATGGCCACGTTGGTCACTTCCGAGCCAGTGCCGGCCGTGGTGGGAATGGCGATCAACGGTGGTCCCTTGCGCGGCACCTGATCAACGCCGAACAGATCCTCCAGGGCGCCATGGTAGCCCGCATAAGCCGCGACACTCTTGGCGATATCGATGGCGCTGCCGCCCCCAAGGCCGATCAGGCCGTCATGCCCGCCCTCGCGGTAGACCTGCATGCAGTCTTCGACAATGGCGATCTCCGGGTCGGGCTGCACCCGGTCGAAAATCTCATAACTGCGCTCACCCAGGTGTGCCAGCGCCAGTTCCACCGTGCCCGACTTGAGCAACGCGGCATCGGTGACAATCAGTGGGTTATCCACATCCAGTCGGGTCAGCTCGGCGGCCAGCTGTTCGATGGCGGTGCTGCCGGTGAGCAGTTTATGGGCGATCTTGAAAGAGGAAATACTCATGTGCGCAGCCTCTTATATAAAGGTAGGAGCCGGCACAAGCGTAGTCGCGGATTGTCGATTGTCGCCTATTCAGCAGACGAATTCCCTTCTCTCCCTGACCGGTGCCGCGCCTGGCAACACCCGTCAGGAAGGCGAAGGACCTCACACCTGGGCGGTGCGCAACTTCTCACTGCGCCCACGCAGCCATTCCAGAGTCAGCAGCAGGATCACCGAGAAGGCGATCAGCAGCGTGGCGGCGGCGGCGATGGTCGGGCTGAGGTTTTCGCGGATACCGCTGAACATCTGCCGTGGCAACGTCGCTTGCTCGGGGCCGGCCAGGAACAGGGTCACCACCACTTCGTCGAACGAGGTGGCGAAGGCGAACAGCGCACCACTGATGACCCCAGGCGCGATCAGGGGCAAGGTCACCCGGCGAAAGGTGGTCAATGGCGAGGCGCCGAGGCTGGCGGCAGCCCGCACCAGGTTGTGGTTGAAGCCTTGCAGGGTCGCCGACACGGTGATGATCACGAAGGGCACCCCCAGCACCGCATGCACGACGATCAGCGAGAAGAAACTGTTGCCCATGCCCAGCGGAGCAAAGAACAGATAGCTGGCAACGCCGATGATCACCACCGGCACCACCATCGGCGAAATCACCAGGGCCATCACCAGCGCCTTGCCGGGGAAGTCGCCACGGGTCAGGCCGATCGCCGCCAGGGTGCCGAAGACCATCGCCAGCAAGGTGGCGGCCGGGGCGACAATGATGCTGTTCTTCAGGGCTCGCATCCATTCGGCGGAAGCGAAGAAGTCCTGGTACCAGTGCAGCGAGAAGCCCTGCAGCGGATACACCAGAAAGCTCCCGGAGTTGAACGACAGCGGGATGATCACCAGCACCGGCAATACCAGGAACAACAGGATCAAGCCGCAGAGAATCCGCAAGCTGTAGAACCAGACCCGTTCAACGGGCGACATGTAGGGGCTCAGCATTTCGATTCTCTCCTTAGCTCAGGCGCAGGCGACTGGCGCCCACCAGCCAGCTGTAAATCAGATAGAGCACGATGGTCGCCAGCAACAACAGGCCGCCCAGGGCCGTAGCCATGCCCCAGTTGATACTGGTGTTGGTGTAGAAGGCGACGAAGTAGCTGACCATCTGGTCGTTCGGGCTGCCCAGCAGCGCCGGAGTGATGTAGTAGCCGATGGCCAGGATGAACACCAGCAGACAGCCGGCGCCGACCCCGGCGTAGGTCTGCGGCAAATACACCCGCCAGAAGCTGGCGAATGGATGGCAGCCCAGGGAAATCGCTGCACGCATGTAAGTGGGCGAGATGCCCTTCATCACGCTGTAGATCGGCAGGATCATGAACGGCAGCAGGATATGCACCATGGAGATGTAGACCCCGGTGCGGTTGAACACCAACTCCAGCGGCTTATCGATCACCCCCATGGCCAGCAGCGCACTGTTGATCAAGCCGCCGGACTGCAGCAGCACGATCCACGCCGCTACCCGCACCAGGATCGACGTCCAGAACGGCAGCAGCACCAGGATCATCAGCAGATTGCTTTTGCGTGCCGGCAGGTTGGCCAGCAGGTAAGCCAGGGGATAGGCCAGCGCCAGGCAGATCGCGGTGATCACCAGACCCATCCAGAAGGTCCGGGCAAAGATGTCCAGGTAGATGGACTGATCCGGGGTGGCCGGGGCCAGTTCTCCCAGGTCATCGATGCGATGGTCCACCGCCGCCAGCAGATAATAGGGCGTCAGGCTGCTGGTGTTGCGCCGGATCGCCTGCCAGTAGGCCGGGTCACCCCAGCGCTCGTCCAGACTCTCCATGGCTTCTTTATAGGATTCGGGCTCGGCCTTGAACGGCAAGGCACGGGCGGTCTTGGTCAACAGGCTGCGATAGCCGGCCAACTCCATGTTCAGGCGCTTGGACAGATCGCCCAAGGTTTGATTCTTGCGGGCTTCGAACAGGTCTTCGCTCAAGGCCTTGTAGGCCGCTTCGGCGGGCAGGCCACGACCATCCCAGGCACTCACGGCCGCGACAGTGCGCGGCATGCCCCCGACCACTTCCGGGTTGCCGACGCTCTTGTACAGCAGCGCCACAATCGGTACCAGGAACACCAGCAGCAGAAACAGCACCAGAGGCGCGATCAAGGCCTGTGCCTTCCAGCGGTTGACCCGCTCGGCACGGGCCAGCCGCTGCTTCAAGGTCGGGCCGGTGACCGCGTTCAAGGGAACGGTGATGGTCATGACAAACTCCGCGAATCGAACTTTCGAATACAAACCACCGGGGTAGGAGCGGGTTTGCCCGCGAACAAGGCGCATCAGGCGACACCGGTGGTGGTGCCGATCACGCCCTCGCGAGCAAGCTCGCTCCTACAACAGCGGGGTGGTTACTTGGCTGCCCAGGCGTTGAAGCGCTGCTCCAGTTGCTCACCGTTGTCAGCCCAGAAGCTGACGTCGATCTGCACCTGGTTGGCGATGTTTTCCGGGGTAGTGGGCATGTCCTTGAGAATGTCCTTGGCCAGCAGCGGCACGGCCTGGATGTTGGCTGGGCCGTAAGCAATGTTTTCCGAATAGGTTTTCTGCTGCTGCGGCTGTACCGAGTAGGCGATGAACTTCTTCGCGGCTTCAGCGCGATCCTTGTCCAGGCCTTTGGGAATGGCCCAGGCATCGAAGTCGTAGATACCGCCGTTCCACACCACTTTCAGGTTGCTTTCCTTCTGCACCGCGGCGATCCGGCCGTTGTAGGCCGAGCTCATGACCACGTCGCCGGAAGCCAGGTACTGCGGCGGCTGGGCGCCGGCTTCCCACCACTGAATGTAGGGCTTGAGCTCATCGAGTTTCTTGAAGGCGCGATCCTGGCCGTCCTTGCCAGCCAGGACTTTATAGACATCCTTGGGCGCGACGCCGTCGGCCATCAGGGCGAACTCCAGGGTGTACTTGGCGCCCTTGCGCAGACCGCGCTTGCCCGGGAACTGCTTGGTGTCCCAGAAATCGGCCCAGCTGCCTGGTGGTGCTTTGAGTTTGTCGGCGTTGTAGGCCAGCACCGTGGACCAGACGAAGAAGCCCACGCCGCAAGGCTGGATGGCACCCTTGACGTAGTCTTCGCTCTTGCCGAACAGGGCCGGGTCCAGTTGCTCGAACATATCCTCGTCGCAACCGCGGGACAATTCAGGGGACTCGACCTCTACCAGGTCCCAGGACACGCTCTTGGTGTCGACCATGGCCTTGATCTTGGCCATCTCGCCGTTGTACTCGCCAGCGACGATCTTGCCATGGCCTGCGGCTTCCCAAGGCGCGTAGAAGGCTTTGACCTGAGCCGCCTTGTTCGCCCCACCAAAGGACACCACGGTCAGGTCGGGACCCGCCGCCATGGCGTGTGCCGCACCCAGCATGCCCAGTGCCACAGCGATAGCGCTGAGGGGGGCGGTGAATTTCAGGGATCTCAACATTTATTGTGTTCTCCACGTGCAGGTTGGTGTTGCAGGGGGGCGATCAATTCGCCTCTAGAAGCGGGTCAAGCGCGCGAACGTGCTCGACTTGCCAGCCAAGCGGCACCACGTCGCCCACCGCCAGCGCAGGATCGAGCTCGGCAATCGGTTGTTTCACGAAGAAGTCGCTCTTGCCGCAGACTTCCAGGCGCACCCGGACGTGGTCGCCCAGATAGATGAATTCCGCCACCCTCCCGGAGAAGCGGTTGACGCAGCGTTCGCTGGAGCCGTTAAGACTCACGCGCTCCGGACGGATGGAAAGGGTCACCGGGCCGCCGACCTGGCCGACGTTCACCGCCAGCGCCTCGACTTTTTCGCCACGCCCCAGCTCCACCACGCAACGCTCGCCGGTATGGCTGTGGAGCCGACCGTTGAGACGGTTGTTCTCGCCAATGAAGTTGGCGACGAAGGTGTTCTTGGGCTCTTCGTAAAGGGTGCGCGGCGGGGCAATCTGCTGGATTTCGCCCTGATGGAACACCGCCACCCGATCGGACATGGTCAGGGCCTCGCCCTGGTCGTGAGTCACATAGACCACGGTCACACCCAGGCGCTGGTGCAGATGCTTGATTTCCATCTGCATGTGTTCACGCAGTTGCTTGTCCAGAGCACCGAGGGGTTCGTCCATCAGCACCAACTGCGGCTCGAACACCAGGGCACGGGCCAGGGCCACACGCTGCTGCTGGCCACCGGACAATTGCGCCGGATAACGCTGGGCGAAGGCATCGAGCTGAACCATGCTCAGCACCCGTTTGACCCGTTCACTGATGTCGGTCTTGCTGAGGCCGCGCACCGACAGCGGAAAGCCCAGGTTCTCGGCCACGGTCATGTGCGGAAACAAGGCGTAGTTCTGGAACACCATGCCGATGTCGCGCTTGTGCGGCGGCACATTGTTGATGGAGCGCCCGGCCAGCTGGATCTCACCGGCGGTTGGGGTCTCGAAACCGGCCAGCATCATCAGGCTGGTGGTCTTGCCGGACCCGGACGGCCCCAGCAGGGTGAGGAACTCGCCTTTGCGAATATCCAGGTTGAGGTCTTTGACGATCAGGTTTTCACCGTCGTAGCTTTTCTGCACACCACGAAAGCTGACCAGAACATCGTTGGCCCCAGCGCTTGAATCAACCTCGCTCATACCCACACCTTTTGTTTTAGACGGCTGTGGAACAAGCCTAGTGGAGGCCGCAGGCCGCGCAAATCGGGGCGCAGGAGAGATTCGCCTCAGCCGCCTGGAAGGTTGCGTGTAGGGATTGCCCTACAAGGATGGCGGGATTGGATAAGGGCAGAGGCCAGCGGCAAGCTACAAGCAGCAAGAAACGGCAGAAGGCCGAAAGCGGGGATGTCGCAAATGGATAAGTGCCCTCCCCGGGAGGTGGAGAGAGCACTGCAGATGACGTCAGAGCAGCTTGTGCTCCATGGCGTATTTCACCAGTTCCGCCAGGGAGGTGATATTGAGCTTCTGCATCAGCCGCGCCTTGTGGGTGCTGATGGTCTTGCTGCTCAGGGCCAGTTGCTGAGCAATGTCATTGACGTTGGCACCCTGGGCCAGGCGTTCGAAGACCGAGAACTCGCGCTCGGAAAGCAGCGAATGCAAGGGCCGGGCATCGGTCAGGCCGACCTCGAAGACCATACGGTCCGCCAGGTCCGGGTCGATGTAACGCCCACCGGACGCCACCTTGCGGATGGCCGTCAGCAACAGCGACGGATCGCTGTCCTTGGTGGCGTAGCCGGCAGCGCCGATCTTCAGCGCACGCGCCGCCATCTGCGCCTCGTCATGCATCGACAGCACCAGGATCGCCGGGGGATTGTTCAGGGCCCGAATCCGTGGAATGGCTTCCAGGCCGTTTACCCCGGGCATTGAGATATCCAGCAGCACCACTTCACAGGGCACCTGGCGCAGGGTTTCCAACAGCTGTTCACCGTTGCTCGCCTCGCCCACCACCAGCAGGTCCTTGGCCAGGCCGATCAGCTGCTTGATGCCTTCGCGGACAATGGTGTGGTCTTCGGCTACCAGTACACGGATCACGCGCGTCTCCTCGTTATTGTTCTCGGTCCAGGGGCACCCGGACACTCAGGAGGGTGCCCTCTCCCTGTTCACTGTGCAGCGACAAGCTGCCGCCCATGATCAGCACCCGCTCGCGCATGCCCACCAGGCCAAAGGACGTCGGGCGTGCCGAGGCGGTGTCGAAACCAAGGCCGTCATCGCTGATGGTCATGCACAACTCGCCCTCTTCCAAGGCCAGGGTCAGTTCCACAGTATGCGCCTGGGCATGGCGCATGACATTGGTCAGGGCCTCCTGGAGGATACGAAACAGGCCGACGGCCTTGGCGTCACTCAGGCGCGGCAGGTTATCCGGCACTTGAACCAGGCAAGGAATCTGTGTGCGTGCTTCGAACCGCCGGGCCTGCCATTCGATGGCCGACGCGATGCCCGCATCGAGGATCGGCGGCCGCAGGGCCGTGGCCACGTCGCGCACCAGTTGGAACAGTTGGGCAATCAGGCGTTTCATGCTGTTGAGTCGTTCGTGCAGGCCCGGGTCGAGTTGGGCATAGGCCAGTTCGCACATGGAGGTTTCCAGCTTGAGCACGGTGAGCATCTGCCCCAGCTCGTCATGGACTTCCCGGGCAATACGGGCCTTTTCTTCTTCGCGCACGCTTTCCAGGTGTGCCGACAATTCCCGCAATTGCTCACGGGAGCTGGCCAGCTCCAACTCGATGCGCTTGCTTTCGCTGATGTCCCAGACAATGCCGTCCCAGACAAAAGCGCCGTCATCCAGGCGGCGGGTGATGGCCTTGATCTCGGCCCAGCGCTGCTGGCCCTGGCGGGTCAGGATGCGACCTTGCCAGGACCAGTCGCTATCGGTGTCCAGGGCCTGATCCTGGGTCTGGTGATAACTGGCCTTGTCGTCCGGGTGCACCAGGCTGCGCAGGCCGGTGTCCCGGTGGGCCAGCGTCGCCGGCGAGTAGCCCACCAGGGTTTCACTGCCTTCACTGATATAGGCGAAATCGATCTGCCCGGTGACCGGCGCTCGCTCCAGGCGGAACACCAGGCCCGGGACGTTGGCGGCGATACCCTGCAGGCGCGCCTCGCTTTCCCGCAGCGCCGCCAGCGCACGACGGCGCTCGGTGACGTCATTGAGGTAGACCACCAGGTATTCACTGTCGCGAAAACGCAGGAAGCTCAAGGACACGTCCGCCGGCAAGATACTGCCGTCAGCACGCACGCACTGGGTCTCGAAACTCTGCGCGCCCTCCTCACTGGCCCGGGCACGCTTCCACAGGTTGAGCCAGCGATCCATGTGCAGGTTGGGTTCGAAATCGATCAGCGGGCGGTCGATCACTCCGCCCGCCGGATAACCGAGCATCTCTTCAGCGGCCCGGTTGGCATAACGCACATGACTGTCCCAGTTGACCCAGAGAATGCCCACAGTGCTTTGATCAATGGAGAACTGGGTCAGGCGCAGGGCTTCTTCGCTGGCGGCGCGCAGGGCGATATCCTCACGTGCCGCCAGCAACCTCTGCTCCAGACTGCGTTGCTGACGACGCTGCCAGAAGACAGTCGCCAAGCTGGCCAGCAACAGGATCATCAACAGTAGGCTGAGGTTCTGCCAGACGCCGGGGGATTCTCCCAGGCGCGGGTACTTGGGCTGCAGCCAACGACTGTGCAATTGCTCCAGCTCCTTGGCCGGGATCGCGTGCAAGCCGGCCTCTACGATACTGGCCAACTCCGGCCAGTCGCGACGGGTCGCTACCCGTAACAGCTGCGGCAGGCCGATATCCCCCACCACCGCCAACCCGGAAAACTCTGCCTCCGCTGACAGGCGACTGAGCTGGGCTTCATCCACAACCGCATAACGGGCTTGCTGGCTCAGCAGCAGTTGCAGGGCCTGGCGCTCCAGGGGAACCCCTTGCAGATTCAGGTTGGGGTAGGTCAGGCGCAGGTAATCGGCCACCGCACTGGGCATGCGCACCGCGACTCGGGCCTGGCTGTCGAGCTTCTCCAGTTCCACGGCCCCCGCGCCCTTGCGCTCACCCACCACCAGCTGTGGCACACGCATATAAGGGTCGCTGAACAGCCACAGCCTCAGGCCCGCGGGGGTCTGGGTCAGGCCGGGGGCCATGTCCACTTCGCCGTCGCGCAGGGCTCTTTCCAGCTGTGCCTGATCGGGAAAGTTGCGCCAGCTGAGTTCAATCTTCAGCGCCTGGGCCAAGGTCTGCATCAGTTCGACGTTAGCCCCGGACAGGCGCTGCAGACGCCGGTCGTATTGGGCGAACGGTGCCTGCAGTACCAGCCCCACCCGCAACTCCGGGTGTTGTTCAAGCCATTGACGCTGCTCGTGGCTCAAGGGTGCTGTGGGCACATGGGGCGTCGGTGCCGCCCCGCCTATCAAGGGAAGGCACAGACAGCCGATAAGCAGAAGGCAGCGAAAACGCATCATCTGAAGTCTCACACCCTGACAAATACTGACCAACCCATTAGGCTGCCGGAATTACTTCTGGCCTGGAATATCCGATGCCCCTTGTCCACCGCTCGGCACTGCCTGCATTGTGCCTGTCGCTGATCCTGCCTTGGACCTTTTCTGTGGAAGCCGCCGAGCCGGCCCCGGAAACCAAGAGCCCCGAGGAACAACCGGCGCAACGCCAAACCCTGCCTGAACGCAGCCAGGAAGAGGCCAGCGCCCTGGAGCGTCAGTTGCCTGCCCAGGAGCAACAGCAGTTGCAAGCCGGTGGCGACACCTTCCTGGCCCTGTGGAAACCGGCCAACACCAGCGAACCCAAGGGCGTGGTGATTATCCTCCCGGGAGCCGGCGAAAGCGCCGACTGGCCCCAAGCCGTGGCCCCTCTGCGCAATAAACTGCCGGACACTGACTGGGGCAGCCTGAGCCTGACCCTGCCGGACATGCTCAGCGAAGCGGCACAACCGCGGATCGTCGAGGCCGCGCCGCCGCCAGCGGACACCAGCAACACAGCCAAGGACGCCAGCGCCGAGGCCAAGCCCATCGAACAAGCCGCCGGTGGCGAAGCCGACGTGGCGGACCGCGCCGCCGCAGAAAGCACCGAAGAACAGGTCAAGGCCGATGCCGAGCGCATCTTCACCCGGATCGATGCAGCCCTGGCCTTCGCCGAACAGCAGAATGCCCGCAGCATCGTGCTCCTGGGCCACGGCACTGGCGCCTACTGGGCCGCACGCTACCTGAGCGAAAAACAGCCCTCCCAGGTACAGAAGCTGGTGATGGTAGCTGCCCAGACACCCGCCAATGGCAAGCCACAACTGGCAGAGTTGACACCGACCCTGAAGCTGGCAACCGCAGATTTCTACTATGTCGACAAAAGCGCTGCGCAGAAAGCGGCACTGGAACGACTGCAAGCCAGCAAGCGCCTGAAGCATTCAAACTTCAGCCAGATCGCCCTCAAAGCCCTGCCCGGCAATCATGCCGCCCAGCAAGAGCAGCTGTTCCGCCGGGTACGTGGCTGGTTGAACCCGCAGAACACCGACAGTTGAAGAGCTCGAGCCGCCACTGCCTGACTGGCAATGGCGGCCCGGCCACGCCTCAGCGGAAATCCCGGCGCTCGCGTATCAGGGCATAGGCGCTGTGCAATTCTCGGGTCGTTTCCGTCGCCTCCCGCACCTGGGCTGCACTGGCGCCGCTACCGGCGATCTTGTCCGGGTGATGACGACTAAGCAGGCGGCGATAGGCGCGCTTGATCTGCGCCGGTTCAGCAGTGGCGGCAACCCCCAACAGGCGCAACGCCTCCTGATAGGTCAGGGCTCCCTCGGTCAACGACCTGCGCGCCGGGCCATACTCCTGCGCCAGCGCCTGGATCTGTTCCGTGGTCCAGCCCAACCATTTGCCCCAGAGCTGGATCAGTTCACGCTCCGCCGGCCCCACCCGGCCATCGGCCCAAACCATCCGCCAGCAGGCACGCAACACACCCTCCGCGGCATGGGGCTGGGCACTCAGGCGCCGCAGATAACCGCGCAGACGGTCATTGCCCGACTTGCCTCGATTGAAGGCTGCAATGGCACGGCGCTGGGCTGAATCGTTCATGTCCAGCGAGCGCATCTCCTGACGCGCCTGCTGGATATGCCCATCCACCACCCGGCCATCACTTTTCGCCAAGCGCCCCAGCAACACGAACAGCAATTCATCGTTGCGCAACGCTGGGCGACCGCCCAGGCGCTCACGCACATGCGCCCAGCTGTGCAGTTGCAGGCGCCGGTCCAGAGCCTGCCCCAACAACGCACCAAGCATGGCCCCCGGAATGCTGGCAATTGCAAAACCCGCTCCGGCTCCGATCAGAGTCCCTGGCCACCACATATCAGCGCCTCGCTTGCAGCAGGGCTTCGACCTGCGCCAGACGCTCGACCGTTCCCACGTCGATCCATTGCCCCTGCATATGCTCGCCGCTGACCTGTTCCCGGGCCATGGCCTCGCGCAACAGCGGTGCCAGTTTGCAGGGGCCCGGGACACAGTGCTGGAACAAATTCGGATGCAGAACCGAAATCCCACTAAAGGTCAGGGCTGCAGCTCCGGGCCGGGCATCGTGCAACATCCCGTCCTGCAGGCAGAAATCGCCACCACTGGGATGGTGCGCCGGGTTATCCACCATCACCAGGTGAGCCAGTCCAGCCAGGGGCCGACGCAAGGAGGCGAAGTCGTAGTCGGTCCAGATATCGCCATTGACCACCAGAAACGGCTCATCCCCCAACAAGGGCAAGGCTTTGAAAATACCGCCGGCGGTTTCCAGAGGCTCGCTTTCCGCCGAGTACTGAATGTTCAGGCCCCAGCGTTGACCGTCGCCAAGGGCTTCCTCAATCTGCTGACCAAGCCAGGCATGGTTGATCACGATGTCGCAAAAGCCCGCCTTGGCCAGCGCCACCAGGTGGTATTCGATCAGGGGCATGCCGGCTACAGGCAACAGCGGCTTGGGGGTGGTCAGGGTCAGGGGGCGCATGCGCTCGCCCTTGCCGGCGGCCAGAATCATTGCCTTCATGCATCGGCTCCCGCTGGCTGGCGCAGGCTGAGCAGCAGTTGCGAAAGCTCGGCCAATTCGGGACGACGGGCCAGCACTGCTTCTATATAGGCAAAGAATCGTGGCACGTCGGCCAGGTAACGAGGCTTGCCGTCGCGGTGGCATATCCGCGAGAAGATACCGATCACCTTGAGGTGACGCTGTACGCCCATCAGGTCACTGGCCCGGAGGAACTCCTCGAAGTCTTCCTGGACCGGGATCCCCAGCGCTCGGGCCTGGTGCCAATAGCCCTCCAGCCAGCCACGCACCCGGGGCTGCGGCCAACTGAGGAAGGCATCCTTGAACAGGCAGGTCACGTCGTAGGTCACTGGGCCGTAGACCGCATCCTGAAAGTCCAGCACCCCAGGATTCGGCTCGCTGAGCATCAGGTTGCGTGGCATATAGTCGCGATGCACCAGCACCTTGGGCTGCGCCAGGGCGCTGTCGATCAGCAGGTCACTGACCCGCTGCCACTGTTCGCGCTGCTGCGCGCTGAGCGTGACACCCAGTTCACGTCCGACGTACCACTCAGGAAACAGCTCCAGTTCACGGCGCAGCAGAGCGACATCGTAGCTGGGCAGTGGCGCATCCATCGGTAGCTGTTGAAACGCCAGCAGGGCCTGCAGTGCATCGTCGAAAAGTGCATCGGCATTGCTTTCGTCGATCACGTCGAGGTAGGTCTTGTTGCCCAGGTCGTTGAGCAATAGAAAGCCCCGAACCAAGTCTTGGGCATAAATTTTCGGCACATTGATGCCGGAAGTCGCCAGCAACTGGGCGATATCCACGAAGGGTTTGCAGTTTTCCTGGGGTGGCGGAGCATCCATGACCACAAAGCTGCGGCCTGCACCCTGCCAACGGAAATAACGGCGGAAACTCGCGTCACTGCTGGCCGCGGTCAATGTCGCCGGGGGTACTTCACCCCAGCCTTGTGCTGCATAAACAATCGCCAACTGCTCATCGAGCCAAACTTTCAGGTGTTGCAAGCGTACATCTTGGTCAGGCATTACAAGGGTCTCCGACGGCGCTAGCCGTCAAGCGGGTCATGCTTTATTATCCAGCATCTTTTTCAGACCATCGAGAGGCGTGCGGCCCACACCGCGGGCAGATGGCACGCAGGAAGCCCGGACTAATAAGATGGCATTGAAATCCCCCGCGTTTCGTAAAAAATTTCCGTTGCTGGTTACCGGCGGTTTGCTGGCCCTGCAACCTCTAGCCACTTCCTTCGTGGTCGCCGCGGAACAGTATGACTGCTCAGTCTCTGCTTCGGGTGGCTGGGCCTGTGCGCCGAAAGCCAGCGCAGCCCCACTGCCTCCACGGCCGATTCACGATGCCAGCTCGGTCAGTTCCAACGGCGCCACCGCAACCGACAGTGGTACCGCAGAACAAGCGACCGGCGACAAGCCAGTGCTGGTCACCGAGGCCAAAGGCCGGGGTCTGAAGTCCCGCAGCGCGGACTACAGCCACCTCGACTGGGTACCGCGCGAGAAGCTCACCGCCGCTCAATTGGCCGAAACCGGTCCTTACTGCTCTGGTTCCTATATCGAACCAATTCGTCCTGGCATGAATGACAAGACGAATAAAAGTGACGCCCCCACCTTTATCGGTGCCAAGGCCTCGCGTTATCAGCAGGAAGAACAGGTGGCGACCCTGGCCGGTGACGTGGTCATGCGCCAGGGCAGCATGCAGGTCGAAGCCGACGAGGCCAACCTGTATCAGGCCGAGAACCGTGGCGAGCTCAGCGGCAACGTACGCATCCGCGATAACGGCACGCTGATGGTCGGCGACCACGCCGACGTGCAACTCGACACTGGCGAAGCCAAGGTCGATAACGCCGAATACGTGATGCACAAGTCGCGGGTTCGCGGCAGTGCGCTGTATGCCAAGCGTGCGGAAAACGCCATCATCCGCCTCAAGGATGGTACGTACACCACGTGTGAACCGAACAGCAACGCCTGGCAGCTCAAGGGCAACAACATCACCTTGAACCCGGCCACCGGCTTCGGTACCGCGACCAACGTGACCTTGCGGGTCAAAGACATTCCGGTGCTCTACACCCCGTATATCTATTTCCCGATCGACGACCGTCGTCAGTCCGGCTTCCTGCCGCCGAGCATCGGCACAGGCGGCGATACCGGCTTCATGCTGGTCACGCCCTACTACTTCAACCTGGCACCGAACTACGATGCCACGTTGTACCCGCGCTACATGTCCAAGCGCGGCCTGTTGATGGAAGGCGAGTTCCGCTACCTGACCAAGAGCAGCGAAGGTCAGTTCGGCGCCGCGTACCTCAACGACGACGACACCGATCGCAAGAAGCAGACCGACTACGAAAAAACCCGCTACATGCTCAACTGGCAGCACAAGGGCGGGTTTGATTCGCGGGTGATGACCGAGGTCGACTACACCAAGATCAGCGATCCGTATTACTTCCAGGACCTGGAAACCGATCAGATTGGCGTGAAGTCCACCGACTACGTCAACCAGCAAGGCGCCGTGACCTACCGTGGTGACGACTACACCGCACGTCTTAACGTGCAGGCGTATGAGCTGGCAAGCGTGTCCAATATCACTCCGTACAACAAGCTGCCGCAGATCACCTTCAACGGTGCCCTGCCGTACCATCCGCAAGGTCTGGATTTCACCTATGAAACCGAGCTGGTTCGGTTTGAGCGGGATCTACTGAAGGGCAACTACACAGATAAAGATGGCGGACCGATTGACCCTATCACCGGGCTGGTAGGCAATCCGCGTCTGGACACCAACGTAGCGGGCCTGGCCCGCGCCAATGGTGATCGCCTGAACCTCAAACCTGGTGTCAGCCTGCCGCTGAACTGGAGTTATGGCTATCTGACTCCATCCCTGAAGTATATGTACACCCAGTACAATCTTGATCTGGATGGCCGAGGCAAAGACGACTTGGTCACCAACAGGAATAGAGCTGCTGCCTTGGGTGAGTCGTACAAGAGCTCACAAAACCGCGGTGTCCCAATCGCCAGCGTCGACGGCGGCCTGTACTTCGACCGTGACACTCAATGGTTCGGCAAGAACTACCGCCAGACCCTGGAGCCGCGTGCGTTCTACCTCTATGTACCTGAGGAGGACCAGAAGGACATCCCGGTATTCGATACCGGCGAACCTACCTTTAACTACGCCTCGCTGTTCCGTGACAACCGCTTCTCCGGCTCCGACCGTGTCGGCGACGAGAACAAGCTGTCTCTGGGCGTGACCAGCCGCTGGATCGAAGACAACGGCTTCCAGCGTCAGCGCGTCAGCGTTGGCCAGGCCCTGTACTTCAAGGATCGCACCGTCCAGTTGCCGGGTATCGACTACCGCACTCGCGACGATGCAACGTCCAACGTCTCGCCTTACGCCCTTGAATACGAATACCGTTTCAACCGCGACTGGCGCGCCAACGCAGAGTACAACTGGGACCCGGACAGCCACACCGCACGCTCCGGCAGTGCGATGTTCCACTACCAGCCTGAAGACAACCCGAACAAGGTGGTCAACGCCGGCTATCGCTATCGCAACGACCAGATCCGCTACGACCAGAACAGCGGTACCTGGAAAATGGGCGGCGACTACGGCACTCCAGGCACGCCTGGCTACGTGAAGGACTACTACAAGATCCAGCAGCATGACTTCTCGGTGATCTGGCCGATCGTGCCGCAATGGAACGCCATCAGCCGCTGGCAGTACGACTACAACCGTAACCGCACGCTCGAGGCCTTCGGTGGCTTCGAATACGACAACTGCTGCTGGAAACTGCGCCTGATCAGCCGTTACTGGGTCAAGTATGACGAGTTCAGTCAGAACGCTCCGGAGAACGAGAAAGGCGACCGCGGCATCTTCCTCCAAATTGTTCTGAAGGGTCTCGGTGGCGTCATGGGCACCAAAGTAGAGAGCTTCCTCGACAAAGGCATCCAAGGTTATCGTGAACGTGAAGACCAAGCTTTCTGATTGTCTGCGCCCGCTGATGTTGGGCGCGCTGTTCCTGAGCACTGCGGCCAGCGCCGCAGTGCAGTCCATCGACAAGGTTGTGGCCATCGTCGACAACGACGTGGTCATGCAGAGCCAGTTGGACCAGCGGGTTAACGAAGTTCAGCAAACCATCGCCAAGCGTGGCGGTGGTGTGCCGCCTACCAGCGTCCTGGAACAGCAGGTTCTGGAGCGTCTGATCGTTGAAAACCTGCAACTGCAGATTGGCGAACGTTCCGGCATCCGCATCACCGATGAAGAACTGAACCAGGCCATCGGCACCATTGCCCAGCGCAACAGCATGAGCATCGAGCAGTTCCGTGCCGCTCTGGCCCGCGACGGCCTGTCTTATGAAGACGCTCGTGACCAGGTGCGCCGTGAAATGATCATCAGCCGCGTGCGTCAGCGCCGGGTGGCCGAGCGTATTCAGGTGTCGGAACAGGAAGTGAAGAACTTCCTGGCCTCGGACCTGGGCAAGATGCAGCTCTCCGAAGAACTGCACCTGGCCAATATCCTGATCCCGACCCCGGAAAGCGCCAACTCCGAAGCGATTCAGAGTGCCGCCCGCCAGGCCATGGACGTGTACCAGCAACTCAAGCAAGGTGCGGACTTCGCGCAATTGGCGATTGCCCGCTCCGGCAGCGACAACGCCCTGGAAGGCGGCGACATGGGCTGGCGTAAAGCTGCTCAATTGCCTCCTCCGTTCGACCGTGAACTGAGTGCAATGGCCGTGGGCGATATCACCCAACCAGCGCGCACCCCAGGCGGCTTTATCATTCTCAAGCTGCTGGACAAGCGCGGTGGCGGCAATCAGGTGCGCGATGAAGTGCATGTGCGCCACATCCTGATCAAGCCAAGCGAGATTCGCAGCGAAGAAGAGACCAAGCGCCTGGCGCAAAAACTCTACGACCGCATCGAAGCCGGCGAAGACTTTGCCGAACTGGCGAAAAGCTACTCGGAAGACCCGGGTTCGGCGCTCAACGGCGGCGACCTCAACTGGATCGACCCGAACGCCCTGGTGCCTGAGTTCCGCGAAGTGATGGCCAAGACCCCACAAGGTCAACTGTCCAAGCCGTTCAAGAGCCCTTATGGCTGGCATGTACTGGAAGTCCTTGGCCGTCGCGCCACCGACAGCACCAGCCAGGCCCGCGAGCAACAAGCCATGACCGTCCTGCGTAACCGCAAGTACGACGAAGAGCTGCAGACCTGGTTGCGGCAGATCCGTGATGAGGCCTACGTCGAGATCAAACTGCCTGGCGCTGAACAGGCGGCCCAGTGAAACCCAGACGTTTCGCTCTGACACCCGGCGAACCGGCGGGTATAGGTCCTGACCTGTGCCTGCTGCTCGCCTCGCAACCCCAGCCATACCCCCTGATTGCCATCACCAGCCGCGACCTGCTCCTTGAGCGGGCCGCGCAGTTGGGTGTGGCAGTCAATCTGCTGCCAGTGACTCTGGAACAACTGCCGACTGAACCCGCCCCCGCAGACAGCCTGTATGTCTGGGACACGCCCCTGGCCAAGCCGGTGGTCAGCGGCCAGTTGGACCAGGCCAATGCAGCCTTCGTCCTGGAAACCCTGACCCGCGCCGGCCAGGGCTGCCTGGATGGGCACTTCGCCGGCATGATCACTGCTCCTGTGCACAAGGGCGTGATCAACGATTCCGGGATCGTCTTTTCCGGGCATACCGAATTTCTTGCGGACCTGACCCACACCGAACAGGTGGTGATGATGCTGGCCACCCGCGGCCTGCGCGTGGCACTGGTGACCACCCACCTGCCCTTGCGGGAGATTGCCGATGCCATCACCGCAGAACGCCTGGAGCGAGTCACTCGAATCCTGCATGCCGACCTGCAACACAAGTTCGGTATTGCCCAACCACGGATCCTGGTTTGCGGACTCAACCCTCATGCCGGTGAAGGCGGGCATCTGGGCCGCGAAGAAATCGACATCATCGAACCTACCCTAGAGCGTCTGCGCACCGAAGGCATGGACCTGCGCGGCCCACTGCCTGCCGACACTCTGTTTACCCCCAAATATCTGGAGCACTGCGACGCAGTGCTGGCGATGTACCACGACCAAGGCTTGCCCGTGCTGAAATACAAAGGCTTCGGCGCGGCCGTCAATGTGACGCTCGGCCTGCCGATCATCCGCACCTCCGTCGACCACGGCACCGCCCTGGATCTGGCAGGCAGCGGCAAGATCGACACCGGCAGCCTGCAGGTCGCCCTGGAAACCGCCTACCAGATGGCCGAGAACCGTTTATGAGCGAGCAATACCAACACCGGGCGCGCAAGCGCTTCGGCCAGAACTTCCTGCATGACGCCGGCGTTATCGACCGTATCCTGCGGGCCATCCACGCCAAACCCGAAGACCGCATGCTGGAAATCGGCCCGGGCCAAGGCGCCCTGACCGAAGGCCTGCTGAGCAGCGGAGCCCAGTTGGACGTGGTGGAGCTGGACAAGGATCTGATCCCGATCCTCAACCAGCAGTTCGCCGGCAAGAGCAACTTCAACCTGCACCAGGGCGATGCCCTGAAGTTCGACTTCAATACGCTGGGCGCCGCACCAAGCAGCCTGCGGGTGGTCGGCAACCTGCCCTACAACATCTCCACCCCGCTGATCTTCCACCTGCTGCAGAACGCCGGGCTGATCCGCGACATGCACTTCATGCTGCAAAAGGAAGTGGTCGAGCGCCTGGCCGCTGGCCCTGGTGGAGGTGACTGGGGTCGCCTGTCGATCATGGTTCAGTATCACTGCCGAGTGGAACATCTGTTCAACGTAGGCCCCGGCGCCTTCAATCCTCCACCGAAGGTTGATTCGGCCATCGTGCGCCTGGTACCTCACGCGGTGCTGCCACATCCAGCCAAGGATCATCGCCTGCTGGAGCGCATCGTCCGCGAAGCCTTCAACCAGCGTCGCAAGACACTGCGCAATACCCTCAAGGCCCTCCTCAGCAGCGCCGAGATCGAAGCCGCCGGTGTCGATGGCAGCCTGCGCCCCGAGCAGCTGGATCTGGCCGCCTTTGTACGCCTAGCCGATCAATTGGCCGACCAGCCCAAGCCTGCCAACGACTGAGAAACGCCCTTGCCCGAGATCGAGTAGGACGCCGGACAGGATGTCTGGTTTACTACCCGATACTTGACCTAGACTGACCTCCATCAGCTTTGTCCCGCGCCCCGCTTTGCTTTAAAGGCCTTTTGCATGTCCGATCCTCGTTATCAGGTCGACGTCAGCGTCGTCACCCGCTTTCTGGCAGACCAATCGCAACCCGAGCAGAACCGTTTCGCTTTCGCCTACACCATTACCGTTCAGAACAACGGATCACTCCCAGCCAAGCTGCTGTCCCGGCACTGGGTAATCACCGACGGTGATGGCCATGTAGAAGAGGTTCGTGGCGCTGGCGTGGTTGGCCAGCAGCCATTGATTGCCGCTGGCAAGAGCCACACCTATAGCAGCGGCACGGTGATGACCACCCGGGTCGGTAACATGCAGGGCAGTTACCAGATGCTGGCCGAGGACGGCAAACAGTTCGACGCCATCATTGCCCCCTTCCGCCTGGCGGTCCCCGGGGCCCTGCACTGATGGCAACCTACGCTGTCGGCGATCTGCAAGGCTGCCTGGAACCGCTGCAGTGCCTGCTTGAACAAGTCGCGTTCGACCCTGCCCGGGACCGCCTGTGGCTGGTGGGAGACTTGGTCAATCGCGGCCCACAGTCACTGGAAACCCTGCGCTACCTTTATTCCATCCGCGATTCGCTGGTTTGCGTGCTGGGCAATCACGACCTGCACCTGCTGGCAGCCTGGCGCAATATCGAACGGCTGAAAAAGTCCGACACGCTGCGGGAAATTCTTGAAGCCCCAGATTGCGAAGAACTGTTGCAGTGGTTGCGCCAGCAAAAACTGATGCATTACGACGAAGCCCGCAACGTGGCTCTGGTCCATGCCGGCATCGCCCCCCAGTGGTCCCTGAAGAAGGCCCTCAAGTGCGCCGCCGAAGTCGAGGAAGCGCTACGCGACGACAACCTCTTCGAGCCCTTCCTGGACGGCATGTACGGCAACGATCCAGCCAAGTGGGACAGCGACCTCAAGGGCGTGACCCGCCTGCGCGTCATCACCAACTACTTCACCCGCATGCGTTTCTGCACCAGCGAGGGCAAGCTCGACCTCAAGAGCAAGGAAGGACTGGATACCGCACTACCGGGCTACGCGCCCTGGTTCAGTCACAAGGAGCGCAAGACCCGGGACCTGAAGATCATCTTCGGCCACTGGGCGGCCCTGGAAGGCCATTGCAACGAACCCGGCATCTTCGCCCTGGACAGCGGCTGTGTCTGGGGCGGGGCCATGACCTTGCTGAATGTCGATACCGGCGTGCGCCTGACCTGCGATTGCGACGCCCTGGGGCACACTGCGCCCCTTTCCCCAGAACCCTTGCCCATCCCGGCAAAGCGCTAGTCGGCGCTGACTATCTAGCTCCAGGAGCCCGCCATGAGCGAATTCAAACGCATCCCTCCAGAACAGGCCCAGGCACTGCGCGAACAAGGTGCAGTGGTCGTGGATATCCGCGATCCGCAAACCTATGCACTGAGCCATATCAGCGGCGCGCAACACTTGGATAATCACTCCATTTCCGACTTCATTCGCGGTGCCGACCTCGATGCCCCATTGGTGGTGGTCTGCTATCACGGCAACTCCAGCCAGAGCGCTGCAGCGTATCTGGTGAGCCAGGGCTTTTCCGACGTTTACAGCCTCGATGGCGGCTTCGAACTTTGGCGCAGTACCTATCCGACGGAAATCGCTCAGGGCACCGCCGAATAATTTTTTTCAGTAGCTCTAGCCCGCGTACTACGCGGGCTTGCGCGCCACCGGACGAACGGTAGTGCGCAACTAATTCCCCATCTCGCCTTGACCTCCCGGATTCCGAACTATCCTTAGCCTCAGGCCATCCAAATCAGGGGAGAGCCGGTACACCGGCGAGCGGGTCATCGGTACTAGCTTTCAAGGTCGATAGCTTTGAAAGTGTTCTGGGGGGTAAACAGCAACTGGGCTTTCAGTTGCATGCCAGCACTTGACTGACTGATCCGACGCCGGCTCCACGTATCGAGCGAGGTGACGTCATGAGTATTTTTAGCCACTTCCAACAACGCTTCGAATCCACACGCCAGGAAGAGTTTTCGCTGCAGGAATACCTGGAACTGTGCAAAAAGGACCGAAGCGCCTATGCATCCGCTGCCGAGCGCTTGCTATTGGCCATCGGCGAGCCCGAGCTGCTGGATACCTCGACCAACTCGAGGCTGTCGCGAATCTTCTCCAACAAGGTAATCCGGCGCTATCCGGCCTTTGAAGACTTCCATGGCATGGAAGAATGCATCGACCAGATCGTCTCCTATTTCCGCCACGCCGCTCAGGGCCTGGAAGAGAAGAAACAGATCCTCTATCTCCTGGGTCCGGTGGGCGGTGGTAAATCGTCCCTGGCCGAGAAGCTCAAGCAGCTGATCGAAAAAGTGCCCTTCTACGCCATCAAGGGCTCCCCGGTCTTCGAATCGCCGCTGGGCCTGTTCAATGCCACGGAAGATGGCGCCATTCTCGAAGAAGACTTCGGCATCCCGCGGCGCTACCTCAACACCATCATGTCGCCATGGGCCACCAAGCGCCTGGCGGAGTTCGGCGGTGACATCAGCCAGTTCCGGGTGGTGAAACTGTACCCGTCGATTCTCAACCAGATCGCCGTGGCCAAGACCGAGCCCGGGGACGAGAACAACCAGGACATCTCAGCCCTGGTGGGCAAGGTGGATATCCGCAAACTGGAAGAATTCCCACAGAACGACGCCGACGCCTACAGCTACTCCGGGGCACTGTGCCGGGCCAACCAGGGCCTGATGGAGTTCGTCGAAATGTTCAAGGCACCGATCAAGGTGCTGCACCCATTGCTCACCGCCACCCAGGAAGGCAACTACAACAGCACCGAAGGGCTGGGGGCGATCCCCTTCACCGGCATCCTGCTGGCCCACTCCAACGAATCGGAGTGGCACACCTTCCGCAACAACAAGAACAACGAAGCCTTCATTGACCGTATCTACATCGTCAAGGTGCCTTACTGCTTGCGTGTCAGCGATGAGGTGAAGATCTACGACAAGCTGCTGTTCAACAGCTCGCTGGCCAAGGCCCATTGCGCCCCCGACACCCTGAAGATGCTGGCACAGTTCACTGTGCTGTCGCGCCTCAAGGAGCCGGAAAACTCCAATATCTACTCGAAGATGCGCGTCTATGACGGCGAGAACCTGAAAGACACCGATCCCAAGGCCAAGTCGATCCAGGAGTACCGCGACAGTGCCGGCGTCGATGAGGGCATGAACGGCCTATCGACCCGCTTTGCCTTCAAGATCCTGTCAAAAGTCTTCAACTTCGATCCCCATGAAGTGGCGGCCAACCCGGTGCACCTGCTGTATGTGCTGGAGCAGCAGATCGAGCAGGAGCAGTTCCAGGCAGAAACCCGCGAGCGCTACCTGCGCTTCCTCAAGGAATACCTGGCACCACGCTACATCGAGTTCATCGGTAAGGAGATCCAGACCGCCTACCTCGAGTCCTACAGCGAGTACGGCCAGAATATCTTCGACCGTTACGTGCTCTACGCGGACTTCTGGATTCAGGATCAGGAATACCGCGACCCGGAAACCGGTGAAATCCTCAATCGCGTTGCCCTCAACGAAGAGCTGGAGAAGATCGAAAAGCCTGCGGGCATCAGCAACCCGAAAGACTTCCGCAACGAAATCGTCAACTTCGTCCTGCGGGCACGAGCCAACAACAATGGCAAGAACCCCACCTGGCTCAGCTACGAGAAGCTGCGGGTGGTCATCGAGAAGAAAATGTTCTCCAACACCGAGGATCTGCTGCCGGTCATCAGCTTCAACGCCAAGGCCAGCAAGGAGGATCAGCAGAAACACAACGACTTCGTCACACGAATGGTCGAGCGCGGCTACACCGACAAACAGGTACGGCTGCTGTCCGAATGGTATCTGCGGGTCAGAAAATCGCAGTAAAGCAGCTGCAAGCTTCTAGCCACAAGCTGCAAGCGCGGTGCCGTAGAGCCCTCACAGGCTCTGCTGCAGCGTGACTTACGGCTTGAGGCTTATGTCTTGAAGCTCCCCGGAGGGGCCCATGAGCTATGTGATCGACCGACGTCTCAATGGCAAGAACAAGAGCACGGTGAACCGCCAGCGGTTTCTGCGGCGCTACCGTGACCACATTAAAAAGGCCGTCGAAGAGGCCGTCAGCCGCCGCTCCATCACCGATATGGAGCATGGCGAACAAATCAGTATTCCCGGACGGGACATCGACGAACCGGTGCTGCACCACGGCCGTGGCGGCAAACAGACCGTGGTCCATCCCGGCAACAAGGAATTCACCGCAGGCGAACATATCGCCAGGCCTCAAGGCGGCGGTGGAGGCGGTGCTGGCCGCGGCAAGGCAGGCAATTCCGGCGAAGGCATGGATGAGTTCGTCTTCCAGATTACCCAGGAAGAATTCCTCGAGTTCATGTTCGAGGATTTGGAGCTGCCCAACCTGGTCAAACGCAACCTGACCGGGACCGACACCTTCAAGACCGTGCGTGCCGGGATCAGCAACGAAGGCAACCCATCGCGGATCAACATCATCCGCACCTTGCGCTCGGCCCACGCCCGACGCATTGCCTTGTCCGGCAGCAGCCGGGCCAAGCTGCGGGAGGCCAAGGAGGATCTGGAGCGACTGAAGCGGGAAGAACCGGACAACTTCGGCGATATCCAGGAACTGGAAGCTGAAATCGAACGCCTGAGTGCGCGGATTCACCGCGTGCCCTTTCTCGACACCTTCGACCTCAAATACAACCTGCTGGTGAAACAGCCCAACCCCAGCTCCAAGGCGGTGATGTTCTGCCTGATGGACGTATCCGGCTCCATGACCCAGGCGACCAAGGACATAGCCAAACGCTTCTTCATCCTTTTGTACCTGTTCCTCAAGCGCAACTACGACAAGATCGACGTGGTCTTCATCCGCCACCACACCAGCGCCCGGGAAGTGGATGAGGAAGAGTTCTTCTATTCCAGGGAAACCGGCGGGACCATTGTCTCCAGCGCGCTGAAGCTGATGCAGGAAATCATGGCCGAGCGCTACCCGAGCAACGAATGGAACATCTATGCCGCACAAGCCTCCGACGGCGACAACTGGAACGATGACTCGCCCATCTGCCGCGATATCCTGATCAACCAGATCATGCCTTTCGTGCAGTACTACACCTACGTGGAGATCACTCCACGTGAGCACCAGGCCCTGTGGTTCGAGTACGAACGTATCGCCGAAGCCTTCTCCGACACGTTCGCCCAGCAACAATTGGTTTCGGCCGGCGATATCTATCCGGTCTTCCGTGAACTCTTCCAGCGCAGGTTAGTGACATGACCGCCAGAGAGCAGAAGCGCCAACCCATCTCAACGGGCTCGGAATGGACCTTCGAGCTGATCCAGGCCTACGACCGCGAAATCAGCCGTATTGCGGCTCGCTATGCTCTGGATACCTATCCCAACCAGATCGAGGTGATCACCGCCGAGCAGATGATGGATGCCTATGCCTCGGTGGGCATGCCTTTGGGTTATCACCATTGGTCCTACGGCAAGCACTTTCTCAGTACCGAAAAGTCCTACAGCCGTGGTCAGATGGGACTGGCCTACGAGATTGTGATCAATTCAGACCCTTGCATCGCCTATCTGATGGAGGAGAACACCATCTGCATGCAGGCCCTGGTGGTGGCCCACGCCTGCTACGGCCACAACAGTTTCTTCAAGGGCAACTACCTGTTCCGCACCTGGACCGATGCCAGCTCGATCATCGATTATCTGGTGTTCGCCAAGCAGTACATCATGCAATGCGAGGAACGCCATGGCATCGATGCCGTGGAGGATCTGCTGGATTCCTGCCATGCCCTGATGAACTACGGCGTCGATCGCTACAAACGGCCTTACCCGATCTCCGCCGAGGAAGAACGGCGTCGGCAGAAGGACCGGGAAGAGCACCTGCAGAAACAGATCAACGACCTGTGGCGCACGATTCCCAAAGGCGCGGACAAATACAGCGACAAGGACAACGCGCGATTCCCCGCAGAGCCTCAGGAAAACATCCTGTATTTCATCGAAAAACATGCGCCATTGCTGGAGCCCTGGCAGCGAGAAATTGTCCGCATCGTGCGCAAGATCGCCCAGTACTTCTACCCGCAGCGCCAGACCCAGGTGATGAACGAAGGCTGGGCCACCTTCTGGCATTACACCCTGATGAATGACCTGTATGACGAAGGCCTGGTCACCGACGGCTTCATGATGGAATTCCTCGCCTCCCACACCAGCGTGGTTTATCAGCCGGGATTCGACAGCCCTTATTACAACGGTATCAACCCCTACGCTCTGGGTTTTGCCATGTACCGGGACATCCGCCGCATGTGCGAAGACCCCACCGAAGAAGATCGCCGCTGGTTCCCGGAACTGGCCGGCACCGACTGGCTGTCGAGCATCAAGTTCGCCATGAGCAGCTTCAAGGATGAGAGCTTCATCCTGCAGTATCTGTCGCCCAAGGTGATCCGCGACCTCAAGCTGTTCAGCATCATGGATGACGACCAGAAGGATGACCTGCTGGTACCAGCAATCCATGATGAAAGCGGCTATCGAATCATTCGGGAAACCCTGGCCGCGCAATACAACCTGGGCAACCGTGAACCCAACGTGCAGATCTGGAGCATCGACCGTCGTGGCGACCGCTCGCTGACCCTGCGCCATCAGCAACACGATCGCAAACCCTTGGGGGATTCCACCGAGGAGGTGCTCAAGCACCTGCACCGCCTCTGGGGCTTCGATATTCACTTGGAAACCCTGCAGGGCGATCAGGTGATAAAAACCCTTCACGTACCGCCGAGAAGCGATCACAACGAAAACGACTACGGACGACTGGACCTGGCAGTCATCCACCTCTGAGCCCAAGAACGAGCCTCCGTTAGCGCGGCACAAGGGTTATCCTGTCGCGCTAACGGAGGTTTTTTTATGCGGATTTATAAAGTCGGCGGTGCTGTACGCGATCGCTTGCTGGGCAGACCAGTCACCGACGTCGACTGGGTCGTGGTGGGCGCCAGTGCGCAAGACATGATCGCCAAGGGCTTTCGCCCGGTGGGCGCCGATTTTCCAGTGTTTTTGCACCCCAAGAGCGGCGAGGAATATGCCCTCGCTCGAACCGAGCGCAAGAGTGGACGGGGTTACGGCGGTTTCACTTTCCATGCCAGTCCGGAAGTCACCCTGGAGGAGGACCTGATTCGCCGCGACCTGACGATCAACGCCATGGCCGAAGATGATCAGGGTCTTGTGACTGATCCTTACAACGGTCAAAAGGATCTGGAAAACCGGCTGTTGCGCCATGTTTCACCGGCATTCGCCGAAGATCCCCTGCGAGTTCTGCGAGTGGCACGCTTTGCCGCGCGCTACGCCGACCTGGGCTTCAGCGTGGCCCCTGAGACACTTGAATTGATGCGCCAACTCAGCGAGTCAGGCGAGCTTCAAGCCCTGACGGCGGAACGCAGTTGGAAGGAGATGTCTCGCGCCTTGATGGAGGATCAGCCTCAGGTCTTTATCCAGGTATTGCGTGACTGCGGCGCCCTGGCCGTACTGATACCTGAGGTCGACGCACTATTCGGCGTTCCCCAGCCACCGACCCATCATCCGGAAATAGACACCGGCCTGCATAGCCTCAGCGTGTTGCAGCAAGCAGCGCTGCACCAGCAGCCCCTCTCGGTACGTTGGGCTTGCCTGCTCCACGACCTGGGCAAAGGCGTGACACCCGAGGAGGAGTGGCCACGCCACATTGGTCACGAGCACAAGGGACTTGAACTGATCAAGGCCGTCAATGAGCGCTTCAAGGCCCCACGGGAATGCCAGGAGCTGGCGCTGTTGGTGGGGCAGTATCACACCCACGCCCACAAGGCCCAGGAACTGAAGGCTTCGACACTGCTTGAGCTGCTGCAAAGCTTCGACGTCTTCCGCCGTCCGCAGCGCTTTGAAGAGTTCATTGCTGCTTGCGAAATGGACGCCCGTGGTCGCCTGGGACTGGAGTCGCGACCTTACCCCCAAGCAGATTACCTGCACGGCGCCGCCAACGCGGCGCGCTCAGTGGCGGTTCAACCTTTACTGGAGCAGGGCTTCAAAGGCCCGGAACTGGGTGAGGCGCTGAGGCTGGAGCGACTGAAGGCAATCAAGACCTACAAGGAACAGCACGCATCCTGAGAAACTGCTGACAAGGCTCCAGCCTTGTCAGCACAAGGAGAGCCCGAGGAGTTACAGGCCCGGAGGCGTCAGTTGCCTGCCCTGCCATTCGAAGGCCACGGGCGCTAGAACCTGATCGATCTGCGCCTCATCCCAAAGCATCCCCAGGCTCTTGCCGGCCAATGGGTGTAGCCGCTCCGGCGCCATCAGCGACAACGGCCAAAGCACAAAGGCATTCTTCAGGATTTCCGCACGGGGCAGGATCAAGCCATCGAAATTGCCAGTCAGGTCGCCGTACAGCAGCACATCGATATCCAGTGGCAAACCTTTGCGGTCCGGGGCATAACGACCGTTGTCCGCCTCGATGAACTTCAAACGCCGGTCCAGTTCAGTCAACGGCAAGTCGGTGTAACCCGACACCACCAGATTGAAGAACGGACCGCTCTTGATTCCCACCGGCTGGCTTTCAAACACTGCCGAGCAACGCATATCCACCAGGAAACCGGCCAAGGCATCGAGCCCGGCCCGCAGATGAGCTTCACGCTCGATATTGCTACCAAGCCCCAGAAACACCTGAGTCAGAGACATCCGCGCTCGATCTCCACACCCACGCCAGTGGCGGCCGGAACAGCGCCTGGCTTGGTCAGCTTCAAATGCAGCCAAGGAATGTGAAACTCGCTCATCAACACTTCGGCAAGACGCTCGGCAAAGGTTTCCACCAACTGGTACTGGGCCTGCTCGGCAAACGCCTGGATCCGCGCGGAAACACTGGCATAATCCAACGCCAGCGTCAGATCGTCCCCAGCAGCAGCCGGGCGATTATCCCAAGCAAAGCTCAGATCAAGACGCAGACACTGTCGGATGCCACGCTCCCAGTCGTAGGCTCCAATCACGGTGTCCACTTCCAGTCCTTCGATAAACACTCTGTCCAAGCACTCTTCTCCGCAGCACGACAAGGGCGCAATGCGCCGTTAGAATCAGGGCATCCTCGCCCGGAATAGTTAGCATGTTTTGGTTACTGGCGATTCTCGCCTACCTGCTTGGCTCTCTGTCCTTCGCCATTTTGCTCAGCCGCCTCACGGGCAACCCCGACCCGCGAATGAGTGGTTCGGGCAATGCCGGTGCCACCAACATGCTGCGCCTGGCCGGCAAAAAACTCGCTGTCCTAACCCTGCTGGGGGATCTGTGCAAAGGCCTGGTGCCTGTGCTGATCGCCCACCTTGCGGGGCTTTCGTTGCAGCAACAGGCGTGGATCGGACTCTACGCCGTAATCGGCCACCTGTTCCCACTGTACTTCCGCTTTCGCGGCGGCAAAGGCGTCGCCACTGCTGCCGGCATGTTGCTGGGGCTCTATCCCCCGGCGGCGCTCCTGGCCATCGCCGCCTGGGCGCTGACCTTCTACCTGACCCGCACCAGCTCACTGGCCGCCTTGATCGCCACCCCCCTGACCCTGCCGCTACTGGCCTGGCAGGAACCTGAGGCACTACTACCGATGAGCGTACTCACGCTACTGATCGTTTGGCGCCATCGCGGCAATCTACGCGACCTGTTTGCCGGGCGCGAACGGCATTTTTGAATCCGACAGATGAAAAGACTTCAGCTTGCGCGCCTCTCTCAGAGTGCTGACAGCTGCTCCATCGGCCAGCGTGCCTGCACACTGATCGCCAGGCTTTCCTGCTGTCCGGCCTGCAAACGCTGACAGCCGGCATAGGCGATCATCGCGCCGTTGTCGGTGCAGAACTCGGGGCGAGCGTAGAACACATTGCCGTTCATCTCGGCGAGCATGTTTTCCAGGGAGGCTCGCAGGGCCTTGTTGGCACTCACACCCCCGGCAATGACCACACGCTTGAGGCCTGTCTGCTTCAAGGCGCGCTTGCACTTGATGGTCAAAGTTTCCACCACCGCTTGCTGGAAGGCGAGAGAGATGTCGCAACGGGTTTGCTCACCGTCGTCTCCAGCACTGACGCACTGCTGCCAGGTGTTCAGGGCGAAGGTCTTCAAGCCGCTGAAGCTGAAGTCCAGGCCCGGACGATCGGTCATTGGCCGCGGGAAGACAAAACGCCCAGGGACGCCCTGTGTTGCCAGGCGGGCGATCTCGGGGCCGCCTGGATAATTCAGGCCGATCATCTTCGCGGTCTTGTCGAACGCTTCGCCTGCCGCATCGTCCAGGGTCTCGCCCAACAGCTGGTATTGGCCGATGCCATCAACCCGGACCAACTGGGTGTGGCCGCCCGACACCAACAAAGCGACGAACGGAAATTCCGGCGGATGCTCCTCGAGCATCGGCGCCAGCAGGTGACCTTCCATGTGATGCACGCCCAGGGCCGGAATCCCCCAGGCAAAGGCCAGCGCCTGGGCGCAGGAGGCACCTACCAACAAGGCGCCCACCAGACCGGGACCCGCAGTGTAGGCAATGGCATCGATCTCGGTGGAGACACAGTCAGCTTGCGCCAGGACCTGGCGAATCAGGGGCAGCATACGCTTGACGTGGTCACGAGAGGCCAGTTCCGGCACCACGCCACCGTAGACGCGATGCAGGTCGATCTGACTGAACAGCGCATCGGCCAGCAGGCCACGCTCACTGTCGTAAAGCGCGACGCCGGTTTCGTCGCAGGAGGTTTCTAATCCCAGTACTAGCATGGGTTTGCGCCTTGTAGAGGCTGAATTCGAAGGCGCGCATAATAGTCGCCACTCCCGCGCCCGGCCAGCGGTTTTCGATCAGAGGCTTTGCATTCCGAGCGTTGAGGGGTTAACATCCGCAACCCTTAAAAACCGACGACCTCAGCCGCGATTTTTGCGACGAGAACGTTGACCCCGGTAATGAATGAAGGTAGCTCTGGATGCCAGCCGTCAAAGTTAAAGAGAACGAACCCTTCGACGTAGCTCTGCGTCGTTTCAAGCGCTCCTGCGAAAAAGCCGGTGTTCTGGCTGAAGTTCGTAGCCGCGAATTTTACGAGAAGCCGACTTCCGAGCGTAAGCGCAAAGCAGCTGCTGCTGTTAAGCGTCACGCCAAGAAAGTTCAGCGCGAACAGCGCCGCGCCGTACGTCTGTACTAATACACAGACGTTCGCTGCAAGCTTCTGCCAAGCCCGGCCCTCAGCCGGGCTAATGGCATTTGCGGAATACGCTTGATGCTTCACCGTCAAAGCCGCCCATGCGACCCAGACGAATCTGCTTCACCACGTCAGACCTGGCTTCTTGCCAGCGGTGCACGTCTTTTCTGACGAGCCTTCCAAGGCTACTGACGAGCACACCCTTACTGATTCCTGCAGACGATCAGCCCAAGGCGCCCTTCTCCAGCGCCTGCTTGATGAGCTATCCGAGGCCCTCCAATGGCCACTGTCGGACTCAGCGCACTGCCTCAAATAGTCGAATACTGATTGCAATTAACGTCAGTGGACGTTCGGCAGATACACTTCCCGACTGCGATCAAGCCGAAAACCAGGTCGAGCAGCGCCCCCTTCAGGCCCCGCCTCACCTGATCTTTCGACAGCGTCGCCAGGGCTATTTTTCCCCGCAGTGATGACGAGAACGCAATGGCCGGGCTTATTCCCCAGAGCTTTATTGACGACCTTCTGAACCGCACCGACATCGTCGATGTAGTCAGCTCGCGCCTGCAGATCAAGAAAGCCGGCAAGAACTACACAGCCTGTTGCCCATTCCACAAGGAAAAGACCCCCTCCTTCAGCGTCAGCCCCGACAAGCAGTTCTATTACTGCTTCGGTTGCGGCGCAGGCGGCAATGCCCTCGGCTTCATCATGGACCACGACAATCTGGACTTTCCCCAGGCCGTCGAGGAACTGGCGAAAGCTGCCGGCATGGAGATCCCCCGCGAGGAAAGCAATCGTGGCCAGCGCAAACCCCGACAACCCACAGACTCACCGCTGTACCCGCTGCTCAGCGCCGCTGCCGACTACTATCGCCAGGCACTGAAAAGCCACCCGGCACGCAAGGCAGCAGTCGACTACCTCAAGGGGCGCGGCCTCACCGGCGAAATTGCCCGGGACTTCGGCCTGGGTTTTGCGCCGCCCGGCTGGGACAACCTGTTCAAGCACCTGAGCAGCGACACTCTGCAGCAGAAGGCCATGATCGATGCCGGGCTGCTGATTGAGAACGCCGAGACCGGCAAACGCTATGACCGCTTTCGCGATCGCGTGATGTTCCCGATCCGCGATACCCGCGGCCGGATCATTGCCTTCGGCGGCCGGGTTCTGGGGGACGACAAACCCAAATACCTGAACTCTCCGGAAACCCCGGTATTCCACAAGGGCCAAGAGCTTTACGGTCTGTTCGAAGCTCGCAAGAACAACCGCAACCTCGACGAGATCATCGTCGTCGAAGGCTATATGGACGTGATCGCCCTGGCCCAGCAAGGCCTGCGCAATGCCGTCGCGACTCTGGGCACCGCCACCAGCGAGGAACACCTCAAGCGCCTGTTCCGCATTGTGCCCAACGTATTGTTCTGCTTTGACGGCGACCAAGCCGGACGCAAAGCTGCCTGGCGCGCCCTCGAGGCCACCCTGCCCTGCCTGCAGGACGGGCGCCGCGCGCGCTTCCTGTTCCTGCCGGAAGGGGAAGACCCGGATACCCTGGTCCGCTCCGAAGGCACAGACGCCTTCCGCGCCCGCATCAACCAGCACGCCCAGCCGTTGGCGGACTATTTCTTTCAGCAACTGATCGACGAGGCCGACCCACGCTCACTGGAAGGCAAGGCTCATCTGGCGACCCTGGCAGCACCACTGATCGAGAAAATCCCAGGGGCCAACCTGCGCACCCTGATGCGCCAGCGCCTGACCGAAATCACCGGCCTGACCAATGAAACGGTGAATCAACTAGCCCACAGTGCCCCAGCGGAAGCCCCCCCAATCTATGACGCTGGCATCGACTACGACGCCATGCCGGATTATGCCGACTACCACGAGCCCCATCAGGAAGCGTACGCCCCTCAACAAGAGTGGACGCCGAAGAAAAGCGGCGGTGGCAAGAAATGGGAAAACAAGCCCTGGGACAAGAACGGCAAAGGCAAGCGCCAGGGCGATCGCGACCAGCCTCGCGGCCCTCGCATCCCGGCGGCGGTGGAGCCTCCTACGCTTGCAGCCTTGCGCACCCTGCTGCATCACCCGCAACTGGCAGAAAAAGTTGAAGATGCCGGACATTTTGCCGATGACGACAACACCAACACTCAGTTGCTGGTGGCCCTGATCGAAGCCGTACAGAAAAATCCTAAGCTACGCTCTATTCATCAGCTGATGGCGCGCTGGCACGGCACTCAACAGGGGCACCTGCTTACCGCACTGGCAGAAAAAGAGTGGTTGATCGACGGAGATAACCTTGAACAACAGTTTTTCGACACCATTAATAGCTTGTCCGCTCGCCAACGCGAGCGTGTTTTAGAACAACTTCTCAGGAAATCGCGCCAAAGCGAGCTCAGCAGCGAAGAGAAAATACAGCTGGTTGAGCTTCTAAAACGCAATGTTCCCGCATCAAACCCGACCTCAACTGGCGCGTGAGGTCATAGCTCGGGTATAATCCTCGGCTTGTTTTTTGCCCGCCAAGACCTTCAGTGGATAGGGTGTTATGTCCGGAAAAGCGCAACAGCAGTCTCGCCTCAAAGAGTTGATCAGCCGTGGACGTGAGCAGGGTTACCTGACTTACGCGGAGGTCAACGACCACCTGCCGGAGGATATTTCAGATCCGGAACAGGTGGAAGACATCATCCGCATGATCAACGACATGGGGATCAACGTATTCGAGAGTGCTCCGGATGCGGATGCCCTTTTGTTGGCCGAAGCCGACACCGACGAAGCAGCAGCTGAAGAAGCCGCCGCAGCGTTGGCGGCTGTGGAAACCGACATTGGTCGCACTACCGACCCAGTGCGCATGTACATGCGCGAAATGGGTACGGTAGAGCTGCTCACACGTGAAGGCGAAATCGAAATCGCCAAACGTATCGAAGAGGGCATCCGTGAAGTGATGGGCGCAATCGCGCACTTCCCTGGCACGGTTGATCACATCCTCTCCGAATACACTCGCGTCACCACCGAAGGTGGCCGCCTGTCTGACGTTCTCAGCGGGTACATCGACCCGGATGACGGTATTACGCCGCCTGCCGCCGAAGTACCGCCTCCTGTCGACACCAAAACCGCGAAAGCGGATGACGACAGCGATGACGAAGAAGCTGAAGCAACCGAAGACGAAGAAGAAGCCGAAAGCGGTCCGGATCCGGTCGTCGCTGCACAGCGCTTTGGCGCCGTCGCCGATCAGATGGAGATCACCCGCAAGGCGCTGAAGAAGCACGGCCGCGAGAACAAGCAAGCCATCGCCGAGATGTTGGCCCTGGCCGAACTGTTCATGCCGATCAAGCTGGTTCCGAAGCAATTCGAAGGCCTGGTTGAACGTGTACGCAGCGCCCTGGATCGTCTGCGTCAGCAAGAACGCGCCATCATGCAACTCTGCGTGCGTGATGCCCGCATGCCGCGGGCCGACTTCCTGCGCCAGTTCCCGGGCAACGAAGTGGATGAAAGCTGGACCGACGCCCTGGCCAAAGGCAAGAGCAAGTACGCCGAAGCCATTGCCCGTCTGCAGCCGGATATCATCCGTTGCCAGCAGAAGCTGACCGCGCTTGAAGTTGAAACCGGCTTGAAGATTGCCGAGATCAAGGACATCAACCGTCGCATGTCGATCGGTGAGGCCAAGGCCCGCCGCGCGAAGAAAGAGATGGTTGAAGCCAACTTGCGTCTGGTGATCTCCATCGCCAAGAAGTACACCAACCGTGGCCTGCAGTTCCTCGACCTGATCCAGGAAGGCAACATCGGCTTGATGAAAGCGGTAGACAAGTTCGAATACCGTCGCGGCTACAAGTTCTCGACCTATGCCACCTGGTGGATCCGTCAGGCGATCACTCGCTCGATTGCCGACCAGGCCCGCACCATTCGTATTCCGGTGCACATGATCGAGACGATCAACAAGCTCAACCGCATTTCCCGGCAGATGCTGCAGGAAATGGGTCGTGAACCGACCCCGGAAGAGCTGGGCGAACGCATGGAAATGCCTGAGGACAAGATCCGCAAGGTATTGAAGATCGCTAAAGAGCCGATCTCCATGGAAACCCCGATCGGTGATGACGAAGACTCCCATCTGGGCGACTTCATCGAAGACTCGACCATGCAGTCGCCAATCGATGTCGCCACCGTTGAGAGCCTGAAAGAAGCGACTCGCGAAGTACTCTCCGGCCTCACTGCCCGTGAAGCCAAGGTCCTGCGCATGCGCTTCGGCATCGACATGAATACCGACCACACCCTTGAGGAGGTTGGTAAACAGTTCGACGTGACCCGTGAACGGATTCGTCAGATCGAAGCCAAGGCGCTGCGCAAGCTGCGCCACCCGACGCGAAGCGAGCATCTGCGCTCCTTCCTCGACGAGTAAGCCCAAAACCCCCAGCCCAGCTGGGGGTTTTGCTTTTTGCAGATCCTCCCTCCCCCACCCCCATAGCCCGTCTACACTCGAAACATTCCCCGTGCCATAACGAGACGGTTATGCCCAGACTGTCGGCCATGCTTCTGCTGGCGCTACTTACCTGGACCGCAACGGCTGGCGCGCTGACTCTCACCGATGAAGAACGTGGCTGGCTCAAGGCCCACCCGCAACTGCGCCTGGGTATAGATGCCTCCTGGCCGCCCTTTGAGTATCGGGATGAAGAGGGCCGCTACCAGGGCCTGGCAGCGGACTACATCCAGCTGATCCAGGAACGCCTGTCAATCACCCTGACGCCCGTCGAACCGGCCAGTTGGACCGCCGTGCTCGAAGATGCCAAGCAAGGCAAGCTGGACCTGCTGCCCGGCATCATGTCGACCCCGGAACGCCAGAGTTACATGGCCTTCACCCGCCCCTATCTCGACTTCCCCATTGTTATCCTGGCCCATGCAGGTGGCGCACAACCGCGCAACCTCAAGGATCTCTACGGCATCAAGGTCGCGGTGGTGGAGAACTACGCCCCCCACGAGTTGCTGCGCACCCAACACCCGGACCTGAACCTGGTGGCCCTGCCCAATATCAGCTCGGCCCTGCAGGCCCTGGCCACCGACGAGGTGGACGCCGTAGTGGGCGATCTGGCCTCCAGTGTCTGGAGCCTGCGCCAGCTCAAGCTCGAGGGCCTGTACGTCAGCGGCGAAACCCCTTATCGCTACCAGTTGGCCATGGGCGTCCCACGGGACAGCAAGATCCTGGCGGGCATACTCGACAAGGTCCTGGCGGACCTCAGTGCCGAGGAAATCAGCGCGATTCAACAACATTGGGTCGGCAGCGTCCTCGACCATCGGACGTTCTGGTCGGATGTCCTGATGTACGGCCTGCCCGGCCTCCTGCTGTTGGTCACAGTGCTGGCGGTGGTGATCCGCATCAACCGTCGCCTGAGCTCGGAGATCTCCCGCAGGGTGGCTCTGGAACAAGAGTTGCGCCGCAGTGAATACCATTACCGCAGCCTGGTGGAGAGCCTCTCGGCCATCGCCTGGGAAGCGCGTGTCAGCGACTTCACTTACAGCTATGTCTCCCCCCATGCCGAAGCCCTGCTGGGCTATCCCCTATCCCACTGGCTGATCCCGGGGTTCTGGCGCAACATCATCCACCCCGCCGACCTGACTCGCGCCCAGGCCTTCTGCGACCACGAAGTACAGGCCGGACGCGACCACAGCCTCGACTATCGAGTGATCACCGCCGACGGCCGATGCCTCTGGGTGCGCGATATCGTCAGCCTGATCGAACACGGCCATGAGCCGGTGATGCGCGGCCTGATGATCGACATCAGCGAGACCAAGCACACTGAAGAGGCCCTGCGCCTTTCCGAGCAGAAGTTCGCCTCGGTGTTCCAGCAGTGCCCGGACATCCTGGTCATCGCGCGCCTGTCCGACGGCTGCCTGCTGGAGGTCAACAAGGCCTTCGAGGAGCAGATCGGCCTGAGCGCCGAAACCGTAATTGGCCAGACCGCCACCGAACTCAATATCTGGGGCATCCCGGGGGTCGGCCCGAGCCTCTTGCAGCGCTTGCAGGCCGGTAGCATCCGCAACCTGGAAATGCCCTTCCGCCGCCACAATGGCCAAGTCTTCACCGGCCTGATCTCCGCCGAACCCTTCGACCTCGACACCACCCCGGCGCTGGTGGTGGTAGTGCGCGACATCAGCCAGCTCAAGGAAACCCAGCAACAGTTGCAGATCTCAGAGGAGAAGTTCGCCAAAGCCTTCCACGCTTCGCCAGATGGGCTGTTGCTGACCCGGCAACGGGATGGACTGCTGATCGAGGTCAACGAGGGCTTTAGCCGCATCACCGGCTTCAACAGTGCCATGTCCCTGGATCGTTCGACTCTGGACCTGGGAATCTGGGTCAACCTCAACGAGCGCAAGCAGCTGCTCGACCTGCTGCAGCGGGACGGTTTTGTCCGTGACTTCAGCTGCCATATCCGACGCAACGATGGCCAGATCCGTCTCTGTGAACTGTCGAGCCGACCGCTGCCCATTGGCGACGACGACTGCATGCTGACCATTGCCCGGGATATCACCGACCGCCAGTTGATGCAGGAAAAACTGCAGCAGGCCGCCACGGTGTTTGAGAGCACCGCCGAAGGCGTAATGATCACCGATACCCAGCAGCGCATCAGCGCCGTCAATCGTGCCTTCAGCGAGATCACCGGTTACAGCGAAAGTGAAACCCTGGGACACACACCGCGCCTGTTGGCGTCCGGCCTGCATGACAGCGCCTTCTATGCGGCGATGTGGCACCAACTGACCCTGGAAGGCCACTGGCAGGGCGAGATCTCCAACCGTCGCAAGAACGGCGAGCTCTACCCCAACTGGCTGACGATCAACGCAGTGCGCAACAAGGATCGGCAGATCACCCATTTCGTTGCGGTGTTCGCCGACATCTCCAGCCTCAAGCATGCCCAGGCACGCCTCGACTACCAGGCCCACCACGATCCCCTCACCGGACTGCCGAACCGCACCTTGTTCGAAAGCCGCTTACTGACCGCGCTCAACAGCCAAGAGGAAAACGGCAGCCAGGGCGCCGTGCTGTTTCTCGACCTGGATCGCTTCAAGCACATCAACGACAGCCTTGGGCACCCGGTGGGCGACCTGCTGCTCAAAGGCATCGCGGTACGTCTGAAGGAGCAGTTGCGAGACATCGACACAGTCGCCCGCCTGGGTGGGGACGAATTCATCATCTTGCTTCCGGGCCTGCACCAGGCCAGCGACGCCGACCATATCGCCACCAAGCTGCTGAACTGCTTCACCGCCCCCTTCCAGGCCGGCGAGCACGAGTTCTTCATCAGCGCCAGCATCGGCACCAGCCTGTACCCCAAGGATGGTTGCGACGTTGCCACGCTGATCAAGAACGCCGACGCCGCCATGTATCGCTCCAAGGCCAAGGGGCGCAACCGGGTCGAGCGCTACACCCGCGACCTGACCGCCCAGGCCAGCGAACGTGTTGCCCTGGAGCACGAACTGCGGCGGGCCATCGAACGTGGAGAGCTGTCTCTTTATTTCCAACCCAAGATCAGCCTCAGCAGCCACGAACTGGTGGGGGCCGAAGCGCTGATTCGCTGGCACCACCCCAACTTCGGCGACGTCCCCCCCGAGCATTTCATTCCATTGGCGGAAGAGAACGGCATGATCCTGCTGATCGGGGACTGGGTTCTGGAACGGGCCTGCCAGCAACTCCATACCTGGAGTCAGCGCTATGAGAATTTCGGGCCACTGTCAGTGAATCTGGCAGGTGCCCAGTTGCGCCAACCCAACCTGCTGGGCCGCATCGAACAACTGCTGCGCGACTATGACCTGCCGCCTGGGTTGCTGCAGTTGGAAATCACCGAGAACTTCATCATGAGCCAGGCTGAAGAAGCCCTGGAGGTACTGCATCAGCTCAAACGTCTGGGAATGCAACTGGCCATCGACGACTTCGGCACCGGCTACTCGTCCTTGAGCTATCTCAAGCGCCTGCCTCTGGACTTTCTCAAGATCGACCAATCATTCGTCCGCGGCTTGCCGGACGACCCCCACGATGTGGCGATAGTCCGCGCCATCATCGCCCTGGGCCGCAGCATGCAATTCACGGTCATTGCCGAAGGTGTTGAAAACCAGGCCCAGCAGACCTTCCTCACTCTCGAAGGCTGCGAGCAGATCCAGGGCTACATCGTCAGCCTGCCCCTGGAAGCCGATGAGTTCTGCGCAACCTTCCTGCAGATCCGGGTTTCCGACTTTTCGGATAGCACAGCCGAGAAACCATCGTTATAATCCGCCGCCTACTGAGGGCCTATAGCTCAGTTGGTTAGAGCAGAGGACTCATAATCCTTTGGTCCACGGTTCAAGTCCGTGTGGGCCCACCAACTTGAAAGCCGCGCATTGCGCGGCTTTCGTCTTTCTGGAGCCTTAAGAAAGCGCCTCTCCAATTCGTTCTACGTCCACATTCTGTCCACACTGACCGAGTTAACGCATGATCGGATGGGTGTACTTCCTGGAGATCCAACCCTCCACCCCCTCATCGCCGACTACGGATACATACAGCCAATCTCTGTTACTGCTATCCAGCACCTCAAGTAGGGCCCTGTCTGCAAGGTTCACGTTAACCAACGGAGACTTCATATTCGGCTCTGTCCGCAGCCGCACCCCCTCCCCCTTTACAGAACGATAACCGCTCAAGAACTCCACAGGCACATCGCAAACAGCAGCCCTAACGGCTCTCGCAACTTGGTTAGATGTCATGGTAGGAAGCAGTTTAGGCTGTATAGAACAAAGATCTTCTCGGACTCCATTCATGGCAGCCAGATAAAGAACAATCATTTTTAGAACATTAATAACAGCATGAAAGTGAAATTTCTGAGCTTTCGAAAATGAGTCAACTGTTTCACCACTTTCCAAACGCCCAACTATCTGCTGCTCAAGATCTAACTCCGCTTCGGTGACAACTCTAGCATCACCAGACAAACTAATAGAGACAGTCGCAACACCGCCCCCATCTATCAACTCTCCGAGATCAGGGCCGCGTCCAGAAACCAAATATTCCAAAAGAGGAGAGCGCAAAACACCTTCGGTCGTTCTGCCAAACTCTCCAAGAATCTTTTGGAACTGAGGCGATCCCGCTACCGTTTCTATATTCCGGAGAACTGTCTGAAACCCTGCAACAACTTCAGGCTTAAGTACTGCTTTGAACGTCAAATCTAACACTTGAAAAACAGAGTTTAATTTTTTGACAACATCGGGCGCTATCAACTGACGAATGAGCTGACGTTGAAGCTCACCGTCTTCCCACATTGCCTTGCGCTGATCTAAAACCGTCCCTCCTGAATCATTCGCCTGCGCCATATATGTATTCCTATTAAGTGTTGTTAACCCTAGATAGCGGATTTAAATTAACTACATCAGCTAAATGACCCGGACTGAAGTGAGCATACTTTTGGGTCATGGTCAAAGTTGCGTGCCCAAGAACTCGCTGCAACGTCAGAATGTCGCCACCGTTCATCATGTAATGGCTTGCGAAGGTATGACGTAGAACGTGAGTAAGCTGTCCATCTGGAAGCTCCAGCCCGATCTCCTTTACCACCTCCCCAAACTTCGAATAGCTCGGTTTGAACGGCAAAGCAGCGGATAAGCGCTGTTCCAGGTCACCGGAGATCGGCACAGTTCGGTTCTTACTAGATTTCGTCTTGCTGTAATGGATCAGACCATTGCGCACTTGTCGGGGCTTCAAAGACTCAGCCTCCCCCCAACGGGCACCAGTCGATAAGCAAACCTCAGCAATAAGTCGGACATGCGCCGTTTCGTCACCCAAGCCGCGCAGTAACCCAGGGATCTGCTCAGCCACCAGGTAGGCCATCTCGGCCTCATCAAATTTCAGCTTGCGGATCTTCGCTAGCGGGTTTGCCCCGCTCCATTCGCCCAGGCGTTCTAGCTCGTTGAACACTGCCCGCAGATAGGCCAGTTCATGGTTCAACATGTTGGCACTGATAGGCTTGGGCTTCTCATCCGTCTTGCTTCTACCACGCCCGAGACTCGTCCGAGTGTGCTTACCCTCGGCCCGTTCGGCACGGTAGTTTGCGAAGTGAGTCGCCGTGAACTTATGCGCCCGAGGATCACCCATTCGCTGAGCCATCACCTGCAACAGAGACAGGCGCTGTTCGCCCGTCTTTAGGTTCTGGCCATGGAGCCGGTACCAAAGATCGATCAACTCGCTCAGGCGTCGCTCGTCCAATTTCGGCGCCTTCTCAAACTCACCCTTAGACCCGTCGCCCATAATGCGACGCTCGAGATGCAAAGCCTCATTCTTCGACTGTACTAAGCGCCGTATACGTGGCCCTGCTCTTCCCTCTGGCCGACAGTCAACAAGCCACTGCCCATCCTCCTGCTTCTTGATAGACATGGCGTTATACAGCGCTCACCTGGCCACATGCGGGCGCAGTTTCGTCTGCCATCAGCCAAAGCACATATTTTTTAAATCGTTGATGTCGTGTGATCTTCAGCAACGCCACCGAACTCACTTCAATTCTCAATGCAAGCTCGTATTTTTTGTAGCTGCTCAGGCTAATTCCCGTTGCCTCGCACAGCTCCGCCTGCGTCAGGCCTTCCTTTAGCCGGATCGCCTTCAATTTCTCCGCCAACTCCATCGCCTGATTCCTTCTCTTGACACGGTTCCGTATGGGTACTTATATTGGTTCCGTATGGGTACTTATGGCCCATATATCCACAAATATCAGTAATCGAGGTTATCAGAATGCAGGTCGTCATCGACACGCCATACATGACCATTTCGGAGTTCACTCGGCGTTCCGGACAATCGACGAGCGCCGTTGAAAATGAAATCAAAGCAGGCAAATACATCATTCGCCCGAAGAAAGAGGGATCGAAGGGAGCAGTACTGCTAAACATGGTCCACATGACCATGGAAGCCGCTAAGCAGGCGGAGCGCGTGTTGAGCGTATCTGTCAGCTCCCAGCGCTAAGGGGCGGTGATGAACGTAAGAACACGCATCACCCAGGCCCAGTTCGACGAGATCTATCAGCTCGATGTCATCAGAGCCTTGGAGAACGATAGAGAACTGGACTTCAAGGACATTGGCGACAAGTACCTGCAGAAGGGCACCTGCCCCAAGTGTGGCCGACAAGAGCTCTTCATCAGTAGAGCAATGCCATATCGCCTCAAGTGCAGCCGCGACATCAAATGTCAGTTCGAACAGAACACCCGTGATCGTTATAGCGAGCTGTTCGAAAGCCTGAGCGAGCGTTTCCCGGCCACAGAAACGAGCCCTAACGCTACAGCTGACGCTTACCTGCAGCGCAACCGCGGCTTCGACGTTGCCAAGCTGTCCGGCTGGTACACCCAGGGCCGCCGGAAGATGGAGTCCGGCGACTGGGCTGACACTGTACGTTTTCCGCTCGGCGACGGTTACTGGGAACGAATCATCGACGAACGCATGGTTGCGGCAAACAAAGGCAAGAAGGCAGGCATCAAGTACAAGATGACCTACCAAAACAACGGCTGGGCGCCACCTGGTCAGGCCATCGCAAAGGGCGATCGGGTCTATGTTGTAGAAGGGATCTTCCACGCCATCGCTTTACACCTGGCTGGATACAAGGCCGTTGCATCCATCAGCTGCGTGAACTTTCCTTGGGAGATTGTCGAAGCCCACAAGGAGCAATCGGTGACGTGGGTCATTGGCCTGGATGATGACAAGGCCGGCCATAAATACATCCCCAAGTACCTCAAAATGCTGCGCGGTATGGGGGAGATTGGCTGGGTAGCGCTCGCTGGCCAGCGTGACTGGGATGACGTGTACCGGGATGGCGAACTGAACAATAAATTCATGGAGGATGCTTGCTATCGCGGCCAACTGTTTACCGCTGAGAACACAAACAAGCTCGCCTACTTGTTGTACCTGCGGCGTCCTGCTGGCTTTTACCTACTGGAGTTCCGAAACCAGCTCTATTCGGCCCGCGTAAACCAGGGTGACCTGAGCAAAGACCTAGGCGAAGACAAGGTGGACGGCAACCGCGAGATCTTCGCACGGCATGTGAAGATCGCGCAGATCTCCAACTGCATCCCCAGCCTGGACTACTTGGAGAAGGACATCATCACCGGCGAGCAGCGCTATTACTTCGACTTCCAGTTTCCCGACCAGAGCCGGAGCGTCCAGGCACCGCTGCCATCGAGCGCAATTGCTGAGCCCAGGGGGTTTGTCCGGGCCATGCTCGACTTCACACCCGGAGGAAACTTTGAGGGCGGCGCTCGAGAACTCGCCATGCTCAAGGCCAAATGGCTGAACGATGTAAAGCGGCCAGTACGTACTGTGCGCAGCCTTCCTTTTATTGGCTACGACGAGGACTCCGGTACCTACTGCTATCCCCAGTTCGGCTTTCATGAGGGCAGAGAGCTACCGGTAAACAGCCACGGCTTTATCGAGGTCAAGGGGGCGGGTGTGAAGACCGCCCTGGTGAACACCAAGTTCGAACGCGGTACTGATTTCGATGGTTATTGGTTCCCCGACTTTCTGGCGGTTCACAGCCTCAATGGTCTGGCCGCATTGTCCTGGTGGACAGCCTCGCTATTCGTCCAGCAGATCGGCAGCCAGCAGGCGTCGTTTCCCTTCCTGGAACTGACGGGCGAGCCAGGGGCGGGTAAGTCAACACTGCTGCGTTTCCTATGGCGCCTGATCGGCCGCGACAATATGGAGGGCATCAAGCCCAGTGGCACCGGTGCAAGCGCCGTGGGCCTATCACGCGCCTTTTCCGAGGTCAGCAATCTACCGGTGGTCCTAATCGAGTCAGACCGTACTTACAACGACGCCCAGGGCCGCACAGTCACCGTGCAATTTGCCTGGGACGAAGTTAAGCCGATGTTCGATTATCACGCCCCTCTGCGTGTGACCGGCGCCAAGACGACGGGCAATGAAACACGGATCAGCATCTGGCGCGGCGCCTTGGCCATCTCTCAGAACGAGAGCGTGGATGGGTCCGAGGCCATCCTTTCACGGATCGTGCACTTGCACTGCACCAAGGATCACCACTCGCTGGCACTCAAGCCAATGGCCGACAGGTTGAAATCCATGAAGGCCAAAGAGCTGGGCGGCTATCTACGTCGTGTCTTGGCATTTGAAAAGCAGTGGCTGGAGCGCTACTTCGAAGCGTTCACACGTTACGAGCAGCGCCTGCAGTCCATCAGTGCCCTGACCGAGGCACGGATAGTTCTGTGTCACGCCCAAGTGCTTGCTGCCGCCTACGCGACCCAGGCGCTGTTCCCCAGTTGGACCGACAGAGACACCGAAAGCTTGGCTGGCCACCTGGAGGCGCGAGCGATTGCCAGGCAACAACGTTGCCGATCGGAGCACCCAACCGCTGCCCAGTTCTGGCAGATCTATCACTACCTGAACGAGCGGGTGGTGACGATCACTGATTCAGACGGAACACGAGAGGAAACTCACGAAACCCTGAACCACAGCAACGATCGGCAGTTGATCGCCATCAACATCCAGCACTTCCAGCAGACGTGCCGTCAGGCCGGCCAGGAGGTGATCTCAGAGGCAATGCTGCGTCGGGCGCTGCCCCAAAGCACCACTCACACCTTCATTGAGACTCGTAAAGTCCGGTCGCCACTGGAGAAGCGTTCTATCTGGTGCTGGATTTTCAAGAAGCGGGGGAACGCCTGATGAAACGTATGGCCTGCAGTGCGAGGGGTGTCCTGTCGAGTGAAAAGGGCATGGCCTGTGCAGAAGCTAGAACGGTCCGGAATATCTGGAACATTCAATTAGATATAAAAAATATTCAATTATTTCAGATGGTTAATCAGCATTTTGTGTTCCGTCCTTACTGGTACAAACCGGATCGCTCTGGAACAAATATGTTCCGGCAGGTTCCGCCGCTGTTCCAACCGGTGGCACATCCAGAACAGGGCTACAGGCAGCATTCCACGGGGCTTTCAGCTGTTTTCCTCAACGTTGTGTTCCGAAACGTTCCGGTAGAGCTGGAACACTGCCCTGTCGCTGGAGGCCACGAACGGCGCGGTGTCCAGGTATCCGATGGTTCGCTGTTCCGGTTGTTCCGGGACGTTCACAGCTCTGAGCATGTTTTCAACATTGGAGAACCGAAAATGACCGCTCTCAATGCCCCAGCTCGCGCCGAAATGTCTGCCCAATCCCTGGACTTTGCCCATTGCTGGCAAAAGGCCGTCGAGCTGGTCGGCCTGTCGTCCTCGGTCCCCGTGATCACCACCATGAGAGAGCTGAGCATTGCAGGGGTGGGGTTATCGCCGCTTCTCAAGCGCCTGCATTCCCTGGACGCCCCGCGCCGTGCGCTCCTGCTGACCATGGCCTGCATGGCCAACCCGAAGCGCGCCGACTGGCTCCAGGGCGAAGTGGGTTTGCACTTCGGACAACTGACAGCTGCAGACCTGGGCACTGAAGTATTCCAGGTGCTGGTGGGATTGCTGGCGTCCTTCCCCTTTACCAACAGGGCCTGCGAGTGCCCCAGCGACTGGAGCGAGCTTGAACAACTCTTTCTGAACAACAACCTGGAGCAGCACCATGGATAAAACCGAACAGGACGAGCTGATACGCCATCGGCGCCTTGAAGCGTTTCGAGACTTTGCCCGCGGCCGCATCAATCTTGATCTGCTGCAGAACGATGGTGAGCGCTTCACGCACTCCACCGTCCAACTGATCTTTGAGGCATTCCTGGCAGAGGCGGCAGGTGCGCAGGTGATCGGCCAACAGCTTTACGCCGGTATCAAAGAGGGCAGCAGATACCACTCCCAAATCGAGTTCGGTAAGTCCTGCGGTTGGCCGCACCCGTTCCCAATCAAGTTGGAACCGTGCCCCGACGGGTATGTGGTGAAGGGCGGTGTTGGTGGCAGGTATCGGATGGAAGACGTGGAGCTTTACGTGCTTCAGCACGGCTCCAAAGTGCGTGTGGCCTGAATAGGAGATCGAGGAGGAATGAAGATTCGTTACAGCGCCAATGCCTTGAACGGTTCTCTGCAGTTACCCAACTTCTACGTGGATCTCTGCACAGTTGAAGAGTTGGCTGAACTCGCTGCCATTGGGCATTGGCAAGATCATCCAGAAGAAACCCCGACTCAGATCACCGTCGTTCACCTGCTGGACGTAGACGGCCAAGACTTGGGGGTATTTGAAGTGCGCTGTGAGCAGCGCCCGGTATTCACCGCCAGCCATTTGCGGCAGGCGTGATAGAGACGGTGTCGAGGAGTTGCAGCTCCCCGACACCAACCACCAGCAAAGGAGCAACACATGCATGCGATACATCCAAGCGGTAGCGCGGTAAAGGCTACCACAGCCCCCGATCGTCAGTTGGCCCTGGTAATGGTTGGCCAGGCATTAATTGAGTACCAGGTGCAAAAAACACCAGGTGCCAGGTGCCAGCTGGAAGTCCTAGCAGCTCATGCCAAGCGCCTGGGCGCTTTGTCTGACAGCGATACCACCTTGCTGGCCCAGCTTCTGGCGCGGCCTGTGATCAATCTGACTTTGAACTGAGGCCCCTATGATCATCATCGTTCGTCAATCCACTGGGGCCTACCTTGCCAGGGCAAAGGGCATGGGCACCACCGCGAGTTGTGCAGAGAGTCCTCTACGTGCTGCCAAACGCGTAGCGGCAAAGCTAGATCGTAATCCGGACCTGTTGGAGCAGGTTTCGCATGATCAGGGACAGGGGGTTTACGCCTTCCAGTTACGAGAAGCACAGCCCGTATAGATAGGGCCACGGGCGAGAGCTTTACAGGGCAAGGGGCGGCTAAGGCTGCCCCTTGCACTTTTCGCCGATGGCGTATTGCTACCCGCTACTCAAACTCCCGCCCCGCCAATTCAGGCAACCTCATTCAAGGAGTAGTAAATGAAAAACCTGAACATTACGGAGCTTCGCGGCGAGCTGCAGGGTGCGGCCGCAGTCATGCACATGATTGTTGAGATCTCATGTGCAGGCGTCTCACTGAGCGAAGAAAGCCGTGCTGGCCTGCTAGAAGTCGGCATTGCAGCCATAGGTCGAATTGAAAGCGCGGTTGCCAAGTTAGGCGACTACGATGCCGACAAGGCGCCCAGCTGATCAAATAGCAAGCGCTGCTGCGCCTTAGGTAGTTCGCGGAGTCGGTCAAACAATAAGGAGTCAACCGACTTCGCTGACGGGCTCAACGTGTGCGAGAAGGTCAAATGCGCGACCCAGGAATGACCACAGTGCACGTCCAGACACTGACAATAGAGCTTCCTGAAGTCCGGCGATAGCGCCTCACTGTGCCCTATCCGCCCTTTATGTCCGCACTTACAAATGACTCGCATGCAACCCTCCCCAAGGGCCCTATTTGGGTACTATTTTGCCACAAGATGTAGTGTTTTCAGGGAGATAAGTACGCTGTATCAAGTGGTTTGGGCGCTAGCCGGGGTGTCCTTCCAGGCTATACGCCGGTCCTCCCTCAATCGGTCGTTGAGCTGGTTGAACAGCTGGCAGATCGGCCTAATCTCGTTGCTGGTATAAACCCTGTCGATCTTCTCGATATCCCCGAAACCACCGCTGTTTTCCGGAATGATCCCCGCCAGCGCCGGGTTCATCCGCCAGGCGGCGATGATGTCGTTCCTGGTGATGTTCTTGACCTTCTCCAGTTCGTCCCGGGCCTGAAAGTCGCCGACCGGGATAATCTTGATTGCGTTCTCCTGGCCACCGGGGATGTTCACGAACATTGAACGGAAGTTGCCCACGCCTTTGCTTGCGCTGATCTGTGCGCGTAGATCGTCCTCGTCTTCCTCCGACAGGTTCGGGTCGTTGGTGTAGAAGATGTAACCGGCATGGGCGCCATTGCTGTAGTAGCGCCGGCGGAACAAGGTCGCGGCCTCATTGAGCAGCAGCGCCTGCAGGCCGCCCAAGTAGTCCGGAATCCCGTAAATGTTCTGTTCTACGTCGTAATCTTTGATCTGGATAATCTCGTCCTGGTCGAACTCCTCCTGATGCCCGTTCGGCAGCAGCATCACAAAGCCGCCGTCTACCCGTACCCGCATGTTTATGGCGGGCAAGTGCTCAAGCTCCAGGGCCTGGTCCGCGAAGTTGAAGTGGACCAGGAAGTACGCCTCCCCGAACACCATGTAATCCAGGGCAGCGCACCCCATGGTGTGTGTGCTGCAGCCCGCTGACGGGATGAACTCACGCAGCAACAGGTTTCGCTTGAACTTCGGAATAGCGCCGTGGTGCGCATTGGCCCGCAGCAGCTTGGCCAGGCCGGCGCGCGACACCGGCGGCTTGTACAGTCGCCCGTCGTCTGTTGGGAACACGCCCAGGTATTCCCCGATATTGGCGGTCAGTACCTGTTCCGGCTCTCCGAACGTGAACATGCGCGTGGGCTGTTGGGTTCGTTGTTGAGTGGGCTGGTTCTTTTTGCGTGGTCTGGCCATGTGTTCCGCTCGTTAGATAGCGGCTACGGCGCCGCCTGTTGGTGTTCAAAGGTTCGTTGTAGAGCGCGTGCATGACCGCCCAGGCAACGTCGGCGTGCCCGGTGGCGTCGGTGCGAGATGCGCTGTAGGTCACCTGACCGCTGCCAGTGGTGCCGCGCTTGATCGTGAGGAAGGCCTGGGCAATGTCAGTCCAACCGGCGTCCCATTCGATGCGGCTGCCCTGGATCGTGTCCTGGGCCTTGAGCACCAGGAGGTTTTTCGTCTCCAGGCTGTAGTGGATCGAGACGGCCCGGGGGTAGAAGTCGCGCACCAGGTCAAACACGCCGTAGCCGATGCCGGTGGTGTCGATGCCGATGTGCTGCACGTTGAAGCGCTCGGTAAGTTTCTTGACCTGCTCGGCCTGGTACTTGAAGGACTGGCCCCGCCAACTGTGCTTCTCCAAGATCCGGAACTTGGCCCCGGGCTCCAGCGGTGGTGCGATGACCACGCAAGTGGCGTCGTCGCGGGTGCGGCTTGGGTCGTAGCCGATCCATACCGGGCTGCTGCCATAGGGGCGGTCCGCTTCGGGATCGTAGTCGTCCCACAGCGTCATGTCGGAATAGCAGCGCTCCAGGTCTTTGAGGGAAAACGCGCTCTGCGTGCTGTCGATGAATTTGCACATGAACAGCTGCTGGAATTTGTCCTCGTCATACTCCAGCTGCAGCTGCTCCAGGTTGAACAAATCGCAGCCGCCGGCGAGCGCATCCAGGATGGTGATGATCTTGCGCCAATGCCCATCTGGGCATAGCGCGCCCGCTGCGATCTGGTCGTCACTGGGCCATGGTTTCTTGGCGTCCTTGTGTTTGCCGTTGCGGAATTTCTCACCGGTCCAGAACGGATAAGCCTGATGCGACACCGCGCTGGGCGTCGAGAAATAGGTTTTGCGCCATTTGAAGTGGGTACCCATGGCACTGGCGGTGTTGTTCAGCTTCTCGAAATCGCGGATCCAGAAATATTCATCGACATACACGTGGCCGTGATAGCCCTGGGCGGTCGCCCCGTTTGTACTGAGAAAACGCAGCTCGGCCCAAGGCTTGCCGTTTTTGCTGAGGACTATGGGGTTGCCGGTCAGCTCCAGGCCGAACCACTCTTGAGCAAAGGCGATGATGTAGCTGCGGAATATCTCAGACTGGGCGCGGCTGGCAGACAGAAAGACTTGGTTATCCCCGGACAGAACCGCATCCATGAACGCCTCGCCGGCGAAGTAGTAGGTCAGGCCCACCTGGCGGCTTTTGAGGACGTTCCGGATCCGCATCGTCAGCGGATTCTGTTTGGCCGCGAACAACTCTTTCTGGTAGCCGTACATCTTGGAGATGAACTTATCCAGGAAGTCCACTTCCGTGAGGTCGCTCACGTCGTTCTTGGCCTTTTTCTCCCGCTTCTTGCCGCCACCCTCACCACGGCCGGAACGGTCGCCACGCGATCGCTGGCGGGGTTCCTGGGGCTCGTCCTGGTTGTCGCCGAGCGGGGGCGCCGGCGAGGGCTTCGCGGCTTGCTTCTGCAGGCGTTCCCGGATGGTGGTCAGCCGGTCCAGCTCGTTGAGGTCGTCCTTTGTCAGGCTGGTGGCCTTCTCCAGGAGCAGGGTGATTCGCCGGCTGACGGCGGTCAGCGGTTCTTCATCCGACAGCATGTCTTCCCACCCGCCCTGGCGGATCCAGTAATAGACGATCCGGATGTTGGGCAGGTTGAGCTGTGCCTGAATTTCCTTCGCCTTGCAGCGGCGTAGAAACAGGCGTTTGGCGGCTTCTTTAACTTCGGTCGAGTAGTACATGGGGCCGCAGTCTATGCGGCGATCATCGGCGAAACGCCCGCTAAAAAACCTTGTTTCTCCTATCTTCACGAAATAGGAGAAGGCCGGAAGTAAAGCGATTGGCCGGAGCCGATCGGCTGCCTAAGGTGGCTCTCAACGACCACCACCGAGCGCTTCACCCATGCCCCGATCCCTTGTTTCGTTCTGGAAGCGCGTAGCTGTCAGCGGCCCGACCGCTGATAACCGCGAGATCACAGTTCAGGAGCTGCGCGACTGCGCGGACAGCTACAAGCTGTCGGTTTATACGGCGGTGATCTGGAGCGAACACGAACGCTGGCCGGGCTCCCACGGCACTGTCTATGCCTTGCGTCTCGTAGAAGACGACCCCGAACTGGAGCCTGGCCAGGTGGCCCTGGAAGCGCAGCTCAAACCCAACGACAAGCTGCTGCAGTTGAACGACCAGGGCGAAAAGCTGTTCACCAGCGTGGAGATCACGCCGAACTTTGCCAACTCCGGTCGCTACTACCTCACCGGCCTGGCCGTCACCGACTCGCCGGCCAGCCTGGGCACCCAGGAGCTGTATTTCTCCCGGAGCGCCCGCAAGGGGCACCGCTACGCCCGGACCTCCTACTACGGCAACGCCATGGCCCTGGGCTCGCTGCGCGAAGGCGGCCAGCAACACGGCGAGATCCGCCGCTTCTTTTCCGCCCTGGGCGGCCTTTGCAAGCGCTTCGCCGACATCACCAACCCCGACACCCCCTCACCTGACGAGAACAAACCGATGGATGAAGCAACTGCCAAGGCGCTCAAGGCGCTTTATGAACAATTCGTGATTCTGCTGGCCGGCCTGCAGGCGGTGCTGGAGCCCGTCGTGGAAGACGTGGACACCAGCGACACCCAGGAACAGGTCGATGCCGTGGGCACTGCTGTCCAGGACGTGGTGGACCAGGCCGACGAAGAGCGCGGCGAGTTCAAGAAGAACGGCGGCAAGAACATCAAGGAGCTGAGCACTCGCATGGCCGAGCTGGAACAGACCATGACCAAGATGTTCAACACCCCGGCCAATCGACGTCAGGTGCCACGCACCACCGGCGCCACTGGTAAGCAACGCAGCAAGGGCCTGCGCTAATGGGTGCCCTCTCTCAACGCGCTGCAGCGGAGTACCTGCAGCTCCAGGCAGACCTGGCCGAGGCCTACAACATTGGCGACACCGCGCGTACCTTCGCCGTTGAGCCAACCCACGCCCAGGAACTGAACGACCAGATCACCGAGCGCGTGGACTTCCTCGGCCGAATCAACGTCGTGCCTGTCAGTGAAATCAAGGGCGAAAAGGTACTGCTGGGCCTGAACGGGCCGGCCACCAGCCGCACCGACACCGACAAGAAGGATCGCGAGCCGCGCAGCCTTCTGGACCTCAAGAACAACATGTACGAGCTGTTTCACACTGAAACGGACGTTGCCTTGAAGTTCGCCACCATCGACGCCTGGTCGAAGTTCCCCGACTTTGCACAGCGCTACCTGGCGGCGGTCCAGAAGCGGATCGCACTGGACCGCATCCTAACGGGTTGGCATGGCATCACCGCAGCCCAGCAGACGGATCTGGCCAAGTACCCGATGCTCCAGGACGTGAACAAAGGCTGGCTGCAGATCGCCCGCGAGCAGATCCCGGAACAGATGCTTTCCACCGGCGACCCTGCCAAGAAAATCATGCTGGGCAAGGGCGGCGACTACGCCAACCTCGACTCGGCGGTGCATGACGTCAAGCAGATGATCGATCCGGTCTACCGTGACGAGGGCGACCTGGTGGCCATCATCGGTTCGGACCTGCTGGCCCACGACAAGGGCAAGCTGTACGCGGCCCAGGGCCAGACCCCGACCGAGAAAGAACGCATTGAAGATGCCCAGGTGATCGCCACCTATGGCGGCCTGCCGTCTTTCCTGATTCCGTTCTTCCCGTCCAAAGGCATCGTGGTCACCTCCTGGGACAACCTGTCTATTTACTTCCAGGACACCAGCTGGCGCCGCCACTTGTTGGAGAACCCGAAGCGCTCCCGCGTCGAGGACTACAACGGGCGAAACGAAGGCTATGTGATCGAACAGCTCGGCAAGTTCGCCAGTTTGGAATCCGACTCTGTGGGGCTCGTGTAATGAGCCTGGCCCTGGAGCACAAGCGGCGCATCCTCGCCGAAGGCGTGGCGGCAGTGGTGAACACTACAGCCGCCGCAGCCTTGCACTATTCGCCCGCCGAGGCCCTGAGCAGCCCAGCGAACGCCCGCAAGCACCTGGCGCTGATGGAAGCGGCCCTGGAGCAGGACCTGGAGCGCCTGAGCGCGATTCAGGGCCTGGCCACCCGCCAGGATCTCAAACGCCGCGAGCTGCTGCCCAAATACCAGGAGTACGTCCAGCGCTACATCGAGTCCGACCAGGTCTTTGCCAATCGCGTGCTGGTCCAGGTGATCGTCTGGCTGTTCGATACCGCCCAGTTCGAGGACGGCCTGGAGCTGGCAGATATCGCGATCGCCCAGGGCCAGCAGATGCCCGAGCGCTTCAAGCGCCGGGACATCCAGACCTTTGTCGCGGACGCGGTCTGTGAATGGGCCTACGACGAGTACAAGGCCAACCGCAGCCCTGAGCCCTATCTGTCCGATCTGCTGCCCCGCGTGGATGGCGAATGGCAGCTGACGGAGCAGATCCCGGCCAAGTTCCACAAGTTGATCGGCATCCGCGCCCAGGAGGCCAAGGAGTGGGCCACCGCCCTGCAGCACCTGGAGCGAGCCCAACAGCTGTATTCCAAGGTCGGCGTGGACACCCGGATCGAGAACTGCCGCAAGGCCCTGCGCAAGCAAGAGGCCGCCACCGGCGCCCAGTAACCAACGACTACCCCCCCAGCGGGAACCCGTGAGACGAGTCAGCCATTTATGGCTCGCCCCGTTGAAACGGTGTTTCCCGCCCTATTAAAAAGCCTCGCATTCAGGGAATACGAGGCTTTGAGAGGCGATAGCCATGAATTCAGCGCAAGAAGCTCTCCAAAACTTCCTCATTACTTCTCTCTCCCTCCGGAAAAGTAACGGTGATTTTAAGTTCTCCTCCTTCGCGTTGGATGTTGTGGCGCAGTGTACGAACGTACTGATCAAGAAATTTTGCCTTTTCAGCAATTGCAGTTGGAGAGCTTTCGAGCAATTCCGCCAAGTTCTCCAAGCTCGTTGCGTGGGCATCATCCAGCTTTTTCTGCCGAACCTTGCGACCTTTTTCTATCTGTTGAAGACGGTCATTGAGTGTAGAACTAAGGCTGCGTTTCGGCCTATCCAAGCTACCCGTCATGTTCTCTCTCGCCTTGTTGATATTCAGGTGAGTGTATGAGCTTTTCCGGGAAACCCACCACTTTTGTGGACCTGACGATCGAGAACGACGGCTTTTGGCCGGACCTTTCGCTGTCGGAGTTCCAGAAGGAACAGCGCCTGCCGGCGGAGTACCTGGTGGAGCTGCTGACCGACACCCTGACAATGGCCATGGTCGAGGTGAACGACGACCTGGCCAAGTGCAAGGCCCGCTGGCAAGCCGTCGGCATCACCAACGTGGAAACCGCGGACCCTCTGCTGCTGCCTGAGCGAGCCTTCAAGGCCAAGCTCTACAAGCGCGCTGTGTACAACCGCGCCAAGGCCCAGGCATTGCCCCAGTTCGCCACGGTGACCCGCCGCGAAAGCGCCGAGAACACCGGCAAGGAAGCCCCGGAGCGGGCGGAAACCTTCCTCGCTTTCAGCCAGCAGGCCGTGCGCGCCCTGCAGGGCCGTGGCCGCATCACGGCGGCCTTGCTATGAACAAGCTGCGCGCTCTGACCAGATATCTGATCAGCCTCAATCTGGTGCTGCCCGAGCAGATCGATAGCTGGGCCGAGCAGGTCAACCTGGATCTGATCTGGAAGCCAGGCATCCAGGGTCTGCATATGGGCGATATGCGTTACCGCGCGGTGATCGTGATCGATCGATTCGCTGATAACCCTGCGCTACTTATGGCCTTGCTGGGTGGCTGGCTGGAATCCAACGATCCCGACCGGGACGACGATCTGCCGGCGCCGACGTTTGCGGTCGATCAGATCACCCCTGACCTGGCCGACTTGGAGCTGACCCTGGAGTTCATCGAGCCCCAGCACTTGGCTGAAGACCCTAACGGTTCTATCGACGCTTTCGGCAAGAAGTGGGGCCTGGTGGACTTTGAGCTGTGGACTGCAGAACAGGGCGAGGTCCGCAGCCATGGCGCGTAGCACCTTCGAACTGGACGCCCGGGGCTACCTGGGCGTGCGCGAGCAGTTGGCATTGCTCAGTCTGCCGCCGCAGCTGCGCCGGCGGCTGCTGAACAACGTTTCCAAGCGCGTGCGGACCATGTCCCGCAAGCGCATTCGCGAACAGCAGAACCTGGACGGCTCGCCATTTGCCCCTCGGCGCAACCCCGAGAAGGGTAAAAAGAAGATGGAGGCCGGCCTGGGCAAGCTGCTGCAGGTGACCCGGGTGAGCCCGGATGAAGCCCGCCTGGGCTGGCGCAACGGGCTCACCAGTTGGGTGGCCGCCCAGCAGCACAACGGCGCATCGGAGCGCCGCACCGCCGCGCAAATGCGCCGCTGGAACAAAGTCCCGGAAGGTCTGGCATCGACTGACAAGCAGGCCAAGCGCCTGCGCCGGTTGGGCTTCAAGGTTCGTAAGGCGGGCAAAAAGGGCCTGTCCCGGCCGCCCGTGACCTGGATTCAGGAGCACGTCGGGTACGCCCAGGCGGGCCTGCTGATCCGCATTCTTTCCGACGAAAAAGCCGAAAGCACTGGTGCCCAGAGCTGGGAAATCACCCTGCCTAAGCGCCAGTTCCTGGGCGTCAGCAGCGAACGGGACACCAGCCTGCTGGTGAACCAGGTGCTGCAACAAATCCTCAACTCTCCCCGCTAACGAGGCACAGCATGGCACTCGGCAAAGTCAGCGTTCATAACCTCAACCTCGGCCAGGGTGCCGTGACCGAGATCGAGCGCTATTTCCTGATCATTGGCCCCGGCGCAAAGAACGTCGGCCAGTTGATCCCCCTGAACACCGACAGCGACCTGGACGCGCAGTTGGGCATTCCCCCCAACGATCTGAAAACCCAGATCACCGCCGCACGCCAGAACGGTGGCGATCGCTGGGCCTGTGTGGCTGCGCCGATCGCTGCAGACGGCGACTGGACCGCCGCCCTGGAAAAGGCCCAGCAGCAAGGCTTCTCTGTCGAATGCGTGGTGATCACCAAGCCTGTGGCCACCGCCGCCGAACTGTCGGCCATGCATGACGCGGCCGAAGCGATCGCCAACACCTACGGGCGCCGGTTGTTCGTGATGGCTGCTGCAGTCGGCCCCACCGTCCAGCAGACCTGGAACGACTACCTGGGCGAGCGCAAGGCGCTGACCAAGGACTTACTGGCCCCGCGTGTCCTGATCGTTCCGCAGCTGCATGGCAATGACCTGGGCGTGCTGGCCGGCCGCTTGGCCAACGCGGCGGTGAGCATCGCCGATAGCCCCATGCGTGTGGCCACTGGCGCCCTGATGGGCCTGGGCGAGACGCCCCAGGACAAGGAGGGCATCCCACTGCCGAGCGCCATCCTGGCCGAGCTGGACAAGGCCCGTTACTCAGTGCCGCAGACCTACCCGGACTACCCGGGCGTGTACTGGGGCGACGGCAACATGCTGGACGCGCCGGCGAGCGACTACCAGGTGATCGAGTACCTGCGCCTGGCCGACAAAGCCGCCCGCCAGGTCCGGCCGCTGCTGATTCGCCGGGTCGCCGATCGGCGCCTCAACAACTCGCCGGCGAGCATGGCCGCCGCTGTCAGCGCCTTCATGAAGCCCCTGCGCGCCATGGCCAAGTCCACCACCTTTGCCGGCCAAGTGTTCCCCGGTGAGATCGAATCGCCCAAGGACGGCGACGTGGTCCTGGTCTGGAAGACCAAAACCCGCGTGGAGCTGTTCCTGAAGATCAAGCCCCTCAACTGCCCGAAAGACCTCACGGCGAACATCGCCCTGGACCTTTCCAACGACGATTAGGAGTAACCCCCCATGTCCCGTATTGGCGGCAAGAACTTCGACATTGCCCTGGGGGATCTCCAGGCACACGTCGAGAGCTGCACCCTGGATATCACCGACAACACCGCCGTCGCGCAGTCCCGAGGCGTGCCTGATGGCCACGTCGATGGCGATGTGGCGGCCAGCGGTGAATTCGAGTTCGACAGCAACAACTTCAACCTGCTGATCGAGGCCGCCCGCACTGCCGGCAGCTTTCGCCAGCTGGAGCCCTTCGACGTGGTGTTTTTCGCCCAGGCGGGCCAGGAAGAACTGCGCATCGAGGCCTTCGGCTGCAAGTTGAAGGTGTCCAGCTTGCTCAGTGTTGACCCAAAGGGCGGCGAGAAGACCAAACACAAGGTGCCGTTCGACGTCACCAGTCCGGACTTCATTCGCGTCAACGGCGTGCCGTATCTGGCCGCTGCCGAGATCGAGGGCCTGCGCTGATGGTCTGCCCGTTCGATCGCGCCCAGGCGCTGGAGCTGCGTCTGCGGGAACAAGCGATCGCCGCCCATCTCGCCACGCTGCAACCGACCGGGCCGAGCCGCACCCACTGCCAGGACTGTGACGAACCCATTCCGGAGGACCGCCGGGCTCTGGGCGGCAAGACCCGCTGCACACCCTGCCAATCCATCTTTGAGCGAGAACAACGCCGATGACCACCAACCGCTGGCCGAACTTCTCGGCCAAGGAGCTGCGCTGCAAGTGCGGCAAGTGCAACAGCGACGGCAGCGAGATGCAGCCCGAGTTCATGGATCGCCTGCAGCAGCTGCGTAACCAGTACGCCAAGCCCATGGCCCTGAGCAGTGGCTACCGCTGCCGCCGGCACCCCGAGGAAGCCAGGAAGGCCGAACCGGGCGAGCACAACATGGGGCTGGCCGTCGATGTGGCTGTGCGCGGCCCTGACGCGCTGAAGCTGCTGCAGCTCGCCCTGGGCCTGGGCTTTACCCGAATCGGCGTGAGCCAGAAGGGCAACAGCCGTTTCTTGCACCTGGGCCTGGCTCCGATCGGCGGACGCCTCCCGAGCCCTGCACTGTGGAGTTACTGACATGAACCGCCTGCTGATTTGTGCCGCTTTCGGCGCCGTTGTCCTAGTCGGGTGTGCGCTGAGCGATTCACGCGCCGTGGTTGCGCGCAGCGCTTCCACCCTGGTGGCCACCTACTGCAAAGCGCCGATGCCGGCCCGGGTGCTGCTGCGCGAGCAGATCGCCCAGGACACCGCGCCGAACCGGGTCCGCGTGGAGTGCGCCGCCGATGCCCTTTGAAAGTGACCTGGAGCTGCGACACCGCCCAGGGCACACGCGCTGGGAGGTGATCCGGGTGCTGCAGTACCGCACCAAGGACGGCCGCTTGATCAACGTCCCGGTGGGCTACCTGTCGGACCTGGCCAGCGTGCCACACCTGGCCCGGCGCATCGTGGACCCGCAGACGCCGGCGGCGCGCCGGCCGTCAGTGGTGCATGACCGGATCTACACCCACGAAACCCACCGATTCACCAAGGCCGAGGCCGATCGGATCTTCTACGACGCCCTGCGTGAAGAAGGCATGAACACCGCCTTGGCCTGGCTGATGTACCAGGCCGTCCGGATCGGCGGCCGTGGCACCTGGAGCGCCTGACATGGAAATTCTGGAGAGACTGATGGCCTTGTTGCCTGAACTGCTGTTGACCGCCGTGATCGGCTTCCAGGCCTTCCTGTTTCGCCAGGTCAGTGAGGCCCGACGCGAGCACCTGGAGCTGCGCGTGGAGATCGCCAAGAACTACCCGCAACACAACGACATCGAGCGCGCCATGGACAAGCTGGAAAGCAGCCTGCGCGCCCAACTGGACACCCACTTTTCAACCCTTAGCCAAAGGATACGCACCCCATGAGCATCAATAGCCGCGAGATCACCCTGGAAGTCGGCGACAAGGAATTCAGCTTCAGCCTGTCGCCCCAGGACGTGACCAAGTACTTCAACGCCTTGACCGCGACCAACAAGGTGGCGCCGTCGTTCAACCTGCTGAGCACCACCGTCAACCAGGAGCAGCGGGCAGGGCTGCGCGAGCTGCTGGCCAACCCGGTGTTGACCATGCAGATCGCCGGCGCGCTCCTGGAGGAGTACGCCCCAGACGTTGAAATCCTCGTAAAAAAGCCCTCGAACACGCTGACCGCCTGACCGAGGACGGCCTGGGCCAGCTGATGGCCCTCACCAACCGCTGGCTGCCTGGCGCTGAACCCACGGTCGAGAACATGGGGACTGCGCAGTGGCTTGAGAACGAGCACTGGAGACGCATGGAGATTGCCGTGGCCAACGGCATTGCCCATGCGTTGAACGGATAACTGAGCATGGCTGACCGCGCCGCCCGCCTGGACTTCATCCTGGCCCTGACCGACAAGATCACTGCGCCCCTGGGCAAGGTGAAAATGGGCTTTTCGGACCTTGCCGAGCAAACCGAGAAGAACAACAAGACCATGGCCATGGGCCTGGGCGGGATCACTGGCGCCTTCATCGGGATCAACCAGTCGCTGCAGCCCGCCCTGGAGATGAACCGTGCCCTGGGCGAGGTTCGTTCCCTTGGCGTAGCTGAAGATGCGCTGACCTCACTCAACCAAAAGGCCTTGGAGTTCTCCGTGGCCTACGGCGAGAACGCCCGGGACTTTGTCGCCTCGGCGTACAGCATCGAGGGCGCCATTAAGGGCCTGTCCGGCAGCCAGCTGGCGACCTTTACCAACACCAGCAATATGTTGGCCAAGGCCACCAAATCGGACGCCGACACCATGGGCGCCTACGTGGGCACCATGTACAACCTGTTCAAGGGCCAGGCCGACGCCATGGGCAAGGCGGAGTGGGTCGAGAAGCTGGGCGGCCAGACCGCCCTGGCGGTGCAGCTGTTTCGCACAGATGGCGCTCAGCTCAAGGACGCGTTCAAGGAGGTGGGAGCGATCGCCACCGCCGGCGGCGTGGACATTGCCGAGCAGTTCGCGGTGATCGGTTCGCTGAGCAGCACCATGGAAGGCGGCGATGCCGGCGGCCGGTACAAGGCATTTTTCGAGAACATCGGCGCCGCGTCGGACAAGCTCGGGCTCAAGTTCACCGACCAGCAGGGCCGTGTGCTGCCCATGCTGCAGGTCATGGAAAAGCTGCAGGGCAAGCTGGGCGACTTAACCAGCGCCTCGGCCGGCACCAAGCTGTTGGAGGCCTTCGGCGGCGAAGGTGCCCAGGTGATCGGCGCACTGGCCAAGGACACCGATCGACTGCGCCAGGGCCTGGATAAGCTGGGCAAAGTCCGCGGGCTTGAGGATGCCGAGAAGATGGCCCAGGCCATGGTCGATCCCTGGCAGCAGTTCGCGGCCGCTGTCGAGGCGTTGCGGATCGCCTTCGGCCAGGCGTTGATCCCGATCCTAACCCCGCTCATGGCCAAGCTCACCGGCATTGCCGGCAAGCTGACCCGCTGGACTCAACTGTTCCCGAACATCACCCGCGTGATCGGGCTCACCACCCTGGGCGTGCTGGCCATTATCGCGACCATGTCCTTGCTGACGTTCACGGTCGGTGCCTGCCGCTCGGCCTGGCTGGCCATCGTGACCATCTGGAAAGTGGTTCAACTGATCAACCTGCGCACCATCGCCGGGTTCCTCCTGCAGGCTGCGGTGATCGCTGTCTACGTGGCGGGCCTGATGGTGCTCTATACCACCATGGGCATCATCCGTGTGGCCATGATGCTGTGGCAGGGCGTGATCTGGCTGGTCAACGTGGCGTTGACCGCAAACCCGATTGGCGTAGTGGTGATGGGCATTGCCGCCCTGGTCGCGATCGTGATCGCTGCCGTCTACTACTGGGACGAATGGACCGGCGCCCTGATGAACACCGAGGCCTTCAAGTGGGTGCTGGAGAAGCTGCAGGCGCTGTCGGCCTGGTTCGACTCCATGGGCGGCTGGTCCGGTATGGCCAAGGGCGCCTGGGACGCGATCGTGGGCGTGTTCTACAAGGCCATCAACAGCTTGATCGAGATGATCAACAAGATCCCCGGCGTGAACATCGAGGCCCGCCTGGGCAACATGCCGCAGATCCCCGGCGTCGAGCAGGCCACCACTGCCGCCGACGTCGCCAGCGCCGCGCAGAAGGCGCAACAGACCATCAGCGCGGCCATCCCCTCGATTGCTCCCACGCGGCCGAACGCGGTGCCGCCTGGCGGCCTGCTGACCAGCATTCAGAACACCAGCAACCAGAACAAAGGAACCCATGTGGAGAACGTGAACATCCACACCGGCAAGGCCATGACCCCGTTGGAACTGGAAAACATGATGGGCATGGCGGTGTCCGGATGAGCGAATACATAGACCTTTGGATCGTCGACAACGACCTGGTACTGGACCCGTCCCGTCAGCCGCTGCTGATCGCCGATCGGGCCAGCATCGCCCAGGACATCGCTCACATGATCCGCGACAGCGGCCTGCTGGTGACCCTGGTGGCCGAGCGTGACCGCCTGAAGCAACGCGACTGCATCCAGCGGCTGGAGCTGCTGGTGGAGGCCGACGAACGCCTGGTGCCCGGTACGGCACAGATCACCCAGCTGCAGCCGGGCCAGTACCTGGTCACGGCCAAAACCCTGAAATTCGGTGACATAGAGGTGACCCTGTGAGCGACGTGGATTTCAAGCAGGCGCTGAGTGATGCCGGCATTCCGACCACCGAGGCCGGCCTGCGCCAGGCCTGGGAGAAGGAGGTGGCCGCCCAGGGCGCCAAACTGAGCAATACCGGGGCTTACTCGCCGTTCTGGCGCGTAGTCACCGCCCTGGTGACCAAACCGGTGCTGTGGCTGCTGGACTTCGTCGTCCAGTCGGTCCTGCCGAACTTCTTTGTGAAGACCGCCGGCGGCAAGTGGTTGGATATGCTGGCCTGGGCCGTGAACGTCGAGCGCAAGGGCGCCACCAGGGCCAAGGGCAAAATCCTGTTCACCCGAGCCAATACCGCCGGCACCCTGGAGCTGCCGGTGGGTCTCCTGGTGCAGTCGCCACCGATCAATGGCCACGTCTACCAACTGCGCACCACCGAGGCCGTGGCCTTCGCCGATGGCCAGCTGCAGATGAGCGTGCCGATCGAGGCGGAAGCCACCGGCAGCGGTTACAACCTGGCCCCGGGTTACTACGCCATCCTGCCGGAACCCATTGCTGGCATCGTCCAGGTGATCAACACCGAGAGCTGGCTGGAATCACCAGGTGCAGATCCAGAGCCCGACGATCAGTTGCGTCTGCGGGTCCGCAACCAGTTCTCGGCGGTCAACCAGTGGCACACCGACGCGGTCTATCGAGCCATGATCTCGACCTTTCCAGGTGTGCGGCCGGACGGTGTCTATTTCGAGCATGGCGCCCCGCGTGGACCGGGTAGCGCCAATGCCTACGTGCTGTTTGAAGCTGGTGTGCCGGCGGCCTCGTACCTAGACCAGATCAACGCTCATATCCGCGACCAGGGCAACCATGGCCATGGCGACGACCTGGTGGCGATGGCCATGCCTGAAAAGGAGGTCAGCTTTTCGCTCGTGGTCGTGGCCAGAGCCAACACCAGCGCCGAACGCTTGGCGGAGCTGCAGAAAGAGATCGATTTGTTCGTGCGTGCTGCCTTCCGTGAAAGCACGTCCCGCGACTACAAGCCGACCCTGACTTATCCACAGTCGCGGTTCAGTTTCAGTCGGCTGACTGAGGAACTGCATCACCAATTCGTTGACGTCGAGTCGCTGCGCTTCTCTGCCCGGGTTGACCTGATCAGCGGCCTTAACATCCCTCGAATCAGAACCCTGCAGGTGTCGGTGGAATGATCAAGCTCAAGCTGCCTTTCTGGCTCGCCGGCACCGAGCTTTCCAAGCTGATGGCCGCTGCCCAGCGCTGGTGGGAAACCGCCAGCGGCTGGCTGATGTGGCCCTATGACCAGCTCGACCCCGACACCTGCCACCTGCGCGTCCTGGAGCTGTGGGCCTGGCAACGCGACGTGACGCGCTTTGTCGGTGAGCCCGAGAGCCTTTTCCGGCTCCGGGTGAAATACGCCTTTATCAACGCCGTGGACGCCGGCAGCACCGCCGGTATGAAACGCATCCTGCAGCGCCTCGGGGTTGGCTATATCGAGATCGAGGAACGCCAACCCGGGCGCGACTGGGACGTGGTCCTGCTGCGGCTTTCCGACTCCCAGCTGTCAGTCAATGCAGACCTGCTGCGCGTCCTGGTGCAGCAGTACGGCCGGACCTGCCGGCGCTACGACTTCGAAAGCGTGACATCGGTGACGCTGCAGGTCGCTGTACTTGATTTCAACGACGACCAGCAAACGCTGGTTGCCTCTCTGTAGGAGATACCCATGGGGGCCACTATCACCCTGGCGGGCGAAAACCTGATTGCGCAAAAACAAGGTGCGCAGCAGATCCTCACCGCCACCCGTTTCATCCTGGCCAATGTGCCCGGGCTCGACCCTGAACAGCCTGTCGATCGTGCTGCCGGCAAACCGCCGGCGGCACAGATCGTTGGCACCTTCGACGTGACCCAGGCCGGCTACGTAAACCCCAACCAGGTCGTCTACAGCGTGATGCTGGGCAGCGATATCGGGGACTTTGACTGGAACTGGATTGGCCTGGAGTCGGCCGATGGCGTGCTGCTGATGGTGGCCCATGTGCCCATGCAGCAGAAACGCCGGAACCAGTTGCCCCTGCAGGTCGGCAACAACGTCACCCGCAACTTCCTACTGGTGTTCGACGGCGCCAAGGCCCTGACCGGCGTCACCGTGGACGCCAGCACCTGGCAGCACGACTTCACTGCCCGACTGTTTGGCATCGATGAGCGCGAGCGCCTGGCCAATCGGGACGTCTTCGGCCGCGCCTGTTTCTTCGGTTCTGCGCTGTCATTAAAGCGTGTGGGTACAAGCCTGCAGCTTGCACCAGGTATTGCCTACATTGAGGGAATCCGGATTGAACAAAGGGGCATGGCGGAGTTTGAACTGCCTTCCGTGCCGACGACCTTCTGGCTGGATGTATCCCTACAACGCCACATGGGCGACGTGATCGCCGGTTGGAACATCGTTCAAAACCCACTGAGCACGTCCGATTACACCGACGCCGCTGGTGTGCGCCGCTACCTATTTCTGATCGCTACGTTGCTGGCTGACAAGACCCTTGTGGACAACCGCACTGTGGAGCCAATCGACGGGCCACTGGTGAGGCACTTTGCCGCCCGAGTGGGTGACTACGAAAAGCTGCGCGCCCGGGCCACCACCAAGGAAGACGTGGGGCTGGGCAACTTGCCCAACGCCAAAAGCGACGACCCGAACACGAACAGCAGCGAGGTCCTAGCGACGACCAAGTGCGTGAACAACGCCAAGACCGATGTGATGGTGCCCCTGGTTGGCCAGGTCAGCATGTTTGCCCGAGAGATGGCCCCGGCCGGGTGGCTTAAAGCCAACGGTGCGGCAGTGTCTCGTGTGACCTATGCCGCACTGTTTGCGGCGATCGGCACCCGTTTCGGCGCCGGCGATTGGGTTAACACGTTCAACATCCCGGACCTGCGCGGCGAGTTCATCCGAGGTTGGGACGATGGGCGTGGCCTGGACCCAGGCCGGGATCTGGGAGGGGTTCAAGGCGGCCAAAACGCGCTCCACACCCACACCGCGAGAACTGACCTTGCCGGGGACCACACTCACGGTGCGAGCAGCGACTGGGCGGGCGAACACACCCACACCTTCACAAAGTCCGCGGGCTCGAACAACAGCCCCGGCGGCTACGTGACCACCGCCAACGGCGGCGGCTCGCTCCACACCACCAACCCCGCCGGCGGGCACTCCCACGCCATAACCATTCAAGGCGCACCCGCGCACAGCCACGCGGTGACCGTGGACGCATCCGGCGGCAACGAAACCCGGCCGCGCAACGTCGCGTTGCTCGCCTGTATCAAATACTGAGGGTGATCATGAGCAAGACCGTTTATCAAACCGATCAGTACGGGATCTATACCGGGCCGATCACAGCAGACGAATCCCCCCTGGAGCCAGGCGTCTGGCTGATTCCTGGCGGCTGCGTCGAGGTTGAACCACCTGCACCAGGTGAACACCAGGTGCCCCACTGGAATGGCAAACGCTGGCAGTTGGTGCGGTCCTTCCAGGGGCTGACGGCGTACAACACGGCCACCGGCGAGCCGATGCAGATCCAGCAGGTGGGCGAGCTGCCGCCTGGTTACACACTGAGCGTTCCAGGGCCCGGCCAGGTCTGGCGCGATGGTGATTGGGTGGACGACACCCCGGCCTTGCTCAAGCGCCGGCACGCCGAACGCACCCTGCAGGTGAACGCTGCGTGCGAAGCCGCGATCACCGGGGGCTTCTGGTCCAGTGCGTTGGGTGCCCCTCACCAGTACAGCAGCCAGCTGGATGATCAACTGAACCTGACCGGGGTCATTCTCGCCGGCCTCGACACACTCTATGCCTGCCGCGACCAGGCCGGCGCCAAGGAGTTTCGGGCGCACACCGCCGAGCAGATCCGAAAGGTGGGTGATGACTTTACCGTGTTCAAGCTGCAGCCACTGCAGCGCGCCAACGCGCTCAAGCAACGGCTGGACCAGGCCCTGGCCAGCGGTGACCTGGTCGCGCTTGAGGCGGTGACCTGGGAGAGCGCAGAGCTATGAACTGGACACCTGTCACCATGCGCTGGCCAGAGCAGGCCACCCGCTGGATGGGTGACCTGTCAGCCGCCAAGGAGCTGGCCGGCGGCGAGCTGGCCAGCACCGCCGAACGCCTGGCGGGACTGGATGGCATGGCCAGCACCAACCCCGGGCCGGTCGGTGCTGCAGCTGAACAGGCGATCGCCGCCGGCAGAGCTGCCCTCACCAGCCAGATGGGCCAAGCGCCGGCTTGCCTGGCCGTGACGCCGTTTCAAAGCGGCGTGGGCACTGGGCGGGGGAATCAGCTCTACCTGTCGGCCCCCAACCTGCTGCAGCAACTGGCCCTCAAGCTGGGCGACAGCACCGACAGCGGCCTGCCGATCGGCCAGCACTACGCGCTGTCGGTGCTGTTCCTCGGCACGCGCTATGAGCAGTTGGCCAAGACTCTGGCGCGCTTCAACGCGCTGCTGCCGATCCCCGACCTGGTGCGCGCTGAGCGCCGCGCCGATCACCTGGCCAAGCTGGAGACGGAAAAGTGGGTGATGCCCACGGCCGGCACCCTGCCGCGCTGGGCGGATCTGCCCCTGGAGCGCTGCACCCTGATCAAGGCGGCCAAGCAATCCATGGCGGGCCAGATCGCCGTCCTGGAAGGCTACGCGGCCGACAGCTCGCCTATGGGTGACCTGGCGGCCCTGGCCAAGCGCAAGGCCGCACAGCAGAAAGGCCGCGATCAGCAGTTGGACGACCTGAAGGCCCTGCTGGCCGGCGGCAATGCCGACCACAGCATGCGCGCTCGGTTGCTTGGTCCCGGTGGCCCGGGCGACCTGCGGCGGGCCTTGCTGGAAGGCGAGGCACCGGGGCATGAGTGGGTGCTATGTGCCGGGGTGCTGCTGGTGGGCTCGCTGGAGGGCCTGAGTTTCGTTCGTGAACTGGTGGGCCTATGACGCTGCTACTCGATGGCCAGCAGGTGCTGGGCAAACGTATGAAAGTCACCGCTAACCTACGGATCGAAAGCGACGATCTGTCAGGCCAGACCAGCAACACCGACACCGCCCACAAGGGCTTCAAGCCCAAGACGCTGACGGTTTCCCTGATGATCCCCTACGTCAACCAGGGCCAGCTGCGCGACCTGATGCGCCTGGCCGAGGCCACCGCCGGCGGCGGGCGTCTCAAGCTGTACCGGATCGTCAACGACACAGCCGCCGCCTTCGGCATCCGCGAGGTGCAATTCTCCGAAGGTGTGAGCGCCCGCGAGGACGATTCGCTGGCCGCCTGGCTGGTGCAGTTCACGCTGTCCGAAAAGCTGTCGAACCCGGAGAAAGTCGAGAAGCGCCGCGCCGGCAATGGCGTCAGCGCGCAATCGGCGCCCGGGCAAGGCGTGGGAGGCGAAGGCGGCGGCGAGGCTGGCCAGGAGCTGACCGGCTTTGAATCCGTCCTAAAAAGGGTGGATGACTACCTGGGGGGCAAATCGTGAAACTGCACAAGGTGCTGACCATCGGCGGCAAGCCTTACGACCTGGTCAAGGACGAGGTACGGCTGGATGCCAAGAGCCCGGGCCGCGCCACCTTCACCGTCCAGGCCGGGGCGCCGGTCAAAGGTCTGGTGACGTTCGATATCGGTTACAACGAGCGCACGCTGCAGCGTCACTTCATCGGCTACGTGGAGCGATCGACCGCGGTCAACGGCCAGCAGCAGATCCTGGTCTGTCGCGAATTGGCGGCGATCCTGGCCAACCCCCTGCCGCTGAACCTGCGGCACGTCGACCTGCGGGGCGTCCTGGCGGCGATCGGCAGCAAGACCGGGCTGCGCTTCCGGGTGCCGGAAAAGCCCTATGCCCAGACCAAGGTCCCGTTCTTCTACAGTCTGGCCAGCGGTTACTTGGCCATGGACAGCCTGGCCCAGGTGTTCAGCATCCCCGACTTTATCTGGCAGCAGCAGGGCGACGGCGAGGTGTTCGTGGGCAGTTGGGTGGATAGCTTCTTCGGCACCCGCGCACCGCTGCAACTGCCCGTCGAGCTGTTCGACGGTTACCAGGGCAATCAGAGCGCCATGATCGCGGTTCTTCCAGGACTGCGCCCGGGCGCCACCTTCAACCAGGGCGAGCGGGTCACCAGCGTGACGCTCGCCGGCAATCAGATGGCCATCAAATGGAAGACGCAATCCGCCGCAGCGTAGAGCGGCAGTTCCCCGAACTCACCGGTGGTTACCACCTGCCACGCTTCGGCCGTGTGGTCGCGGTGCCGGATGCGCCGGCGGCGCCCGGGCTGTGCGACGACTTCCGGCCGCGCTATGGCGTGGACGTCCAGGTACTGCTGCCCGATGGCGAGCCCGACCCGGATCTGCCGATCCTGGCCGGCCTGCCGCTGCCGGCGCCCATGGGCGGCCAAGAGGCCGGCCTGTTTGGCTTCCCCGAGGAAAACACTACGGTGGTGGTGTGCTTCGCCTATGGACTGCCGCACAAGCCGTTTATCCAGCAGATCCTGCCGCATGGCCTGAGCCTGCCCCGGGTGCCGAAAGGTGATCAGGTGTGGCAGCACAGCGAGGCCTGCCAGCAGCGGGTCGATGCCGACGGCAACTGGCTGCGCCAGACCGATGGAAAGATCCAGGACAAGGCGATCGAGCGCGAGGTGGAAGCCCTGGACAACGCCGAGCGCTTCCAGAATCACACCAGGACGGTGGACGACCATTCGACCGAGTCAGTGGGAGGGATCAAGAAGATCGAGGCCATGGGAGCACTCAAGCTGCTTTCCGGCGGGTCCGCCAGCCTGGCGGCCGTGGATGACCTGCACCAGGCCACCGGCCGCGACTTGAACCTGGTGGTGGGGCAGAAGCTTAATGCCATGGTGGGTGGCGATATGGAAGAAAGGATTGAGGGACTGCGCAAGAGCGTGGCCGGGGCCCGCCTGCAGATGATCGCACCCAAAAATCACATAGGGTCAGAGGCGGTAAATATTTTCAGAGTCCTGTGCGATACCCTCGACCTAATTGAACTGATGGCTGAAAAAATTGCTAGCCATGTTCACGGATCAACACCCGTTCCGTCGACATCAGTCGCATTTACTGCAGATGCAGCTACAGCTGCTTTTTTATCAGCAACTTTGAAGGCTGTTACGGATTAGTTTTTTGCGCCTGCTTGACCATAATCTCTTTTAGATCTTGATGGAAAAATTCATTCAGCGCTGCAAGTACTGGCGCTCGAACTCGGGCATTAATGATATTAAGATATCCATAAAGGTGGTCTTTGAGGCTATCATTCAGAAAAAAGCGCATTTCAAAAAAAAGATAATCTTGAGTTATTTGTGCAGTCTTCATTAGTTGCGATGATAGATTGTCATTTTCGAGTATGCGCTTAATGGAATTGTATTCGGCAAATAAGTCAATTATATCCGCACGTCTAACTCTTTGGTCTCTTAAGTCCGTCAATTTCTGCAGGTGAGATTGCGCTATATCGATGCCGAGATCTTGAAAGACATCTCCCAAGCTCCATGCCTCCATAGCATGGTGGAGATTTGAGAAGTACATTTCTTGCCAGTGCATTCGGACGATCGCCTTATGTGTATCCTCCTCTAGCTCTCTGAAAATTTCATCGAAACTGCTACCCAAGCTACTCATTTTTGTAGTGAATTTATTTGTTTCTTTGAGCCCCTGCCGTTTGCTTCCGGAAAACTCACCGCAAGTTACGCACATGCTATCAATAAGGTATCTGCACTCTTTTATCAAAACTGCTTGCCTCTCAGACTCCTTGCTTTTCCTGTATTGGAATACTGCAAATACGAACGCACCAGCTGTAGCAAATTGTGCAATTGCATTTATTATATCGATTAACTTCATATTCCAGAAATCAGCTGGGAAAGGATCTTTCACATAAAGAGCACTTGCCAATATAGCCAATACTGTCAGCACTGCAACAAGATCTGCGCAGATGGGCGAATCTGTAAGTTTCTTAAAGTTTTTCTTTTCAAAAAACATAATCTTTCCGTGATGTTTTTCAGGGTACTGTTGTAGTAGGGCCACCCTAGTCAGGGTAGTTTTTTCTCTCACTTTTGTTGAGCTAGTCTGTGTATTGCATTGAGTGGTTCAACAAAAGTGTAAGTCTCTCAAAAACACCATTACGTCATGATGCTTTGAGAAAACATATCCTTGAATGTTATCACCCAGGCTATCAATTGCGATTTCTGAAAATTCAGCGCCCTTCTTTGTAGAGAAGAAAATCTCAATTTCAGCAACTTCCGAGCCACCAAATTTTTTGCGAGTTTTCATAGCCACTCTTTCTGATTGCCTCGTCGAAAAAGTCCGTATCGTTTTCCTTGCATAGTTCCACCAGAACATCCCTCCGAGAGTGGTATCGTTAACCTTTCCAAGTATGTGCAGTCAAGTTGATTCTCCTTTGATACAAATATCTGTTTTGTTTGCCTCTGTTGATTGTGCCATCTACGGGCCTGTTGTTCTGGAGGCGGTCTATCCTGCCGTGAAGCATCCCCCAGTTCGCCGAGGCTTTCTGTCGTCAGCTCCAGCGAAGCCGTTACATCTGTTGTAACTCATCCAACGGGATCGTCAGTAGCCGCATTGAGTGCGTTCAGCCCTGAACGTCAACAAAATTGGCGACGACGAAAAAAAACCATAGGAAAAATCACTTATCCCCCTCCCGCCGACGGGCTCTGCGTCCCTTTTTTGTGCAAAGTCAGGAGGTGTTGCAAACCAAGCCCCCGCCCAGGCCCGCCGCGAGGTCTGTGGGGCGTTAGGCGATTGCACAGGGTGCAACGCTTTGCAGAGAAATGTCATGCGCTTGCACGACACGCTGCGACGCCTCGGGTAAAGCCGCGAATCTGAGAGCCCCGACCGGCTTGGGCGAACACTTGAAAAACACGGGAATTACCCTGCTTTTAAAACCGGAGCTGCTCCAAAAACTGCTTAACTGGCCGAATGTATTGGAACGAAGCAAAAGCTACGAAAGGCAGGACGGCCGCAGCTTGTAGCCAACTACAGAGACGGCGGAGAGTTTCAAAGCGCTTCACTGTACTCCTGCAGTGGTAGACGTCCACATTACGTCCACACCTGCGGCGGAAAAGTGGCCCACATATCCCTAAATATCATTTGAAAACATAGTGATATCGGATAGCACCAGACATATCAGGCCGTATTTACGGGCTCATAATCCTTTGGTCCACGGTTCAAGTCCGTGTGGGCCCACCAAATTGAAAGCCGCGTGATACGCGGCTTTTTTGTGCCCGCAGGTTTTGCCTGGCATCAGGACATGGCGCGCTTCGCGCAGTCTTTTCCAGCATCACCCAGGACCGAAGTACCTGGCGTGCGCTGATGAAAAAGCCGCGCAGTGCGCGGCTTTTTTAGAGTGCCGTGACGCGGTGGCTATTTAGGCAGCGCGTAGGCAATCACATAATCGCCACGGTCCGTCGACTGACGAGCACCGCCTGCCGTAAGCAGGATGTACTGGCGCCCGGTCTTGGGCGAAACGTATGTCATCGGCCCCGACTGACTACCGACCGGCAAGCGCGCCTTCCAGATTTCGTTGCCATTGCCGGTATCGAAGGCCCGCAGGTAGAAGTCCTGGGTGCCGGCGAAGAACAACAGGCCGGATTGGGTCGCCAGGGAAGCGCCCAGGGTCGGCATGCCGATAGGAATCGGCAAGTGCATGCGAATCCCCAGCGGACCTGTGTCCTGCACAGTGCCCACTGGCACCTGCCACACCAACTTCCTGGTCTTCAGATCAATGGCCGACATGGTGCCGAACGGCGGCTTCTGACAAGGAATGCCAACAGCCGAGAGGAAACGCTGGCGCATGGCACCGAACGGCGTGCCTTCCTGGGGCACTACGCCCATTTCGATACCACTGGCACCGGCAGCGATCTGATCCCGAGGGATCATGTAGTTGGCCAGGCCCAGACGCATGTCGTTGACGAACATGTAGTGGCTCGTGGGGTCCACCGACACGCTGCCCCAGTTCATGCCTCCCAGGGAGCCTGGGAACTGCAGTGCGTGATCCAACCCGGGCGGGGTGTACACACCTTCATGGCGCATGCCCTTGAACTGAATGCGGCACATCAGTTGGTCGAAGGGCGTTGCGCCCCACATATCGGATTCGGTCAGGGTCTGGTTGCCAATGGATGGCATCTCCACCGAGAACGGCTGGGTCGGCGAGTAACGCTCACCCGGCACATTGCCCTGGGGCACCGGCCGCTCTTCCACCCGAGCAATGGGTTTGCCGGTCTCGCGGTTGAGCACGAAGATCTCGCCCTGCTTGGTGACTTGCGCCAGCGCCGGCTGCACGCCGCCCTTGTCGTCCGGGATGTCGTACAGCAGCGGCTGCGCCGGCAGGTCGAAATCCCAGAGGTCGTGGTGGGTGGTCTGGAAGTGCCAGCGCACCTGGCCGGTCTTCACATCAAGGGCGACAACCGAGGAGCTCCACTGGTCATCGAACTCGCTGCGCTGACCGCCGAAAAAATCCGGCGTGGCGTTGCCGGTGGGCAGGTACACCAGGCCCAGCTTGGCGTCATAGGACATCGCCGACCAGACGTTCGGGGTGCCACGGGTGTAGGTTTCACCCGCTGGCGGACGCTTGGTGGTGGCCGGGTTGCCCGGGTCCCAGGCCCACATCAGTTCACCATTGCGCACATCGAAGGCACGCACCACGCCCGGTGGTTCGCCCGTGGAGAAGTTATCCGCCACCCGGCCGCCGACGATGACCACGGTACCGGCCACCAGGGGAGTCGAGGTTTGCTGGTAGTAGCCCGGCTTGATCTCGCCCATGTCGGTTTTCAGATCGACCGTGCCCTGGAGGCCGAAGTCTTCACAGGGCTTGCCGGTTTCAGCATCGAGTGCAATCAGCCGCGCATCACCGGTCGGCAGGAACAGGCGCCTGGTGCAAGCCGCAGGAGCAGCGGCAGGCGCCGAGGACTGGCTTACCGGGACCGCCGAGGCGTCGAAATAGCCCAAGCCACGGCAACGCTGCCAGTTGGGCGCGTAACCTTTGGGGTCGAACTTCCAGCGCTCGGCGCCGGTGTCGGCGTCCAGGGCGAACACCTTGCCGTAGGCGGTGCAGGTGTAGACGGTATCGCCGATCTGCAGCGGGGTGTTCTGGTCTTCGGCACCGGCACCGTTGCTTTCAGGCAAGTCACCGGTGCGAAAGGTCCAGGCCACTTGCAATTGGCCGATATTGCCCTTGTTGATCTGGTCCAGGGCGGCAAAACGGTTACCCGCTGTGGTGTTGCCCCAATGGGCCCAGTCTTTCTGTTCAGTGCCCGGTGCCACTGGCTGGATCGCCGGCACCTTGTCCGCCTTGACCACATGGGTCGGCACGAACATGTAGGCCAGGGTCGCCACTACGCCAACGCCCAGCAGCCCCGCCAAGCCATAGGCCCCACGCCCGGGGCGAGCACCGGAGGCGCGCACCAGGGTCGGGTAGATCAGCGCCACCACCAGGCCGATCACGGCAAAGGTCAGCACCCGCGAAACCAGCGGCCAGTATTCCAGGCCCGCATCCCAGACCGCCCAGATCGCAGTCAGCACCAAGGCCACGCCGTACAGCCTTGCACCACGGGGATTCGCCCGGGCGATCAGCACGCCGGACACCAGCATCGCCAGGCCCATCAACAAGAAGTAGGCGCTGCCTCCCAGGCTCAGGAGATAGCCACCGCCCCCCGCCAGGCCGAGCCCGATCAGGGCAATCAGAACGCCCAGCCCCATCAGGAGCCATCGGCTGCCGGTGGCAGCCCCCGTGTTTTTCATGTCAAACCTCTGCCATCTGTAAAACCAGGTCGCGAGAATGTACTAACTGGTTACTTATGACAACTTGTCGCAGGCTATTTGTTTCAAAAAAAGTCCCGATCGCCAAAGATCAGTCCCCGATCCGAACAGACAATCGGCAGCAGCAGCCAGGGTTTGCCCGAGGCTGTAACATGCTCGCTCCCTCGATAGCCGTGCTGGAGCCCATCTTGTCCGATAGCCGCCCTCCCGTTCTTGATGAAGTCGACCGTCAGTTGATCGCCGCCCTGCAGATCAACGCCCGCGAGAGCGTGGCCATGCTGGCCCGGCAGTTGGGTATCGCCCGCACCACCGTGACCTCGCGCCTGGCGCGCCTGGAAAAGACCCGGGTCATCACCGGCTATGGCGTGCGCCTGGGCCAGAGGGTGGTCGACGGCGGCTTGCAGGCGTATGTGGGGATCAAAGTCCAGCCGCGCTCCGGCAAGGAAGTGCTGCGCCGCCTGAGTGGCATGGCTCAGGTCCAGCAACTGTGCGCGGTGAGCGGTGAGTTCGATTACGTGGCCTGGCTGCGCACCGATTCGCCGGAACAGCTGGACCAGTTGCTGGACCAGATCGGCAGCGTTGACGGCGTGGAAAAGACCACCACCTCGATCATCCTCAGCAGCAAGATTGATCGCGGGCATGCGCTCTGACGCGCCGCAGCCGATAGCACTCCGCCGTCAATCTGAATCATCTGTTCGTCATATTGATAAATAACTATGCATAACGACGACAGTTTGCGTCTTATTTACGTGTTTCACCCTCTCTAGAATGGCTGCCATCTTTTCCTATACTCAGCACTCTGCTGAGCCGCCCGCCAAGGTCAGCCATGAACAAGAACAATCGCCATCCTGCAGACGGTAAGAAGCCGATCACCATTTTCGGCCCGGATTTCCCTTTCGCCTTCGACGACTGGATTGAGCATCCCGCCGGCCTGGGCAGCATTCCCCAAGCCCAGCACGGCACCGAAGTGGCGATTGTCGGCGCCGGTATCGCCGGGCTGGTGGCCGCCTACGAACTGATGAAGCTGGGCCTCAAGCCGGTGGTCTATGAAGCGTCGAAGATGGGCGGCCGCCTGCGCTCCCAGGCCTTCGAAGGCGCCGAAGGGATCATCGCCGAGCTGGGCGGCATGCGCTTTCCGGTGTCGTCCACGGCCTTCTATCACTACGTCGACAAGCTCGGCCTTGAAACCAAGCCCTTCCCCAACCCGCTGACCCCGGCTTCGGGCAGCACGGTCATCGATCTGGAAGGCCAGACACACTACGCCCAGAAACTGGCTGACCTGCCGGCCTTGTTCCAGGAAGTCGCCGACGCCTGGGCCGACGCCCTGGAGGACGGCTCGCGCTTCAGCGAGATCCAGCAAGCCATTCGCGACCGCGATGTGCCGCGCCTCAAGGAGTTGTGGAACACCCTGGTGCCACTGTGGGACGACCGCACGTTCTACGACTTCGTCGCCACCTCCAAGGCCTTCGCCAAGCTGTCGTTCCACCACCGTGAAGTGTTCGGCCAGGTGGGCTTCGGCACCGGCGGCTGGGACTCGGACTTCCCCAACTCGATGCTGGAAATCTTCCGCGTGGTGATGACCAACTGCGACGACCACCAGCATCTGGTGGTGGGCGGCGTCGAGCAGGTGCCCCTGGGCATCTGGCGCCACGTACCCGAGCGTTGCGCCCACTGGCCGACCGGCACCAGCCTCAGCTCGCTGCACAACGGTGCACCACGCACCGGGGTCAAGCGCATTGCCCGGGCCGCCGACGGCCGCTTCAGTGTCACCGACAATTGGGGCGATACCCGGGAATACGCGGCCGTGCTGACCACCTGCCAGAGCTGGCTGCTGACCACCCAGATCGAATGCGAGGAGTCGCTGTTCTCGCAGAAGATGTGGATGGCCCTGGACCGCACCCGCTACATGCAATCGTCGAAGACCTTCGTCATGGTCGACCGGCCATTCTGGAAGGACAAGGACCCGGAAACCGGCCGCGACCTGATGAGCATGACCCTCACCGACCGCCTGACCCGCGGCACCTACCTGTTCGATAACGGCGACGACAAGCCGGGGGTGATCTGCCTGTCCTACTCGTGGATGAGCGATGCCCTGAAGATGCTCCCGCAGCCCGTGGAAAAGCGCGTGAAACTGGCCCTGGACGCACTGAAGAAGATCTACCCCAAAGTAGACATCGCCAGCCGCATCATCGGCGATCCGATCACCGTGTCCTGGGAAGCCGATCCGCACTTCCTCGGCGCCTTCAAGGGCGCGCTGCCGGGCCACTACCGCTACAACCAGCGGATGTACGCGCACTTCATGCAGGAAGACATGCCTGCCGAACAGCGCGGCATTTTCATCGCAGGTGACGATGTGTCTTGGACCCCGGCCTGGGTCGAGGGCGCGGTGCAAACGTCGCTCAATGCCGTGTGGGGGATCATGAAACACTTCGGCGGCGCTACCCATGCCGAGAACCCGGGGCCAGGGGATGTGTTCCATGAGATCGGGCCTATCGCCCTGGCGGATTGAACAATACTGACCGCGGCTGCAGCGAATACCGGCGAGAGCTCCTTGGGGGCTCGGCGCCGGACCGTACGCCGAACGCGAGACATCGGCTACAGTGCCCGGTCAGCCAGTCAGAGGAGTGAGGACCATGCGTGTCGCCCTGTATCAGTGCCCGCCATTGCCGTTGGACGTGACGGCCAATCTGCAACGCCTGCATCAGGTGGCCATGGAGGCCACCGATGCCGATCTGCTGGTGCTGCCGGAAATGTTCCTCAGCGGCTACAACATCGGTGTGGAAGCCGTCGGCGCTCTGGCCGAGGCCCAGGATGGCCCCTCGGCCCAGCACATCGCCGCTATCGCTCAAGCGGCGGGTACGGCGATTCTCTACGGCTACCCGGAACGCAGCGCCGACGGGCAGATCTACAACGCCGTGCAACTGATCGACGCCCACGGCCAGCGCCTGTGCAACTACCGCAAGACCCATCTGTTCGGTGACCTAGATCACTCGATGTTCAGCGCCGGCGCGGATGACTTCCCCCTGGTGGAGCTCAACGGTTGGAAGCTCGGTTTCCTGATCTGCTACGACATCGAGTTTCCGGAGAACGCCCGGCGCCTGGCCCTGGCAGGTGCCGAGCTGATCCTGGTGCCGACGGCGAACATGATTCCCTACGACTTCGTCGCCGATGTGACCATTCGCGCCAGGGCCTTCGAGAACCAGTGTTACGTGGCCTACGCCAACTACTGCGGCCGGGAAGATCAGATCCGCTACTGCGGCCAGAGCAGCATCGCCGCCCCCGATGGCAGCCGGATCGCCCTGGCCGGACTGGACGAGGCCCTGATCATCGGCACCCTGGATCGTCAGCTGATGCACGAGTCCCAGGCACTGAACCACTATCTTGCCGATCGCCGTCCCGAGCTTTACGACGACCTGAGCAAGCGCTGATCCGGGGATATCCGCTAGCATGGGCGCTTCTCTGTTCTGGAAGTGCTCATGCCCGCGCTGAACCACCCTCTGCCTCACGTGGAAACCCTGGCCAACGGCCTGCGGGTGTCCTTGCGTCATGCCCCTCACTTGAAACGTTGCGCCGCCGCACTGCGGGTATCGGCCGGCAGCCACGATGTACCACTGACCTGGCCGGGGCTGGCGCACTTCCTGGAGCACCTGCTGTTTCTCGGCACCGAGCGTTTTCCCGCCGAACAGGGATTGATGGCCTATGTGCGGGGCCAGGGAGGACAACTGAACGCCAAGACCTGTGAGCGCGCGACCGAGTTCTTTTTCGAGCTGCCGGTCAGCGCCCTGGCCGGTGGCCTGGAGCGTCTGTGCGACATGCTCGCCCGACCGCGGATGAGTCTTGAAGACCAGCGTCGGGAGCGCGAAGTGCTGCATGCGGAGTTTATCGCCTGGTCCCGGGATGGGGCGGCGCAACGCCAGTTCGCGCTGTTCGATGGCCTGTCCGCTGCTCACCCGCTGCGGGCCTTCCATGCTGGCAACCGCTACAGCCTCAACCTGCCCAGCCAGGCTTTTCAGCAAGCGCTGCAGCAATTTCACCAAGACTTTTACCAAGCCGGGCAAATGACCCTGAGCCTTGCCGGGCCACAGTCTCTGGAAGAACTCCGCGCCCTGGCCGCACGCTATGGTGCAGATCTGCCCAAGGGCAAGCGCCTTGAGCAGAGCGTGCCTCCTGCGCTGTCGACTACCGGCATCGGCACTTATCAACAGCTCGATGCTCACCGTCTGGACCTGCTGTTCACCCTCGAACAGCTGCCCGAGGGCGCAGCGCCAGCACTGGACTTTCTCTGCACCTGGCTGCAATCGGCCAAGCCGGGCGGGCTGCTTGCCGGACTCCAGCAACGCCAATTGGCCCAGAGCCTCAAGGCACAGACGCTGTACGAGTTTGCCGGTCAGGCCTTGTTGCATCTGCAATTGAACCTGAGCACAACAGAGGCGACGGCCCCGGCCCAGGTCCGCGAACTGCTGGCAGATTGGCTGGGTTTCTTCAGCGCCCAGGACGATTGGCCAGCGCTGCGAACAGAATATGCCTTGCTGCAACAACGCCAGCTGCAGGTCGGCAGCGCCCTGGAGTTGGCCCAGCGGGACAGCCGGCAGACCGTCGGCGAGCTGGATGCGCAAGGACTCGAGGCCCTCAGGGTGCTGCTCGCACAGTTGCAACCGCAGGCTGTGGATAACTTCAGCAACGAGTGGCGCCTGCCACCGAGTAACCCTTTTCTGCGCAGCACCGCTGAAGCACCGCGGGCAGGACTGATTCGCGGGCAGACCAGCGCGCATCGAGGACTACGCACCTTCGCCCAGGATCGCTTGCGAAGCCGGCGAGAGAGCTCGGCGTTGAACATCAGCCAGGCCCTGCCTGCGGATAGCCGCGAAGGGACCTTGATTCTGCGCTGGCGCCTGGCTTCACCCGCCCCAGCTGGTGTGCACGAGCGCCTCCTGCATAGCCTGGCGCCCTTGCGCAGCGATGCGGGTGAGGCTGGAGTAGCACTGAGCTTCACCACCAGTGGCGCCGATTGGTTGCTGAAACTCAGTGGCCTGCAGCAACCCATGCCCGCAGTGCTGCAGCAGGCGCTGAAGCAACTGAACCAGCCCGCCGAATCGTTCTGGCTGCAGAGCGCAGCTACGACAGACGATGCCCCCTTGATGCCGATCCGTCAGTTGCTCAAGGCCTTCAGCGAGCAACCACAACCCGGCGAGCTGACAGTTGCACAGCCTCAATCCCTGCAAGCCCTGTGGGCTGGTGCTCGATGGGACGGCCTGGCCTTGGCGCTGTCAGCCGGCACTCAGGAAGCCCTTGGCCAAGCGCTGCAAAAGATGCCGGGAACAGCAGATACGTCCCTGTGCCAACCCTCACCGCCAGACACCGCCCATCGTTGGCAGACGTACCCCGGGGCATCCAGCGAACAGGCCCTGCTGCTGTTCTGCCCAACGCCCGGCACCCGCCTTGCCGATGAAGCGGCCTGGCGCCTGCTGGGCCAACTCTGCCAAACGCCGTTCTATCAGCGCCTGCGGGTGGAGTTGCAGTTGGGTTACGCGGTGTTCAGCGCCATACGCCAACGCAATGGCCAGACCGGCCTGCTGTTCGGCGTGCAATCGCCCAAGGCGACGCTCACGGAAATACTTCAGCACCTGGAACAATTCCTCCAGCAGTTGCCGGAACAGCTGCAGGCGCTCGACGAGCCGCTCTGGAACGAACAGCGACAGGCTCTGGCTCAACAGTTCCAAGCCTCGCTCCTGCCCCTGGAGCAAGCCGCTGAACTGCTGTGGCAGGCGAAACTGGCCGGCCATCCGTCGGATTACCTGGAGCGGCTGCACGACAGCATCCTGGCCCTCACGCCCTCAGCCGTGACCCAGGCCGCCATGGCCCTGCATTCGGCGACAGGCGGCTGGACAGTACTGGCCAACGGGCCTTGCCCAGGAGCGCCCTGGCAAGCGGCAGAATGATCATTACCGGTGCTGCAACGAGCTTTCTTCAGAATTGCGGGCAACCTTTTGTGGGAATTTAGTAAGATAGCCCCCTAAGCATCTGAACATCTCCCGCCGGAGGTGGACTATATGTATAGGCAATACCCGTCCCACCCACCTCAAAGGAGCATTTTTATGACCTGGTCCAAACCTGCTTACACCGACCTGCGTATCGGCTTCGAAGTCACCATGTACTTCGCCAGCCGCTGATTTCTGCCTCTGGCCAGAAAACGCAGCGCAACGCCTCGGTCCGTCCGGGGCGTTTTTATTTTCAGTTCTACGTCTTTTTTCCCTGGGAGCGTCCATGTTTGTCCAGATTCTAGGTTCCGCCGCCGGCGGTGGTTTTCCGCAGTGGAACTGCAACTGCGTGAACTGCGCAGGGTTTCGCGACGGCAGCCTGCGGGCCCAGGCTCGTACCCAGTCGTCCATCGCGATTTCCGATGACGGGGTGAACTGGGTACTGTGCAATGCCTCCCCGGACATCCGCGCCCAACTGCAGGGTTTTGCCCCCATGCAACCGGGCCGTGCACTGCGCGACAGCGGGATCAGCGCCATCATCCTCATGGACAGCCAGATCGATCACACCACCGGCCTGCTCAGCCTGCGCGAAGGCTGCCCGCATCAGGTCTGGTGCACCGACATGGTCCACGAAGACCTGAGCACCGGTTTCCCTCTGTTCAAGATGCTCAGCCACTGGAACGGCGGCCTGAACTGGAACCGCATCGAGCTCGACCAGAGCTTCACGGTTCCGGCCTGCCCCAACCTGCGCTTCACCCCACTGCCTTTGCGCAGTGCTGCACCGCCCTATTCGCCCCATCGTTTCGATCCGCACCCAGGCGACAACATCGGCCTGATCGTCGAAGACCTGCGCAGCGGCGGTAAGCTCTTCTACGCGCCGGGCCTGGGCAAGGTGGACGCGCCGCTGCTGGAGATCATGTCCGCCAGCGACTGCCTGCTGCTGGACGGCACCCTGTGGGAAGACGATGAAATGCAGCGCCGTGGCGTCGGTACCCGCACCGGCCGGGAAATGGGCCACCTGGCCCAGAACGGCCCGGGAGGCATGCTCGAAGTGCTGGAACAGCTGCCCCGCCAGCGCAAGGTGCTGATCCACATTAACAACACCAACCCGATCCTCGACGAAGACTCCGCCGAACGTGCCGAACTGGTACGCCGAAAGGTGGAAGTGGCTTACGACGGAATGAGTATTGAGCTGTAGGCCGTATCGCCCACAAGCTCGACCCAAGAGCCTTGGCCCCTTTGCGTAGGGGCGGGCTTGCCCGCGAAAGGGCAGCCCCCCCGGAGAACACACATGACCGACACCCCGCTGTCACCCGCCGAATTCGAGCAGGCGCTGCGCGCCAAGGGCGCCTACTACCACATCCATCACCCCTATCACGTGGCGATGTATGAAGGCCGGGCAAGCCGCGAACAGATCCAGGGCTGGGTCGCCAACCGCTTCTACTACCAGGTGAACATCCCCATGAAGGATGCGGCGATCCTCGCCAACTGCCCGGACCGGGACATTCGCCGCGAGTGGATCCAGCGCCTGCTGGACCATGACGGTGCCCCGGGTGAAGACGGTGGTATCGAAGCCTGGCTGCGCCTGGGCCAGGCCGTGGGCCTGGACCCGGACCAACTGCGCTCCCAGGAGCTGGTGCTGCCCGGCGTACGTTTTGCCGTGGACGCTTACGTCAACTTCGCCCGCCGCGCCAGCTGGCAGGAAGCCGCCAGCAGCTCGCTGACCGAACTGTTCGCCCCGCAGATCCACCAATCGCGCCTGGACAGCTGGCCCCAGCACTATCCCTGGATCGACCCGACCGGCTACGAGTACTTCCGCACCCGCCTGGGCCAGGCCCGGCGCGATGTGGAACACGGTCTGGCCATCACCCTGCAGCACTACACCACCCGTGCCGGTCAGGAACGCATGCTGGAAATTCTCCAGTTCAAACTGGACATCCTTTGGAGCATGCTCGACGCCATGAGCATGGCCTATGAATTGAACCGCCCGCCCTATCACAGCGTCACCGATCAGCGGGTCTGGCATAAGGGGATCACCCTATGAGTTTCGACCGCAGCAAAACCCCACGCTGGCGTCCCGGCTACCGCTTCCAGTACGAGCCGGCACAAAAAGGCCATGTATTGCTCTACCCGGAAGGCATGATCAAGCTCAATGACAGCGCCGCTCTGATTGGCGGCCTGATCGACGGCGAGCGTGACGTGGCGGCGATCATCCAGGCGTTGGAAGTACAGTTCCCCGGAGTGGCCGAGCTCGGTGACGATATCGAGCAGTTCATGGAGGTCGCCCGTGCCCAGCACTGGATCGAACTCGGCTGAGTCGGTGTCGCTGCCCGACAAACCGGACGTCGGCCTGCCACTGTGGCTGCTGGCCGAGCTGACTTATCGCTGCCCACTGCAATGCCCCTACTGCTCCAATCCCCTGGACTTTGCCGAGCAGGGCAAGGAGCTGAGCACCGAACAATGGATCAAGGTATTCCGTGAAGCGCGGGAGATGGGCGCGGCGCAGTTGGGCTTCTCCGGCGGCGAACCGCTGGTGCGCCAGGACCTCGCCGAGTTGATCGGCGAGGCGCGCAAGCTGGGCTTCTATACCAACTTGATCACCTCCGGCATCGGCCTGACCGAGCAGAAGATCAGCGACTTCAAGAAAGCCGGCCTGGACCATATCCAGATCAGCTTCCAGGCCAGCGACGAGCAAGTGAACAACCTGCTGGCCGGCTCCAAGAAAGCCTTCGCCCAGAAGCTGGAGATGGCCCGCGCGGTCAAGGCTCACGGCTATCCGATGGTGCTGAACTTCGTCACCCACCGGCACAACATCGACAAGATCGACCGCATCATCGAGCTGTGCATCGCCCTGGAAGCCGACTTCGTCGAACTCGCCACCTGTCAGTTCTACGGCTGGGCCCAGCTCAACCGCGTCGGCCTGCTGCCCACCCGGGAGCAACTGGTGCGCGCGGAACGCATCACCAACCAATACCGCGCCAAGCTGGAAGCCCAAGGGCATCCCTGCAAGCTGATTTTCGTCACTCCGGACTACTACGAAGAACGCCCCAAGGCCTGCATGAACGGCTGGGGCAGTATCTTCCTCACCGTCACCCCGGACGGCACCGCCCTGCCCTGTCACGGCGCGCGGCAAATGCCGGTGCAGTTCCCCAATGTGCGCGACCACAGCATGCAGCACATCTGGTACGACTCCTTCGGCTTCAACCGCTTTCGCGGTTACGATTGGATGCCGGAGCCATGCCGCTCCTGCGACGAGAAAGAAAAGGACTTCGGCGGCTGCCGCTGCCAAGCCTTTATGCTCACGGGGGACGCCAGCAATGCCGACCCGGTGTGCAGTAAATCGGAACACCACGGGATGATTCTCAAGGCCCGCGAAGAATCCGAAACGGCCACCCAAACCATTGAACAACTGGCCTTTCGCAATGAACGAAACTCACGCCTCATCGCCAAGGGTTGAGCCCTTCAGCGCCAACCAGGCCACCACCGCCGGGATCGATTTTGCCGAGCTGCAACTGACACCCCATGGGGTGTTCTGGAATGAATACCGTCCTGCGGACGCCAGCTGCCGGATCTGGCATTGGCAGCAAGGCCAGGCCCGCTGCCTGACGCCGCCGGGGTTCAGCGTCCGCAGCCGCGTCTACGAATACGGCGGAGGTGCCTTCTGCCTCAGCGGCGACGTCCTGCTGTTCGTCAATGAAGCGGACCAGCAACTGTATCGGCAGGCCCTGAAAGACGGTGCGCCAGTGGCACTGACCCGGGGCGACTGCCGCTACGGGGACCTGCACGCGCACGCCGATCAAGTACTGGCCGTGGAAGAGTGCGCCAACGAGCACCGGCTGGTGGCCATCGACATCCACAGCGGCCAGCGCCGCCTGCTCGCCGCCGGGGCAGACTTCTATGCCGCGCCGACCTTGAGCCCCAATGGCCAACGCCTGGCCTGGATCGAATGGGATCGCCCCCATCAGCCCTGGACCAGCACTCGCCTGATGCTCGCCGAACGCCTGGCCGACGGCACCTGGGGCGATCCCCATTGCATGGCGGGCGATGGCCAGGAAGAGTCACTGCAGCAACCGCGCTTCGATCAGCACAACCGATTCTATTGCCTCACGGATCGCCAGGGTTTCTGGCAACCCTGGGCCGAGTCGGACAGCGGCTTGCGCCCGCTGCCCTGTGCTGCAGCTGATCATGCCCCGGCCCCCTGGCAGTTGGGGTGTCGCACCTGGATGCCCCTTGGTGGGGACTCCTGGTTCGGCAGCTGGACCGAGGAAGGGTTTGGCCGTCTCGGACTGCGTCACGCCGACGGTTCGCAACAGGACTTCAGCGGCAACTACAGCCGCTTTCGCGGCTTGGCGCTGGATCAGCACTACCTGTACTGCATTGCGGCGTCCCCCGTCAGTCCCTCGGCCATCCTTGCCATCGAACGTGAAACCCAGCAGGTGCAGGTGTTGGCCGGCGGTATCGCGCCGCTACCGACGGAGCGCATCAGCCGACCACAAACCCTGTGCTATCCCAGTGGCGAAGGACAGGCCCATGGCTTCTTCTACCCGGCCATGAATGGGGTCAACCGACCGCCTCTGGTGGTGTTCATTCACGGCGGTCCCACCTCCGCCTGCTATCCGATCCTGGACCCGCGTATCCAGTTCTGGACCCAGCGCGGCTTTGCCGTGGCCGACCTGAACTACCGGGGCAGCACCGGTTATGGCCGGGCCTATCGCCAGGCCCTGCATCAGCGCTGGGGCGAAGTAGACGTGGAAGATGCCTGTGCGGTGGTCTCCTATCTGGACCAACAAGGGCTGATCGACCCAAGACTGGCGTTCATCCGTGGCGGCAGCGCCGGAGGCTACACCACCCTCTGCGCCCTGGCCTTCGCCAAGGTCTTCTGTGCCGGCGCCAGCCTGTACGGGGTCAGCGATCCCATTGCCCTGACCCGCTCCACGCACAAGTTCGAGGGGGATTATCTGGACTGGCTGATTGGCGATCCAGAGCAGGACAACGAGCGCTATCTGGCGCGCACGCCACTGCTGTACGCCAGCAACATCAGCGTGCCCGTGGTGTTTTTCCAGGGTGAGTTGGACGCCGTGGTGGTGCCCCAGCAGACCCGCGACATGCTCAAAGCGCTCCAGGATCAGGGCATTGCTGCCGAGGCCCACTATTACCCGGATGAACGCCACGGCTTTCGCAAGGCGGACAATCAGGCCCACGCGCTGGAACAGGAATGGCGGTTTTATCAGAAGGTGCTGCAAGCGCAATGCTAAGCGGGTGCTGCCCGTTCCGTTGGAACGGGCAGCTTGGATAATCAGCGTTTGGCGATGATGTACACCGCGTGCACGATACCGGGGATGTATCCGCACAGGGTCAGCAGGATGTTCAGCCAGAAAGCGCCGCCAAAGCCCACTTGCAGAAAGACCCCCAAGGGCGGCAAGAGAATGGCGAAGATGATGCGAATCAAATCCATAGGGCAGCTCCTGATAGAAGTCGGGCTCGGCTGAGCCTCACCTGTAATCGACACTGGCCGCGTGCCAGGGTTCAGCGCAATCATTGTCCTCCTGACGGCACGGAGACAAAAAAACGCCCCGTGCGAAAAATCGGACACGGGGCGACGCGTTATACCGCGAGACGGTTCAGGAATTCAGTCAAAGTAAAGTCGGATGTGCTCGGGACTGAGCGTCAGCGAATGCCCCAGGATCAGCCAGATTTCACACGGCTACTCCCTTGCGGCATTGCAATTGCGCGGTCCGCACGCGGGAAAAGGCCCGGGCCAGGCGCAGGAGCATTTCATCGATATTGCCCTTGCTGACACTCAGGGCCGGGGTGAAGCGCAAACAATCCGATTGCGCAGCACTGAGCAACAGGCCCTCGTGCAACGCCGCCTTGAGCACCGCCTGCGCTGAGTCGTCCGCCAGGCTCATGCCCCAGAACAACCCATGCCCTCGCACTTCGCCCTGGGCGTAACGGGCCGCCAGTTGGGTCAACTGCTGCCCCAGGTACTGACCGTTGCTGCGCACCTGCTGCAGAAAACCATGCTCCTGCAGACTGTCCAGCACGGCCAGGCCGGCGGAGGTCATCAATGCATTGCCGTGGTGGGTGCCATCCAGCTCGCCCTGCTCGAAACAACAGGCCTTGCCCCGCGCCAGCAACGCCGCCAGGGGCACGCCGCCGCCGAGGCCCTTGCCCAAGGTGATGATGTCGGCGCGCACGCCGTACAACTGCTCGGCCAAGAGGGTGCCGCAGCGGCCGATGCCGGTCTGGACCTCATCGAGGATCAGCAGAATGCCCAGCTCACGACACAGGCGCTCCACCCCTTTGAGGTAGTGTTCTGTCGCTGGAATGACCCCAGCTTCCCCCTGGATCGGCTCCAGCATGATGGCCACGGTCTGAGCATCCACCGCCGCATGCAAAGCAGGCAGATCATTGAATGGCACCTGGCTGAAGCCTGGCAGTTGAGGTTCGAAACGATTGCCTGGGGAGCCATTGCCCGCGGCCGATAACGCGGCAAAACCGCGGCCATGGCAACTGCGGCTGGCAGTGATGATGCCCGCCGCGCCGCCGCGATGCAGTTGACCCCACTTGCGTGCCAGCTTGATCGCCGCCTCGCAAGCCTCGCTGCCACTGCTCAACAGATAGGCCTGGTCGCTGCCGGTACTACGGCACAGCCGGTCGGCAAGCCTGAGCATGCCGCGGTTATAGAAACCCGACCCGGGATTGATCAGCGACTGGGCCTGGGCAGCGATGGCGTTGACCAGTACCGAAGGGCTGTGCCCCAGGCTGTTGGCCGCCCCGGCCTGGGTGAAATCCAGGTAGGTGCGGTCATTGCTGTCCCACAACCAGGAGCCCTGGCCACGAACGAACACCGGCTGGGGGCGCTGCACACTGGGCATCAGGCACTCGCTGGCGCTGGCATCGTCCGAGGCGGTCGCACAGGGCTCGATAGCCAGATCCTCCAGGCTTGGCGGAGTGCGGCGCAGATTGAACAGATTCATGCCCGCAGCCCCTCCAATGGCAGGCCCAGCAGGCGTGAAGACCAATCCTCGACGCAGCCGGTACGCATACGCTTGATGGCGATATCGCGCCAGCGCGAGGACAGTGCCGGACAATCAATCAGCATTTTCAAGCCTTTATGCTCCAGAGGCTCCTGGAAGAAACAGCGCAGGGCCCAGGCTACGGTCAGGCCGGGATAACTGCGCTGGATCAGTTCGAAGGGTTCGTCCGCCTGGACAAAGCCGGGCTTGAGCACCCGATAGAACCAGCCGCAGCGTCCATTGTCCTGGGCTTGCTGGGGTAGATTCACCAGGCCCCAACGCTGGCTCAAGCGATAGCAAGGAGAACGGGGCTGGCTGATCTGCAACAGCGCGCCACCCCAACGGAACATGTCCCCCAGGCACACCTGTTCTTCGGTCAGGCCACGTGTCGAGAGATTTTCACCAAAGGCCGGAGCCGACCAATCGAACTGTGGATAACGTTTGCGCCAGTGGGCGTAATGCTCTGCGGGATAGTGGTGCAGGGCTCGTTCTGGGCCAGTATGAAAGCGCGGATCACCCTGTTCATCGCTGCCCAGGCCTTGTGGCCATAACCAGAGACGGTTTGCAACCGGGTACTTGTCGGTATCGATGACCAGACCCTGGCCGAGATTTTTTGCCTTGCCTATGTAAACACCATCGACGTAAACGGTATTCATCGCGCGCCTTGGCCCTGTAAGCCCTGTGAATAGGCGCTAGACTAGGCGCCTTGCGGGCTTACGGCCATTTCGTTTTTTAAGCTTTTTCGATAAGAAATACTTATGGATTTCAAGCAACTGCGTTATTTCGTCGCGGTGTATGAAGAAGGTCACGTGGGCCGTGCTGCCGAGCGTCTGTCGATCTCGCAACCGGCACTCTCCCAGCAGATCCGTCAGTTGGAGCAGAACCTCGACGTCAGCCTGTTTGAACGCAGCAGCAAGCGCCTGTTGCCGACCCTGGCCGCCCATACCCTCTACAATCACGCCCTGCCTCTGCTCGATGGCCTGCAACAAGCCCGTGAGGCCCTGCGCAACTTCAAGGGCCAGGCCCTGCGTACCCTGGCCATCGGCGTACTGCAAACGGTGCATAGCAGCCTGGTGCCGCAGATGCTCGAACGAGTGCGCAAGGCCCAGCCCCACCTGGTGGTGCAGATCTACGAATTGACCGGCCTGGAGATCGAACGACGGTTGCTTAATGGCACGTTGGACATCGGCATCAGCTACCTGCCACCACGCCAACCCGGCTTGCATGGTGTCCCGCTGTACGAAGATGAGCTGACACTGGTCATCCCCGAACAGCATCCGCTGCGCGAATTCAAGAAGGTCTCCATGAGCCAGGCAGCGGAGTTGCCAATGTTGCTGTTGGGCGAAGAGTTTCAGATCCGCCAGATCTGGCAAGCGCAGCTGGCCAACCTGGGACGGCGCCCCCAGGTGCAAGCGGAGTTGAACAATATGGCCGGTATTCTCGACAGCCTGCCTCATACCCGACTGGCCACCGTACTTCCAGGGCGCTCGCAACAACAGCACAGCAATAAGGAACTGCTGTGGAAACCGCTGAGCGAGCCCAGGGTGCCGTTGAAAGTCGGATTGGTGTGTCGCGATCTGCAGCGTCAGCAAGGAACGCTGGAACTGCTGCGCACGTTATTGGAGGATTCGATGAATACCCAAGACGGGCGCTTGGGCGGCACTGCGGTGCCAGAAATCCTGGGTTGACGTCGCCAAAATAAAAAATCCGGACAAAAGAAAACCCCGCCGAAGCGGGGTTTTGCAGACTGTTTCCCTGACATCCTTTTCACTCCACCATCCTGGCGGAATCCTACGTGTCCGTGTTGTTGCTTTGCGCTTCCTGCGCGACGTCCATGTGAAGTAGATTAGCCTCAGCCGTCATCTACCGATATGGACGATCAGCAGCACGTTATGTAAGAGATGACTTACAAACGTTCTCCCGATTAAAACTGCTCCGCCTGCAACAGGAACAGCGATTCACTACCCGCTTTCACCGAGGCGGTCAGGGAGTGGATACGCGGCAGCAAACGGGCGAAATAGAACCGCGCGGTTCCCAGTTTACTGGCGTAGAAGTCCTCTTCCTGCTCCTTGCCCAGCGCCGCTTTGGCCATCAGGGCCCACATGTAGGCGTAGGCGGTGTAGCCAAAGACCTGCAGATACTCCACCGAAGCCGCGCCGATTTCGTTGGGGTTACTGATGGCCCGATCCAACAGCCAGGCGGTCAGCTCGTCCAGATTGTCCAGAGCCGCGTTCAAAGGCAGGGTGAACTCGCCCAGTTGCGCATCGGCGGTGGCGGTGAAATGGCGAATTTCATCAGCGAACAGACGGTAGAACGCCCCACCGCTACCGACGATCTTGCGCCCCACCAGGTCCAGGGCCTGGATACCGTTGGTGCCTTCGTAGATCTGGGTGATCCGCACGTCGCGCACCAACTGCTCCTGGCCCCATTCGCGAATGTAGCCGTGGCCGCCAAAAATCTGCTGGCCATGAACCGTGGTTTCCAGACCCAGGTCGGTAAGGAACGCCTTGGCCACGGGAGTCAGCAAGGCCACCAGACTTTCCGCGCGCGTGCGGGTCTCGGCATCTTCGCTGAACTTGGCGGTATCCAGTTGCATCGCCACATAGGTGGAGAATGCCCGGCCACCTTCGTTGGCCGCCTTCATGGTCAGCAGCATGCGCCGCACGTCCGGGTGCACGATGATCGGATCGGCAACCTTGTCCTTGGCTTGCGGCCCGGTCGGTGAACGGCTCTGCAGGCGGTCACGGGCATACTCCACCGCGTTCTGATAGGAGCGCTCACCGGTGGCCAGGCCCTGGATACCGACACCCAGGCGCTCGTAGTTCATCATGGTGAACATCGCTGCCAAGCCCTTGTTCGGCTCGCCCACCAGATAACCTATCGCTTGATCGAAGTTCATCACACAAGTGGCCGAGGCCTGGATACCCATCTTGTGTTCGATCGAACCGCAACTCACCGGGTTGCGTTCACCCAGGCTGCCGTCGGCGTTGACCATGAACTTGGGCACCAGAAACAGGGAGATCCCCTTGGGCCCGGCCGGCGCATCCGGCAGTTTGGCCAGCACCAGGTGAATGATGTTTTCAGTCAGGTCGTGCTCACCACCGGTAATGAAGATCTTGGTCCCGCTGATGGCATAGGAACCGTCAGCCTGAGGTTCGGCCTTGGTACGGATGATGCCCAGGTCGGTGCCGGCATGGGGCTCGGTCAGGCACATGGAACCGGCCCAGACACCGGCGTACATGTTTGGCAGGTAAGTGGCTTTCAGCTCTTCGCTGGCGTGGGCATTGATCGACAGGCAAGCTCCCGCCGTCAGCATCGGATACAGGCCAAAGGCCAGGCTCGCGGAGTTGACCATTTCCTCGACCTGGGCGGACACCGCCTTGGGCATGCCCATGCCGCCGAACTCGGGATCACCGCCCACGCCGACCCAACCGCCTTCGGCGTAGGTCTGATAAGCCTGGGTGAATCCTTGGGGAGTGGTTACGACGGTATCGTTCCAATGACAGCCTTCCTCGTCGGCACCGCGACTCAGCGGAGCGATGCTGCGGGCGGTGACTTTGCCCGCTTCCTCCAGAATCGCCTCAACAGTCTCGGCATCCACAGTCTCGGCCAGAGCTGGCAGCTGAGCCCAGAGTTTGGCGACCTCGAAGACTTCATTGAGGACGAAGCGCATATCGCGCAGGGGCGCTTTGTAGTCAGCCATGGCAAACCTCGCAAGATCTAAACAAGCGGGCCGGAACGGGCCCATTTACGAAAAGTCGAGTGTAACCGAACAACTTTTGCGACACATAGGGTCAACTCATGACTTTATTGTTATTTTTAGTCACATCCAAATAGCCACAAGAAAAAGCCCGCCAGAAGCGGGCCTTGTCCAGAGCACATCAGCGTACTTACAAGGCGAACATCTGCGCCGGCAGGCTCATCAGGCAATCACTGCCAGCGTCGATTGCCGCCAGATGGGCGCCGGTACGTGGCAACAGTCGTTTGAAGTAGAACGCACAAGTGGCCAGCTTGGCGGTGGCGAAATCACCGTCGCCTTCACCTGCATCGAGTTGTTGCTGCGCCACCAGGGCCATACGCAGCCAGAGGTAGGCTAGAACGATGTAGCCGCTGTACATCAAGTAATCCAGGGCTGCGGCCCCCACTTCATCCGGATTTTTCATGGCGGCCATGCCCACCCGGGTGGTCAACTCGCCCCATTGACGGTTCAAGCCATCCAGTTGCGCGATGTAGGCCTTGAACTGAGGATGCTCGGCATGTGCCCCACAGAACTTGTGAACGATCTTGGTAAACCCCAGTAACAGTTTGCCCTGGCTGCCCAGCACCTTGCGGCCCAGCAAGTCCAGAGCCTGGATGCCGTTGGTGCCCTCATAGATCAGGGCGATACGACAATCGCGCACCAGTTGCTCCATGCCCCACTCACGAATGTAGCCGTGACCGCCAAACACCTGCATGCCGTGGTTGGTCACCTCAAGGCCCGTCTCGGTCATGAAGGCCTTGCAGATCGGAGTCAGGAACGCCAGGAGGTTCTCGGCGTCCTGACGCTGGACCGGATCGGCGCTCAGATGAGCCACATCCAGCAATTGGGAGGTGAAATAGGCCAGGGCCCGGTTGCCTTCATTGAACGCCTTCATGGTCAGCAGCATGCGCCGTACATCGGGGTGGACGATGATCGGGTCAGCCGCCTTGTCCGGCGCCTTGGGCCCGGTCAGAGCGCGCATCTGCAAACGATCGTTGGCGTACTTGATCGCACCTTGAAAGCTCGCCTCCCCCAGGCACAGCCCCTGCATTCCGGTGCCCAGGCGCGCGTGATTCATCATGGTGAACATGCAGTTCAGGCCTTTATTGGCCTCGCCGATCAGGAAGCCCTTGGCGCCGTCGAAGTTCAGTACACAGGTAGCCGAAGCCTTGATTCCCATCTTGTGCTCGATGGAGCCGCAACTCACACCGTTGCGCTCACCGACCTCACCTGCTGCGTCCGGCAGGAACTTGGGCACGATGAACAGGGAAATGCCTTTGGTCCCGGCCGGTGCGTCCGGCAGTTTGGCCAGCACCAAGTGAATGATGTTTTCACTCAGGTCGTGCTCGCCGGCAGAGATGAAAATCTTGCTCCCCGATAACGCATAACTGCCATCGGCCTGGGGCACCGCTCGGGTCTTGATCAGGCCCAGGTCGGTACCGCAATGGGCTTCGGTCAGGCACATGGTGCCGGTCCACTGCCCGGCGGTGAGTTTGTTCAGGTACAGCAGCTTCTGTTCGTCGGTGCCATGGGCATGAATCGCCGACATCGCACCATGGGTCAGCCCCGGGTACATGCCCCAGGAAGTGTTGCTGGAACCCACCATCTCGCTGATCACCAGCCCCAGGGAATGGGGCAGTCCCTGGCCGCCATAGGCAGGATCGGCGGCCAAGCCATGCCAACCGCCTTCGACGTATTGGGCGAAAGCCTGTTTGAAACCCTTGGGGGTGGTCACTACGCCATTGTCGAAATGGCAGCCTTCCTCGTCACCGGAGCGGTTCAGCGGAGCCAGGACGTTCTCGCAGAACTTCGCCCCTTCCTCGAGGATCGCGCTGACCATGTCCGGGCTGGCATCGCTGGCTCCCAGTGCGGCGTAACTGCCATGAAAGTCGAAGACATGATCGATCAGGAAGCGCATGTCACGCAGGGGAGCTTGATACTCGGGCATGATGATTTCTCCGGCAGCAGGTTTCTCCAACCTACTGCCGCCGTCCTCAGCCTGCCAATGACGTTCAAGTCGCTGAATGCGCCATCATCACTCAACCCGCAGCCGTATCCATGCGCACTGCGCCACGGCGATTCTGCCCGAAGGCCATGACACAGTTACGCCCCGCGCCCTTGGCACTGTAGAGCGCCTGGTCGGCGGACTTGAGCACTTCTTCGGGAGTCCGGTGCTCCATCAGTCGCTCGGCGACACCGATGCTGATGGTCACCGAAACACTGGATGCCGCTGCAACGCCACGGCGTTGGCGGCCTTGCTGGTCGTCCTGGGGGCGGTTGTCCTGGTTGCGCAACTGAATGTTGTAGGTAGCGATGATCTCGCGAATCATCTCCAGGTGCGGCATGCACTCGTCCAGGGTCTTGCCGGCAAATACCACGGCAAACTCTTCCCCACCGTAACGATAGGCGCGCCCACCACCAGTGACCTTTGACAGCTTGCTGGCCACCAGGCGCAGCACCTGATCCCCGACATCGTGACCGTGGGTGTCGTTGAATTTCTTGAAGTGATCGACGTCAGTCATGGCCAGCACATAATTGCGACCCAGACGCTGCATGCGCTCATTGAGCGCCCGACGCCCCGGCAAGCCGGTCAACTCGTCACGGAACGCCATCTGGTAAGCCTCATGGGCCACCGCCGCGGCAATCATCAACATGACCTGACTGCACATGATGTTCAGGGTGAATGGCAGGATGAACGTCTTGGGCAGCATCCAGAACAAACCCAGCAAGCCCACCAACTGCGCTGCGTGCAGCGGTCGCGGACTGCGCCAGTACTGGACCGCCAGTAGCAGGAATGCCGCGAAGAATACCGGATACGACAACTGGATAAGGCTCATCCAACTGCCATGCAAAGCCGGCCAACGGATCTCTGCCAGCCAGTTCAGCAACGCTTGTGGGTAACTCTGTTCCAGGCCCAGAGCGACGCTGCCAAACGCCAATAACACGGCAAAACGCGCGACCATGTCCTGAAACAGGTGGGTACGCTCCTGCCAGGCTGCGAACAGGCCAAACAACAAGGGGAGCAAAAGGCAGCAAAGGTGGAATACCACCGCGGCATCTTCGCGGACCCTGCCGTTATCCCGGTAGAAATCGGTTTGGGTATCCAGCAGAAAGTAGGCGATGTACACCGTGACCATCAAAAACAGTTCACGCTGGCGCCGGTACACAGCGCAATAGGCTCCGCCAAGCAACAGCACCAGCGTTGGTAGCACATTGAACAGCGAAGTGAAGAAGACGTTGAGGTCCTTGACGTAAGCGGCCGCCAGCCCCGCAAGCAAAAGCAGCAAAGACGGTAGGAAATGACTGAAACGTACAGCGGAAGAACGCGGCAAGGGTAAAACTCCGACCCGGCTGATCAATAGATGGCATTGTGCCTTCATTTATTGAAGTTAAGCACACGCGGTGTGACAGACATCACATTGCCATCTCTTTAACGGCAGGAAATCGCTTCTGCTTAGCGATTTAGTCGGGAATTTTCATGAAGATTCTGCAGGCACAAAAAAGCCGCTCGACCCGGAGGGCGAACGGCTTTCTGAAAGGTCCGGTAAGGCTTAGTAGGCCAGGCCGAAGTCCTCTTCCTTCATGTCCATCAGGTTGTTGGCGCCCGACAGCATGGTTGCAACGTGAGTGCGGGTACGCGGCAGGATGCGCTGGAAGTAGAAGCGCGCAGTCTGCAACTTGGCCGTGTAGAAAGCCTCTTCGGTAGTGCCGGCTGCCAGCTTTTCAGCCGCCAGACGGGCCATGTCGGCCCAGAAGTAGGCCAGGCAGGCATAACCGGAATACATCAGGTAGTCCACCGAAGCAGCGCCCACTTCTTCACGGTCTTTCATCGCGGCCATGCCCACTTTCATGGTCAGCTCGCCCCATTCCTTGTTCAGTGCCGCCAGCGGAGCGACGAATTCCTTAACGGCTTCGTTGCCTTCGTTGTTCTGGCAGAACTTGTGGACGATCTTGGTGAAACCCTTGAGGGCCTCGCCCTGAGTCATGAGCACTTTGCGGCCCAGCAGGTCCAGAGCCTGGATGCCAGTGGTGCCTTCGTACAACATCGAGATACGGCTGTCGCGAACGTTCTGCTCCATGCCCCACTCGGCGATAAAACCGTGGCCACCGTAGATCTGCACACCGTGGTTGGCGGACTCGAAGCCGACTTCGGTCATGAACGCCTTGGCGATCGGAGTCATGAAAGCCAGCAGTGCATCGGCTTTCTTCTTCTCTTCTTCGTCTACACCGTATTTGACGATGTCGACCTGCTTGGCGGTGAAGTACACCATCGCCCGGTTACCTTCGGCGAAGGCTTTCATGGTCAGCAGCATGCGACGTACGTCAGGGTGCACGATGATCGGGTCCGCGGCCTTGTCCGGCGCTTTCGGGCCAGTCAGGGAGCGCATTTGCAGACGGTCGCGAGCGTATTTCAGGCCACCCTGGAAGCCGATCTCGGCGTGGGCCAGGCCCTGCAGAGCGGTGCCCAGACGCGCGGTGTTCATAAAGGTGAACATGCAGTTCAGGCCTTTGTTCGCCGGGCCGATGAGGAAACCGGTGGCCGCGTCGAAGTTCATCACGCAGGTGGCGTTACCGTGGATGCCCATCTTGTGTTCCAGCGAACCGCAGCTGACCGCGTTGCGCTGGCCGACACTGCCGTCAGCGTTAGGCAGGAACTTGGGCACGATGAACAGCGAAATGCCTTTGGTGCCGGCCGGTGCGTCCGGCAGACGGGCCAGAACGATATGGACGATGTTGTCGGCCATGTCGTGTTCACCGGCGGAGATGAAGATCTTGGTACCGGTGACTTTGTAGGAACCATCAGCCTGAGGTTCGGCCTTGGTGCGCAGCATGCCCAGGTCGGTGCCGCAATGCGGCTCGGTCAGGCACATGGTGCCGGTCCACTCGCCGGACACCAGCTTGGTCAGGTAAGCCTCTTGCTGCTCAGGAGTACCGTGCTCGGAAATCGTATTCATCGCACCGTGAGACAGGCCTGGGTACATGCCCCACGACCAGTTGGCTTCGCCGACCATTTCGCTGACTGCCAGGCCCAGGGATTCAGGCAGGCCCTGGCCACCGTGCGCGACGTCGTGAGCCAGGCTTGGCCAGCCGCCTTCAACGAATTGCTTGTAGGCCTCTTTGAAGCCAGTCGGGGTCTTAACGCCGGATTCACTCCAGGTGCAACCTTCCTGGTCGCCCACACGGTTCAGCGGCGCCAGTACCTGCTCACAAAACTTCGCACCTTCCTCGAGAATGGCGTCAACCATGTCCGGAGTGGCGTCCTGGCAAGCCGGGAGGCTCTGATAGTGCGCCTCATAGCCGAGCAGTTCGTCACGAACGAAGCGAATATCACGCAAGGGGGCCTTGTAGTCAGGCATAGCGATAAACCTCTGCTGATGTAACCGGGAATGAACAACCGCGTTGATTTTTTATAGCGGTCAAACAGGTGTTTGAAACATACGTTTAGGCCCAAATCTTGTCAAGCGTCGCTCCCATGCCTTTCGTCATCGAAACAAAATGCACGCGCAGGCAAATACCCACAGCTCTGCCGTGAAGTGTAGAAGCCGGCTCGCCGACGATCAGTTACACAAAGAAATGAAGAAGAGGAACCACAGAAGGGAAAGGCATGAGCAAACGCCCGCCTCGCGTGAGAGAAGCGGGCTTTAGCGCAGAGTGATCAAGCGTAGGTATCGATCAGGGTACCGAGTACCTCATCAGAGGCTTTGGCAACTTTGACGCCCAGTTCCACCTGGACCTTGCCCATGGACATCTCGACCATACTGCTGGCCAGGTCCGAACTCTGGCTGCGATCAACGCCCCGTAGGCGATTGACCGAATCCGCCGACGCCTGGCTGTCGGCAGAGCGCTCAACGGCGCTGCTGGCGATCTGGCTGGAACCTTGATCGACACGATTCTGCCCAGTCTGAATCGCGTTCAGTCCGGCGTAGAAAGCGCTGTTCCCGGAAATTTCCATAAGAGAACTCGACCTTGAAAATGAATGACAGGTGTTATTGAAGCAGACCTGTCAAAAAAACACCCGTCAAAAACACTAATGGCAATATGCCTTGCCATAGGCAAAATCTAGTCCAGCAGATCCAACTGCAGATGTTCGGCCACTGCCTCGGCACTGGCTGACTTGAGTCGCGGCACTCGGCCCAGGCACGGCGCAGGCAGGCGCTCCGCCAAAGTCGCGAGGTTTTCTTCCAGACGAGAGGTCTTGGGATCGATGATATTGGCTACCCAGCCCGCCAGTTGCAGACCGTCCTGAGCAATGGCCTCGGCAGTCAACAACGCATGATTGATGCAGCCCAGTCGCACGCCCACCACCAGAATCACCGGTAAGCCCAGCGCCATGGCCAGATCCGACAGGTTGTCCTGATCCGCCAGGGGCACTCGCCAGCCACCCGCGCCTTCGATCAGGGTGAAATCCGCCCCCTTGGCCAGAATGTGGCGCATGGGCGTCAGCAATGACTGCACCGTCAATGCCACCCCGGCCTCTCGCGCCGCCAGGTGCGGTGCGATGGGCGGCTCGAAGGCGACCGGATTGACCTCTTCATAGCTCAACGGCAACGACGACTGCGCCAGCAATGCCAGCGCATCGGCATTGCGCAGGCCCTTGGCGCTCAACTCGCACCCGGAAGCCACAGGTTTGCCTGCCGCAGTACTCAGCCCGGCCAGCCGCGCCGCATGCAACAGTCCCGCGGCAATGGTGGTTTTACCCACATCGGTGTCGGTGCCAGTAATGAAATAGGCAGCACTCATAGCGGTTTCTCCAACACGGCATACACCACCTGATAGGTCGCCGGCAGCCCCTGGGGCTGACGAAACCCCTCGTAAGCCTCGATCAACCCGGCGATACGCGCGCGTCCGGTGAGGCCGCCGGGACGACCGGGATTCAGATTGTGTGCACCCAAGGCTTTCAACTCATGGGTCAGACTACGCACATCCGGGTAATGCAGGACATGGGGAACGCTCTCCAGGCTACGTACGTGCAAACCACTGGCATCGCACAAGTGGCGATAGCGTGCGAACTCACGAAAGCGATTGACGTGGACCTGCCCATCGACCCGCCCCCAGCTCTCACGCAGCTCCTGCAAAGTGCCGACGCACAGACTGGCAAAAGCCAGCACACCGCCCGGCTTGAGCACCCGCTGGGCTTCACTGAGCACGGCAGCAAAGTCGGCACACCACTGCACCGCCAGGCTGGAGAAAATCAGCTCGCAGCTGCTGCCCTGCAACGGCAGGCGCTCAGCATCTCCAGCAAAAAAGTGCTCGGCCCCCCCCAGGGGCCGCGCGTGCTTGAGCATGCCCTCGGCAATATCCAGGGCCAGCCCCTGACTGCCGGCGAAGCGTGTCCCCAGCACTCGACTGAAATGCCCCGTACCACAGCCCAGGTCCAGCCAGCGCGCAGGCGTCCAGCCTTCAGGCAAACGGCTCAGCAATTGCTGGCCGACCGTGCGCTGCAACTCGGCAACGCTGTCGTAACTGGCTGCGGCGCGGGAAAACGAAGCCGCCACCTGACGCTTGTCAGGCAGGCCTGCGGGTAAGACAGGAACAGACAAATCAGTCATCGCCGGACTCATGCAAAAAAGCCTGGATCGCCCCCGCCACTCCGTGGGGGTCCTCCAGAAGAAAACCGTGGCTGGCCTGCTCGATCAGGCCAACTTCTATATCCGGCAGCAATACCAACAACTCGGCGGCCGCCTCGGCCGGCACCAGGGCATCCAGCCCGGCGAACAGGTGCAACTGCGGGCCGCGAAAAGCCAGCAAGGCTTCGCGCGTATCCAACTGCGCCAACAACTCCAGACCCGCCATCAGCACCGCACCCGGCGTCGTCGGCGCCCCGCCCAGCAGCATCCGCGACAAGCCGCGGGGATCGGCCGCGCCCTGGGCACACAGCAGGGAAAAGCGCTTGAGGGTGGTACGCGGATCAGCGGCGCAGCCGGCCAGGAAGCCGTCAAAGGTCTCAGCGGCCATGGCACTGGACCATTGCTCGTGAGCAACGAAGCTGGGATTGCTGGCCAGGGTCAACAAACCGCAGCAGCGCTCGCCGCGTCGGGCCGCCAACTCCGCGGCGAGCATACCGCCCAGGGACCAGCCCCCCAGCCAGGCGTCATCCGGCAGCGCATCGTCGAGCTCGTCCAGCCATGCCTGCAGATCGCTGGACGTCAGCTCCGGCAGGGGCTCGATCTCCACCCGCAAGTGTTCATCCAGCCCCTGCAAAGCGGCAGCCAAAGGTTCCAGGGGCGACACCCCCAGCCCCCAGCCCGGCAACAGGATCAGTCGATCACGCATGGCTAGGCCTCGTTTGCAGTTCACTGAAACAATCCGCCAACGCGCTTAACAATAGCTGGACCTGCGCCTCGCTGTGGGCGGCGGACAACGTCACCCGCAGCCGCGCACTACCGGCCGGCACGGTCGGCGGACGGATGGCGGTGACCATGATCCCCCGCGAACGGAGCATCCGTGACAACTCCATGGCCCGGGCACTGTCGCCCACCATGATTGGCTGGATCGGGGTAAAGCTGTCCATCAGCTCCAAGCCAATCTGCTCGGCCCCCAGCCGGAACTGACGAATCAGCTTCGCCAGGTGCTCGCGCCGCCAGTGCTCGCTGCGTAGCAACTCCAGGCTCTTGCGCGTGGCGCAGGCCAGTGCCGGCGGTTGGCTGGTGGTATAGATGTAGGGCCGGGCGAACTGGATCAGTGTTTCGATCAGCTCCTCGCTACCGGCGACAAAGGCCCCAGCGGTACCGAAGGCCTTGCCCAGGGTGCCCACCAGCACCGGCACCTCATCCAGACCCAGGCCGAAGTGTTCCACCAGCCCGGCACCGTTGGCCCCCAGCGGACCAAAACCATGGGCATCGTCGACCATCAGCCAGGCACCGCGGGCCTTGGTTTCCCGGGCCAGGGCCGGCAGGTCGGCGACATCGCCGTCCATGCTGAACACCCCATCAGTGACCACCAATGTATTGCCGGTGGCCTTCTCCAGGCGTTTGGCCAGGCTCCCTGCATCGTTGTGCAGATAGCGATTGAAGCGCGCACCAGAGAGCAGGCCGGCATCCAGCAGGGAAGCATGGTTGAGACGGTCTTCCAGCACCGTGTCGCCCTGCCCGAGCAACGCCGTGACCGCCCCGAGATTGGCCATGTAGCCCGTGGTAAACAGCAACGCCCGCGGGCGCCCCGTGAACTCGGCCAGGGCTTCTTCCAAAGCGTGATGGGGAGCGCTGTGACCGATCACCAGATGGGAAGCGCCGCCGCCCACGCCCCAGCGGCTGGCACCAGCGCGCCAGGCTTCGATCACCTGCGGGTGATTGGCCAGGCCCAGGTAGTCGTTGTTGCAGAAAGCCAGCAATGGCTGGCCGTCCACCACCACTTGCGGCCCCTGAGGGCTTTCCAGCAGCGGACGCTGGCGATAAAGATGTTCAGCACGACGGGCTGCAAGCCGTGCTGCGAGATCAAAAGACATGCTGGCCTCGATATTGGCTCACAGACACATTACCCGTAGGAGCTGGCTTGCCAGCGAAACAGACGACGCGAACCCCGTCACACTTGCGCCGTTCACGGAATTCGCCGGCCAGCCAGCTCCTACCACAGGAGGTCAGACGGCAGCGTTGTAGAACTGCTCGCTGCTCTTCTGCTCCACCAGGGCCTGCTCGATGGCCGCCTGATGCACTTCGTCGGCGTGCTCTTCACGGGCTTCGGGCTGGATGCCCAGGCGCGCGAACAACTGCATGTCCTTGTCGGCCTGCGGGTTGGCGGTGGTCAGCAGCTTGTCGCCGTAGAAAATCGAATTGGCACCGGCGAAGAAGGCCAGGGCCTGCATCTGCTCGTTCATCGCTTCGCGGCCGGCGGACAGGCGCACGTGGGATTGCGGCATGAGGATCCGTGCCACGGCAAGCATGCGGATAAAGTCGAATGGGTCCACGTCCTCAGCGTTTTCCAGCGGCGTGCCGGCCACCTTCACCAGCATGTTGATCGGCACCGACTCCGGGTGCTCCGGCAGGTTGGCCAGCTGGATCAGCAGGCCGGCGCGGTCGTCCAGGGACTCGCCCATGCCGAGGATGCCGCCGGAACAGATCTTCATCCCGGCGTCACGCACGTAGGCCAGGGTTTGCAGACGCTCGCTGTAGGTGCGGGTGGTGATGATGCTGCCGTAGAACTCCGGCGAGGTATCCAGGTTGTGGTTGTAGTAGTCCAGGCCGGCCTTGGCCAGGGCCTCGGTCTGGTCCTGATCGAGACGGCCCAGGGTCATGCAGGTTTCCAGGCCCATGGCCTTCACGCCTTTGACCATCTCCAGCACATAGGGCATGTCCTTGGCCGAAGGGTGCTTCCAGGCGGCGCCCATGCAGAAACGCGTAGAGCCGATGGCCTTGGCCCGAGCGGCCTCCTCCAGCACCTTCTGCACTTCCAGGAGCTTTTCCTTTTCCAGGCCGGTGTTGTAGTGGCCGGACTGCGGACAATATTTGCAATCTTCCGGGCAGGCGCCGGTCTTGATCGACAGCAGGGTCGAAACCTGCACCCGATTGGCATCGAAATGCGCGCGGTGCACCGTCTGCGCCTGGAACAGCAAGTCATTGAATGGCTGGACGAACAGGGCTTTGACTTCAGCCAAAGTCCAGTCATGACGCAGGGTAGCGGTGGTGCTGGCGCTCATGGGCGATTCCTTGATTATGCTTGGCAGGCGGTGCGGGACAGGGAAAGTCCACAGCCGCAACACGGATGTTCGGCATATTTAAGGAAGAGCCATGCACTGTCAACCCGAATACAAAGGGCCAGTTTACATCTGGTCAAAAAACAAACAAATCTGTTTACTTTGCGATGAGCCCAGCGATTCAGCCCTGGCCCTGTGCAGTTCATGTCAGGACGAACTGCCCTGGCTCGGCGCCCAATGCTCGGTCTGCGCCCTGCCCCTGCCCGCCGCCAGCCTGACCTGTGGCCAGTGCCTGAAACGTCTCCCCGCGTTTCGACGGGTCATCGCCCCCTGGCGTTACGATTTTCCGGTGGACAGCCTGATCAGCCGTTTCAAACACCATGAAAAGTGGCCTTTTGGCCGACTGATGGCCGAACTTCTCAGCCAATTCCTTCACTATCGCTACGATGAAGGCCTGCCCCGACCAGACTGCCTGCTGCCGGTGCCGCTGTCCCGGCGACGCCTCCGCCAGCGAGGCTTCAACCAGGCCGGCATGCTGGCCCAGTGGCTGGGAGAACAACTGCAACTGGCGATGGAGCCCCTTCTGCTGCTGCGCACCCAGGACACCCCGGCACAACAAGGCCTGGGGGCCCGTGCCCGTCAGCGCAACCTGCACCAGGCCTTCGCCCTTGCCGCCGACGCGCCTGTGGCCGGCCGCCACCTGGCCCTGGTGGACGACGTCCTCACCACAGGTGCCACTGCCCAGGCCCTGGCCCGGTTGCTGATCAATGCCGGTGCCCGTCAAGTGGATGTCTATTGCCTGGCCCGAACCGCAAGACCCGACACCCCCGACTGACTTGACTCTCATCGCTCAAACCGCAAACTCCCAGTCCATCTTCAGTGCCCAAAGCGTCCCTGCCATGTCCTTGCCCACTCTGTTGACCCAGCACATCGCCCGCCGCCCACAACGCATCGCCCTGCTGCAACACATTGCCGAACAGGGCTCCATCACCCGCGCGGCCAAAAGCGCCGGCCTGAGCTACAAGGCCGCCTGGGATGCCATCGATGAGCTCAACAACCTGGCTCGGCGTCCGCTGGTAGAGCGCAACGTCGGCGGCAAGGGCGGCGGCGGGGCCAAACTCTCCGCCGAGGGCGAACGAGTGTTGCGCCTTTACCAACGCCTGCAAGCACTGCAGGCCCAAGTGCTGGAAGCCGCAGAAGATGCCAGCGATCTCGATCTGCTGGGGCGCCTGATGCTGCGCACCAGTGCCCGCAACCAGCTGCACGGCAAGATCCGCGAGATCGCACCTCTAGGCTGCAATGACCTGATCAGCCTGGAGCTGCCCGAAGGCCTGCTCCTCAAGGCGCAGATCACCCACGACAGCACCCAGCGCCTGGAACTGGAAACCGGCACTGAAGTGGTGGCCTTGATCAAGGCCGGCTGGCTGGACCTGCACCCTGCCGACGCCCAAGTAACAACTGGACACAATTGCCTGAGCGGGACCGTCGAGCAGATTCTCGACGCCGAAGACGGCCCCTGCGAGGTGCGCATCACCCTGCCCAACGGCCAGACCCTCTGCGCCCTGGCCGAGCCGCACCGGCTCAAGACGCTGGAAATGACCGAGGGCAAACCGGTCCAGGTGCAGTTCTCTGCCTCCCATGTCCTGCTCGGCACCCCGCTGTAACCGGAGTGCGACGACTTCAGGCTGCAACATATTCGTCATAGGCGCTCATTAAGGTGGCTGCAAAAACCCGCAGGGAGCCTGATATGAGCCTGTTAGAAGAAGACCAACCCACCGACCTGGAACAGATGGTCGGCCTCAGCCGCCGGGGTTTCATCGGTGCCGGTGCCCTGTGCGGCGCCGCCCTGTTTCTCGGTGGCGGACTGCTCGGCCGCAGCGCCCTGGCCACCAGTGTCAGCGCCGGCAACAGCCAGCTGCTGGGTTTTGCCGGCATTGCGGCCGCCACCAGCGACAACATCACCCTGCCGGCGGGCTACAAATCCTCGGTACTGATCAGTTGGGGCCAGCCGCTGACCAAGAACGGGCCGGCCTTCGACCCCAGCGGCAATGGCACCGCCCAGGCCCAGGAAGTGCAGTTTGGCGACAACAACGACGGCATGAGCCTGTTCGCCTTCCCGGACGACAAGCACCGGGCGCTGATGGCGATCAACAACGAATACACCAACTACCGCTACCTCTATTCCCACGGCGGCCAGCCGCAATCGGCCGAGGACGTGCGCAAGGCCCAGGCCAGCGAAGGGGTGTCGGTCATCGAAGTGCAGCGCAAGAACGGCCAGTGGCAGTTCGTCCAGGGTTCACGCTACAACCGGCGCATCCACGGCAACACGCCAATCCGCCTCAGCGGCCCTGCCGCCGGTCACGACCTGCTCAAGACCGCTGCCGACCCCAAGGGCAGGAAAGTCCTCGGCACCTTCCAGAACTGCGCCAACGGCAAGACCCCCTGGGGCACCTACCTGACCTGCGAAGAGAACTTCACCGACTGCTTCGGCAGCAGCAACCCCGAGCAGAAGTTCGACGCCGCGCAGAAACGCTACGGCGCGGTGGTGACCAGCAAGGACATCAACTGGCACCCCCACGACCCGCGTTTCGACCTGGCCAAGAACCCCAACGAGCTCAACCGTCACGGCTGGGTGGTGGAAATCGATCCCTTCGACCCGCAATCGACCCCGGTCAAACGCACCGCCCTGGGCCGCTTCAAGCATGAAAACGCGGCCCTGGCGCAAACACGTGACGGCCGCGCCGTGGTCTACATGGGCGACGACGAGCGCGGGGAATTCATCTACAAGTTCATCAGCCGCGACAAGATCAACCACCGCAACCCCAAGGCCAACCGCGACCTGCTGGACCACGGCACCTTGTACGTGGCGCGCTTCGATGCCGGCGACGGCAACCCGGACCGTCCCAAGGGCCAGGGCCAGTGGATCGAGTTGACTCACGGCAAGAACGGCATCGACGCCAGCAGCGGCTTCGCCGACCAGGCCCAGGTACTGATCCAGGCGCGCCTGGCGGCCAGCGTGGTCCAGGCCACGCGCATGGACCGCCCGGAATGGATTGTGGTCAGCCCCAAGGACGGCCAGGTCTATTGCACCCTGACCAACAACGCCAAGCGTGGCGAAGACGGCCAGCCAGCAGGTGGCCCCAACCCGCGGGAGAAGAATGTCTACGGACAGATCCTGCGCTGGCGCACCGGCGGCGACGATCATGGCGCGATGAGTTTTTCCTGGGACCTGTTCGTGGTAGCCGGCAACCCCGCTGTGCATGCCGGCCAGCCCAAGGGCGGCTCCTCCAACATCACCCCAGAGAACATGTTCAACAGCCCCGACGGCCTGGGTTTCGACCAGGCCGGACGCCTGTGGATCCTTACCGACGGCGACTACAGCAACAGCGGCGATTTTGCCGGCATGGGCAATAACCAGATGCTCTGCGCCGACCCGGACAGCGGTGAAATCCGCCGTTTCATGGTCGGACCGGTGGGCTGCGAAGTCACCGGGATCGCCTTCGCCCCTGACCAGAAGACCCTGTTCGTCGGCATCCAGCACCCGGGAGAAACCGGTGGTTCGACCTTCCCCGAGCACCTGCCCAACGGCAAGCCGCGCTCCTCGGTGATGGCTATCACCCGGGAAGACGGCGGCATCATCGGCGCCTGAACCCGCCCCGCGCCAAACCGGCTCCTACGTCCGTAGAAGCCGGCTCGCCGGCCAATCTGGCGCCCAGCCGAACCACCAGCAAACCCTCCCCCGCTGGCTCCCCGTCTGCGTTACCATGCTTGGCCGGACGCGGCAGCCTGCTGCGCGCAGGAGTAAGCATGTCGCACCCGTTTGAAACACTGACCCCCGACCTGGTTCTGGACGCCGTTGAAAGCATCGGTTTTCTCAGCGACGCCCGCGTGCTGGCGCTCAACAGCTACGAAAATCGCGTCTATCAAGTCGGCATCGACGAAGGCGAACCGCTGATCGCCAAGTTCTACCGCCCCCAGCGCTGGACCAACGAAGCGATCCTGGAAGAACACCGCTTCACCTTCGAACTCGCCGAGTGCGATGTGCCGGTGGTCGCACCGATCATCCACGACGGTGCCAGCCTGTTCGAGCATGCGGGCTTTCGCTTCGCCCTGTTTCCCCGGCGTGGCGGGCGCGCGCCCGAACCGGGCAATCTGGATCAACTCTATCGCCTCGGGCAATTGCTCGGTCGCCTGCACGCCGTGGGCGCCACCCGCCCCTTCGAGCACCGCGAAGCCCTGGGCGTGAAGAACTTTGGTCATGACTCACTGGCGACCCTGCTGCAAGGCAACTTCATTCCCAAGAGCCTGCTGCCGGCCTACGAGTCCGTGGCCCGGGACCTGCTCAAGCGGGTGGAGGAGGTCTACCAGGCCACCCCGCACCAGAACATCCGCATGCACGGCGATTGCCACCCCGGCAACATGATGTGCCGCGACGAGATGTTCCATATCGTCGACCTGGACGACTGCCGCATGGGCCCGGCGGTGCAGGACCTGTGGATGATGCTGGCCGGCGATCGCCAGGAGTGCCTCAGCCAGCTCTCCGAACTGATGGACGGCTACAGCGAGTTCCATGATTTCGACCCCCGGGAACTGGCCCTGATCGAGCCGCTGCGAGCCCTGCGCCTGATGCACTACAGCGCCTGGCTGGCACGACGCTGGGACGATCCGGCCTTTCCCCACAGCTTCCCCTGGTTCGGCAGCGAACGTTACTGGGGGGATCAGGTCCTGGCCCTGCGCGAACAGCTGGCGGCCCTCAACGAAGAACCTCTCAAACTGTTCTGACCCTGCCTGCAGGAGCTGGCTTGCCAGCGAAGAGGCCCATGAGGTCGTCTTCGCCGGCAAGCCGGCTCCTACAAGAATCCGCCTCGATACAACGCCAACCGGAGGAGCTGGCTCGCCAGCGAAGAGGCCCGTAAGTTCGCCATTGCCCACCAGCCCTCCCCCACAGAACGGGTGGCGCAAAAGTCAGGACATGTCCTGACAATTGTCCTTACAATCCCGTCTTCGTTAGCTGCCTAAGCAAGGACTCTGCATGCAAGCCGCCAACCCGCGTCGCGGGTACATCCTGGGCCTGACCGCCTACATCATCTGGGGTCTGTTTCCAATCTACTTCAAAGCCATCGCCAGCGTTCCGGCCGTGGAAATCATCGTCCACCGGGTACTCTGGTCGGCGCTGTTCGGCGCTGTGTTGCTGATGGTGTGGAAACATCCCGGCTGGTGGCGCGAGCTGCGGGAAAACCCCAGGCGCCTGGCCATCTTGGCCCTGAGCGGCACCCTGATCGCCGGCAACTGGCTGACCTATGTCTGGGCCGTGAACAATGGGCGCATGCTTGAGGCCAGCCTGGGCTACTACATCAATCCCCTGATCAATGTGCTGCTGGGCATGCTGATTCTTGGCGAACGCCTGCGGCGCATGCAGTGGCTGGCGGTGATCCTGGCGGCGGTGGGCGTGGCCCAGCAAGTGTGGCAAGTAGGCAGTTTGCCCTGGGTCTCACTGATACTGGCACTGAGCTTCGGCTTCTATGGCCTGATCCGTAAACAGGCCCCGGTCAAGGCCTTGCCCGGGCTGGTGGTGGAAACCTGGATGCTGGTGCCCATCGCCATGGCCTGGCTGCTCCTGCACCCCGAAGCCAGCAGTGCCCATGCCGACTTCTGGACCAGCTCCGAAGCCTGGTGGCTGGTAGCCGCCGGCCCGGTCACGCTGATCCCGCTGGTGTGCTTCAACGCCGCGGCTCGGCACTTGCCCTACACCACCCTGGGCTTCCTTCAGTACCTGGCGCCAACCCTGGTGCTGCTGCAAGCGGTGCTGCTGTTTGGCGAACACCTGTCCTCCAGCACCTTGCTGGCGTTCATGTTCATCTGGGCCGGCCTGGGGGTGTACAGCGTCGATGCCTGGCTCAGCCTGCGCGGCCGCCGCTGATCAATAAACGCACAACGCCCTGCAGGCCAGTCCATTCGTGGCCTGCAGCGATTCTTCCCAAGGTTATCCACAACCTGATCCCCGCCGTTTGTGCACAAGCCCTTGAAACTGCTGGTTTTTTGATCAGAGCGCGCTAAGCCGCGGCGGTACTGGGCTGGCGACGGGTCTCTACAGGTTATCCACAGGCGCATGCACGGATTACTGGGATAACCTGCGGGACGGTGTTCAGACCTCGCTGCGCAGCACCAACTCCACCATCAGATCGTCGGCCAGGGTTTCCAGGCGCGACTGCAATACCTCCAGGGACAACGTCAGGGGCACCGCCAGAATCGCCTCGGCATGAAACAACGGCTCGCTGCTCATGGGCGCTGGGCGCACCTCGGTCACCAGCCGTTCAAGGTTGACCCCCTGCTCCGCCAGCAAGCGGGTGATATCCCGGACGATTCCCGGACGATCATTGCCCACCAGCTCCATGGCGATGGGTTTCCAGGTGCAGGACTGCTCGATGCCGCTTTCGGCGATCAATACCCGGATGCCCTGGGCGGAGAGCCCCTGCAAGGCATCCACCAGCTCATCGTAGGCCTCGGCCGGGACCCCGACCCGCAAGATGCCGGCAAACTGCCCCGCCATGCGCGACAGACGGCTTTCCAGCCAGTTGCCGCCGTGCTCGGCGATGCACTGGGCAATACGCTCGACCTGTCCGGCCTTGTCCGGGGCGAAAACCGTGAGAACGAGATGGTCCATGGCGCAGCCCTCTTTGCTTGATGAAAGAGCAATTATAGGCAGCCTCATTCCCCGCGCCTTCCAGCCCATATCGCAGCAGCTTGTGTAGGCGCTGGCTTGCCAGCGAAAGTGCCCGCAAGGCCGACGCAACCCCCGAAGGCCCATTCGCCGGCAATCCGGCTCCTACGAGGGCGCGCAGGGCAAAACATAAATCGTGTACAACTTTTTGTATTTATATGGAACAATCCACCAGCTTTTTTGAGAACATCACGTTCCCCAGCGTGACCGCACTGCATTCTTAAGTCGCGGAACGACGTATTTAGTCTAATTTTCACAAGCGCAATTCATCATGTAGTATGCCGCAGCGCGCACTACATAACGTTGGAACGATGTCTGCCAAGGCCTGATCGCAACCCTCGCAACCGCCCATCAGCAAGGCTCTGCCGTTGATTGGAAGCACCCAGCCGCCAGCAATGGCATGTACTGGTGAACAGGGTTGTGCTTTAAATGGCCGCCGGCTTCATTGTTAATTTGAAGAGCTGAAAAGCGAAATAGCTGAGCAGAGTGAGGCAAGCAATGACTGAACACGTTCAAGTCGGTGGCCTGCAGGTCGCCAGAGTCCTGTTCGACTTCGTGAACAACGAAGCCATTCCCGGTACCGGCCTCACCGCCGACGCATTCTGGGCCGGTGCCGACAAGGTCATCCACGACCTGGCGCCGAAGAACAAAGCCCTACTCGCCAAACGCGATGATTTCCAGGCACGGATCGATGCCTGGCACCAGTCCCGTGCCGGCCAGGCACACGATGCCGTGGCCTACAAAGCCTTCCTGCAAGACATCGGCTACCTGCTGCCAGAAGCGGCTGACTTCCAGGCCAGCACCCAGAACGTCGATGAAGAAATCGCCCACATGGCCGGCCCGCAGCTGGTAGTGCCGGTGATGAACGCGCGCTTCGCCCTCAACGCTTCCAACGCCCGCTGGGGTTCGCTATACGACGCCCTGTACGGCACCGACGCCATCAGCGAAGCCGATGGCGCGGAAAAAGGCAAAGGCTACAACAAGGTTCGCGGCGACAAGGTCATCGCCTTCGCCCGCGCCTTCCTCGATGAATCGGCGCCACTGACCGCCGGCTCCCACGTGGACTCCGTGAGCTACAAGATCGTCGGCGGCAAGCTGGTGGTGGGTCTCAAGGGCGGCAGCAACAGCGGCCTGCGCAACGATGCCCAACTGATCGGCTACCAGGGCGATGCCGCAGCCCCCACCGCGATCCTGCTCAAGCACAACGGCCTGCACTTCGAGATCCAGATCGATGCCAGCAGCCCGGTCGGCCAGACCGACGCCGCCGGGGTCAAGGACCTGCTGATGGAAGCGGCCCTGACCACCATCATGGACTGCGAAGACTCGGTTGCCGCGGTTGATGCCGACGACAAGGTGGTGATCTACCGCAACTGGCTCGGCCTGATGAAGGGCGACCTGGCGGAAGAGGTTTCCAAGGGCGGCAAGTCCTTTACCCGCACCATGAATGCCGACCGCGAGTACACCGGCGTCAACGGTGAGCCGGTGAAGCTGCACGGCCGTTCGCTGCTGTTCGTGCGTAACGTCGGCCACCTGATGACCATCGACGCGATCCTCGACAAGCATGGCAACGAAGTGCCGGAAGGCATCCTCGACGGCCTGGTCACCAGCCTCGCGGCGATCCACAACCTCAACGGCAACACCTCGCGCAAGAACAGCCGTACCGGCTCGGTGTACATCGTCAAGCCGAAGATGCACGGCCCTGAAGAAGCCGCGTTCACCAACGAACTGTTCGGCCGCATCGAAGACGTACTGAACCTGCCGCGCAACACCCTGAAAGTCGGGATCATGGACGAGGAGCGCCGCACCACGGTCAACCTCAAGGCCTGCATCAAGGCGGCCAGCGAGCGCGTGGTGTTCATCAACACCGGCTTCCTCGACCGCACCGGCGACGAGATCCACACCTCCATGGAAGCCGGCGCCATGGTGCGCAAGGCCGACATGAAGGCCGAGAAATGGATCGGCGCCTACGAGAACTGGAACGTCGATATCGGCCTGTCCACCGGCCTGCAAGGCCGTGCGCAGATCGGCAAGGGCATGTGGGCCATGCCGGACCTGATGGCCGCCATGCTCGAACAGAAAATCGCCCACCCGCTGGCCGGTGCCAACACCGCCTGGGTGCCGTCGCCGACCGCCGCCGCCCTGCACGTACTGCACTACCACAAGGTCGACGTGTTCGCCCGTCAGGCCGAACTGGCCAAGCGCACCCGCGCTTCGGTGGACGACATCCTGACCATCCCTCTGGCCAGCGACACCAACTGGTCGGCCGAGCAGATCAAGAACGAACTGGACAACAACGCCCAGGGCATTCTCGGTTACGTGGTGCGCTGGATCGACCAGGGCGTGGGTTGCTCGAAAGTGCCGGACATCAACGACGTTGGCCTGATGGAAGACCGCGCCACCCTGCGCATCTCCAGCCAGCACATCGCCAACTGGCTGCGCCACGGTGTGGTCACCCAGGCGCAGGTGCTGGAAAGCCTCAAGCGCATGGCCCCGGTTGTCGACCGGCAGAACGCCAGTGACCCGCTGTACCGCCCGCTGGCCCCGGACTTCGATAGCAACATCGCCTTCCAGGCCGCCCTGGATCTGGTGATCGAGGGCACCAAGCAGCCTAACGGCTACACCGAGCCGGTCTTGCACCGTCGTCGTCGCGAGTTCAAGGCCAAGAACGGCCTGTAAGCACGCCTGGCAACAGACAAAAAGCCCCGGTCCGCCGGGGCTTTTTAGTGTGTCGCCCTGGCTCGGCGCTTGCGGCTCAGTGAATGACACCCAGTTCGTGTTTGACCAGGGCCAGCAACTTGCCGGTGTCGATGGGTTTGAGCAGGAAGTCCACCACGCTCAAGTGCATGGCAGCGATGGCGTCGCGCACATCGGCGTCACCGGAAATGATGATGATCGGCAGCGCCGCCCGTTCCGATTCCCGCACCTGGCGAATCAGGTCAAGACCACTGCAGGGCGCCATGCGCAGATCGGTGATCAGCAGGCCGATGGACTTGTTCGATTCGAGTAATTCAAGAGCGGCCTTGCCGCTGGCAGCCGTGATGCAACGGATACCATCCAGGCCAAGAATTTCCGCCAGCAGTTCCCGTGCATCCTTGTCGTCATCGGCGATCAACACCCGCTGGGCCGGCAGATCCGGCTCCAGCATGACTGCACTCAGCGCCTCGCGCTCGGCGTCACTCAAAATATCGTGGTCGGGCATACATTTCTCTACATGAACAGATCAATCCCCTAGCACATTGGTCAGACATCGCTAAGCAGACCTCCAATGTGCACTTCGTCGGAAAAATTGCCAAGAGCCTTGATCAGAGCTTTTTTGCATTGATTAAACGCCGCTCAAAGCCAAATGTCCGGGCTCCGGCCGCTACCTAGACTTACGTCCAATGGGCACCTCGCGCTGGGAGTCCGACCATTGCCGTGATCCGACCACAACAAATCCAAAAAGACTGCGGTAATCGTTATGAGTAAAGCGGACGCCTTCACCCAGGCAGGGAAGACCGCGGTGTTGCAGAACATCCAGGGGACCGTGCAGTTCCTGCAGCGGTTCCCGCCCTTCAACCAGATGGAAAACCTCCACCTGGCCTATCTGGTAGAACAATGCCAGCTGCGTTTCTACGGGCCCGGCGAGAGCATCATCAAGCCCGCCGACGGCCCGGTTGAGCACTTCTATATCGTCAAGCAGGGGCGTGTGGTGGGCGAACGCACCCACGCCGCCAAGGGCAGCACCGAAACCACCTTCGAGATCACCACCGGCGAATGTTTTCCCCTGGCTGCACTGCTGGGCGAACGCGCCACCCGCACCGAACACCGGGCCGCCGAAGACACCTTCTGCCTGCAATTGAACAAGAGCGCCTTCATCAAACTATTCGCCTTGTCCGACGAGTTCCGCGATTTCGCCTTGCGCGGGGTCAGCAGCCTGCTGGATCAGGTCAATCAGCAGGTCAAGCAAAAGGCCGTGGAAACCCTTGGCACCCAATACTCGCTGAACACCCGCCTGGGCGAACTGGCCATGCGTCATCCGGTCGCCTGCGCCCCACAGATGCCGCTGCGTGAGGCCGTGGCGCTGATGCACGAGCAACAGGTGGGCAGCATCGTGGTGGTGGACGAGCACAAGGCGCCCCTGGGGATCTTCACCCTGAGGGACCTGCGCCAGGTCGTCGCCGACCGCACCCAGGACCTCAACCAGCCCATCGAACAGCACATGACCCAGGCCCCTTTCTTCCTCAGCCCGGACCACAGTGCCTTCGACGCCGCCATCGCCATGACCGAGCGCCATATCGCCCACGTCTGCCTGGTGAAAGACCAGCGCCTGTGCGGCGTGGTCTCCGAGCGCGACCTGTTTTCCCTGCAACGGGTCGATCTGGTGCACCTGGCGCGAACCATCCGCAATGCTCCCCGGGTGGAACACCTGGTGGCGCTGCGAGGCGAGATCGGCCAACTGGTGGAGCGCATGCTGGCCCACGGTGCGTCGTCGACCCAGATCACCCACATCATCACCCTGCTCAACGATCACACCGTATGCCGGGTGATCGAGTTGACCCTGGCAGACAAGGGCGACCCCGGCGTGCCCTTCAGCTGGCTGTGCTTCGGCAGCGAAGGCCGGCGCGAACAGACCCTGCACACCGACCAGGACAACGGCATCCTGTTCGAGGCCCGGGACGCGGCCCACGCCGCCGAGATCCGCGGCAAGCTGCTGCCCATCGCCCAGCAGATCAACCAGAGCCTGGCGCTGTGCGGCTTTACCCTGTGCAAGGGCAACATCATGGCCGGCAACCCCGAGCTGTGCCTGTCCCGAGCCGAATGGGCCCGACGCTTTGCCGCCTTCATCCGCGAGGCGACGCCGGAAAACCTGCTGGGTTCGAGCATCTACTTCGACCTGCGGGTGGTCTGGGGCGATGAACAAGGCGCCGAGCAACTGCGCCGGGGAATCCTCGACCAAGTCGGCGACAACCGCCTGTTCCAGCGCATGCTGGCGGAAAACGCCCTGCGCCAGCGCCCGCCCGTGGGACGCTTCCGCGAATTCGTCCTGGCCAAAAAGAACGGTGAAAAAGCCACCCTCGACCTCAAGGTCCAGGGCCTCACCCCCTTCGTCGATGGCGCCCGGCTGCTGGCCCTGGCCAATGGCATCGGTGCGATCAACACCCTGGAGCGTCTGCGCCAGCTGGTGTCCAAGCAGGTCATCGAGCCCCTGGACGGCGCCGCTTATGAAGAGGCCTACCACTTCATCCAGCAGACCCGCATGCAGCAACATCAACGCCAGACCCGGGAGAACCAGCCCTATTCCAATCGGGTCGACCCCGACAGCCTCAATCACCTGGACCGACGCATCCTGCGCGAGTCCCTGCGCCAGGCCCAGCGCCTGCAAAGCAGCCTGGCCCTGCGCTACCAGTTATGAGCTATCCGTCATGAGCCTGTTTGCCTGGTTCCGTCCCGCCGTCAGCGTCCTGACGGCCCAACAGCAACAACGTCGCGACCGCCTGCCCGCATTCACCGAGCTGGGTGAGTGCAGCCTGCGAGAGCAACGCTGGGTGGTGGTGGACTTGGAAACCACCGGCCTCAACCTCAACCGCGATCAGGTGCTGTCCATCGGCGCGGTGGTGATCGAGGACGGCGCCATCGACTTCAGCCAGCAGTTCGAACGCACCCTGCAGCGCGAAGGCCACAAGCTCAGCCCCAGCGTGCTGATCCATGGCCTGGGGCCCAGCGCCATCGCCGCCGGCTGCGATCCGGTGGAGGCCCTGCTGGACTTCATGGAGTTCGTCGGTGACAGCCCGCTCCTGGCGTTTCATGCCCCCTTCGACCAGCACATGCTCGGTCGGGCACTCAAGGACAGCCTGGGCTATCGCCTGCAGCACAGTTTCCTCGACGTGGCGGACATGGCACCCATGCTCTGTCCCCAGGCCGCTTTCCGTGAGGCCGGCCTGGATGACTGGATCAACGTGTTCAAGCTGCAAGTGGCCGAGCGTCACCACGCAGCAGCCGACGCCCTGGCCACGGCAGAGCTGGCACTGATCCTGTTCAACCGTGCCCGCCAGCAGCAGATTGACAGCCCGCTGAACCTGCAACAGCGCCTCAGCCAATGGAAACGCCGCCAGCAGGCGCACTCGTTCTGATCCGCGGCAATTGACCGTGGCGAGGGCGCAGTCTGCCTCGCCACATCAGAAAAAGGCGTGCAACCCTCGGGAAAGAGCAGCCGACCAGCGCCAATTGCGCCTGTGTTTCGCCTCTGCCACAATCGCGAATAGTTCTCGTTATTTTAAACTTCTCGATCGGTGAGCCCCGTTGTCGTCAGTCCAAAGCCCCCACAATGAGCTGGTTGGTGCGTTGTATCGCGACCATCGCCGTTGGCTATTGGCCTGGCTGCGGCGCAACGTTGCCTGCGCTCAACGGGCCGAGGACCTGAGCCAGGACACCTTCGTGCGCCTGCTGGGCCGCGACGAACTCAAGGCTCCACGGGAACCCAGGGCCTTTCTGGTGGCCATCGCCAAAGGCCTGCTGTTCGACTACTTCCGCCGCGCCGCCCTGGAACAGGCCTACCTCAGCGAACTGATGCTGATCCCCGAAGGCGAACAACCGTCGCCGGAAGAGCAGCAGATGATCCTCGAAGACCTCAAGGCCATCGACCGCCTGTTGGGCAAACTCTCCAGCAAGGCGCGCATGGCCTTCCTCTATAACCGCCTCGACGGCCTGAGCCACGCCGAGATCGCCGAGCGTCTTGGAGTCTCGGTGCCACGGGTGCGTCAGTACCTGGCCCAGGGCATCCGCCAGTGCTACATCGCCCTGTACGGGGAGCCGGTATGACCCCCATCAGCTCCAAGCCGGTGTCCGCCCGGGTGCTGGATGCCGCCATTGCCTGGCAACTGTCCCTGGACGGCGGCGCCAGTGCCGTGGAGCGCGAAGAGTTCGCCAAATGGCATGCCGCCCATGAAGAACACGCCCGCGCCTGGCGCCAGTTGGGCATGCTCGACCAGCGCTTTAGCGTGGCGGCCGGCCCGGCGCGCAATGCCTTGGTGCAATCTCGCGAAGGCCTGCGCCGGCGCGTGCGCAAACTGGGACGCGGAGTCGCCAGCGTGGTGCTGGTGGCGGGGCTGGCGCTGTTTGCCGGCGAGCGCTACCTGCCGGTGGACTACTGGCTGGCCGACCAGCGCACCGCCACCGGTGAGCAGCGCACCCTGCGCCTGACAGACGGCACGGTGATCAACCTCAATACCCACAGTGCGCTGGATGTGCACTTCGATGAGAAGCAGCGCCGGATCGTTCTCCAGGAAGGCGAGATCCTCATCGAGACCGGGCACAACGACAGTCGCCCCTTCATCGTCGAAACCCGCGACGGCCGGATGCGCGCCCTGGGTACGCGCTTCCTGGTCAAGCGTGAAGACCAGGGCACCCGCCTCGGCGTGCTGCAATCGGCGGTGGCGGCGCGAGCGCAAGCCGGCCAGGACGAACACGTCTTCAAGGAAGGCCAGCAAGTGCTGATGCGCCGCGACGGTCTCGGGCCGCTTCAGGCGCTGAACCTGGGCGCCGATGCCTGGACCCGAGGCATGTTGGTGGTGGACAACGCCCGCCTCGGTGACCTGATCGATGAGCTGGGCCGTTATCGCCGCGGTCACCTGGGCGTGGCCCCGGAAGTGGCCGACCTGCGGATCACCGGCAGCTTCCCGTTGCAGGACACCGACCTGGCCCTCAATGCCCTGCTGCCGACCCTGCCCGTGAAGATCGAGCGGCACACCGACTGGTGGGTGACCGTGGTGGCCAAGGCTGACGCCAAACACTGAGAACGGTGTCGTGGCCTTCGCCAGCAAGCTGGCTCCTACACCGATCCCGTAGGAGCTGGCTTGCCAGCGAATGAACCTCAATCAATCTAAATCTAAATTATTTTCAATCTGCCCTATCACTTTTCCAATCTCGTCCGGCACCTAGGCAATTGCGAAACATTTCCATTCAGGAGCCGCCGTATGTACCGCCCGCTAGACACTCTGTTGCGCCCCAGTCTCTTGGCCGTTGCCATCGCGCTCAGCGCCCCCCTGACCAGCCCAGCGCTGATGGCCGCCGAACAGGCCAGCAGCGTGCGCGCCTACAACCTGCCAGCAGCGCCCCTGGCCAGCACCCTGAACCAGATTGCCAGTCAGGCTGGCCTGGCCCTGAGCCTGAATCCGTCCCTGGCGGCGGGCAAGACCTCGGCTCCAGTCAATGGCCAGTTCGACGCCCCGGGCGCCTTGCGCGAAGCCCTGCGCGGCACCGGCTTGCAACTGGAGCACAGCAGCGCCGGCACCTACAGCCTGGTGGCGGCACCGGAAGGCGTGGTGACCTTGCCGGAAACCAATATCACTGGCCAGGGCAGTTATGAAACGGCCTGGGGGCCGGTCGAGGGTTACATGGCCAAACGTACGGCCGTCGGCACCAAGACCGATACCGAGCTGCGCGAAGTGCCCCGCTCCATCTCAGTGGCTACCCGTGAGCAGATGAGCGACCGGGCGGTGCAGAACCTCGACGATGCCGTGCGCTACATGCCCGGTGTCACCGCCAGTAGCTATGGCAGCGACAGCCGTGCCGAATGGCTGAAGGTGCGAGGCTTCGAACCCACCCAGTTTCTCGATGGCCTGCCCTTGCCCAAAGGCACCTACGCCATGCCCAAGCTGGAAACCTGGGACCTGGAGCGCGTAGCCCTGCTTCGCGGCCCGGCGTCTTCGGTCTATGGCCAGACACCACCCGGGGGCTTGCTGGACATGGTCAGCCGCCGTCCGGAGGACAGCAGCAGCCACGAAGTGCAACTGCAGATCGGCAGCTACCAGCGCAAGCAGATCAGCTTCGACAGCACCGGCCCCATCGATGACGAAGGGCGCTTCCTGTATCGCGTCAGCGGCGTGGTCCGCGACAGCAACACTGCTATCGAGCACAACCAGGACAAGCGCTACAACCTGGCCCCCAGCCTGACCTGGAATATCGACGAAGACACCAAGCTGACCTTCCTCAGCCAGTTCAACCGCGACGATACCGGCATCACCAGCCAGTTCCTGCCGTTGCAGGGCACCAAGCTGGCGAGCCCGGCCGGCGAGATCAAGTACCACAAGAACCTCGGCGACCCGAGCTGGGAATACTACGACAAGACTTACTACGCACTGGGTTATGCCTTTGAGCATCGCCTGGATGACGTCTGGCAGTTCCGCCAGAACCTGCGGTACACCAAGAGCGACCTGTCGTTCCAGGGCATCACCGCCGGCGGCAGCTACTGGCCCAACAAGCCCGACCAGGCAGTGAGTGCCGACGGCACCGTGCGCCGTGGCGCCAACATCGTCAACGAGGACATCAGCCAGTTCGCCGTGGACAACAACTTCCAGGCCGACTTCAACACCGGCGAGCTCAAGCACACCCTGTTGCTGGGCCTGGATCACCAGCGCGTCAACACCAACTACAAGTGGCTCTACGGTGAAGCGCCTACCAGCAACATCATCAACCCGATCTACGGACAGGACTTCAGCAAAGTCGCCTACTTTGCCTACAACGACTACAACCAGAAGCGCCAGGGCACCGGGCTCTACGTCCAGGACCAGATGGCCCTGGACAACTGGCGCCTGACCCTGGGCGGGCGCCAGGACTGGCTGCACACCGACTCCAGGTTCTACAACATCGCCAACAAGCCCCATGACGAGCGGGACGATCACGCCTTCACCGGCAACGCAGCCCTCAGCTACGTCTTCGACTCCGGCTTTACCCCCTACATTTCCTACGCCGAATCCTTCCAGGCCGAGCCCGGCGGCAACGCCAAAGGCCAGGCCTTCGAACCCAGCACCGGCAAGCAGTACGAACTGGGCCTCAAGTACCAGCCTCCGGGCAGCGACATGCTGTTCACTGCCGCGGTATACGACCTGACCCGGCAGAACATCGTCCTCACCGACAGCCTGGGCGTCAGCCGTCCACTGGGTGAGGCCAAGGTCCGCGGCTTCGAGCTGGAAGCGGTGGGCAACGTCAATGAGAACCTCAAGCTGACGGCCGCCTATACCTACGCCAACAGCAAGATGACCAAGGTCGGCGACCCTCAGGACAAGAACCGGCCGCTGCCATTGACCCCGGAAAACCAGGCCTCGATCTGGGCCGACTACACCTGGCACAACGGGCTGCTGGACGGTTTCGGCGTAGGCTTCGGAGCCCGCTACATCGGCGAGACCAACAACGTTCCGGCAGGCAACCTGGCCTATGTGGCCCGCAAATCCGACGGTGATACCGCGGCCTATACCGTCTATGACGCAGCGGTGCATTACGACCTCGGCCGCCTGGACAACTCGCTCAAGGGTGCCAGCGTGGCACTCAACGCCAACAACGTATTTGACAAGGAATACATGTCGACCTGCGACGGCACCTACTGCTACTACGGCGACCGTCGCAATGTCATGGCCAGCGTGAATTACAAATTCTAAGAAGGGAAATCCCTCACCCAAGGGCCGCCTGAACCGCGGCCCTTTTGCCTGTTGGAGCCTTGATGAAAAGCAAGACAATCCGCCGCTGGTCCTTTATCCACACCTGGACCAGCCTGATCTGCACGGTGTTCCTGCTGATGCTGGCGCTCACCGGCCTGCCGCTGATCTTCCATCACGAGATCGACCACCTGCTGGGGGATTCCCCCGAGCTGCGGGAGATGCCCGCCGACACCCCGCACCTGGACCTGCAACAGCTGGTCAAGGCCGCCGAAGCTCACCGCCCGGGGGAAGTCATGCAGTACTTCGGCTGGGACGAGGACGAGCCCAACGGTGTGATGGCGATCATGGCCAAGACCGCCGGCACCGAGCCCAATTCCTCCCACACCTTCATGCTCGACGCCCGCACCGGCGAAGCCGTGGCCATGCCTTCGGCCAACGGCGGGCTGATGATGGTCATGCTGCGCCTGCATGTGGATATGTTCGCCGGGCTGCCGGGCAAACTGCTGCTGGCCTTCATGGGCCTGCTATTTGTACTGGCGATCATCTCCGGCACGGTGCTGTACCTGCCGTTCATGCGCCGCTTGAAATTCGCCAGCGTGCGTCAGGACAAGTCCAGCCGCCTGCGCTGGCTCGACCTGCACAACCTGGTTGGCGTGGTCACCCTGACCTGGGCCCTGGTGGTGGGGGTGACCGGGGTCATCAGCGCCTGCGCCGACCTGATCATCGCCGCCTGGCGCAACGACAGCCTCAGCGCCATGGTCGCGCCCTACCGCGACGCCCCGCCCCTGACCGCGCTGGCTCCCGCCAGCCGCCTGCTGGACATCGCCCGGGAAGCCGCCCCAGGCATGCAGCCGGACTTCATCGCCTTCCCCGGCACGCGCTTCTCCAGCGAGCACCACTACGCGGTGTTCCTCAAGGGCAGCAGCCACCTGACTTCGCACCTGCTGACCCCGGTGCTGATCGACGCCAGCACCCTGCAGGTCACCGCCGTGGGCACGCGCCCCTGGTACATGGATGCCATGGGCATGTCCCAGCCGCTGCACTTCGGTGACTACGGCGGCATGCCGATGAAGGTGCTGTGGGCAACCCTGGATGGGCTGACCATCATTGTCCTGGGCAGTGGCCTGTACCTGTGGACAGTCCGGCGGCGTGCTGCGAAGTCGGTTGCGCAGGTGCGCCCATGAAGCCCCGGCAATCGAACTTCTGGAAAGTCTTCAGGGCGCCGCTGGCCCTGGCCCTGCTCAGCGCCGGCGGCCTGTTCGCGGCGCTGCTGGGGGATGGGATCTGGGACAGCCTGAGCTGGCTCGGCCTGGGCCTGCCGGCGCTGATCGCCCTGCGGGGCTTGTTCAGGCGCGGGCGAGCGGCTTGACGGCAGCCGAGGGGAAACCGCGCCACAGATACACCGACAGCCCCAGGCTGATCAGCAGCACCGGAATGAACACGCGGTTTTCCAGCAGCGCCTCAGCCGCGACCAGTACGCAAAACAGCGCCAGCCCCAGCAGTGGCACATAGCTCGCCGCCAGGCTCCAGCGCCAGGGCCGGGTCACCGGCTCTGGGCCACGCAGGCCCAGCAGCCCACACCCCAGGGCCGGCAGGGCCAGGGCCGGCAGCGCCCAGTACCAGGCCATGTAGGCAAACGCCATGATCAGCTCGGGCTCACCCTCGCCCTTGCGGCGGAACTCGTACTGCAGGGCCAGGTACACCGCCAGCCCACCCAACAGGGTCAGGGCCAGACTGTACAGCCCGTGCAAAAGATAGGACCTGCGCATTCATCGCTCCTTGTCTGTCCCTTGTGCCGCCCCTGTGGCCAGTGCCACAGGCTGCGCTAAGATCCTCGGGCCGCGAGCCTGTGCTCCGTTCCCAACCGCGAGGAATATTCATGTCTACCCCAAGCATGACGCTGTTCCACAACCGGGCATCACCTTACGTACGCAAAATCATGGTGCTGCTGCACGAAACCGGGCAGCTCGACCGTGTGGCCCTGCAAGCCTGCCAACTGACCCCGGTAAACCCGGACAACGCGCTGAACCAGGACAACCCCCTGGGCAAGATTCCTGCCCTGCGCCTGGCCAACGGCCAGGTGCTCTACGACAGCCGGGTGATCCTCGAGTACCTGGACCAGCAACATGTCGGCAACCCACTGATTCCCCAGGAGGGTTCGGCCCGCTGGCGGCGCCTGACCCTGGCGGCCCTGGCCGACGGGATCCTGGAGGCGGCCGTGCTGGTGCGTTACGAGCTGACCCTGCGGCCACCGGAACACCACTGGGCGCCGTGGCTCGAAGGCCAGCGCGACAAGATCCGACGGGCCCTGGCAGTGCTTGAGACCGAGGCGCTGGCCGAGCTGGCCAGCCACTTCGACGTGGCCGCCATCAGTGTCGCCTGTGCCCTGGCTTACCTGGACTTCCGCCATCCAGACCTGGAGTGGCGCCAGCAACAGCCCGGGCTCGCGGCCTGGTACTTCGAGGTCAGTCAGCGACCGTCGATGCTCGAGACCCGACCGCCGGCCTAATCGGTCAGGCGCTCGGCCCTGTTCGCCGGCAAGCCGGCTCCTGTAGCACGGGGAGCAGCTTGCTGGCGCACCCGCCACCACGCCTCCGGTGGAAACAACTGGCCAATCCGCTGCGTCAGGCGCTCGCGCTGACGCTGGTCCTCACGCAAGCCCAGTGACTTACTCATGGATGGCCTCCAGGTCGAACTGCAGGGGGGCCGGATCCTTGCGCTGGCCCAGGCCATACCAGTCCAGCTTGCGGGTCAGCACCATGAACACGCCCAGCAGGCCGAACAGCAACAGCGAGCCCATCAGCAGCGCATAGTCCTCGGCGCTGAGCAGGCCATACAGCAAGCCGTACAAGGCCGCCAGCGAGAGCGCGAACACTGCGCCGTTACGCCAGCTGTGCAGCACATGGCTGACATAGAAACCGATCAAGCCGACACAGGCCGCAGCCGACACGCCGTAGGCCAGTTCGAAACCCAGGTGCTCCGACAGCGACAGCAGCAACAGGTAGAAGAACGCCAGTGCCACGCCCACCAGGCCGTACTGGATCGGGTGCACCGACAGGCTCTTGAGCACCTCGAAGAGAAAGAAGCCGGCAAAGGTCAGGCCGATGAACAGCAGCGCGTATTTGATCGCCCGGTCGCTCTTCAGGTACTGGTCCACCGGGTCGATGAAGCTCACGCCAAAGCTGCGGCTGTTGAAGTCCTGGCATTGGCTGCTGTAGGCGCAGCGCTCCATGGCCTGTTCCAGGTTGGTGGAGAAGAACGAGGTCTGCCAGAGCGCCGAAAAGCCCTGCTCGGTGACTTCACGCTGCACCGGCAGGTAGTTGCCGACAAAGCTCGGATGGGGCCAGTTGGCCGTCAGCAGCACCTTGCTGGTCTTGCCCACCGGCAGCACCTGCAACTGGCCGGTGCCCTGCAGGCGCAGGTCGAAGGCGAAGTCCAGGCGGGTGCTCTTCTTCAGATCCAGGGGCGGCAGCAGCACGTGCACGCCTTCGTCCAGCCAACTGACAAAAGTGCCCGGGGCAAAGTCCAGGGTCTGGCCATTGAGCTGCAGTTGCAGGGCGTTTTCGATGCCGCGGATATCGCTGATGCCCACCGCCAGGAACGGCTGGTCGAACTGGTAATCAGCAAAGTCTTCCTTGATGCCGTACTGCTCGGGCACGACGAAATGGCCGCTGAGGTGGTTGTCGGCGTGGAACAGCCGCGCCTCGTAGATCCCCCGGGCACGCAGCTCGGTCTGGGCCTTGCTGTCCAGCTCGAAATGCTCGGGCAGGAAAAACAGCCGCCCCTGTTGCTCGCTGGTTTCCTGGTAGCGCTTCTTGGTCTTGTCGTCGGTTTTCCAGGTGCGCACGGTCTTGCGGTAGTCCACCACCATCACCGGGCCGCTGATCTGCTGCTGGGTGCTGGAGCTGCGGGCGATATCCTCGAGCACGCCGTCGCGCAGGCTCTGGCGCTCGCTGATCAGGCCGCTGATCATCAGCAGCGGTATCAGCAACAGCAGGATCAACAGGCCAATGGCCCCGAGTTTGAAGGTCAGGTTACGGTTCATGAGGCTCTCCCAGTTGGAATGGGAGAGAGTCTGGAACGCGGCCATGGGGGTTTTATGGGGGCAATGTGGAGACTCTGTGGAGAATCCCCGCTCAGGGCAGACGCAAGGTCACCTGCACCCCGCCCGGGACGTTTGCAATGTGCATCTGGCCGCCATGCAGCTGCACCACTTCCTCGACGAAATTCAGCCCCAGGCCCGTGCTCTTGCGCCCGCTGTCCGGGCGCGGCAGCGAGTAGAAACGCTCGCACAGGCGCGGCAGGGCATAGTCCGGAATCGGCTCGCCCTGGTTGAACAGCACCAGCTCCACGCCCTCCTCCACAGGTTGCGCGCTGCAACGCAGCAGGCCGCCTGCGGGGCTGAAGTCCAGGGCGTTGGTCAGCAGGTTGCCCAGGGCCTGGCGCAGCAGGAACGGCTCGCCGGACCAGGCCAGGTCCGCCGGCACCCGCAGTTGCACCTGCAGTTGCTTGCCTTCGATACGCCCGTGCTGGCTGTTCAGCAGCTCCTTGCACAACGGTGCCAGGGGCACCTTCACCCGCTCTTCCAGGCCCTGGCGCTGCTCCACTTGCGCCAGGTTCAGCAGACGCTCGATCAACTGCTGCATGCGCGCGCTTTCACTGTCGATATTGCCGACGAAACGCTGGCGCTGCTCCAGGGGCATCTCGCTCTGCAGCAACTCCGCCGCCCCACGAATCGCCGCCAGGGGGCTCTTGAGTTCGTGGGTCAGGGTGTGCACATAGCGCTCGACATAGGCCTTGCCTTCGAGCTGGGTGCGCATGTGTTCCACCGCCGTCGCCAGTTGCTCCAGCTCGCCGCCGCGATAGTGCGGCAGCTCGGCGCGGCGCCCTTCACTGACCGCCAGGGCGTAGGCGGTCATGCGTCGCAACGCCGCGCTCAGCCACCAGGACAGCAAGGCGCCAAACAACAGGCCCATGGCGATCAGCCCGGCGCCATACCACAGCAGGCGGCGTTCGGTACGGTCGACATAGGGCTGCAGGGAACTGTTGGGCTTGGCCACGGTGACCACACCGATGATCTGGCCGTTGTCGCGGATCGGCGCGCCCACGTGCATCACCGAGGAGTTGGGATCGTCGGCCAGCGAGCGCGACGAACGCGCGCCATATTGGCCGCGCAGGGTCAGGTACACGTCGTTCCAGCGCGAATAATCCTGGCCCACCGCCAGGCCGCTGGAGTCCAGGACCACGATGCCCTTGGCATCGGTGACGTAGATACGGTGGTTGACCTGATTCTTCGGCAGGCCCCAGATGGTCGCCGCCGGTTGCCGCTCGCCATAGGCCCGCAGCAGCTGCGGCCAGCGGTTCTCGCTGAGGGTGCCGGCCTTGAAATCGTCCCGCAGGATCTCCGCCAGCAGGTTGGCGGTGTCCACCAGGGTTTCCTCGGTGGACTGGCGCACGCCGGGGCGGATCTCCTTCATCACCGTGCTCAGCACGAAATAGCCGGTCAGGCTGATGAACAGCAAATAGACCAGGAAGATGCGGATGCCCAAGGTCATCAGGCTTGGCTCGGGCTGTAGCTGTAGCCCAGGCCGCGATGGGTCTGGATCGGCTCGGCCTCGGCCGCCACCAGGCGCAGCTTGGCCCGCAGGCTTTTGATGTGGCTGTCGATATTGCGCTCGTAGCCCACATCCGCCACCACCCCCAGGGCGTCCAGCAACTGCTCGCGGCTGAACACCCGCTCGGGCTGTTCCAGCAGGCATTGCAGCAGGCGGAATTCATGCCGGGTCAGGCTCAGGGGCTGGGCCCGGTAGCTGATCTGCACCCGCTCCGGGTCGATGACAAACAGCGCCGGGGCCGCCTCGGGCGCCGCTCGCGGAGCCATGCGCTTGAGGATCGCCTTGACCCGCGCCGCCACTTCCCGGGGGCTGAAGGGCTTGACCACATAATCGTCGGCGCCGATCTCCAGCCCCACCACCCGATCGATCTCACCGTCCCGGGCGCTGAGGAACATCACCGGCACCTCGCTGAAGCGCCGCAGCTGCTTGCAGGTTTCAAAGCCGCTGATATCCGGCAGGCCGATATCGAGGATGATCAGGTCCGCCGGGGTTGCCTGCTGATAGTCCAGGGCCGCACGCCCCAGGCTCAGCCAGGTGGTGGTGAAACCTTCGCCTTGCAGGGCAAAGATCAGGGTGTCGGCAATCGCCGCTTCGTCTTCGACAATCAGGATATGAGGCATGGCATCCAAGCGCGCAAATTCAGTGGGCGAACGGTGCCGGATGCCCGGTATCCCGTCAATCAGCAGTCGGGCTTGTCGGCGGTATAGCGCCGCGCCGGGTTCACCGCCGCGCCGAACTCCCGCAGCGCCTTGGCACCGATCAGCAGCGGATAGTTGAAGCTGCTGCGGTCGGTGAGGTTGACCTCCACCGTGCGCTTGACGTTGCCCAGGCACATCTCCAGCTCCACCACCGGGCGCTTGGCCGACTGCGGTTCTTCAGCCTCATCGCCCTCCTCGGAGCGGCTCTTGATCTTGCTGATGCGCGCCACCTTGTGTTCATAGACCTTGCCGCCAGCCTCCTTGGTGGCCAGGCGGAAGCGCACCCAGTCCTCGCCGTCACGGGTAAAGGTCTGGATATCCTTGGCCGACAGCGAAGCGGTCAGGGCCCCGGTGTCCATCTTGGCCTGCAGGGTTTCGCCGATTTCCGGCAGGCGGATGTATTCGTAACGGCCATACAACGTCGGCTCGGCGGCCATCACCGGCAGCGCCAACAGAGAAACAAGAGCAAGGACAGATTTCACGACAGTGGATTCCTTGAAGAGAGGGGCAGCGGGATTTTAGACCGCGGCCAACGAATTGGTTCTACCGCTGCCCCGCAGGAGCCGGCTTGCCGGCGAAGAGGCCCGGCCTGCACAACACCCTACCCACTCCCAAGTGAAACATTCGTCAGCACACTTGAATTTGGCCTGCCCACCGAAGCTGCTTATCATGGCGCGTCCAAAAGATTGTAAAGAGTGCCTTATGCGCCGCCTGCTCACCGGCTGTTTCGTCACCTTGCTCCTGCTGCTCAACACCCTGGTGCTGTTCGGCCCGCTGATGGTGTTTGCGCTGCTCAAGCTAATCCTGCCGGGACGCCTGCGGGACTACGCGTCCGCCGCGGTGATGTGGATCGCCGAGACCTGGGCCGAAATCGACAAGCTGATCTTCGCCCTGTGCATCCCTACCCGCTGGGACATTCGCGGCGGCGACGGCCTGCGGGTCGACACCTCCTACCTGGTGGTGAGCAACCACCAGTCCTGGGTCGACATCCCGGCGCTGATCCAGACCCTCAACCGGCGCACGCCGTTCTTCAAGTTCTTCCTCAAGAAGGAACTGATCTGGGTGCCGTTCCTCGGTCTGGCCTGGTGGGCCCTGGACTACCCCTTCATGAAGCGCTACAGCAAGGCGTTCCTGGCCAAGCACCCGGAGCTGCAAGGCAAGGACCTGGAGATCACCAAGGCAGCCTGCGAGCTGTTCAAGCGCCAGCCAGTGACCGTGGTCAACTACCTGGAGGGCACCCGTTTCACCGAGGCCAAGCGCCAGCAACAGAACTCACCCTTCCAGCACCTGCTCAAGCCCAAGGCCGGTGGCGTGGCCTTCGTTCTCGCAGCCCTGGGCGAACAGCTGGACGCGGTGCTGGACGTGACCGTGGTCTATCCCCAAGAACGCATTCCCGGCTTCTGGGACCTGATCTGCGGCAGCGTGCCCAAGGTGATCATCGACATCCGCACCCGCGAGCTGGACCCGGCGCTGTGGCACGGCGATTACGAAAACGACCCGGTGTTCCGCCAGCAAGTGCAGGACTGGGTCAACCAGCTGTGGACCGACAAGGACCAGCGCATCAGCGAACTGCTGAGCGAACGCCGCTGATCAATCGCTGATCACGTGGGGCAGGAAGCGGCTGCTGTCCTTGGTGATCGGCGAGTTGTCCTCGCGAATGCCAATCCCCGCCGGCTGATCGCCGATCACCCAACTGCCAATCACCGTGTGATTGCCGGCAAACACCGGCAGCGGATGAAACCGCTGGCGGATGCACGGCCCGCCGTAGGGCCCGGCCTCGATCAGGCGTTCACCGCCCTCGGTGCAGATTTCCACATTGGCGCCCTCTCGGGAAAAGAACGGCTTGCGCACCCAGCCCGGGCCCAGGCTCGCGGATGGGTCGTCGTCGATAAACGCCGGCAACAGGTTCGGATGCCCCGCATGCCGCTCCCAGAGCAGGGCCAGGGCGCCCTTGTTGGACAGGATCGCCTTCCACGGCGGCTCGACAAACTGCGTGCGGCTACCGGCAAGCGCCGGGCCGTAGGCTTCGTTGAACAGCTGTTCCCAGGGATAGAGCTTGAACAGGCTGTCGATGGGCGTGCCCAGCAGGTCGACGAAACGCCCGCCGGCATTCAGGCCGATGTCCTCGATATCGATCAGTCGCGTACCCAGGCCAGCCTGACGGGCGATGTCGCGCAGGTATTCGACGGTGCCGCGATCCTCCAGCGAGTCCCGCACCGAGGCAAAGTGCATCGGCGACTTGAAGCCGCCCTGGACAAAGGCTTGCAGCAGCTTGTCTTCGATGCTGTTGAACTGGTCGCAGCCGGCCGGCAACTGCCCGCGCTGCATCTGCTGTTCGAGCCAGACGTACTGGAAGAAGCTCGCCTCATACAGCGAAGTCGGCGTGTCGTAGTTGGTCTCCAGCAACTTGGCCGGGCCCGTGCCGTCGTAGCACAGGTCCATGCGTCCGTAGAGATGGGGATCGCCCTGCTTCCACGACTGGCGGATCAACTCATGAAAGGCCGCAGGGATCGCCAGGCGCTCCAGCAAGGCTTCGCTGTCCACCACCTCGGCCACCAAGGCCATGCACAGCTCGTGCAGTTCCCGGGTCGGGTCTTCCAGGTCGTCCTCGATCTGCCGCAGGCTGAAGCGGTAGTAGGCCGACTCATCCCAGTAAGGCTCGCCGTCGAAGGTGTGGAAGGCAAAACCCAACTGCTCCGCCGTGGCCTGCCAATCCGCACGCGGGGTGCTGGGGATGCGTTTCAAGAACCGAAGCTCCAACTGCTGCGGCTGGAGGAACCGAAGCCACCACGGCTGACCACTTCATGGGCACCGGCCAGGGAATTGCCGGCGCTGGTGAAGTGGTCCGGGCTGGAAATGCCGAAACGCCCGCCACTGGCACCGGAGAAGGTCTTGCCGGCCGCCACCTGCTGGCTGAGGGTGCTCAGTTGCGAGCCGCCCCGACCGTCGCGCTCCTTGTACAGCGTCTCGCTGAAATAGCGCGGCTCGGGCGTGGAGTCCAGGCCGATCCAGCGCCAGAAGCTGGAGCCCGAACGGGCGCTGGAGCCACCACCACCACCACCACCACCACCACCCGAACTGCTGGAGCTGGCCTGCTCGGGTTGCTCGTCTTCGGGCTGAACCGGCACCGTGCGCTGGGTGGTCAGGGCGAGGCCCTTGGCAATCGGCACGTAGGCGCGGTTGTCTCTGGAAACCATGCAGTTGCCAGCGAAGAAGTCGTCTTCACAGCGTTGCAGGTCGAGATAACGCGGCGCTATCAGCTCTCCACGCTCGCGGGCATCATCGAAAGCGGCCTGGCAGATCGCGGACGGAACCTGTGCCAGTACGCAGTCGCGGACACTGCTGAAATGCTGGGTCTGGCGCACTTCGCGGGTAGCCTGAGGCTGGCCGTCACACGCAACCAGGGCGAACGGCACACTGCCCAGCAGCACCAGGCGCACGCTTTTACTGCGTTTCATGCCGGCGCCCTCAGACCGATGGCGTCATGCAGGCCGCATTCAGCAGGCCGACACCGACAGACACCGAAGCCACCAGGATCGCTGCGGAATGTTCCTGGTTGGCGATGCGCTGGGACAGGCCCTTGAGGGTCAGGCTGACCACCAGGAACGTGAGCAATTGCACCACCGCGGCGATGCCGGCCCAGAGCAGGAAGTCGATGATCGAAATGGAATGGGAAATCGCGCTGGCCACCGGAATGGCAAAGCCCAGCAAGGCGCCGGAAAGAGCGATGGAAGCGGCACTGTTGCCCTGGCGGATCAGGGCGAATTCGTTATAGGGGGTCAGGCGCGTGTAGATGAACGCGTAGAGGGCAAACACCAGGGCAGCGCCCAGCATGTAGAGCATGAAACCGAGCACCGCATCGGCGGGCAAAGACATCTTCAGTGCATCCATGAACATCGCGTTCAAGCTTCCTTGGAAAACGGGGCGCGAGATATAGCACAGGCCCGATTCGGCGAAAACTCCAGGAAAGGTAAAGACGACTGTTTCAACCCTCAAGGCAAGCCCCGACGCACTCGGCGCCGGGGCCACAGGAGGTTACTTGGGCACGCCCCAGATGCCGCTCAGGCTTTGCAGCAGGGAACCGCCAACGCCCTGCTGGCCCAGGTACTGCAGGATCAGCGGGGCAAACTGGCCGATCATGCCGCTGTCCATGCCCAGGGCGCCAAAGGCGTTGTTCAAGTCATTGGTGTCCTTGACGTTGCCCAGGGCGCTGTCCAGGCCGGCGCTCTTGCCGGAAGACTGGCCGAGCAGCCCGCCCAAGGCTCCCAGGCTGCCCAGGGCGTTGCTGCCCGACAGTTGGTCCAGGCCCGGCACGCTTTGGCTCAGTTGCGAGTAGTCCGAACTGCTTAGTTGATTTTTCGCCAGGCCGAGCATGGCGCCAGTGCCGCCGATGGCTTGCTCAGGGGTGACATTGAGTTGCGCCAGCGTGCCCAGCAGGCCGGCGGTCTGGGAAGTCGGCGCGGCGGCGGCAGCCTTGTCGCCGCCTTGCATGCCGGCAACGGCGTTGGCCGCATCGTTCAGGCTGAAACCGCCGGCCAGAGCCGAACCGGCTGCCAGGGTCATCAGGGTAGCCAGGGCGAAACCGCGTGGAATATTCATCGAAACAACCTCATGGGGCGAGAAACCACCCGGATTCGGGCGGCGGGAAAGCAGTGTTTTGACTGAGCCCGACAGTGAATGTTCCGACGCCCGCCCTGCCGTCCGGCGGCTGCATCCAGGCCCGTTGCTGCTGCGTATATCGTCCACAAGCGCCAACCCCAGCCCCCCGGCGCGAGGCAGCAAGACGTGAATGGAACAACCGCCCCCCCTGGACTAATCTTTGGCTGCGTCAGTCGGCGCCTGTCGTTGCCCCTTGCCCCAGTTCCTGCCAGGAGAACCGCCATCTCGAGCCTCGACACCGATCAACTGCGACACCTGCTGGCCCAGTGTTCACTGGGCGACCGCCGGGCCTTCGAAACCCTCTATCGCAGTGTTGCGCCACGCCTGCACGGCGTCGCCCTGCGCTTCATGGGCCGCCGCGATCTGGCCGAAGAGGTGCTGCAGGAAAGCTTCGTGCGTATCTGGAACAACGCCGTACGCTACCAGCCGCACTTGTCCGCGCCCCTGACCTGGATGGTCAACATCACCCGCAACCAGGCCATCGACCAGTTGCGCAAACACCGCGAACGGCCCCTGGGCGAACTCGAAGAACAACAGCTGGAGGATCAAAGCCCTTCAGCCCACGACCAACTGGACAGCGCCCGCGCCGCCCGGGCCCTGAACCGCTGCCTGGAAAGCCTCGACGGCATGCAGCGTCAGTCCATCACCGTGGCCTACTTCCAGGGCCTGTCCTGCTCGGAGCTGGCCGAACACCTGGCCGCGCCCCTGGGCTCGGTCAAATCCTGGATTCGTCGGGGCATGGAACGCCTGCGCCGATGCCTTGAATCATGAACTATCGAACCCCAGAACGCCGCCGCGCCCTGGCCGCCGACTACGCCATCGGCCTGATGCAGGGCGCCGCCCGCCGGCGCTTCGAAATGCTCCTGCTGGACGACCCGGCGCTGCGCGAAGAACTGGCGCAGTGGCAGGAAAGCCTCGCCAGCCTGACCGAAGCCCTGCCTGAAGCCGCGGTGCCGGAACGGGTCTGGGCGGGCATCCAGGCACGCATCGAACCGCAAGTGCTGCACGTACCGCTGAAGAATCCGCTGTGGATGCGCCTGCGTCTGGCGCTCGCCGCCTGCGCCGTGCTGGCGACCCTGTACATCGGCTTTATCCAGCAGAGCGATCAGGTGCGCTACAGCGCCACCCTGCTCAGCGCCGACCAGCAACCGGCCCTGCGGATCAAGGCCCATGCCCAGTACCTGCAAGTCGAACCCCTGACCCTGGCGGCTGTTGGCCTGGACCGCAGCCTGGAACTCTGGGCGATCCCTGCCGACGGCAAGCCGATTTCCCTCGGCGTGGTGCCGGTAGGCGGCCAAGGCAAGATCAACCTGAGCCCGGCCCAACGCGAACTGCTGGGCACCCCGATCGCCCTGGCCGTGAGCCTGGAACCCCACGGCGGCTCGCCTACCGGCCAACCCACCGGGCCGGTGTTGTACCAGGGGCAATTGGCGGCGCTGTAACAGGCACCTGCTGCCGCAGGAACGGGCTTGCCCGCGAACGTCGTCAGGGTAAACTCCGCGCCCAGGCCCCCCGTCGCATCCTTGCAGGCAGGCCCTTGCCTGCCATGCAAGCCCCCGCCTTGCCTGGCGCCATCAACAGAACGGACTCTTATGAAAGCTGCGCTCTACAGCGGTCTCCTGCTGGCCCTGGCAATCGCCGTCTTGCTCTGGCGAATTGGCACCCCGGTCGATAGCAGCCAATGCGCCAACACAGCCCCGGGGCCCCTGACCGGCTTCATCCGCCAGCACTTCAGCGATCGCCAGGGAGCCGACTGGCGCGACGACGGCAGTGCCTTGGGCATTCTTGGCGTTGCCGAGGCCCAGGCGTTCGTCCGCCAACCCGAGCGTTACTACTGCGAAGCCCTGAACCTGCTGCAGGACCCACGGCGAACCCAGACGGAAAAGGTGCATACCACGGCCCTGATGCTGTCCCTACCCCTCGACTACTACCTGGACCTCATGGACCGCAGCCACCAGCTGTATCAGCGCGGGGCCATGGACCGCCCCGTCCTGACCCTGGTGCTGATACCAAGAGGCACGGCGCTGAACTACTGGTGGCTGCCCCAGTGGCGCTCACGCTTCCAGCGGGATGCGCCAGGCATCCTGGCCGAGACCGACATAAAGGAAATCCTGAGTGGCGAACACTGGTTCGACTACCCGGGCAGAGGCTATTGACTCACCATCCGCAACCGTTACCGAGCACTCGCCGAACAACCGACAACTCCTGCAAGACATCCACCCCCCAACGCCTTGCTGCCTCACGCACCGGCGGCTTATAGTCCGCCGGTCGCTCAAATAGCGACCGGGTTTGGCGACCCGATGAACTTCGGTCAGAAGCGTCCTGCTTTGTTGGCAGGATGTTCTGCACCCGCAACGTTGCCGTTATGGCAGCTGTGCGTGGGAGACCTTCGGGTCTGCCGGTTCCGCAAGTTCCCGGTTCGCCAACCTGCGTACAGCTGCCACCCATCGTTTGGCGACGAATCCGTGGCGGTTCTCACTGAACTGCGGAGAACTTTCCATGAACCGTTACATGCCGATCACCGGCCACGACTGCAACATTCCCTCTCTACTGATCGATACCCAGGCGCCGCTGGACGTGCTCCATGAAGCCGCCGCCTTCCGTATCCGTGCCGTGACCCAGGTGCTGGAGCAACTGGCCTTGAGCGATGCGCTGGGCAAGGACCCGGTACTGGCCCAGGAGTTGGCCCAGCTCTGCGCCATTCCCCTGCGCGATGGCTGCGACCTGATGGATGTGCTGGGACGGCGCTTGCGCGCCACGCTGATCGCCTGACTGCAACCGCTGGATGTGGCGAGGGAGCTTGCTCCCGCTGGGGTGCGCAGCGCCCCCCGGTAGCGTCTACGCGGTGAGCCTGACAAGCCACGGCAATACGCTACGCGCCGGGGCGCCGGCCGGCCGGGCGGGAGCAAGCTCCCTCGCCACAGAAAAAACGCCGCGTTCTCGGCAAGAGAAGGCGGCGTTTTTCGTTATTGGCAGGCTTCAAGCCAAAGGCTGACGGTCCTCAGGCAGCGCTGAACAGCTTGTGCGGGTCAATGACGAATTTCTTCGGCACGCCGGCGTCGAACTCGCCATAGCCGCGCGGGGCATCGTCAAGGCTGATGACTTGCACGCCCACCACTTCGGCGATGTTGATGCGGTCCCACATGATGGCCTGCATCAGTTGGCGGTTGTACTTCATCACCGGGGTCTGGCCGGTGTGGAAGCTGTGGGACTTGGCCCAGCCCAGGCCGAAGCGGATGCTCAGGCTGCCCATCTTCGCCGCGGCATCCACCGCGCCCGGGTCTTCGGTGACGTAGAGGCCGGGAATGCCGATCTTGCCCGCCACCCGTACCACGCCCATCAGCGAGTTGAGCACGGTGGCCGGGGCTTCGTGCTGGGCACCGGCATGGCCGTGGCCACGGGCTTCGAAGCCCACGGCGTCCACCGCGCAGTCGACTTCCGGCTCGCCCAGCAGGGCGGCGATCTGTTCGTGCAGCGGGGTGTCCTTGGACAGGTCGGCAATTTCAAACCCCTGGGCCTTGGCGTGGGCCAGGCGCACCGGGTTGACGTCACCGACGATCACCACCGCCGCCCCCAGCAGGCGCGCAGACGCAGCGGCGGCCAGGCCGACCGGGCCGGCCCCGGCCACATAAACGCTGCTGCCCGGGCCAACGCCGGCAGTCACCGCGCCGTGATAACCGGTGGGCAGGATGTCGGAGAGGCAGGTCAGGTCGCGGATCTTCTCCATGGCCTTGTCGCGATCCGGCAGTTTCAGCAGGTTGAAGTCGGCGTAAGGCACCAGCACGTACTCGGCCTGGCCGCCGGTCCAGTCGCCCATGTCGACGTAGCCGTAGGCGCCACCGGCGCGGGCCGGGTTGACGGTCAGGCAGACCCCGGTGTGTTGCTCCTTGCAGGAACGGCAGCGCCCGCACGCCACGTTGAACGGCACCGACACCAGATCACCGATCTTCAGGTTCTCGACGTCGCTGCCCTTCTCGATCACTTCGCCAGTGATTTCATGACCCAGGACCAGGCCGACCTGGGCGGTGGTACGGCCACGGACCATGTGCTGGTCCGAACCGCAGATGTTGGTGGAGACTACGCGCAGGATGACGCCGTGCTCGATCTTCCTGCCGCGCGGGTCCTGCATTTTTGGATAGTCGATTTTCTGTACCTCGACCTTGCCGCTGCCCAGATACACGACACCACGATTACCAGACATGCTTTCACCTCGCTGTTGTTGTTATGGAACCGCGTTACCCAAAGGGGGAAACACGTGGATTGCTCGGGTACGGATGCTGTTTCGTTTTCAAAATCGCTTTCACGCAAACAGGCGCAACGCCTGTAGGAGCGAGCTTGCTCGCGAAGGGCTGCGCAGCAGCCCCAAGAATCATCAGAGCACCACCGTGCGGTTGCCGTTCAAGAACACCCGCCGTTCGATGTGGTAGCCCACCGCCCGGGCCAGGGTCAGGCCCTCGATGTCACGCCCCTTGGCGATCAGGTCTTCGGGGTAGTAACTGTGGTCCACCACTTCCACGCCCTGGGCGATGATCGGGCCTTCGTCCAGGTCGTTGTTGATGTAGTGCGCCGTGGCCCCCACCAGTTTCACCCCCTTGTTGTAAGCCTGGTGATAAGGCTTGGCGCCCTTGAAGCCCGGCAGCAGCGAGTGATGGATATTGATCGCCTTGCCATCGAGCTTGCGGCACAGCTCCGGCGACAGCACCTGCATGTAGCGGGCAAGGATCACCAGTTCGGCGCCGGACTCCTCGATCACCTGCCACACCTGACGCTCCTGGGACGGCTTGTCGTTGGGGTCGAGGGGGAAGTGGTGGTAGGGAATTTGGTGCCAGTCGGCCAGGGGCTTGAGGTCCGGGTGGTTGGACACCACCGCCACCACGTCCATGGGCAACTGGCCGATGCGCTGGCGATAGAGCAGGTCGTTGAGGCAGTGGTCGGCCTTGGAGACCATGATCACCACCTTCGGCCGGTAGTGCGGCGCGGTCAGCTCGAAGTTCATCGCGAAGGCTTTGGCGCGCTCGGCCAGCCCCTGACGAAAGCCCTGTTCGTCGAGGCCGTCGGGCTGGCGAAATTCCACGCGAATGAAAAAGCGGCCCGAGAGTCGGTCATCGAAGGAGTGGTGCTCGGTGACGTAGCAACCCTGCTCGAACAGAAAGCGGGTCACCGCGTCCACCGTGCCGAGCACGCTGGGGCAGTCGGCGGTGAGAATCCATGTATCGGGGGCGCGGCTCATCAGATGGGCTCCTGTTGACGAAAGCACTGTAGCCGCTGCCGAAGGCTGCGCTCGGCCCCGCAGGGGGCGACTCTTCGAGCCTTGTCGCAGCCCGCGGCAGCGGCCACAGGGTTAGGGTTCAGGCCTGGACGCTGAGGCCATATTCGGCGGCGGCATCCTGCAGCCACATCCACCAGTAATCGGAGAAGCTGCGGCGCACCAGCAACTCCCAGGTGTCTTCGCCGGTGCGGCGGATCACCAGTTGCGACTTGGCGAACACCGTGCCCACCGCCTTGCCCACCGGGAAGTTGTTGGGGTGCACGTCGTAGCTGGTGGACTTCATCAGCACCTGGCGCACGTTGGGGCCGGACAGTTCGAGGATCTGCTGGCCGCCGCTGACGTTGACGATCTGGATATGCAGGTCGCCCAGGGCGGCGCGCAGGTTCTGCTCGGCGGCGAATTCTTCGCCGCTGGGCACGATCAGCAGCCACTCATCCGGGCCCAGCCATTGCAGGCTGGTTTCACCCTTGACCACCACGCTCAGGGCACCCGGCAATTCGATGCCCAGGGCCTTGTGCACGCCGGCGGCGAAGGCCGGATCGTGGCCGTCGCCACGGATCGTCAGGTGACCGAGGAGTTTTTTCTCGCGCAGGATCACACCGGCGTTCTTGCGGCCCTTGCCCACCAGGCTCGGCAGGTCGGCGTGGTGCAAAGACGACTCGGCCTTGGCCCCGGTGGTGGGGCGCTGTTGGTAAACGTTGACTGCGGTCATGGAGCACCTGTCCTTTATTCTGTGGTCCGGTTCCGGTTGCCGCTGCCAGGGGCTGCGGTCGCGTGGGAACCGGGCGCAAGGTTTTGCATCCCGGGCAGGTCCTGCGGACCTTGGCGCAGCCTGCGGCAGCGGCTACAGGGTGCGTGCCCGGGTTCATGTCATATGTTCTGGCGGTCGCCCTTGGGGTCGAAGAACACCGAGGAAACGATTTCCGCCTCGATCACCCGGCCATCGGCCAGGGGCGCGAAGACCCGCTCGCCCAGGCGCTTGAGGCCGCCCTTGACCACGCCCAGGGCAAAGGAATAACCCAGGGAGTTGTGGGCATAGCTGGAGGTCACGTGACCGACCATGCTCATCGGGATCGCCTGCTTGGGGTTGAACACCAGTTGCGCGCCTTCCGGCAACCACTGGGTCGGGTCGATCGGCTTGAGGCCCACCAGTTGCTTGCGCTGCTCACGCACGCAGTCTTCACGGTTCATGCCGCGCCAGCCGATCCACGAGAACGGCTTGGTCCGGCCCACGCACCAACCCATGTTCAGGTCGTCCGGGGTCATCGAGCCGTCGGTGTCCTGGCCGACGATGATGAAACCCTTCTCGGCCCGCAGCACGTGCATGGTTTCGGTGCCGTAAGGGGTCAGGTTGTACTTCTTGCCAGCCTCGACAATCTGCTCCAGCACGCCCATGGCGTAGTCGGCCTGGACGTTGACCTCGTAGGACAGCTCGCCAGTGAACGAGATACGGAACACCCGCGCCGGCACGCCGCCCACCAGGCCTTCCTTCCAGGTCATGAACGGGAAGCCGTCCTTGTCCAGGTCGATGTCGGTGACTTCGCTCAGCAGCTTGCGGCTGTTGGGGCCCGACAGGGTCATGGTGGCCCAGTGGTCGGTGACCGAGGTGAAGTACACCTTGAGGTCCGGCCATTCGGTTTGCTGGTAGATCTCCAGCCACTGCAGCACGCGGGCCGCGCCGCCGGTGGTGGTGGTCATCAGGAAGTGGTTGTCGGCCAGACAGGCGGTGACACCGTCGTCGAAGACCATGCCGTCTTCCTTGCACATCAGGCCGTAGCGGGCCTTGCCCACGTCGAGCTTGGTCCAGGCGTTGGTGTAGATGCGGTTGAGGAATTCCCGGGCGTCCGGGCCCTGGATGTCGATCTTGCCCAGGGTCGAGGCGTCCAGCAGGCCGACGCTGTCGCGCACCGCCAGGCATTCACGCTTGACCGCGGCATGCAGGTCTTCGCCGTTTTTCGGGAAGTACCAGGGGCGCTTCCACTGGCCGACGTCTTCGAACTCGGCGCCATTCTTCACATGCCAGGCATGCAGCGCGGTGAAACGCACCGGCTCGAAGATGTGCCCGCAGTGCCGGCCGGCCACGGCGCCGAAGGTGATCGGCGTGTAGTTCGGGCGGAACATGGTGGTGCCCATCTGCGGGATGCTGACGTTCAGCGAACGGGCGGCAATGGCCAGGCCGTTGACGTTGCCCAGCTTGCCCTGGTCGGTGCCGAAGCCCAGCGCGGTGTAGCGCTTGACGTGCTCCACCGACTCGAAGCCCTCGCGGGTCGCCAGTTCGATGGCGGCGGCGGTGACGTCGTTCTGCAGGTCGACAAATTGCTTGGGCGCACGCGCGGTGCCTTTTTCATGGGGGACCTGGAACAGCGCCAGGGTCGGTTCTTCCAGGCGGGTCAGGGCTTTGGGCAGCACGCCCTCCACGCTCTGGAACCCGGCTTCGCTGGCGGCGCGCACACCGCCTTCGAAACCATCGGCCAGGGTGTCGCCGAGGCTGTAGACGCCGTTGATACCGCCGACACACACGCGTTTCTGCGGCGCTTCACCGGGCACGAAACCGAGGATGTCTTCACGCCACACCGGCTTGCCGCCCAGGTGCGAAGCCAGGTGCACCACCGGGCTGTAGCCGCCGGAGCTGGCGATCAGGTCGCAATCGAGCCATTCGCCGGGGCTGGTGACCTTGTGCGCCTTGACGTCGATGGCCGCTACGCGCGCGCCAGTCACGTGCTTGCTGCCACGGGCCTCGATCACCGCACTGGAAGTGAGGATGCGAATACCCTTGGCCCGGGCTTCTTCCACCAGGGCGCCGCGGGGGTTGTGCCGCGCATCGGCGATGGCCACCACTTGCAGGCTGGCGTCGAGCCAGTCCAGGGCCACGCGGTAGGCGTGGTCGTTGTTGGTGGACAGCAGCAGTTTCTTGCCCGGGGCCACGCCGTAGCGGCGCACGTAGGTGGACACCGCGCCGGCCAGCATGTTGCCCGGCACGTCGTTGTTGCCGTAGACCAGCGGCCGCTCATGGGCGCCGGTGGCCAGCACCACGCGCTTGGCGCGGACCCGGTGGATACGCTGGCGCACCTGGCCGATCGGCGCGCGGTCGCCGAGGTGATCGGTGAGACGCTCGTGAATGGTCAGGAAGTTATGGTCGTGGTAGCCGTTGACCGTGGCCCGTGGCAGCAGCAATACATCCGGCAGCGACTTGAGCTCGGCGACCACACTGGCCACCCACTCCACCGCCGGCTTGCCGTCCAGGCTTTCGCGGCTGTCCAGCAGGCTGCCGCCGAATTCTTCCTGCTCATCGGCCAGGATCACTCGGGCGCCACTGCGGGCAGCGGCCAGCGCAGCTGCAAGACCGGCCGGGCCGCCACCGACAATCAGCACGTCGCAGTGCTGGTTCATGTTGTCGTAGGTGTCCGGATCGTTCTCGGTGGGCGAGCGACCGAGGCCCGCCGCCTTGCGGATGTACTTCTCGTAGGTCATCCAGAACGATTGCGGGTACATGAAGGTTTTGTAGTAGAAGCCCGGCGGCATCAGCTTGCCGCCGACCTTGCCGAGAATCCCCATCATGTCGTTGTTGACGCTGGGCCAGCCGTTGGTGCTGGTGGCCACCAGGCCCTGGTACAGCGCCTGTTGGGTGGCGCGCACGTTGGGGATCTGGGTGGCTTCGGTGGCGCCGATCTGCAGCACCGCGTTGGGCTCTTCGCAGCCCGCGGCGAAGATGCCCCGGGGCCGGGAATACTTGAAGCTGCGACCGATGATGTCCACGCCGTTGGCCAATAGGGCCGAGGCCAGGGTGTCGCCCTCGAAGCCCTTGTAGGTCTGGCCGTTGAAGGTGAAGGTCAGGACTTTGTTGCGGTCGATGCGTCCGCCGTTGGACAGGCGATTGGTCTGGCTCATACCTTCTCTCCAGCAGCCTTGGCGGTGAACTGCGGTTTGGTGCCTATCTTGTAGGTTTCAAGAATTTCGTAGGTCACGGTGTCGCGGGTGGCGTTGAAGTACTGGCGGCAACCGGCGGCGTGAATCCACAGCTCGTGGTGCAGGCCGCGAGGGTTATCGCGGAAGAACATGTAGTCGCCCCACTCCTCGTCGGTGCAGGCGTTGGGGTCCAGCGGCCGGGGAATGTGCGCCTGGCCGGACGAGTGGAATTCCTCTTCGGAGCGCAGCTCGCCGCAGTGAGGACAGAAGATATGCAACATAGGGAGTTGTCCTTTTAGTGGGCGACCGCAGCAGCGCCGTGTTCGTCGATCAGCGCGCCGTTGTGGAAACGGTCGATGGAGAAAGGGGCGGCCAATGGATGCATCTCGCCCTTGGCCAGACTCGCGGCAAACACGTTGCCCGAGCCCGGGGTGGCCTTGAAGCCGCCGGTGCCCCAACCGCAGTTGAAGAACATGTTCGGCACCGGGGTCTTGGAAATGATCGGGCAGGCGTCCGGGCTGGTGTCGACGATGCCGCCCCACTGGCGGTTCATGCGCACTCGGGAGAGGACCGGGAACATCTCGACGATGGCCTGGATGGTGTGTTCGATCACCGGATAGGAGCCGCGCTGGCCGTAGCCGACCCAGCCGTCGATACCGGCGCCGATCACCAGGTCGCCCTTGTCCGACTGGCTGATATAGCCGTGCACCGCGTTGGACATGATCACGCTGTCGATGATCGGCTTGATCGGCTCCGACACCAGCGCTTGCAGCGGGTGGGATTCGATCGGCAGGCGGAAACCGGCGAGCTTGGCCATGTGCCCGGAGTTACCGGCGGTGACCACACCGACGCGCTTGGCGCCGATAAAGCCCTTGTTGGTCTCGACGCCGATGCACACGCCGTTTTCCTTGCGAAAACCGATGACTTCGGTCTGCTGGATCAGGTCCACGCCCAGGGCGTCGGCAGCCCGGGCAAAACCCCAGGCCACGGCGTCGTGACGGGCCACGCCGCCACGGCGCTGGACTGTGGCGCCGAGGATCGGGTAACGGGTGTTTTTCGAGCAATCCAGGTAGGGAATCTCGTCCGCCACCTGCTGGGTGTTGAGCAGCTCGCCATCGATGCCGTTGAGGCGGTTGGCGCTGACCCGGCGCTCGGAATCACGGATGTCCTGCAGGGTGTGGCACAGGTTGTAGACCCCGCGCTGGGAGAACATCACGTTGTAGTTGAGGTCCTGGGACAGGCCTTCCCACAACTTCATGGCGTGTTCGTAAAGCTGCGCCGACTCGTCCCACAGGTAGTTGGAACGCACGATGGTGGTGTTGCGCGCAGTGTTGCCGCCACCCAGCCAGCCCTTTTCCACCACCGCGACATTGGTGATGCCGTGTTCCTTGGCCAGGTAGTAGGCCGTGGCCAGGCCATGCCCGCCACCGCCGACGATGACCACGTCGTAGACCTTCTTCGGGGTCGGCGTGCGCCACATGCGCTGCCAGTTTTCATGGTGGCTGAGAGAGTGCTTGAAGAGGCCGAAGCCCGAATAGCGTTGCATAGTCATTGCTCCAGTTGCGGCTCTCAGCGGTAAACCGGGAAATCAGCGCACAGGGCTGCCACCTGGCGAGCGACATTGGCCTCGACGTCGGCATCGCCGAGGTGGTCGAGGATGTCGCAGATCCAACCGGCCAGTTCAGTGCACTGGGTGACCTTGAATCCGCGGGTGGTGACCGCCGGGGTGCCGATGCGCAGGCCGGAGGTGACAAACGGCGACTGCGGGTCGTTGGGCACGGCGTTCTTGTTCACGGTGATGTGGGCGCGGCCCAGGGCGGCGTCGGCATCCTTGCCGGTCAGGCCCTGACGGATCAGGCTGACCAGGAACAGATGGTTGTCGGTGCCACCGGACACTACATCGTAGCCGCGTTTGATAAATACGCCGGCCATGACCTGGGCGTTGTCGATCACCTGTTGCTGGTAGGCCTTGAACCCGGGCTCCAGCGCTTCCTTGAAGCACACCGCCTTGGCGGCGATCACGTGCATCAACGGACCGCCCTGGGCACCCGGGAACACCGCAGCGTTGAGTTTCTTCTCGATCTCTTCGTTGGCCTTGGCCAGGATCAGGCCACCACGGGGACCGCGCAGAGTCTTGTGGGTGGTGGTGGTGACCACGTCGGCATAAGGCAGCGGGTTGGGATACAGACCGGCGGCCACCAGCCCGGCGACGTGGGCCATGTCGACGAACAGCAGCGCCCCGACCTTGTCGGCAATCTGCCGGAAGCGCGGGAAGTCCAGGGTCTTGGAGTAGGCCGAGAAGCCGGCGACGATCATCTTCGGCTTATGTTCCACGGCCAGACGCTCGACCTCGTCGTAGTCGATCAGCCCGGTGCGGGTATCGATGCCGTACTGCACGGCGTTGTACAGCTTGCCCGAAGACGACACCTTGGCGCCGTGGGTCAAGTGGCCGCCATGGGCCAGGCTCATGCCGAGGATGGTGTCGCCGGCCTGCAGCAGCGCCAGGTACACCGCGCTGTTGGCGGAGGAACCGGAATGTGGCTGGACGTTGGCGTAATCGGCGCCGAACAGCTGCTTGGCGCGCTCGATGGCCAGGGCCTCGACCTTGTCCACATGCTCGCAGCCACCGTAGTAGCGCTTGCCCGGGTAGCCTTCGGCGTACTTGTTGGTCAGCCCGCTGCCTTGCGCCTGCATCACCCGCTTGCTGGTGTAGTTCTCCGACGCAATCAGCTCGATGTGATCTTCCTGGCGTTGTTCCTCGGCATTGATCGCCGCCAGCAGTGCATCGTCGTAACCCTGGATCTGGTCTTGCTTGCTGAACATCACGTCTCTCCCAGCGGCGGCGCTGCGCCTTTCGTCTCGGTGAGGCCAGCCTTAAAGCTGCGCCCTTTGGATGCGATGGTATGACCGGCAAGGGGAACTCAAATGCCTATGGACGCCACGCAAAGGTGCGTTTACGACATGCCTTGGCGCCCACGGACAAATGCCTCGGACCGCTGCCCAGTGAAGGCTCTGGATCGACGCCTTCAGGATCTCCGCGTCTGCTGCATCGCAATGCCGCCCAAGCCGTTCGCAGCCTGCGGCAGCGGCTACCCCCCCCCTGTAGCCGCTGCCGAGCTTCGGCGAGGCTGCGAAAAGGTCCGCAGGACCTTGCCTGGCGATCTCCAGCCACACCTCTACGCCTTCAAGATCGCCACGTCTGCTACGTCGCAATGCCGCCCAAGCCGTTCGCAGCCTGCGGCAGCGGCTACAGGAGTTGGCGCAAGGCCAGCAGCAGGAGAAAGTGCGCCGGGTACAGCAGGTAGGCCCAGCGGCGCATGGCCGGCACCGACCCGCCACGTAGCCCCCGCAGCAGCATCACTCCCAGCCACGGCGCCAGCAGACAAACGGCAATACCGCAGGTCGCCACCGGATTGCCCAGGCGCGCCGCCGGGAACAAGGTTTCCCACTGGTTGGCCGCCAGGCACAACGCCCCGGGCAACAGGCTGAAATACCAGGGGCGACGCAGCACCAGCAGCAAGGCCAGTGGCAGCAACACCCCGAAGGCGCCAAACATCAGCCAGCGGGAAAAACCCAGCGCCAGCAACAGGGCCACCAGGCCAAGCGCCATGGCCACTCCCCGACGCTGCTGCCAGCCCCGGGCCACCAGCAAGCCCAGGGCCAGGGTCGGCAGCACATTCAAGGTGTCGGGATCAGGAATGAACAGGCGATAGGGAATCTCGCTCAGCAGGCTGAACAGCAGCAGCCAGCCCAGGTAACGCCATGGTCCGGGCCGACGGTCGGTTTCAACCCTGGCCCGGGTCAGATTCACCGCCATCGCCAGGCAGAACCAGGGAAACGCCAGGCGCCCCGGCACGTACAGCCAGTCCAGGCTCAAGCCCACATACCGCAGGTGATCCAGCACCATGCTCAGCAGCGCCAGCCACTTCAGCGCATCCAGCGCCTCATCGCGCCGGCGGTTGTCGGTTTTCAGCATCGCATCACGCATAAATCCTTATGGGCCCTGCATTATTCCGGCATAAACAGAGCGTGTGCTGAGCCATTGTTCTTGGGTAAAGTGCGCACCATCATCGACCACGGAACTCTCTTACACGGAAGCCGGCCATGACCGACAAAAGCCAACAGTTCGCCAGCGACAACTACTCCGGCATCTGCCCCGAAGCCTGGGCCGCCATGGAGCAGGCCAACCACGGCCACGAGCGCGCTTACGGCGACGATCAGTGGACCGCTCGCGCCGCCGATCATTTCCGCAAGCTCTTTGAAACCGACTGCGAAGTGTTTTTCGCCTTCAACGGCACCGCCGCCAACTCCCTGGCCCTGTCGTCGCTGTGCCAGAGTTACCACAGCGTGATCTGCTCGGAAACCGCCCACGTCGAAACCGACGAATGCGGCGCTCCGGAGTTCTTCTCCAACGGTTCCAAACTGCTGATCGCCGGCACCCAGAACGGCAAGCTGACCCCGGAATCGATCCGCGAGATCGCCCTCAAGCGCCAGGACATCCACTATCCCAAGCCGCGGGTGGTGACCCTGACCCAGGCCACCGAAGTGGGCAGCGTCTACACCCCTGAAGAAGTGCGCGCCATCAGCGCCACCTGCAAGGAACTGGGGCTGAACCTGCACATGGACGGCGCGCGTTTCTCCAACGCCTGCGCCTTCCTCGGCTGCACCCCAGCGGAGCTGACCTGGAAGGCCGGCGTCGACGTGCTGTGCTTTGGCGGCACGAAAAACGGCATGGCGGTGGGTGAAGCGATCCTGTTCTTCAACCACAAGCTGGCGGAAGACTTCGACTACCGCTGCAAGCAGGCCGGCCAGCTGGCCTCGAAAATGCGCTTTCTCTCGGCGCCCTGGGTCGGCCTGCTGGAAAACGACGCCTGGCTCAAGCACGCCCGCCACGCCAACCACTGCGCGCAGTTGCTGGCCCAACTGGTGGCCGACATCCCTGGCGTGGAGCTGATGTTCCCGGTGCAGGCCAACGGCGTGTTCCTGCAACTCTCGGAACCGGCAATTGCCGCCCTGACGGCCAAGGGCTGGCGCTTCTACACCTTCATCGGCAAGGGCGGCGCGCGCTTCATGTGCTCCTGGGACACCGAAGAAGAGCGCGTGCGCGAACTGGCAGCGGACATTCGCACCGTCATGAGCGCCTGACCCATCCCTTTCGCATGTAGGAGCTGGCTGGCCAGCGAACAGGCCCGCAACCCGGGCGCCGGTCTCACAGGCGCCTTCGCCGGCAAGCCGGCTCTTACAATAGCCAGCGCACCTCCCGCCCCGCAGGAGCTGGCTGGCCAGCGAAAGCATCAGTTCACAAATTCCTGAACTGATTATTTGCCCCTGCTGATTCAACATCCGCCACCTTTATCCGAGACTCCGGGGTCGACCTATAAAAACAAAGGCTCCACCCATGACGACTCAGTCTTGCGTCACCGAAAAGGCCCAGTCTCCTGGCCTTGCGATCGAAACCCGTTCCATCGACTACGTGCCGCGCAACGAGCGCCACGGCAAGGTCTGGCACCAGGGACCGTTCTGGTTCACCGGCAACTTCGTGCTCACCACCATGGTCACCGGCTTCACCGGCGCGGCCCTGGGCCTGAGTCTGCCCTATGCCATCCTGGCGATCGTCATCGGTGTGTGCCTGGGCACCTTCTGCATGGCCTTCCACGCCAACCAGGGCCCGCGCATGGGCCTGCCGCAGATGATCCAGTCCCGCGCCCAGTTCGGCCTGCGCGGGGCCATCGTGCCGTTCACCGCGGTGGTGTTCGTCTACATCGGCTTCAACGTGTTCAACGTGATCCTCGCCACCGACGCCATCAACACGGTGATCCCCGGGGCCCGGGCGCCCTGGTACACCCTGATGATCGCCATCGCGGTGCTGATCGCAGTGGTTGGCCATGACCTGTTGCACACCGTGCAGCGCTGGCTGACCTACGTGATGATCAGCGTGTTCGCGGTGCTCACCGTCAGCGCCCTGCTGACCCTGCAGGCCGACTCGGCCCTGGCCGACCCGCAGTTTTCCTGGTCGGCGTTCCTGATCCAGCTGTCGGCCGCCGCCGGTTACCAGATCAGCTATTCGGTGTACGTCTCCGACTATTCGCGCTACCTGCCGCACCAGACGCCGTCGCGCCAGGTGATTTTCTGGACCTACCTGGGCGCCGCCGGCTCGGCCCTGTGGCTGATGTCCCTGGGGGCCTTCCTGGCCTCGGCCCTGCCCTCGCCGGACGCCATCGCCAGCGTGCGCGAAGTGGGCAACACCCTGATTCCAGGCTTCGGCACCTTCACCGTGCTGATCGCGGTGCCGGCTTTGGTGGGCATCATGGCGGTCAACTGCTATGGCGCCATGCTCACCGGCATCAGTGCCATCGACGGTTTCAAGTCGATCAAGCCCAACCTCAAGAGCCGGGTAACCGGCATCCTGCTGGTGGCGGTGGTGATCTTCCTGATCGCCATGAACATTCCCGAAAGCTACCTGGGCAGCTTCAACACCTTTGTCCTGCTGATGCTGTACTTCCTGGTGCCCTGGACCGCGGTCAACCTCGCGGACTTCTACCTGGTGCGCAAAGGCCGCTACGCCATCAGCCACATCTTCAATCCCGCCGGCATTTATGGCCGCTGGTCCAGCGCCGGGTTGCTGGCCTACTTCCTCGGTTTGCTGGCGATGGTGCCGTTCATGTCCCTGAGCTTCTACCAGGGCCCACTGTCCCAGGCCCTGGGCGGCGCCGACGTCGCCTTCGTGATTGGCCTGGCGGTGGCCGGGCTGGTCTACTGGGCGCTGACCCGCAACCTGGACCTGGAAGCCGAACGCCTGGCTATCCAGGCCAGCGAACAGCAACTGGAAGGAGGCGCGCAATGATCCCCCAGACATCCCTGAAAGTGGCCTGCCAGCAACTGGCACCACGAATCGGCGACCTGGACTACAACCGCACCCTCAGCACCGAGGCCATCCGCCAGGCCGCCGCCCGCGGCGCCCAAGTGGTGGTGCTGCCGGAGCTGGTGCAGAGCGGCTACGTGTTCCGCGACCTGCAAGAAGCCCTGGCGCTTTCGGAAAGCCTCGACGGGCCGACCTTGAGCCTGTGGAAAACCCTGGCCGAACAACTGCAGGTGGTGATTGTCGGCGGCTTCTGCGAGCGCCTGGACGATCAGCGAGTGGCCAACAGCGCCGCCCTGATCGAGCCTGAAGGAACGCTGACGGTGTATCGCAAGGCGCACCTGTGGGACCGGGAAAACCTGATCTTCACCCCGGGCGACGAGCCGCCCCCCGTGGTGCCCACCCGCTTCGGGCCGATCGCCATGATGATCTGCTACGACCTGGAGTTCCCCGAATGGGTGCGCCTGCCAGCCCTGGCCGGGGCGGCGCTTTTATGCGCGCCGGTGAACTGGCCGGACGGCCCGCGCCCGGCCAGCGAGCGGCCGGCGGAGATGGTCCGGGTCCAGGCCAACGCGGCGGTCAACCGGATGTTCATCGCCGCCTGCGACCGCTGCGTCGAAGAGCGCGGGGTGAACTGGGTGGGCGGCTCGACCATCGTCGATGCCGATGGCTATCCGTTGGCGGGCAAGAATCGGGAAAACGGGCAGCAGTTGCTGCTGGCGGAGCTGGAGCTGGCCCAGGCCTGGCACAAGTCCATCAGTGAACATAACCATGTGCACCTGGATCGGCGGCCGGCGTTGTATCAGTAGCCGGGTTGCCCCTGTTCGCTGGCAAGCCAGCTCCTACAGCAGATGGGTGTAGGAACCGGCTTGCCGGCGATCAGAACTCCACGCGCACGTCGCCCTTGGGCACGCTGCAGCAAGACAGGATGTAGCCTTCGGCTTCGTCTTCCTCGGTGATCCCGCCGTTGTGTTCCATCACCACTTCGCCGCCCAGCTTGAGTACCTTGCAGGTGCCGCAGATGCCCATGCCGCAGGCCTTGGGGATCATCAGGCCGAGCTTGGCTGCGGCCGCGTGCACGGTTTCCCCTGGGGCCACGCGGATGCTCTTGCCGGAGGCGGTGAACTCCACCTGATGCAGGTCGGCGACATCCACTTCCGGCGCCTCGGCCGCCTGTTCGGCGTGTTCCACGGCGTCGGCCCGGGCTTCGGGCGGGGTCGCGCCGAAGGATTCCTCGTGGTAGCGCGCCATGTCGAAACCAGCAGCTTCCAGCAGGCGCTTGACCGCATTCATGTAGGGCGTCGGCCCGCAGCAGAACACTTCCCGCTCCAGGAAGTCCGGGGCCATCAGTTCCAGCATCTTGTGGTTCAGGTAGCCGCGATAGCCGGCCCAGGGCTCGCCCAGGCCGTGTTTCTCGCAGATCAGGTGCAGGCTGAAGTTGTCGATCCGCGACGCCATGTGTTCCAGCTCGCGGTGGTAAATGATGTCCTTGGGTGAGCGGGCGCTGTGGATGAACACCATGTCGACGTTGCCGTTGGTGTCGTAGAACCAGCGCGCCATGGACATCACCGGGGTGATGCCGACGCCGCCGCTGAGGTAAAGCACTTTCGGGCTGGGGAAATCGATGGCGTTGAACAGCCCCACCGGCCCGTGCACCGCCAGTTCCTGGCCTTCATGCAAGGTGTCGTGCAACCAGTTGGAGACCTTGCCGCCCGGCACGCGCTTGATGGTCACCGAGAAGCTGTAGGGCACCGATGGCGAGCTGGAGATGGTGTAGGAACGCATCACCGGCTGGCCTTCGATCTCCAGCTCCAGGGTGACGAACTGCCCCGGTTTGAAGAAGAACATGATCGGCTGGTCGGCCATGAAGCAGAAGGTCCGCACATCCCAGGTTTCCTGGATGACTTTGACGCAACGGACGATGTGACGGCCATTGGCCCAGGTCTGGGTGGTTACCGGGTTGAGGAAGGTGTTGGACATGCTGTTCTCCACGGCCGACAGTCGGCGTCTTGTCAGCGATTCTGCGTAAGGCTTCTCGCGCCCATTTACCTATCTGCGACATTCACATGCTTATCGCGACCAGCCCCCAGTTACAGGGGCTCCCCCGTCGGGAACAGATTGGGCCATGTCGCCCATGGATAAGGTTCAAGGCGCCCGCGGACCCACACTCGCCTCAAACACGACAACCGATTTTTCGTGACTTGCGTAGCACCCACCGTAGCCACTATTTAATTCGCCGGCCGCACCGAACGGCCATGAGGACTTGAACGATGGACGTCACCGCAACCCTGAGCTTGGGCGATCCACTGGAACCTGCACGCAAGGCCACTGCACAGATGCTGCAGGAGCGCGAGCGGACCTTCTCCCTGCCGCAGCCTTTCTACTGCGACGACAGGCTGTTCGATATCGACATGCAGGAGATTTTCCAGAAGGAATGGCTGATCGCCGGCATGACCTGCGAGATTCCTACCAAGGGCAACTACATCACCCTGCAGATCGGCAAGAACCCGATCATTGTCATCCGCGGCGCTGACGGTGTGGTCCACGCCTTCCACAACGTCTGCCGCCACCGCGGCTCGCGGCTGTGCACCAGCGACAAGGGCAAGGTGGCCAAGCTGGTCTGCCACTACCACCAGTGGACCTACGAACTGGACGGGCGCCTGCTGTTCGCCGGCACCGAGATGGGCGCCGACTTCGACATGAAGCAATACGGCCTGAAACCGGTGAACGTGAAAACCGCCGGCGGCTACATCTTCATTTCCCTGGCCGAGAATCCGCCGGCCATCGACGACTTCCTCTCCACGCTGGCCCATTACATGGAGCCCTACGACATGGAGAACACCAAGGTGGCGGTGCAGACCACCTTGCACGAAAAGGCCAACTGGAAGCTGGTACTGGAGAACAACCGCGAGTGCTACCACTGCGTCGGCTCGCACCCGGAGTTGCTGAAAACCCTGCTGGAATGGGACGACGTCACCGACCCCCGCGCCGACCAGGCGTTCAAGGACCATGTGGCCGCGTCCGCCGCCGCCTGGGAAGCCGAGAAGATCCCCTACGCTCACGCCAGCTTCGGCCTGCGCAATCGCATCGTGCGCATGCCCCTGCTCAAGGGCACCGTGTCCATGACCCTGGACGGCAAGCAGGGCTGCGCCAAGCTGATGGGACGGATCAAGAACCCGGACCTGGGCTCGATGCGCATCCTGCACCTGCCGCACTCGTGGAACCACTGCATGGGCGACCACATCATCGTGTTCACCGTGTGGCCCATCAGCGCTCAGGAAACCATCGTCACCACCAAGTGGATCGTGCACAAGGACGCGGTGGAAGGCGTGGACTACGACGTCGAGCGCATGCGCCAGGTGTGGGACGCCACCAACGCCCAGGACCGGCGCCTGGCGGAAGAAAACCAGCGTGGCATAAACTCCACCGCCTACCAGCCGGGCCCGTACTCCAAGACCTATGAGTTCGGTGTGGTCAACTTCGTCGACTGGTACAGCGAGCGCATGCTGAGCAACCTCGGCGCAGAACCGGCGCCTTATCTCAAGGGCGTGCCGGTCACTGGCTGATACCGCAGGAGTTCGGCAGCGGCGACAGGATTATGTAGCCGCTGCCGCAGGCTGCGAACGGCTTGGGCGGCATTGCGACGCAGCGAGTTTGAGAGCGCTTGAGGTCCGGCGGAAAACCGTCAAGCAAGGTCCTGCGGACCTTGTCGCAGCCTCGCGGGCTCGGCAGCGGCTACAGGGCCTTCAGGGCCTTCAGGGCCGTGACCAACTGACCGCGCCGGTCTCGCCAATGAAGTCTTCGCTGATCTGCGAGCCGTTCAACTTCACTCTCACATAACCATTGCGTACCCGCAGCGGGTAGTTCGGATCATCCGCCGATAGGGTTTCCGACCACAGCACCTGAGGGTTGCCTTTCAATTCGCGGGTGACGCCATAGGGAATCGCCCCGTGGCCGATGCAGCGCCCGTACATACCGTCCTTGGGCGCATAGCAGATGCCGTTGTGCAGGTGCCCCCAGTACCAGTAGTCCGGAACCCGGCCCAGGGCCGCGACCACCTGTTTGTTCAGCGCGGTCTGCTGCTGGCCGCTGATATCCAGCCCCTGGTGATGACTGAGGACCATGATCTTGCGCCCCTGCCCCTTGCTCGCCACCAGGTCCTTGAGCCATTGCTGCTGCGGGGGATTGAGGTTGCCGTCCATGTACAGGTTCATTTCATCGGCGGCATAGGCGCTGTCCAGGCCGACGATCAGCCAGTGGCTGTTGAACAGGGCGAAGTAGCTGGTGCCTTGCTGCTTGGGAAACAGCGCGGCGATCTCGGCAAAGTAGCCATGGGCACCGCTGTACATTTCATGGTTGGAGTTGAGGCTGAATGACGCCTGGCGGCCCATGGGCCAGTCGGCAAGGTCGGCGTTCTCTTCGCTGCCGGTACCGGCGTAATACACATCTCCCAGGTGGACGGTGAAATCCGGCTGGTCCTGCTTGATCAGGTCCGCCACACGTTGCGCCGCCGAATTGGGTTGGAAGTAACCGGTGCCCCAATCCCCGGCCATGTCCAGCAGCACGTTGTCGGCCATCTCGATCAGCGCCGGGGTGGTGCCGAAGGTCGCGTGCTTGCGCAGGTTCTCGATCCAGTTGAGCAAGGCCTCGCTCCAGCGCAGGTCCAGCAGCTCCCATTGGCGACAACCCAGCAGGGTGCCGTCCTTCATCACCTGGGTCTGCAGCTCGGCCACCGTTTGCGGCAAGGGCTTGGCGTTCCCCAGGTGCAGGACCGACAGGCCGTGGGCCAGCTCCCAGGGCACCGGCGCCTGACCGGGGGGCAAGTCGCCGTGAATCAGGGCGTACTGCGCCTGGTCATGGGCGCGCTGCAGCAGTTGCACGATCGCTTGCAGCTCCTTCGGTTCAAGCTCGCTACGGAGTTTTTTCCAGGCCAGCTCGAGTCTGGCCAGCAGCCCGTCGACCCGGGCTTTGACCTGTTCGTATTCATGTTCCAGATTGCTCACAAATGACATGCCGGCATCCCTCTTGATGGTCCCTTTGCCCAAACGCCGAACGGGCGTCACAGGGTCTTCATGTATTCGATCAACTGCCACTTCTGCTCTGCGGAAAGCTGCGTGCCGTACAGATGGCCGCTGTTGCTGTTGCCCTCCAGGTGGGTGTCGTACTTGAAGGAGCCCGGCCCCTGCACCGCCGCGCCACTGGTGATGAAACCGACCTTCTGCGGGTCATACACATCCGAGCCGGTGTAGAACACCTGGGGCCGCAATTCCGGAGCCTGCAACAGGTCCCAGAGGCTCGGCACCGAGCCGTTGTGCAGATAAGGCGCCCGCAGCCAGACACCGTCGGTGGGGGTGTTGCTGTAGCTCTGGGTCTTGCGATAGGCACCGAAGTCGAAAGGCGGCTTCTTGAACCCATGGAAGGCTTGCACCAGGCCGGTGGTGAAGGAGTCCAGGCGGTGGGGATCGGTGCCCAGCGTCTGGATATTGGTCGTGACCTGGCCGGTGTCGGCCTTGCCGAAATCATGGCAACCGGCACAGTTGGCCTCCCACAGCGGCTTGCCCTGGGCCACCTTGGCCTGATCGAGGGCGAACGGCCAAGCCGGCGGTTTGTGCCCCAGCAGCCAGTTGGTGACCCGGTTGAAGCTCTCAGGCAGCACCGATTCCGGGGTCGCGCCCACTGCCATCGCCGCCGCGTAGTTGCGCTCGCGGATCTGGTTGTTGTTGCCGTCCCAGTGCAGGTACATCGATTCCCGCGGCTTCTGGTTCCAGATCTGCGGCAGGTCCACGGTGCCGATGGTGGAGTCGTCGGGGAAGCCGAACACCACCATCTTGGTCGGGTTGAAGGTGTCGGTGCGCCCTGGCCCTTGCTGCGGCCGCAACTTCTGCCAGGCATAGGCCTGCTTCTGCTTGAGCAGCGCGCTCTTGGCCATGGGCATGATCAGGTAGCGGTTGTACAGGCGTTCGACAAAGCCCAGCTGGAACTTGGCGTTGATCGCGTTCATCAGCGCATCCACGGTGAATTTCGGATCGCTGGCGCAATCGTAGGCGAACCACTGGAAGGCCTGGAGCTGCATCAGGTTGGCCGGTGCGGTGGGCACCACCTGGGACACATCGCTGGCGCTGGCCCGGTAGGCACCGGTGTGGCACAGGGCGCAGTTGGGCTCCACCGTGGGGTAGCCGAGCTGCCGCTTGGCCATGCCCACCGGCAGGTCCCGGCCGTTCTCGTAGAGGAAGCCGAAGACCTCGTAACCGCCGGGGCGCGGGAGTTTTTCCGGGCACAGTTGCGGCAGCACGGCAAACAGGTAGTAAGGAATCCGCGCTTCGATCCCCAGGCCGATGGCGGCGTACTTGAAGTGATCCTCGTCCGAGGCTTCCGGCGGCTGGGGCACCTCGCGAATCATGTTGACCCACGTGGCATAACCGACCACCCCCAGGACCAGCAGCAGGACCAGGCTGCCCACGCGAAAGCTGTGGCGCTTCCAGCAGGCGGCCCAGTACTGGCGCCAGTCGTGCAGCCCGGCACAGAGCAGGGCCCAGGGCCGGTTGGCCGGGGCACTGCCCAAGTACAGCAGGATGCCGAGGATCAGGAACATGCTGAGGTCGCCCATCAGCATGGGCACGAACACCTGGGCCTGGTTGCTGGTATTGATCAGGTAGATCCAGAACGCCACGGCGATCAGCCGCGACAGCACGCACAGCCAGGAATGCACCACGAAGCGCGGCGCGTTACAGCCCGAAGGCATGTAGAACAGGCTGATGCCCACCAGCAGCATGCCGGTGTTTTCCAGCCAGGGGTCCGACAGCACCGGCGGCAGGCCGACCACCGCGGTCAGCAGCGCCGGGGCAAACAGCGCCGGCAGGGCGAACACCATGTTCATGGCGATGCCCAGCCAGATGAAGCGTTGGAACCAGCGGATATAAGCGTTCATATCAACCTTCCCTGCATCCATGTGTAGCGGCCGCCGCAGCCTGCACTTGGCCTCCAAGCGCGCTTGCTGCGGTGCCTGTTGCCTGATCTGGAGCGGGCCCGCGGCGATCTTGCCGCGGGCTGGCCTGGGTCAGCCCCGGGCGGTCTTTTCCAGGTGCGCCAGCATCAGCGGGTACACGTCGACCACCGCGTTCTTGCCGAAGATGCAGTCGATGTGTCCGTAACCCGGCACCACGTGGCGGCTGAACAACTCGGGGCCATGGAGTTGGCACAGGCGTTCATAGGTCTTCTGCGTGCTTAGCGGCAGGTAGCACTGGTTGTCGGCGCCGCTGATAAAGCAGATGGGCAACTTCAGCCGATCGAAATGCGGCATGTAGACGTCACGCCCCTTGAAGTCCACCAGGTGCCCCTTGCGACAGATCAGTGCCAGATGCTCGAAGGTCTCGATGTTGGAGGCGCCGAACAGCTCGTGCAGGTTGTCGTGTAGGGTCTGGTTGAGGGTGTCGTGGCGGTACAGCGAGGCGTACATGAAGGTGATGCGGTGGCACACCGGATTGGTGCAGTAACCCTGGGCCTCGATCCGCGCGTAGCCGTTGAGCGCCGTGTCGTAGAGGCGGTTGAACAGGCTTTCCTTGCTGTCGGCGTAGGCCGTCAGGGACTTGATGCCGATGGCGTCGAGCATGCCCGGCAGGTGCAATCCGGCCTTGATCCCGGTGGCGGTGGCCACCACGGTATCGGCGGCAATCTGCGAGCAGACCACCGAGCGCACGTCCTGCAGGCCCGCCAGCAGCGACATGAAGAAGGTCGTGGCGCCATAGCAATGCACCACGCATTGCACGTCACGGGCCCCGGTCGCCTGCTTGATCTGGCCGATGGCGGCCTTGAAATCATAGGCCGCGATCTGGTCGCCATTGCATTCCCGCTTGCTCGCCGGCAACAGGATGCTGACCCGGAAATCCAGGAGCCAGACGTCATAGTCGTGCTTGCACAGGTACTCCAGCAGGTTGGTCTGGATGGTGTCGGTGGAGAAGATGTTGGAGCCCACGCCAAGCCCGTGCACCAGCATCACCGGGCCTTTGCTGCCGGCCTGGTAGCGGGTCAGGCGCAGCTGCACCCGGTCTTCGGTCTCGAAGAACTGCACCGTGGGCACCGGCGCATCCAGGGGCCGCTTGTTCCGCGGCGGCGCGTCGGGGTTGAAGTAGATGTCTCCGGCGAACACGCCGCCGTAGCTCTCCCAGAGAATCCCGGCGAAGAACTTGCCGAAGCGCGCCAGGGCCTCGATGCGCTCACGCTCGTTGCGCGCATTGAGCACCTTCATGGTGGTCATCTGCCTGGCGAAGTCCGCCGGCAGGATGTGCATCACCCCGGAGCCCAGCACCGGGCCGCTCTTGTCCTGGCCGCGGTACAGGGTCACGTACAGGGTGCTGGTGTCGGGCCAGATGTTCAGCACGCCGTGATCCTCGGGCACGGTCTTGAACGCACTGAAGTAGTACTGGTTGCCGTCCTCGGCGGTCAGGCGCATGTCGTAGTTCATGTGGCGCACGCCCACCTGCTGCTGGAACTCCTCGAACAGGTTGAACACCCCGTGGCTGGCCACCAGGGGCTGAGCCGACAGCGCCGGAGCCTCCAGGGTGCCCACCAGGGTGGCAGCGTGCTCGGGCTCCTTGATCATCCGGTTGAGGTCGTTGGCCGTGATGGTCAGGGTGAACTCGATGGGAGAGTTCTGCGCCTCGCCGCGCTTGGCCGCCTCCTGATAGAGCGCCAGATCGGTGCCCTGGGGCTGGGTGAAGGCCGTGGAAAAATAACCCTTCATGGTCTCGGTGAACTGCACGCCCAGGGTCGGCGCCGGCACCGCCTTGCTCGGGGCCGAGGGCAGGCTGTAATCGATCTTCCAGCCCCGATCTTCGGCCAGCAGGCGCATGTTGCGCTCGCTGACCGCCGAAATGGTCAGCAACGGATTGACCGCCAGCGAGGTGGGAATCACCGCGCCGTCCGCCACATACAACCCGGGATAGACCTGGGTGCCGCTGGCGCCGCAAAACACCTGGCCCTTGTGGTTGACCACCCCCTGAGCGGCGTCTTCGCCCATGACGCAGCCGCCCAGCGGGTGCACCGAAACGATGCTGTGCTTGAGCAGCTTGGTCCAGATCGGGTTCTCCACCCAGACTCCGCCCAGCGCCTTGGTGCTCTGGTACAGGCGCTCGTTGCCAAGAATCACGTTGGGCTGCTGGCCAACGCCCGGCCAATCGATGCGCAGTTGATCCTTGGCGTCCAGCAGCATGCGGCCGCGGCCATCGTCATGGCTCATGATCAGGTAGGTCTGCATGTTGTGCAGCGCACCGTAATAAGGCCCCCGCAGAAAGCTTTCGGCCTCGCGCTCCTTGTAGCCCAACTGAGCGCTGAGGCTGTTGTCGGTGGCCTTGCCCAGGGTCGCGGCAAACAGCGCCATGCTGGGTACCATGGCCCGGCCCAGGGCACCGGGAATCGACCCCTCCTCAATGACCATGCGGCTGCGCCAGTCGCCTTCGGTGCGCATGTCGATGATGGAGGTGATGCACGGCCCCACGGGTTTGAGCTCACTGGCCGAATGGGTGCCGAAGCCGATGCCGTTGATGGTCTGCTCACAGTTGTGGCCGAACCCGAGGATGTCGCCGTTACCGCTCATGTGCTCACCCAGCTGGTCCGAGGTGGACAGGCCCTTGGCCCTGGAGCGCAGGAGAATTTCCGTGGAACCCAGGGTGCCGGCACTGAGCACCACGATGTCGGCCTTGACGAACAGGGTCGGCGCCGAGAACTTCTCGCGACCGCTGTCCAGGTATTGGAAATGCACGATCCAGCCATCGCCCTCCCGCTCCAGGTAGCGCACTTCGGCCTGGCAGAAAATCTCGGCGCCATGATTGCTGGCGTCCGGCAGGTAATTCATCAAGGTGGTGTTCTTGGCCTTGTTGTTACAGCCTGAGACACAGTCGCCACAGTGGTTGCATGGCAGTTGCTCGACCCCGACATGGTTGAGGTTGTTGGGCAGCTTGGCGAAGGTCACGTTGATCGGCGGCTTGTAGAAGTGCGCACCCTGCTTGAGATACTCCGCGGACTTCTGGTTGGCCTGGAGCTTGGGCAAGGTCGGCGCCGAATCGGGATAGGGATTGGGCTTGAGCATCTCCCGGGCCCGGGCATATCCCTCCTTGAGCAGGGTATCGCGATGCTCCCGTACCGCCCGGGGCCAGCGCGGGTCGTCGAAGACCCCGGGTTCGGGCTCCAGGGCGACGTTGGCATTGATCAGCGACGTGCCTCCCAGGCCGCAACCGACCACCACGTTCTGCTGGGCGTTGACGTGCAGATCGAAGAGCCCGGTGCGTGAGCCGATGTGGCCGTCGGGGTCATGCACCTGCAGCTCTTCGGTGGCGGTGGCCAGGGTGTTGGGGTACTCGCCCGGCTGGATCTCCCGCCCTCGCTCCAGCAGGCAGACACGCCGACCGGCCCGGGACAATCGGGAAGCGGCGATGCCACCTCCGTAGCCGGAACCGATGACAACAACGTCGTAGTGTTCCTGGATCTCGCTGATGGGGGTCGCGATCCGAGTCATGGCGGGGTTCCTCTCAGGCTGATGGGGCAACTCTGTGGTCGCCTCTAATGGGTGCATCCGTCAGCGCGCAGGCAGCCGAACAGGCAGGCCTTGGCGCCTGAAACACAAGCAGTGAAGGGACAAAACGAAGGGCAGGGCTACAGACGTGCGCGCTGGTTGGCGGCACGGCGACGGGTACGTCTAGGGAGGGGGGCCCCGGTCGGATAAACCTGCGATAAACGACAATCCATTGCCTGCACTCCCTGAGCCGGATGTGGATAAGTTGCCGCTAAGTCCTTGTGGCATCAGTGAAGACAGGCCACCTATCACTGTCAAGAAAGCCATTAGAACTGTACGAAATTTGATCTATTGCCGTACACGCTATGGATTACAGGGGGTGCAGCCTTCCGCGAACATGTTATCCACACCTTGGCCCACAGCAACTGTGGGCAAATGAGCGAGGGTTGGGGATATTTCAGCAGGCAATGCCAAGAAAATCCGTGACTTATGGGAAAACAGCGGTTTTGCCGGCAATTGATCAATTATTGAACAAAGCTCTGAAAGGCACGTATTCAGAGGCCTGTAGAGGAAGGCGAACACCTTATCCACAGAACGGCCAACAGACTTTGGGGGCAACTGGGGTCAGAAGCATCAGCAACTGTGGAAAACCCCTGGAGGCCGCGAAATATCGAGGCTTTACCCGAATAATCGAGCCTGAACAGCGTATTTGGATGTTTTTTGATCAAACCATTCAAGCTCAGGTTCTACGGGGCCTGCAGCGCTAAGCGAACATCTTATCCACAGAAGCGCCAACAGACTTTGGGGGCAAGTGCTGTGCAAAAGTCTCTTCGGCTACTTCCCTGCCCTGGAAAAAAAACCATGAAAATCGCCAGCTTAGACTGATCAAAATTCGAACAGACGGCTACAGGGCTTGTTCCACAAGGGCTTGAGCAAGGCGCGAACACCTTATCCACAGGTACGCACACAGGGATTGTGAGTAAACCCACCAGCCCCTTATCGGAGCTGGCTTGCCAGGGAACGACGATGCCCAGAGGTGAGCAAAACCCTAGCGGCCCCTTCGCCGACAAGCCGGCTCCTACGGCGGGTGCAGGCGCGATTTCCCTGGTAGGAGCTGGCTTGCCAGCGAACGGCGGTGCCCAGAGGTGGGTGCACGGCCCGAGGGCTGTGCATAAGCCTGAGCTCAGCGGACCACGCCTTCTTCGATGAGCAACTTGAGAATGGCCTCGGCGCCGGCCTCGGGGCTCACGCCCTTGAGCACTTGGCCGGTGCCGCCGCTGGCCTTGGCGGTGGCGGCCTTCATGCGATCCGCGCCGCTCTTGGCCTTGATCACTTTCAGGCGCTTGGGCCGCGGTTTGGCCGGTTGCAGGCTGGAGGCTGTGAGTAACTCGTCTTCCACCACCACGACCTGATCGGCCTGCAACAGACCACGGCGCGCCGGGCCATAGGCGCTCTGACGCGGTTTCGGTGCGGCGTTATCCACAGTGGCGAGAAACGGCAGGCGCACCTTGAGCCGCCGCCGCTGGCCACGGGGCAAGGCTTGCAGGACGTGGGCCACGCCATCGGCCAGGGATTCGACTTGCGCCAGCCCCACCACCAGCGGCCAGCCGAGGTTTTCCGCCAGCAAAAACGGCAGCATGCCGGAGCCTTCGCCGGTTTCTGCCTGGCTGCCGGTGAGCACCATCTGAGCGCCCGCGTCGCGCAGGTACTGGGTCAGGATCGGCAGGGCATCAGCGCCTGCAGGCTGTTCCAGCACGTGCAGCTGTTCCAGGCCCATGCCCAGGTAAGCACGCAGGGCCGGTTCGGCGACGTCGCCGGCATGCAGCACCTGCAGTTTGTCCCCCGCCAGTTGCAGGCCCAGTTCCACCGCACGGGCGTCTTGCTCGGCACGCCGTGGACGGCCGGAGGTCGGGTGAGCGCCTATCGATACCAGGCTGATCACAGTGCTGTTCATAACGTCCCCTTAAGCCGCATCGCGCTTGGCATCGTTGCGGTAAGCCGCTACCGCCGCGATCAAGGCCTTGAGAATTTCCGCGCTGTCGCCAATCACCGACAAGTCGGCGCGTTTGATCATGTCGCAGCCCGGGTCGAGGTTGATGGCCACCACCTTGTCGCAGGCGCCGATGCCCTGCAGGTGCTGGATCGCCCCGGAAATCCCCACCGCCACGTAGACCCGCGCGGTGACCCAGATGCCGCTGGCCCCCACTTGCCGATCCCGGGCCATGAAGCCGTCGTCCACCGCCACCCGCGAGGCGCCTTCGGTAGCACCCAGGGCCGCGGCGGTCTGGTGAAACAGTGGCCAGTCCTTGACCCCGTTGCCCCCGGAAAAGATGAATTCGGCCTCGGCCATGGGAATCGCCGCCGGGTCCACCGCCACCGCGCCCAAATCCTCGATCCGCGCCAGGCTGCGGGCCACCGTTGTGGATAACTCCACCGGCAAGGCTTCGTGGCGGGTTTCGCTGACCGGCTCGGCGCATTCGGCGGCGGCCAGGATCAAGCGTGGCGCTGGCCGCGCCAGGTCCTGCAGCCCGGCACCGGCACGGCCGATGCACTGCCCGTCCTTGACCTGCCAGACCCGGGTCGCCGGGCGTTCGCCCAGGGCCGCGGCCAAGCGCCGGCCCAGTTCGCCGCCACCACTGCGGCTGTCGGGCAGCAGCCAGTGACGCGGGCCGAACTGGTTATCCACAGCCCGCAGGCCCTGCACCCGTTGTTCCGGTGCATAACCGTCGAACTCGCTGCCTTGCAGCACCAGCAGGCGGTCGACGCCCGCCGTGGCAAAGGCCGATTCCTTGTGCTCGCCAAACACCACTGCCAGCACTGCGCCGTCCTGGCCTGCCAACTGGCGGGCCAGCCCCAGCAGGTCGCGGTCGTGGCTGCTCAGGCGGCCGCCGACCATGTCCGGCACCACGCTGATGTAGAACGCCGGCTGCGCCACTTGATGCAGCGGCAACTGCACCTCGGCCGCGGCCGTGCGCTTGGCGCTGCCGCCCTGCTGGGCGCCACTGCGGTCGATGCGCTTGAGGCCGTTGGGGCCGATAAAACCGATGCCATGGGGATTCTTGCGGATCAGGCCATTGGGCCCCATCCAGCTGTGTTGCGCCGGCTGCATGGCCGCGTGCAGCGGGTGCAGGCGGTTGCGGGCAATCCATTCAGCCCGGGGATCGCGGCGGATAATGTCGCTCATCAGTGCACCTCCGCAGGTTCGGGTTTCACCGACGCCGGCGCTTTGCCCGGGGCGGCGTCTTCGAGCAAGGCATCGGCCACCAGTTCGGCGATGTCCTTGATCATCGGCCGCGGCTCCACCACCCCTTCGAGCATGGCCGTGCACTGTGGACAACCCACGGCCACCAGCTCGGCGCCGGTCTCGCGGATGTCTTCCATGCGCATGTCGGGTATCCGTTGCTTGCCCGGAATGTCGGTGATCGGCGCCCCGCCGCCACCGCCGCAGCAACGGGAACGGAAGCCCGAGCGCTGCATTTCCTTGATCTCGATGCCCAGAGCCCGCAGTACGTCCCGAGGGGCTTGGTACTCACCGTTGTAGCGGCCCAGGTAGCAAGGATCGTGATAGGTCACGCTGCTGCCTTTGTGCTGGCCCAGGTTCAGTGCACCGGCGCCGATCAGCTCGGCCAGGTAAGTGCTGTGGTGCTGCACCAGATAGTGGCCGTTGAAGGCACCGTACTCGTTCTTCAGCACATGGAAACTGTGGGGATCGCAGGTGACGATGCGCTTGAAGCGGTACTTGGCCAGGGTCTGGATATTGCGCTTGGCCAACAGCTGGAAAGTTGCTTCGTCCCCCAGGCGCCGGGCCACGTCGCCGCTGTCGCGCTCTTCCAGGCCGAGCACGGCGAAGTCCACCTTGGCCGCTTTCAGCACTTTGACGAAGGCGCGCAGGGTGCGCTGGTTGCGCATGTCGAAGGCGCCGTCGCCGACCCAGAACAGCACATCGGTACTCTGCTTGTCGCTAAGCAGGGACAGGTTCAGGTCCGCCGCCCAGTTCATCCGCCCGCCGGGGTTGAAGCCGCCGGGGTTGTCGGTGGCGATGAGGTTTTCCAGGACCTCGGCGCCCTTGTTCGGGGTTGCGCCCTTCTCCAGGGTCAGGTGGCGACGCATGTCGACGATGGCATCAACGTGCTCGATCATCATCGGGCATTCCTCGACGCAGGCCCGGCAGGTGGTGCAGGACCACAGGGTCTCGGCGTCCACCAGGCCGTTGACGATGGGCTGGTGCGGATGGCCGCCATGTTCGCCGATGGGCTTTCCTGGATAGGGACTACCGGCGAATTGCGCATCGGTGCCACCAGCCAGGCCGACCACCATGTCCTGAATCAGCTTTTTCGGGTTCAGCGGCTGGCCGGCGGCGAAGGCCGGGCACGCCGCCTCGCACTTGCCGCACTGCACGCAGGCGTCGAAGCCCAGCAGTTGGTTCCAGGTGAAATCCTTGGGCTTTTCCACCCCCAAAGGCGTGCTCGGGTCTTCCAGGTCCAACGGCTTGAGGCCCGTGGAGCGCCCGCCACCAAAGCGTTCCGCGCGACGGTGCCAGGCCAGGTGCAAGGCGCCAGCGAAGGCGTGCTTCATCGGCCCGCCCCAGGTCATGCCGAAGAACAGCTCGGACACGCCCCACAGCACACCGACCGCCAAAATCGTCGCCAGCAGCCAGCCACCGAAGTGTTCGGGAAGGATGCCCGCCACCGGCAAGGTCACCACAAAGAAACTCACCGAGAACGCCAGCAGGCTTTTCGGCAGGCGCATCCACGGGCCCTTGGACAGGCGTGCCGGTGGGTTGCGCCGACGCTTGGCGACGAACAGCGCGCCGACGAACATCAGCGTGGTCGCCAGCAGCAAGGCGTAGCCGAGGATGCGGTTATGCAGACCAAAACCATGCACCAGGATCGCCAGCACCGCCGCCAGGACAAAGCCGCCCGCCGTGGCCACGTGGGTGTTGGCCATGTATTTGTCCCGGGCCACCACATGGTGCAGATCCACCATGTAGCGCTTGGGCATGGCCAGCAGCCCGCCGATCAGATCGACCTTGGAGGCTCGCCCCTGGCGCCACATGGCCACGCGCCGCAGCGCGCCGAGGACCGCGAGGCCGACGGCGGCGAACAACAGAATGGGAAGAAGGGTGTTCAACATGGTGGAGCTCCCAAAGACCGGGTCGGTCGTTGTAGCCGCTGCCGCAGGCTGCGCCCGGGCGGCACTGCGTCACAGGACAGATGCTCTTGAGGGCCCCGGAAGGCCCTTCGGGCCTTATCGCAGCCTGCGGCAGCGGCTACAGGTGGCTTAGAAATCCTTGCACAGGCGCAGTGCGTCGTAGATCGCAGCATGGGTGTTGCGCTGGGATACGCAGTCGCCGATGCGGAACAACAGGTAGCCCTCCCCCGTCTCGCTCAGGCACGGCTGCGGCTTGATCGCGAACAGCGCCTCGACGTCCATCTGGCCCTTGTTGCGCGAACCTTCCTTGAGCCCGTAGTAGAGCTCTTCGTCAGGACGCACGCCGTTTTCCACCACCACCTGGTCCACCACCCGCTCTTCGCGGGCGCCGGTGTATTCGTTCTCCAGCACCGCCACCAGCTTGTCGCCCTCGCGGTAGACCTTCTCCAGGGTCAGGTCCCCGGTCATGATCACTTCCTTGGGGTACAGGCTGCGGTAGTAGGTAGGGAACGAGGTGCCGCCCACGGCGATGCCCGGCTTGATGTCGTCGGTGACAATCTCCACTTGCGAGCCCTTGTCGGCGATGAAGTCGGTGACCGACATGCCGGTGAACTCGCAGATGGTGTCGTACACCAGCACGTTCTTGCCCGGCGCCACCTTGCCGTCGAGGATGTCCCAACTGCTGACCACCAACCCTTCGGCGGCGCCCCAGTGCTCGTTCTGCTCGATGAACGGATGGCCGCCCACGGCCAGCACCACCACGTCGGGGCGCAGGTCGAGGATGGTCGCGGTGTCCGCCGCGGTGCCCAGGCGCAGGTCAACTTTCAAGCGCGCCAGTTCCAGCTGATACCAGCGGGTAATGCCGGCGATCTGATCCCGTTGCGGGGCCTTGGAGGCGGTGGTGATCTGCCCGCCAATGGCGTCTTTTTTCTCGAACAGGGTCACGTCGTGGCCACGTTCGGCCGCCACACGAGCGGCTTCCATACCAGCAGGGCCGGCGCCGACCACCACCACCTTGCGCTTGATGCCAGTGGTCTTCTCGATGATGTGCGGCACGCCCATGTATTCACGGGAGGTGGCGGCGTTCTGGATGCACAGCACGTCCAGGCCCTGGTACTGGCGGTCGATGCAATAGTTGGCGCCGACGCACTGCTTGATCTGGTCGATCTGGCCCATCTTGATCTTGGCGATCAGGTGCGGGTCGGCCATGTGGGCGCGGGTCATGCCGACCATGTCGACGTAACCGCCTTCGAGAATCCGCGTGGCCTGGTTCGGGTCCTTGATGTTCTGTGCGTGCAGCACCGGGACCTTGACCACTTCCTTGATGCCCGCCGCCAGGTGCAGGAACGGCTCCGGCGGGAAGCTCATGTTGGGGATCACGTTGGCCAGGGTGTTGTGGGTGTCGCAGCCCGAGCCGACCACGCCGATGAAGTCCAGCATGCCGGTGTCGTCGTAGTACTTGGCGATCTGCTTCATGTCCTCGTGGGACAGGCCGTCCGGGTGGAATTCATCGCCGCACAGGCGCATGCCGACACAGAAGTCGTCGCCCACTTCAGCGCGCACCGCCTTGAGCACTTCCAGGCCGAAGCGCATGCGTTTCTCGAAGGTGCCGCCCCATTCGTCGGTGCGCTTGTTGACCCGCGGGCTCCAGAACTGGTCGATCATGTGCTGGTGCACCGCCGACAGCTCGACGCCGTCCAGGCCGCCGGCCTTGGCCCGACGCGCAGCCTGGGCGTAGTTGCCGATCACCCGCCAGATCTCTTCCGGCTCGATGGTCTTGCAAGTGGCGCGGTGCACCGGCTCACGCACCCCGGACGGCGACATCAGGGTCGGCCAGTTGAAGCCGTCCCAACGCGAGCGGCGGCCCATGTGGGTAATCTGGATCATGATCTTGGCGCCATGCTTGTGCATGGCGTCGGCCAGGTTCTGGAAGTGCGGGATGATGCGGTCGGTGGACAGGTTCACCGAGCTCCACCATTCCTGGGGGCTGTCGATGGCCACCACCGAGGAACCACCGCAGATGGCCAGGCCGATGCCGCCCTTGGCCTTTTCTTCGTAGTACTTCACATACCGTTCAGTCGTCATGCCGCCGTCGGTGGCATAGACCTCAGCGTGCGCGGTGCTCAGCACACGGTTGCGGATGGTCAGTTTGCCGATCTGGATCGGCTGGAACATCGCTTCGAAAGCCATTTTTCTTAACTCCGCTTACAACGGTTTGACGACGAACAGGCCATCGTCGTGGCCTTCTTCGGAACCACCGTAAACCTGCTCTGCCACGGTGCGGATCGTGCTGCCACGGGCGGCCAGGATCTGGTCCATGGCACCGGCGAACCAGCCGGTGAACATGTAGTCCACCTTGCGCCCGACCTTGCCGTACACGTAGACGAACGCCGAGTGTTCGAGCTTGACGCTGGCGGTGCCTTTATCCAGGTCGATGTCCTGGATCTTGAACAGGCCCCAGCCGCGCTGGGACAGACGCTTCATGTAGTGCTCGAACACCGCGACGCCTTCCAGGCCGTGGCATTCGGCTTCTTTTTCGCACCAGTGCCAGGCGGACTTGTAGCCGGCCTTGTAGAGGATCTCGGCGTAGGCATCGGCGCCCAGGACTTCCTCGATGCCCATGTGGTTGTTGACGAAGAAATGCCGTGGCACGTAGAGCATCGGCAGGGCGTCGGAGGTCCAGACACCGGTTTCGCTGTCGACTTCGATAGGCAGTTGCGGGGCGATTTTGGCCATGTTTCAAAACTCCGGAATTCTGTGGATAAGTACGTCTGTAGCCGCTGCCGCAGGCTGCGAAAAGGCTCGAAGAGCCTTCCGAGGGCCGCAAGAGCGCGTCTCCTTCGGAGCCGATCGCAGCCTGCGGCAGCGGCTACAGGAATGTGCTGTGGGGGGGTGGCCTTACTCGCCCCAGACGTCCTTCAGGACGCTGACCCAGTTCTCGCCCATGATCTTGCGCACCACGCGCTCGCTGTGGCCGCGCTTGAGCAGGGTCTCGGTGAGGTTGGGGAACTCGCCCACGGTGCGGATGCCCAGGGGGTTGATGATCTTGCCGAAGTTGGTCAGGCGCCGGGCATAGCCCTTGTCGTGGGTCAGGTATTCGAAGAAGTCCTGGCCGTGGCCCTGGGTGAAGTCGGTGCCGATGCCGATGGAATCCTCACCGACAATGTTCATGGTGTATTCGATGGCTTCGGCGTAATCGTCGATGGTCGAATCGATGCCCTTGGCCAGGAACGGCGCGAACATGGTCACGCCGACGAAGCCGCCGTGGTCGGCGATGAATTTCAACTCGGCGTCGGACTTGTTGCGCGGGTGCTCCTTGAGCCCGGACGGCAGGCAGTGGGAGTAGCAGACCGGCTTCTTGGATTCGAGGATCACTTCCTCGCTGGTCTTGGAACCGACGTGGGACAGGTCGCACATGACCCCGACGCGGTTCATCTCGGCGACGATCTCGCGGCCGAACCCCGAGAGCCCGCCATCACGCTCGTAGCAGCCGGTGCCCACCAGGTTCTGGGTGTTGTAGCACATCTGCACAATGCCCACGCCCAGCTGCTTGAACACCTCGACGTAGCCGATCTGGTCTTCGAAAGCATGGGCATTCTGGAAGCCGAAGAGGATGCCGGTCTTGCCCACTTCCTTGGCCTTGCGGATGTCCGCGGTGGTGCGCACCGGCATCACCAGGTCGCTGTTTTCGCGGATCAGTTTCTGGCTGGCGGCAATGTTGTTGACCGTGGCCTGAAACCCTTCCCAAACCGACACCGTGCAGTTGGCTGCGGTCAGGCCGCCCTTGCGCATGTCCTCGAACAGCTCGCGGTTCCACTTGGCAATGATCAGCCCGTCGATAACGATGCTGTCGGCGTGTAATTCGGCTGGGCTCATCAGGCTGTCCCCTTATTGGCGATTCCTGCGCCGAATCGTCTGCCGGCGCTTTGGGGTCAGCATATGCTTGAGGGCCGGGGCGCCCCGGTGCAAAAACGACAGGGGAATTGCCGAAAGCGTCAAGACCCGACAAAGGGCCGGATGTGGGGGCATGGCACCCTCTGTTCTTTGCCTGGGGCTTGCGCCAGAATTCGCCGCTTCAACGAAAGCTTCACTGGATGAGGGGCAGTGCTGCAATGAAACCGATCTTCCTGGCCTTGATATTGATAGCCACCGGCGTACAGGCGGCCGAAGAGGCCGACAGCACGCCCTGCGACGGCGTGGAAAACGACGTACAGACCCTGGAATGCGCGACCTACAACCGCACCACCGCCGAGCAGTTGCTGAGCGACAACGTGCAAAGCCTGCTGGAACGCCTGGGCACCCTGTACGGCAACGACAAGGCGCAACTGGCCGACATCAGCACCAAGGTCAAGAACGCCCAGCAGCTGTGGCAGAAGCAGCGCGACGCCGACTGCGCGGTGGAATCCTTCCCGGCCAAGCCCGGAACCAAGGCCTACACCATCGCCACCAATGATTGCCTGGCGCGGATGAGCGATGAGCGCTCGGAGTTCATCGAGTCCATCGCCCAGGAATGACCCGTCACCGGTAGGAGCGGGCTTGCCCGCGAAGCATGCCCGACCCCGCCCCATGTCGCGGCGGGAAAAGCTTCGCGAGCAAGCTCGCTCCTACGCAGGTCATGGCGTCAGGCGCCGCCGCGAAAGCACGAGACACCCCAGGCCGTCAGCTTGAACGGCAGATGGTAGTGCTGGCGCGGGTCGTCCAGGCCGAAGCGGTAGACCAGCACATCCAGGAAGGGCTGCGTGGGCAGCACCTGGCCTTGTTGGCGATAGAACGCCGCCACGTCCAGTTCCACCTCGTAGACGCCCCGGTCGAAGCGGGCCGCCAGCTCGCTCAGCGGGGCCAGCAGGCCGTTGTCGGCAATCTGCCCTTCGCAGAGCCACTCCTCGCCCAGGCGGCGTACCCGAACCTGCATGCCTGCGGCCACCTTGCCGCTGGCGACATCCACCACATGGATGGACACTCCGCCGTTCATTTCCAGAACCCCACATGAGCCTGGGCCGCTTCGTGTTCCAGCATCGGCCCCAGCACCGGGATCTGCCGCTGCCCCCGGGCAAAGACTTCACGGCATGGCAGGGAAAAGGTCGGGTTTTCCGGGTGATCGCCGGTCAGTGCCAGCAAGGCGTGTTCGGACAGGGCGTAGACCACCCGACCAATCCCGGTCCAGTAGATGGCCCCGGCACACATGCAGCAGGGCTCGGCGCTGGTGTACAGGGTGCACTGGGCCAGCTCCTCGGGGCCCAGGAGCCTTGCGGCCTTGGCGGCAGCGGCGAGTTCGGCGTGCTGGGTCGGGTCGCCTTCGGGGGGCATGGAGTTGTTGCCGGCACTGGCAATGATCTTGCCGTTGCGGTCCGCCACCAGGGCGGCGAACGGGTGGCGGCCGCGGGCCTTGGCCTCTTCGGCCAGTTCAATGCTCTGGCGCAGCAGTTGCAGGTCCAGCTGGCTGACGCCCGCAGGGATGGGGGAAAGAATCTGGGTCATCTTGACCTCCTTTTCATGGACAGGGGCCCGCCGGAAAAAAGCGGGCCTGATAGCCGTTTTCAGTCACCAAGCCCGGCCTGGGCGGCCAGTTCTTGGGCCGCAGACATGCGGGGATTGAGCAGCAGGTTGAGCACGATGGCGGTGAGGGCGCCGAGGAAGATGCCGCTTTCCAGCAGCAGCTTGAGGGGGCCGTGGGCCTGGGCGAACAACGCCGGAAAGGACATCGGCAGCACGCCGACACTGACCGACACGGCGACGATGATGCCGTTGCCAGTGCCCTCGAACCTCACCCGTGACAGCTCCTGGATGCCGGCCACGGTGGTCATGCCGAACATGACGATGGCGCAGCCCCCCAGTACCGGGGTCGGCACCGCAGCCACCAGCGCCCCGAGCTTGGGAAACAGCCCCATGAGGACCATGATCGCGCCGGCTGCCGCCACCACGAAGCGGCTCTTGATCTTGGAGAGCGCGATCAGTCCGGTGTTCTGGGTAAAGGCGTTGTAGGGGAAGCTGTTGAACAGGCCGCCGAGCAGGGTGGACAGGCCGTCGGCGCGAAAGGCGTCGCCCAGGGTGCGCTGGGTGGTCGGCTTGCCGGTGAGCTTGCCAATGGCCAGGCAGTTGCCGGTGGTCTCGGCCATGATCACCAGCATCGCCAGGGTCATGATCAGGATCGGCATCAGGGAGAATTGCGGAACCCCGAAGGCCATGGGCGGGCTCAGCTCGAACCAGGCCGCTTCGCCCACCTGGGCAAAGTGGGTCATGCCGCAGGCCGCAGCGATCAGGCTGCCCACCAGCAGCCCGATCAGCACACTGAGGTTGCCGATAAAGCCGGAGAACTTGCCATAGATCACCAGGGTCACCGCCACGGTGGCCAGCCCCAGCAACAGGTTGGCCGGTGCGCCGAAATCCTCGGCGGCGGGGTTGCCACCCCCCAGCCAGACGGCCGCCGCCGGCATCAGGGAAATGCCGATGATGGTGATCAGACTGCCGATCACCACCGGTGGAAAGAACCTCAGCAGACGGCTGAACAGCGGAGCCATGGCAATGGTCAGGGCCCCGGCGGCGATCACCGCGCCGAACACCTCGGCCAGGCCGAACTGCTTGCCGATCATGATCATCGGCGCCAGGGCAATGAAGGAGCAGCCCTGGATCAACGGCAAGCGTGCGCCGAAGCGCCAGAAGCCCAGGGTCTGGATCAGGGTGGCAATGCCGGACGTCAGCAGGTTGGCGTTGATCAGTAAAACCACCTGGGCCGCAGTCAAGCCCAGGGCATTGCCTAGAATCAACGGCACCGCCACCGCACCGGCATACATCACCAGCACATGCTGCAGGCCGAAGGTGAACAACTGGCGAACGGGCAGGACCTCGTCCACTGGGTGAACCCGGGGAATGTTCATGTCGCAGATCTCCTGAAAGTGCAGCTCTTGTTGTTCTGGCAGGCATCCGGGGGCAATGCCCCGGCAGGATGTACGAACGTCGGCGCCCATGATCTGTGCTTGAATACGATGCAACAAATGAGCAGCCATCGTTTTTAACGATGGATTGGACAAGCCTGTCCTGGGGTCGGGAGACGCGATGCGCTTTTCACTGGAACAACTGCAGATGTTCGTTCAGGCCGCACAAACCGGCTCGTTCTCGGCCGCTGCCCGCAAGCTGGGCAAGACCCAATCCACGGTCAGCGTGGCCATTGCCAACCTGGAGGCCGACCTGGGGGTGGAGCTGTTCGACCGCAGCAGCCGCAGCCCGGTGCTGACTGCCAGCGGAAAGAAGATGCTGCTGCAGGCCGAGGCGGTGCTGGAGCGCTGCCTGACCCTGCAAGCCAATGCCGACTGCCTGTCGGAGGCGCTGGAGCCGCAGTTGTCCATCGTGATCGAAACCCCTTACGGCCCGCTGATGCCGGTCTTGCGCGAGTTCGAGCAGGCCTTCCCCTATGTCGACCTGCTGATCCGTCATCCGCTGTCCGGAGATGCCAGTGAGCTGGTGGCCCGTGGCGATGCGGTGCTGGGGATCGCCTTTTCGCAACCGGGCTATCCCCAGGAGCTGGAGTTCCAGCAGATGGGCAAGCTGATCATGTTGCACGTCTGCCACCCGGATCATCCCCTGGCCCGGCTGGACAACGTGACCTTCGACGACCTGCATGGGCATCGACGCCTGGCCTTCAGCGCCCACGCCGACAAGCTGCCCAGCAGCGAGTACCTGCGCTGCAGCCAACTGTGGCAGGCGGAAAACTACCTGGCGCTGCTGGAAATGGTCCGCGCCGGCCTGGGCTGGGCCACCCTGCCCCGGCAACTGATCCAGCGTGAACTGGCCAAGGGCGAGCTGGTGGAGCTGCAACTGGGGGCCTATCCCCACACCGACTGGCTGGTGGGCGTGGACCTGCTCTGGGCCCGGCAACGGGTGATGGGCAAGGCCGAACGCTGGCTCAAGGAACGCCTGCTGCGGCACAAGGTGTACGAAGTGGATCGGCGCGGACAGTCCACGACCTGGTAAGGCTGGCGCGGGCAACAAAGGGATAAGGTTCTGAGCTTGGCCGGGCAGTAAATATAAGCAAGGATTCGCAATCCTTATAAAAGGCTTATATAGTCCGCCATGAACGAAATCCTCTGGAGTCGAAAAGCGGTCAAGCAGTTGATGCGACTGCACCACGAGCATCAGGTCCAGGTTCGTGATGCGATCGCCCTGCTGGCCGACATGCCCGCCAGTGGCAACGTCAAAGCCCTGTCCGGCCACACCTATGCCTATCGCCTGCGGGTTGGCCAGTACCGCGTGCTGTTTGATTGGGACGGGGTTATCCATATCGTCAGTGTTCAAGAGGTCAAAAAACGTGATGAACGCACCTACTGACATCCAGATCATCCACGGCCCGGACGGCAAGCCGGCGTTCGTGGTGATTCCCTACGCGCAGTACGTTGCGCAGCAGAATGAGCCTGATCTGATCCCCCATGGCGTGGTCAGTCGCATGGTCGATGGCGCCACGCCGATCCGGGCCTGGCGCGAGTACCTGCACCTGACCCAGGATGAGGTTGCCAAGCGGCTGGGGATCTCTCAGCCGGCCTTCGCCCAACAAGAGAGCGTGGCCCGACCCCGCAAGAGCACCCGGGAAAAAATTGCCGCCGTCTTCGGTATACGCGCCGACCAGCTGGAGCTGTAAGCTGCGCCCCACTCAACGATTGAAAGGGTTACTCATGAGCATCTGCGGTATCGAGATCAAGGGCAGCGAAGCCATCTTCGCCCTCGCCTCCCTGCAAGACGGCGCGCCGTACCACCAGGCGCTGGCCATCAAGAAGATCGCCCTGGAAGACGACGATGACGCGGGCAACGTTCGCGACTTCGCCGCCCGGATCGACGCCTTTGTCCGCGAACACGGGATTACCCGCATCGCCATCAAGAAGCGCAGCAAGAAAGGCGAATTTGCCGGCGGCCCTACCACCTTCAAGATCGAAGGCGTGTTTCAGTTGCTGGATAATTGCGAAGTGACCCTGCTGTCGCCGCAAACCATCAACGCCCAGCACAAGAAGCACAGCTTCGAGCTGGGGGCGAGCCTCAACAAATACCAGCACGAAGCCTACAAGACCGCCTGCGCCGCCTTGCTGAAGAAATGATCCTGAGGCCCTGCTTAGCGGTCTAACGCAAAACATCCAGCGCGCCTGAGACCCTCACCGCTCGCAACGAAACCTGTAGCCGCTGTCGAGCCATGGCGAGGCTGCGACAAGGACCGCAGGGCCTTGCTTGGCGGCCTAACGCAAAACATCCAGCGCGCCTGAGATCCTCACCGTTCGCAACGAAACCTGTAGCCGCTGTCGAGCCATGGCGAGGCTGCGACAAGGACCGCAGGGCCTTGCTTGGCGGTCTAACGCAAAACATCCAGCGCGCCTGAGATCCTCGCGTCCCTGCGGGCCGTTCGCAGCCTGCGGCAGCGGCTACAGTTGGCGCCGATAATGCTGCAGCCAGTCAGCGAATGAATTGTCTTCCAGGGCATAGGCGCCCCGGCTGGACTTCCACACCAACTCCTTTTCCCGCAGGGCATCGATACAGGCTTGCACCGTCTGGGTGCCCGGTTGCGTATCGCTGCCCATGGCCTGCAACGCCTTGGCCACCGCCGCCAGGGTGTCGTCGGTAAAGGGCGCGAACGGCAGGTTGTTGCGCGAGCGCTCCACCATCACTTCCAGCACCGCCCGCTGGGACAGGGTCAGACCGTTCCAGGCGCTTTCGAATTCGCTCCAGACACCGGCGCGGAGAATCTCGGCGCTGCTGCGCAACAACTCGTTGAGCTGGCTCGCCTCCCCCAGCTCCAGGGCCACCTGGCCGATGATGCTGCGGAGCATTTCCGGACGCCGGCCAACCCATTCGAAGGCCTGGTCCAGATCATCGGCATTGAACTGGTTGGTGGGCGCCAGATGAGCGTTCAGATGGGCGGTGTAGGCCTTGGTGAAATCCCGTCCCAACAGCGGGAACGGGGTGATGCTCGAACCAAAGAACGGCTGGTTGCGGTTGAGCACCAGATGGGCCAGCTTGTCGCGATTGGACCCGGTGAACACCAGGCGTAGGCCGCTGGTATCCATGTCCCGCCCCTGATTGAGCTGATCCCGGGCCGCCTTGAGCGCGAACATGGCATTCAACCCGGCCTCCGAGCTCAAGGCATGCTGGGCCTCGTCGATTATCAGGACCACCGTCTTGCCCGCGGCGCTGTGGAGCAATTCCAAGGCCTGGGTCAGGGTCGCGCCTTCGGGCAACTGGGACTTGCTGAAATCCCAGGACAGGGTGCGCAGAAAGCTGAGCTTCTCCACCCCGAGGGACTTGGCCAGTTTGCGAATGCCTTTCTCGAAAGGCACCAGCGCCCCGGCAATGGCCGCGGCGATCAGCTCGGCGGGGTCTTTTTCGCGATTGGCCCAAAGGTCAACATAAACCGCCAGCCAGCCACGGCTCTGGCATTCGGGCAGCAGGTCCTCGCGCAGGAAGGTACTTTTCCCGGTGCGCCGCGGCGCCGCCAGGAACAGCCCCGAGCTGTAATCCTGAATCCCCGAACCCACCAGGCCATCGGCAATATTGAGCGCCAGAGCAGGACGACGAAACACGAAACCGGTGTTTTTCGACATGGTTTTATACTCAATTATTGCCAGGACTATAATTTATAGCCGCGAGTATAATTGACTATAAACCCCTGTCAAACCGACTCCTGGCCGCTCCCCAGCAGGCGTCGGTCTTCACGGGGACAGTGCACAAAACGCGCGCGGTAACTGCGGGTGAAGTAGGACGGCGACTCAAACCCGCAGGCGATGCTCACCTCCAGCACGCTCATGTCGGTCTGGCGCAGCAGTTGCCGGGCCTTCTCCAGGCGCAGGCCCAGATAGAAGTTGCTCGGAGTGTCGTTCAAGTGCAGCCGGAACAGCCGCTCCAGCTGACGCCGGGTGACCTTGATCGATTCCGCCAGGGCCAGGGTGCTCAGGGGCGGCTCGCTGTGCTGCTCCATCTCGCCGATCACCTGCACCAGTTTCTTGTTGCTGATGCCGTAGCGGCTGGCGACTTCCATGCGCTGGTGATCCTTGCGCGGGCGGATGCGCCCGAGCACGAACTGTTCGCTGACCTGGATCGCCAGTTGCGGGCCGTGGGCCTGGGCGATCAGGTCGAGCATCATGTCGATGGACGCGGTGCCACCGGCACAGGTGATGCGCCGACGATCGATCTCGAACAACTCCTGGGTCACGCTCAACTGTGGATAAGACTCCTTGAAGGCCTCGATGGCTTCCCAGTGCAGGGTCACCCGGTGCCCCTCCAGCAGCCCGGATTCCGCGAGAATCACGCTGCCGGTGTCGATACCGCCGAGGGTCACGCCCTCCAGGTCCAGGCGTCGCAACCAGTGTTCCAGGGCGGGACTCAGGCACTTCAACGGCTCGAAGCCGGCCACCACCCACAAGGTTGCGCCCTTCTTCAGCGGCTCCAGGGCCGCGTCAACATTGACCGACATGCCGTTGCTGGCCAGCACCGCGCCGCCATCGGCGCTGAGCACATGCCAGCGATACAGCTCGCCACGAAAACGGTTGGCCACCCGCAGTGGCTCGATGGCGGAAATGAAACCGATGGCGGAGAACCCCGGCATCAGCAGGAAGTAGAAGTCCTGGGACATGCAACGCACTCCGGTGACGGCCAGCGTGGGCCCTGTGATACGCCAAATGCCCCCCTGCCACAAGGGGCCAGGTCGCTGCAGTGCAAGAGTCGGTCGCCGCTGTGCGTTTACCGCCGGCGACGCCTGCGTACCTTGAGCTCACCGACGCACCAAGACGCCGGGATCGACAATAACAACCTGCCGAGGGAACCCACATGAAACGACTGATCAGCCGCTGTGTGCTTGCGCTTAGTGGTAGCGTTTTTCTGACGTCGGGAGCCATGGCCGCCGACGCCCCCAGTTGCCAGAACGTACGCCTGGGCGTGGTCAACTGGACCGACGTGATCGCCACCAGCGCCATGACCCAGGTCCTGCTCGATGGCCTCGGCTACAAGACCAAGCAGACCAGCGCCTCGCAACAGATCATCTTCGCCGGCATCCGCGACCAGCGCCTGGACCTGTTCCTCGGCTACTGGAACCCGCTGATGACCCAGACCATCACCCCGTTCGTCGACGCCAACCAGGTCAAGGTCCTGGCCGAGCCCAGCCTCAAGGACGCCCGCGCTACCCTGGCCGTCCCCTCCTACCTGGCCGACAAGGGCCTGAAGACCTTCGCCGACATCGCCAGGTTCCAGAAGGAGCTGGGGGGCAAGATCTACGGCATCGAGCCCGGCTCGGGAGCCAATACCCAGATCAAGGACATGATCGCCAAGAACCAGTTCGGCCTGGGCAAGTTCCAGCTGGTGGAGTCCAGCGAGGCCGGCATGTTGTCGGCGGTGGCCCGGGCGGTGAAACGCAATGAAGCCATCGTGTTCTTCGGCTGGGCGCCGCACCCGATGAACGTCAACATCAAGATGACCTACCTCAGCGGCAGTGAAAACGCCCTGGGGCCCAACGAGGGCCAGGCCACGGTCTGGACCGTCACCGCGCCGAACTATGCCGAGCAGTGCCCGAACGTGCACCGGCTGCTGACCAACCTGACCTTCAGCGCCGAGGACGAGAGCCGGATGATGCAGCCGCTGCTGGAGCACAAGGACGCCCTGGAGTCCGCCCGGCAGTGGCTCAAGGACCACCCGCAGGACCAGCAGCGCTGGCTTGAAGGGGTGACCACCTTCGATGGCAAGCCGGCCGCCGAACACCTGCAACTGACCAGCAAGTAAGCAACCGCCACTACCGCCCCGCAGCCCGCACCGGGCTGCGCATGGCCACCTCATGCCCCCAGCAAACACGCCTGTAAGGAACCGCACCATGAACCACGACGTCATCATCACCTGCGCACTCACCGGTGCTGGCGACACGACCGCCAAGAGCCCCCATGTGCCGGTCACCCCGAAGCAGATAGCCGCCGCCGCGGTCGAAGCCGCCAAGGCCGGCGCCACGGTGGTCCACTGCCACGTCCGGGACCCTGCGAGCGGCAAGTTCAGCCGTGATGTCGCGCTGTACCGCGAAGTCATGGAGCGCATTCGCGAGGCCGACGTCGACATCATCGTCAACCTCACCGCCGGCATGGGCGGCGATCTGGAGATCGGCGCCGGCGAAAGCCCCATGGAGTTCGGGCCCAACACCGATCTGGTCGGGCCGCTGACCCGCCTGGCCCATGTCGAGGAACTGCTGCCGGAGATCTGCACCCTGGACTGCGGCACCCTCAACTTCGGCGATGGCGACACCATCTACGTGTCCACCCCGGCCCAACTGCGGGCCGGTGCCAGGCGCATCCAGGAGCTGGGGGTGAAAGCCGAGCTGGAGATCTTCGACACCGGGCACCTGTGGTTCGCCAAGCAGATGATCAAGGAAGGCCTGCTGGACAACCCGCTGTTCCAACTGTGCCTGGGCATTCCCTGGGGCGCCCCGGCGGACACCACCACCATGAAGGCCATGGTCGACAACCTGCCGGCGGATGCGGTCTGGGCCGGCTTCGGTATCGGGCGCATGCAGATGCCCATGGCCGCGCAAGCGGTGCTGCTGGGGGGCAACGTGCGGGTCGGCCTGGAGGACAACCTGTGGCTGGATCGCGGCGTGCTCGCCACCAACGGCCAACTGGTGGAGCGGGCCACGGAGATCCTCAGCCGTCTCGGCGCCCGGGTCCTGACCCCGGCCGAAGGCCGCCAGAAAATGGGCCTCAAGCAACGCGGCTGACCCCAATCCACCTCTCTGTGTAGGAGCGAGCTTGCTCGCGAAGAGGCCGTCACATCAGACCCCATAGCAGCCAGCTTGCCGACGCAGGTGCGCGCAAAGCCGCCAAGCGCTTCGCTGGCAAGCCAGTGCCTACAGACTCTTTTTTCAGGAAGACGCGATGACTTTTATCACCAACATCAAAACCTTCGCCGCTCTGGGCAGCGGTGTGATCGGCAGTGGCTGGGTGGCCCGCGCCCTGGCCCACGGCCTGGACGTGGTGGCCTGGGACCCGGCGCCGGGCGCTGAAGCTGCCCTGCGCCAGCGGGTAGCCAACGCCTGGGGCGCCCTGGAACAACAGGGCCTGGCCCCCGGCGCATCGCCACAGCGCCTGCGCTTTGTCAGCACCATCGAAGAGTGTGTGAAAGACGCCGACTTCATCCAGGAAAGCGCTCCCGAGCGACTGGAGCTCAAGCTGGAACTGCACAGCAAGATCAGCGCTGCGGCCAAGCCCGACGCCCTGATCGGCTCCAGCACCTCGGGCCTGCTGCCCAGCGAATTCTACGAAGGCTCGACCCACCCGGAACGCTGCGTGGTGGGGCACCCGTTCAACCCGGTGTACCTGCTGCCGCTGGTGGAAGTGGTGGGCGGCCAGCACACCGCACCCGAGGCGATACAGGCGGCGATCCAGGTCTATGAATCCTTGGGGATGCGGCCACTGCATGTGCGCAAGGAAGTGCCGGGCTTCATCGCCGACCGCCTGCTCGAAGCCCTGTGGCGCGAAGCCTTGCACCTGGTCAATGACGGGGTGGCGACCACCGGGGAAATCGACGACGCGATCCGCTTTGGTGCCGGCCTGCGCTGGTCGTTCATGGGCACCTTCCTCACCTACACCCTGGCCGGAGGCGACGCCGGCATGCGCCACTTCATGGCCCAGTTCGGCCCGGCGCTGCAACTGCCCTGGACCTACCTGCCGGCACCGGAACTGACCGACAAACTGATCGATGACGTGGTCGAGGGCACCGCCGAGCAACTGGGCAGCCACAGCATTTCGGCCCTGGAGCGCTATCGTGATGACTGCCTGCTGGCGGTGCTGGAGGCGGTGAAAACCACCAAGGCCAAGCACGGCATGCACTTTCACGACTAACCCAACCCCTGTAGGAGCTGGCTTGCCAGCGAATAGGCCCTCAAGCCAGGCGCAAACCCAACGGACGCCTGCGCCGGCAAGCCGGCTCCTACCGTTATCCGGTGATCCTATGCCTGCCCTGACCACCTACAGCACCCGCATCATCAAAGACTGGGTCGACTACAACGGCCATCTGCGTGATGCCTTCTACCTGCTGATCTTCAGCTATGCCACCGATGCACTGATGGATCGCCTGGGGCTCGACAGCGACAACCGCGACGCCAGCGGCCACTCACTGTTCACCCTGGAACTGCACCTGAACTACCTGCACGAGGTGAAGCTCGACACCGAGGTCGAAGTCCATACCCGGATCATCGGCCACGACCGCAAGCGCCTGCACCTGTATCACAGCCTGCACAAGGTCGGTGATCCCCAGGAGCTGGCCGGCAACGAACAGATGCTGCTCCACGTCGACCTCGCCGGCCCCCGCTCCGCGCCGTTCGACGAAGCGGTGTTGCAGCGCCTGCAAACCATGGCGGCCGAGCAGGCCGAGCTGCCGCGCCCCACCTACATCGGCCGGGTAATTGGCCTGCCAACGGAAAAATGACAACCAGCCCGAAAAGGAGATCGCCGTGAACATCGCCGCCCTTGCCGACTATCGCCGTTATCCGCTGATCAGCCCGTTGAGCGCCGTCCAGGTACTGCCGGACCGGGTCCAGGTGCACTGGGCCGATGGCCGCCTCAGCCCCTTTCACCATCAATGGCTGCGGGACAACTGCCCCTGCCCGGAATGCGTCTACAGCGTGACCCGTGAACAGGTGCTGGAAATCGTCGATGTGGCCGAGGACCTCGGCTGCCACGGGGCGCACATCGACAGCCAGGGCTGCCTGTGCCTCGAATGGTCGGACGGCCACCGTAGCCGCTTCGATCCCGGCTGGCTGCGGGCCCATGCCTATGACGAGCAATCCCGCGAGGAGCGCCGCGCCCACAAGGCGCACAGCCAGTTGTGGGACAGCAGCCTGCAACTACCGGTATTCGAGTATCAGGCCCTGATGGACGATCCTGCGGCTCTGCTGCAATGGCTGCTGGCCCTGCGCGACACCGGCCTGACCCAGGTCCGGGGCGCCCCCACGGAACCCGGTTCGCTGGCCCTGATCGCCCGACGCATCTCGTTTATCCGCGAGAGCAACTTCGGCGTGCTGTTCAACGTGCAATCCAAGGCCGATGCCGACAGCAACGCCTACACCGCTTTCAACCTGCCGCTGCACAGCGACCTGCCCACCCGCGAGCTGCAACCGGGACTGCAGTTCCTGCATTGCCTGGTCAATGACGCCGTGGGCGGTGAAAGCATCTTCGTCGACGGCTTTGCCATCGCCGATGCCTTGCGCCGTGAAGACCCCGAGGCCTTCCTGACGCTGTGTGAAACACCCGTGGAATTTCGCAACAAGGACCGCCACAGCGACTACCGCTGCCTGGCGCCGATCATTGCCCTGGATGCCCTGGGCCGGGTGGCGGAGATCCGCATGGCCAACTTCCTGCGGGGGCCTTTCGACACCTCGGTGGAGCAGATGCCCAGGCTGTACCACGCTTACCGTCGATTTATCGCCATGACCCGAGAGACGCGGTTCCGGGTCATCCGCCGCCTCGACCCGGGACAACTCTGGTGCTTCGACAACCGCCGCACCCTGCATGCCCGCAACGCCTTCGACCCGTCCAGCGGCGCCCGGCATTTCCAGGGTTGCTACATCGACCGCGACGAGCTGCTCTCCAGGATCCTGGTCCTGCAGCGCTGATCCCCGCCCCACCGGCCACCGGCTCCCCGCAGGAGCCGGCTGGCCAGCGAAGCTTGCCGGCAAAACCTCCACAGGCAAAAAAAAGCCCCGATCAAGCCGTGACAGGATCGAGGCAGGGACTACTGCTGAGGAGCTGCGGTGAGAAGGTGACCAAACCAACACGGCGCGAGCTGGTTGCAGTCTGCCCACTCTGCCTGCTCGCGAGTTAGCCGAAAACGACCTGCCCGTAGGCAATAGGGCCATTGCAGGGGTTCAGATGTCCTCGGTATAGAACACCACCGTCACGTAGAAATAGCCGATCTTGTGCCAATCCCGACGCTGGTTGTAGGGCGTCTCTTCAGAGCCCATGCCGATCTGATAATGACGCCCGGTCTTCTTATCCCTATAGGAAATGAACCCCTTCGTTTCCCAGCCACAGCAGACAAACTTGAGCCCCTCCTGCAGCCCCAGTTCCCGCTGCAGATAGCGCTCTACCTGATGGGCATCCTGACCTTTGACCCGATACCTCGCGGTCAGCGGTGCGCCCTGATCCTCGGGCTGCGACTCACAGTGAAAAAACTCCAGGGATTTCGGCGGATCGGTCATGGCCCGCAAAAAATCGCCACACTCGGTGGCTGCCGCAGCCGCGCTGCAAACCAGCCACAACAAACAGGCCAAACCCAGGTTGAACATCACTTTCATCCACTACAGCTCCCTATATTTCTGCCCCAACGGCCATCCTGCCAACCCCCGCCGCTTGCGGCGGGGGTCCTTGAGCGCCAGCACGGCTCAATACCCACCCTTATGCAAGCCCGGGCCATCACACGCAAGCGCCGCGAGACTTGATTGACCGTCTTTTTCCAGACGCTGTTGCAACCGGCCATCAGCCATCGAGTTAGCCGAAAACGACCTGTTCATAGGTAAACGGGCCATCGCGACCATCTGTCCTTGCCGCCGCCCGGACGGCCAACCAGAATCGACTGACGACCACGTTACCTGAATAAGGATGAGCGTCATGATGCATGCGGATTTGATTGATCAGGACGACCTGCTGGGACAACTCCGGGCCCTGGGTTTCGAGATGCCCGCAGGCGCCAGCGCCGAGCAGGCCTGTGAATGTGCGGTGCGCGGTTTGAGCGATGCACGGGCCAAGGCGCTCAAGGGCATGGTGGAGCAGATGCTCACCGGTAATGCGACCATTCTTCCCGCGGTGCGCCAGGCCATTGATCGCCAGTTGCTGCCGGCCCTGGCCGAGTACCTGCAGCAAAAACGCGCGTGAGTCTCCCTGTGCCCTGAGCGGATTGCTAGAGTGCGCGTCCCTCTGGCGAAAACAGGCAAGCACTCATGATCCCGATACAGCCCGGCTCATCCGCCGACGCGGCCAGCTGGCTGCAATTGCGCCTGGGCCTGTGGCCCGACTGTTCGCCAGAGGAGCACCTGGCCGAGATCCGCCAGATGCTGGCCGCCCCCCAGCGCTATGGCTGTTGGCTGGCCTTTGCCCAGAACGGTGAAGCCATCGGCCTGGCCGAGGCGGCGCTGCGCCACGACTACGTCAACGGCACCGAGAGTTCGCCGGTGGTGTTTCTCGAAGGAATCTATGTGGCTCCCGAGCACCGTCGCCAGGGCGTTGCCCAACAACTGATCGAGCAGGTCAGCCAGTGGGGACGCCAGGCCGGGTGTGTGGAGATCGCGTCTGACACCAGCCTGGACAATCTGGCCAGCCAGACACTGCACCACGCGCTGGGCTTCGAAGAAACCGAACGCGTGGTGTATTTCAAGAAGCGTCTGTGACTACAGACGCACGCTGGCGAAGGTCGACTCGTTGCGCGCCTGACTCAAGGCCGACAGCGGGCCGGACAGCGGCGCCAGGACCATGGCTTGCGGCAGCGGCATCATCGCCACCTGCTGGGTGGTGTTGGAGCCGATGCGCTCGTCACGGGGCGGAATGCCGAAGTACTCGCGGTAGCACTTGGAGAAGTGCGGCGTAGAGACAAAACCACACACCGACGCCACTTCGATGATCGACATCGGCGTCTGCTTGAGCAGTTGCCGCGCGCGGATCAACCGCAGCTTGAGGTAGTAGCGCGACGGCGAACAATGCAGGTACTTCTGGAACAGCCGCTCCAACTGTCGCCGGGAGACGGCCACGTACACCGCCAGCTCGTCCAAATCGATCGGCTCTTCGAGGTTGGCTTCCATCAGCGCAACGATTTCCTGGAGCTTGGGCTGGTTGGTGCCGAGCATGTGCTTGAGGGGCACGCGCTGGTGATCCTGCTCGTTGCGGATGCGCTCGTAAACGAACATCTCCGAGATCGCCGCTGACAACTCACGGCCATGATCGCGACTGATCAGGTGCAGCATCATGTCCAGTGGCGCGGTGCCGCCGGAGCTGGTGAAACGGTTGCGGTCGAGGGTGAACAGGCGGGTGCTCATGGCGACCCGGGGGAAGGCTTCCTGCATCGACGCCAGGCATTCCCAGTGCACGCTGCAATCGAAGCCGTCCAGCAGACCGGCGCAGGCCAGGGCCCAACTGCCGGTGCACACCGCGCCGAGGCGGCGCGACTGGCGAGCCTGGCTTTGCAACCAGGACACATGTTCACGGGTCACGGTGCGCTGGATGCCGATGCCGCCGCAGACGATCACGGTGTCGAGGCTGGGGGCTTTGTGCATGGAGGCGTCGGGGGTGATTTGCAGACCGTCACTGGCCCAGACCTGACCGCCATCGACGCTGAGGGTGGTCCAGCGATACAGCTCGCGGCCGGACAGTTGGTTGGCCATGCGCAGGGGTTCGACTGCGGAGGCCAGGGAAATCAGCGTGAAATTGTCCAGCAGCAGAAAGCCGATGGATTGAGGCGCACGGTTCTGGGGTTGGGCCCCGGAGTTGAACGACGTCATCGCGATATCTCCTCACACAAAGCGGGTGATGGCCTCAGGCGGAGGCTCTTTTTATGTGCCCTGCGACTCATCGGAGGCGGGCTTGATATTCACAGAGCAATTGCCATGCCTAAAGTTGAATGGGCATTCAATAACTCCTGAAAACGACGTCGCGACGCGTCTATATAGCCCTTGGCAATGTGCGGATAAGAAGCGCCGGAATCACCGCACAGAAGGCGGCAGGCGCAGCGGTGAGCAGTTAGGTAGCACTTGCGCGACCGATGCGTCGGGCCAGGACTGGCGAGTGTCACTCAAAGCACAACCGAGCGACGGACGCCGAGGTCCATCAGCCCGCTTGGCCACTTGTCTATTCACGACGCGCTAAAAGGTGGCGCGCCCCTCCTCTGATGAGCAATTTGGGCGCGCCGCCGTCCCTGTGCAGTAGCCGGCGTAGCGCCCCATGCAGACTCAACACTCCACCGCACTCACCGCCAGCCCACCGCGAGAAGTCTCTTTATATTTGTCATGCATGTCCGCCCCGGTATCACGCATGGTGCGGATCACCCGATCCAGGGAGATGAAGTGTTGGCCATCGCCGCGCAAGGCCATCTGCGCGGCATTGATCGCCTTCACCGCGGCAATCGCGTTGCGCTCGATGCAGGGCACCTGCACCAGCCCGCCCACCGGGTCGCAGGTCAGGCCGAGGTTATGCTCCAGGCCAATTTCCGCGGCGTTGCACAACTGCTCGGGCGTGGCCCCGAGAATCTCCGCCAAGCCCGCCGCGGCCATGGCACAGGCCGAACCCACTTCGCCCTGGCAACCGACTTCGGCCCCGGAAATCGAAGCGTTCTTCTTGCACAGGATGCCGATGGCCGCCGCGCCCAGAAAGAAGTCCACCACGTTGGCGTCGGTCACGTCCTCGCTGAACTTCATGAAATAGTGCAGTACCGCCGGAATGATCCCCGCTGCGCCGTTGGTGGGCGCGGTGACCATGCGTCCACCGGCGGCGTTCTCCTCGTTCACCGCCAGGGCGAACAGGTTGACCCACTCCATGGCGCTCAAGGTCGAGCCGATCACATTGGGTTTATTGAGCTCCTGCAGGCTGCGATGCAGCTTGGCCGCGCGCCGACGTACATTGAGCCCGCCGGGCAGAATGCCTTCGTGCTTGAGCCCCTGTTCCACGCAATCCTGCATCGCGCGCCACAGCGTCATCAGGCCGCTGCGGATTTCTTCTTCCGAACGCCAGACCTTCTCGTTGGCCAGCATCAGTTCGGCGACTCGCAGGTTGTGCTTCTGGCACAGGCTGAGCAGTTCCACTGCACTGGAGAAATCGTAAGGCAGCTCGCTACGATCCAGGTCCGCCACACCGCTACTGGCCTGGGCCTGGTCGACGACAAAACCGCCGCCCACCGAATAATAGGTATCGCGCAACAGCTCCCCGCCTTCACCTTCGGCCACCAGGGTCATGGCGTTAGGGTGAAAGGGCAGGTTTTCGTCCAGCAGGCGCATGTCCCGGGACCAGGTGAACGGCACAGCCAGCCGTCCGTCCAGCAACAGGGTGTGGGTTTCCCTGAGCCGTTCGATGCGCGGGCCGATCAGCGACGGGTCGATCGCATCGGGCCACTCCCCCATCAAGCCCATGATCACCGCGTTGTCGCTGCCATGGCCAATGCCGGTGGCCGACAACGAACCGAACAGTTGCACTTCGATCCGCCGCACCTGCTCCAGCAGATGGCGCTCCTTCAATACCTGGACGAATAACGCCGCGGCGCGCATGGGCCCGACGGTGTGGGAACTGGAAGGCCCGATGCCGATCTTGAACAAGTCGAAAACACTGATAGCCATTACTGCGTAACTCCTCGATGAGCACAGTCCAGGCGCTGAAAACGCCCTCTGACGGAGCTGCTACGCTCAAGCTGCAATCCGCCGAGAAGGGCGCATCATCAGGCTTTTACCGCGCCTCGCGACGTCTGACACCGACTCACTCATGTCCACCAACGCCGCCTGGCGCGAGGCTCGGGTTCTGGGCGTTTTTTGCGGCTCAGATGCAGGAAAAAATGCCCAAAAACACTGTAAGCGACCTCACCGACACTGGATGCGACCCTCCCTGTACTGGATACGACGCACCCCGTAGGCGACAGTTTTTCACTGGTACATGATCAGTCTCGACTCGATTGCAAGGCACGGTGGTAGAGCTGTCCCCGGCACACCAACCGCCACACTTATAAGCGCGGTCCATACGCCGCCAAAAAAACATCCAGGAGTCTCCCCTATGAAAGGTTCCCCGTCGTTGTTGTTGGCCGCCATGCTGAGTCTGCCGCTTCTGGCACACGCCGCAGAACCGGAGCAATGCAGCACCGTAAACTTCTCCGATGTCGGCTGGACCGATATCACCGTGACCACCGCCACCACCAGCGTCGTGCTCAACGCCCTGGGCTACAAGACCAAGACCACGATGATTTCCGTGCCGGTGACCTACAAGTCCCTGGCCGACGGCAAGAACATGGACGTGTTCCTCGGCAACTGGATGCCGACCATGGAAAACGACATCAAGCCCTACCGGGATGCCGGCACCGTGGAGACCGTGCGCGCCAACCTGGAAAACGCCAAGTACACCCTGGCAGTTCCCGAGTCGCTGTATGACAAGGGCCTGAAAGACTTCGCCGACATCGCCAAGTTCAAGAAGGAGCTGGACGGCAAGATCTACGGCATCGAGCCGGGCAACGACGGCAACCGCACCATCCAGACGATGATCGACAAGAACGCCTTTGGCCTCAAGGACGCCGGCTTCAAGGTGGTGGAGTCCAGCGAGGCGGGCATGCTGTCCCAGGTTGAGCGCGCTCAGCGTCGCGACACCGCGGTGGTGTTCCTGGGCTGGGAACCGCACCCGATGAACACACGCTTCAAGATGAAGTACCTGACCGGTGGCGACGACTTCTTCGGCCCCAACTTCGGCCAGGCCACCATCTACACCAACACCCGCAAGGGCTACACCACCGAGTGCAGCAACGTGGGCCAGTTGCTGAAGAACCTGTCGTTCACCCTGAACATGGAAAGCACCCTGATGGGCAACGTGCTGGACGACAAGATGAAGCCTGACGCGGCCGCCAAGGCCTGGCTGAAAAAGAATCCACAGGTGCTCGATACCTGGCTCGCTGGCGTGACCACCATTGACGGTAAACCCGGCCTGGAAGCCGTGAAGGCCAAGCTTGCCCAGTAATCGCTTACGCCGGGCGGGCTTGCCCGCCCGGGCTGTTTTTTCCTTGCATGCGGACGTTCAATACCATGCTCACTGATCAGAAAATCCCCCTGGGCCAGTACATCGCGGCTTTCGTAGACTGGTTGACGAAACACGGTGCCAGCACCTTCGATGCGATCGCTACCACCCTGGAAACCATGATCCACGGCGTGACGTTCGCGCTGACCTGGTTCAATCCCCTGGCCCTGATCGGCCTGATTGCCCTGCTGGCGCACCTGATCCAGCGCAAATGGGGCCTGACTGTATTTGTCGTGCTGTCCTTCCTGCTGATCCTCAATCTGGGGTACTGGCAGGAAACCATGGAAACCCTGGCCCAGGTGCTGTTCGCCACCCTGGTCTGCGTGCTGATCGGCGTGCCCCTGGGAATCGTCGCCGCGCACAAGCCGCTGTTCTACACAATGATGCGTCCGGTCCTGGACCTGATGCAGACCGTCCCCACATTCGTCTACCTGATCCCGACCCTGACCCTGTTCGGCCTCGGGGTGGTACCCGGCCTGATCTCCACGGTGGTGTTCGCCATTGCCGCGCCGATCCGCCTGACCTACCTGGGCATTCGCGATGTTCCACAAGAGTTGATGGACGCGGGCAAGGCCTTTGGCTGTTCGCGCCGTCAGTTGTTGTCGCGCATTGAGCTGCCCCACGCCATGCCGAGCATCGCCGCCGGTATTACCCAATGCATCATGCTGTCGCTGTCGATGGTGGTGATCGCCGCCCTGGTCGGCGCCGACGGCCTGGGCAAACCCGTGGTCAACGCACTCAACACCGCCGACATTGCCCTGGGCTTCGAAGCCGGCCTGGCGATCGTGCTGCTGGCGATCATGCTCGACCGCATCTGCAAACAACCTGAAGCCAAAGTAGGGGGTGACGCATGAGCATAATCCGCTTCGATAACGTAGACGTTATCTTCTCCAAGGACCCACGGGAGGCGCTCAAGCTGCTGGACCAGGGCATGACCCGCAACGAGATCCTGAAGAAAACCGGGCAGATCGTCGGCGTGGAAAAAGCCAGCCTGGACATCCAGAAAGGCGAGATCTGCGTGCTGATGGGCCTCTCCGGTTCCGGCAAGTCGAGCCTGTTGCGCTGCATCAACGGCCTGAACACCGTGAGCCGCGGCAAGCTGTTCGTCGAACACGAAGGCCAGCAGATCGACATTGCCTCCTGCTCCCCCGCCGAACTGAAGATGATGCGCACCCAGCGCATCGCCATGGTGTTCCAGAAGTTCGCCCTGATGCCCTGGCTGACGGTGCGCGAGAACATCAGCTTCGGCCTGGAGATGCAGGGCCGACCGGAGAAGGAACGGCGCAAGCTGGTGGACGAGAAACTTGAGCTGGTGGGCCTGACCCAGTGGCGCAACAAGAAGCCCGACGAGCTGTCCGGCGGCATGCAGCAGCGTGTGGGCCTGGCCCGCGCCCTGGCCATGGACGCCGATATCCTGCTGATGGACGAACCCTTCTCGGCCCTCGACCCGCTGATCCGCCAGGGTCTGCAGGACGAGCTGCTGGAACTGCAACGCAAGCTGAGCAAGACCATCGTGTTTGTCAGCCACGACCTGGACGAGGCCCTGAAGCTGGGCAGCCGCATCGCCATCATGAAAGACGGGCGGATCATCCAGTACAGCAAGCCGGAAGAGATCGTGCTCAACCCCGCGGACGACTATGTGCGCACCTTCGTCGCCCACACCAACCCGCTGAACGTGCTCTGCGGTCGCAGCCTGATGCGCAGCCTGGACAACTGCAAGCGGGTCAACGGCTCCGTGTGCCTGGACCCGGGCGGCGACTCCTGGCTCGACCTGGCGGAGGGCAACACCATCAAGGGCGCCCGGCGCAACGGCTCGCAGATGGACCTGCAGAACTGGGTTCCGGGGCAAGCGGTGGAAGAACTGGGCCGGCGCCCGACCCTGGTGGACTCCAACATCGGCATGCGCGACGCCCTGCAGATCCGCTACCAGACCGGCAACAAACTGGTGCTCCACGACAACCAGAAAGTCGTCGGCATCCTTGGCGACAGCGAGCTCTACCACGCGCTGCTCGGCAAGAACCTGGGTTAAGCCGCAGACACAAAAACGCCGCGAGCAATCGCGGCGTTTTGCTTTATCGACACACGCCCTTCTGTAGGAGCTGGCTCGCCAGCGAACAGGCCCTGAAGCCTTGCAGCCCCCTTGAAGGACGCCTTCGCCGGCAAGCCGGCTTCCTACAGCGGGTGGAGCCGCTCCGTCGGGAGCGGTCCGTTACTTCACTCAGCTATAGACCCGGCCAAGGAGCTGCCGATGGCTTTCGAACTGATCGAGCACATCACGGGTGATCTGCTCCTGGGTGAAGCCCATCAAGTCGTATTCCTGGCTGCCGTTGTGCAGGTACACCTCGGCGCGGTAGAAACGACTGCGCACTTCGCTGTCCGCCCCTTCCGGCTGGGCCGATTCGCTCGGTGCCGCCAGGTAGCCGTCCAGGCTCACTTCATAGACGAAGGGATTGCCTTCCTCCATTTCCACCCGCAGGCCCAGCAAACTCTTGGACTTGCCCAGGTTGGTCTGCACTTCATGGCCCAGGGTGCGCAGTTGCGCGACGGCTTCCTGCAGCGCCGGGCTGATGTGCTTGTCCATGTAACGCTGCACCACCGACTGGGTCGGTTGCAGGTCCAGCTGGGTCAGGCGCTCGCTGAAACCACGGCGACCGCGCTCGGCCAATTGCGCTTGTTCCTGCTCGATCTGCACGTCCTGGCGCATGGCCTTGTGCAAACCGAACATGAAGAAGATCAGCACCACCGAGAACGGCAGGCCGGCCAGCACCACCATGGTCTGCATGGCTTCGAAGTTACCGGCGAACAACAGGCCGATGGTCACCAGGGTGATCACCACCGACCAGAAGATCCGCAGCCAGTGCGGGGCGTCTTCGTCGACGTTGCCGCCTTTGCAGGACAGGTTGGCCATCATCACCGCGCCGGAGTCGGCGGGGGTCAGGAACAGCACGAAGCCCACGAAGATCGAGACACCGATGACAATCTTCGAGGCCGGGTAGTGCTCAAGCAGTTGGTAGATCGCCATGGACGGCTGTTCCAGCGCCGTCTTGCCCAGTTCCACCGCTCCCTGGTTGACCACCAGGTCCAGGGCCGAGTTACCGAAGATCGACAGCCAGGCCAGGGTGAAGCCCAGGGGAATCAGCAGCACGCCGGCGACCAGCTCACGCACGGTGCGACCACGGGAAATACGCGCAATGAACATGCCTACGAATGGCGCCCAGGAAATCCACCAGGCCCAGTAGAACAGGGTCCACAGGCCCAGCCAGCGGTCGGACTTGGCGTTGTCGCCTTCGTACACATAGAGGTCGAAGGTCTTGAGCACCACGCCGTTCAGGTAGTCGCCGATGTTCTGCACGAAGCCGTTGAGCAGGTGCAAGGTCGGGCCGAACAGCAGGACGAAGATCAACAGGCCGCTGAACAGCACGATGTTCAGGTTGGACAGGCGGCGGATGCCGTTTTCCACACCGGACACCGCGGCGATGGTGGCCACCGTGCTCATGACGATGATCACGATCAGCAGGTTGGTGTTGCTGTGCTCCATGCCGAACAGGTTTTCCAGGCCGGAAGACACCTGCATCGAACCAATCCCGAGGTTGGTCACCAGGCCCAGCAGGGTCACGAACATGCCGAAACCGTCCACTGCGTGGCCGGCCGCGCCCTTGACCCAGCGCTCGCCCACCAGCGGATACAACGCCGAACGCAGCGCCAGCGGCTGGTTATGACGATAGGCAAAGTACGCCACCGCCAGGCCCACCAGGGCGTAGATCGCCCAGCCATGCAGGCCCCAGTGCAGGAAGGTCAGCTGCAACGCCTGGCGTGCGGCCAGGTTGCTGCCGGGTACGCCTTCGGGCGGGTTGAAGTAGTGATCCAGGGGCTCGGAAGCACCGAAGTACAGCAGCGAGATACCGATACCGGAGGAGAACAGCATCCCGGCCCAGGCACCGTAGCTGAAGTCCGGGGTGTCTTGCTTGGTCCCCAGCTTGAGCTTGCCGTAGGAGGAGAACGCCAGGCCCACCACGAACACCAGGTAAGCGGCGATCACCACCATGTAGTACCAGCCGAAGCTGCGGGACAACCAGGCCTGGGCAATGCCCAGCAGTCGGCCGGCCTCTTGCGGGGCGATGATCAGAATGGCGGTCAACAACAGGATCAGCGCGGTGGAGGTGTAGAACACCCAACCGTTGACCCGCACCTTCTCCGGTGGGGTCTTTATAAGAGAGGCAGAACTCATTGCACAGATGCTCCAGGCAGTGCGAGAGAAGGACACAAGGCAACACCGCACCCGACCAATCGGTTAGTTGGCAGCCGATCATCGGGTGATATAAAGACACCCCGAAAAAGCCCGAAACCGCAAAAGCCGCGTTGCGCACCCGCATCCAAGGTCAGTGACGAACCTGCAGCTCGTCGCCTGTTCCCCGGAGCGTCCTGCCCCTTCAACACGTCCTTACTCTTGCCGGTCCACGCCATGCCACGTGTAAGTTTTGGGCTATTTCGGAGGTCGTTTTCCCGCCGTCCGCGAGTAGGAAAACCTCCCCAGGCAGCGACGATTTGTCGCAGATCTTATTCTTTGTTGATTGAACGTTCAATCAAAACAAAATAGACTGGCCCACAAGTCGACCGGCGTCATACGCCCGCCGACAGGCCTAAGGAGAGGTATCAGATGCCCAAGGTCGGTATGCAACCCATACGCCGCCAGCAATTGATCGAAGCCACGCTACAGGCCGTCGATCAGGTCGGAATGGGGGACGCCAGCATTGCGCTGATCGCCCGTTTGGCCGGTGTTTCAAACGGCATCATCAGTCACTACTTTCGGGACAAGAACGGCCTGATCGCAGCGACGATGGGTTACATCATGAGCATGCTCAACGAAGGCGTCAGAGCACGCCGCCAGGCCCTGACGGACGACAGCCCGCGCGCTCACCTGAAAGTGATCATCGAGGGCAACTTCGATGCCAGCCAGGTGAACGGCCCGGCAATGAAAACCTGGTTGGCCTTCTGGGCTTCCAGCATGCACCAGCCCGATTTGCACAGGTTGCAGCGGATCAACGACCACCGCTTGTATTCCAACCTGTGTTGCCAGTTCCGCCGTGCCCTGCCGCTCTACCATGCGCGCAAGGCAGCTCGCGGCCTGGCGGCTTTGATCGACGGTTTGTGGCTGCGTGGTGCCTTGTCGGGTGATGCATTCGACACCGACCAGGCGATACGGATCGCTTACGAATACATGGATCTACAACTGGCTAAGCAGGAGCGCCAGAGCACAAAAGAGACGCTCGGCCCCTGACCTGCCACTGATCAACGTGTCCTGAACTTCGGGATACGCCCGGTGGTCAAGCCCACTACTTAATGCACTTGCGAGGACACTATGGCCCGTTTCGAACTGCAAAAACTCTACATCGACGGCGGCTACACCGATGCCGGCAGCGACGCCACTTTCGATGCCATCAACCCGGCCAACGGTGAAGTTCTCGCACAAGTGCAGCGTGCGACCAAGGAAGACGTGGAACGCGCCGTGGTCAGCGCCGAAAAAGGCCAGAAGATCTGGGCCGCCATGACTGCCATGGAGCGTTCGCGCATCCTGCGTCGCGCCGTGGAAATCCTCCGCGAGCGCAACGACGAACTGGCCGCTCTGGAAACCCTGGACACCGGTAAAGCCTTCTCCGAAACCAAGTACGTGGACATCGTCACCGGCGCTGACGTGCTGGAATACTACGCAGGCCTGGTACCGGCCATCGAAGGCGAGCAGATCCCGCTGCGCACCACCTCCTTCGTCTACACCCGTCGCGAGCCTCTGGGCGTGGTCGCCGGCATCGGCGCCTGGAACTACCCGATCCAGATCGCCCTGTGGAAATCCGCGCCAGCCCTGGCCGCCGGTAACGCGATGATCTTCAAGCCCAGCGAAGTCACCTCGCTGACCACCCTGAAACTGGCCGAGATCTACACCGAAGCCGGCGTACCGGCTGGCGTGTTCAACGTGCTGACCGGCAGCGGCCGTGAAGTCGGCACCTGGCTGACCGAGCACCCGCGCATCGAGAAAGTCTCCTTCACCGGCGGCACCGACACCGGCAAGAAAGTCATGGCCAGCGCTTCCAGCTCCTCGCTCAAAGACGTGACCATGGAACTGGGCGGCAAGTCGCCGCTGATCATCTTCGACGACGCCGACCTGGATCGCGCCGCCGACACCGCCATGATGGCCAACTTCTACAGCTCCGGTCAGGTCTGCACCAACGGTACTCGCGTGTTCGTACCGAGCCACCTGAAAGCCGCTTTCGAAGCCAAGATCGCCGAGCGCGTAGCGCGCATCCGCATCGGCAACCCGGAAGACGAAAACACCAACTTCGGTCCGCTGGTCAGCTTCCAGCACATGGAAAGCGTGCTGGGCTACATCGCCAAGGGCAAAGCAGAAGGTGCCCGCGTACTGTGCGGCGGCGAGCGCCTGACCGACGGCGAATTCGCCAAGGGTGCCTTCGTTGCACCGACCGTGTTCACCGACTGCACCGACGACATGACCATCGTCCGTGAAGAAATCTTCGGCCCAGTGATGGCGATCCTGACTTACGAAACCGAAGAAGAAGTGATCCGCCGCGCCAACGACACCGACTTCGGCCTGGCTGCCGGTATCGTCACCAAGGACCTGAACCGCGCCCACCGCGTGATTCATCAGCTCGAAGCCGGTATCTGCTGGATCAACGCCTGGGGCGAATCCGACGCCAAGATGCCGGTTGGCGGCTACAAGCAATCGGGTGTTGGCCGTGAGAACGGCATCAGCTCGCTGAACAACTTCACCCGCATCAAGTCGGTACAGGTCGAGCTGGGCGACTACGCCTCGGTGTTCTAAGACACCCAGCCTGAACGACAACCCCTGTAGCCGCTGCCGCAGGCTGCGAAAAGGTCCGAAGGACCTTCCTGCGATCGCCGAAGCACGTCCGCTGCGCGGCCGATCGCAGCCTTCGGCAGCAGCTACAGGCCTATTGATCGTGCGACCTGACCAATCTCAAAGAGGGTGCATTCAATGTCCCAAGAATTCGATTACATCATTGTGGGTGCCGGCTCTGCCGGTAACACCCTGGCGACCCGTCTGACTGAAGACGAAGGCGTCACCGTCCTGCTGCTGGAAGCCGGCGGCCCGGACTATCGCTTCGACTTCCGTACCCAGATGCCGGCGGCACTGGCCTTCCCACTGCAAGGCCGTCGCTACAACTGGGCCTACGAGACCGATCCAGAGCCACACATGAACGGTCGTCGCATGGAGTGTGGTCGCGGCAAGGGCCTGGGTGGCTCGTCGCTGATCAACGGCATGTGCTACATCCGCGGCAACGCCATGGACTACGACGGCTGGGCCAAGCTGCCAGGCCTGGAAGACTGGACCTACCTGGACTGCCTGCCGTACTTCCGCAAGGCGGAAACCCGTGACATCGGCCCCAACGACTACCACGGCGGCGAAGGCCCGGTCAGCGTGACCACGCCCAAAGCCGGCAACAACCCGCTGTTCCACGCCATGGTCGAAGCCGGTGTACAAGCCGGTTACCCGCGCACCGAAGACCTGAACGGCTACCAGCAGGAAGGCTTCGGCCCGATGGACCGTACGGTCACCCCTAAAGGTCGTCGCTCCAGCACCGCCCGCGGTTACCTGGACATCGCCAAGAAGCGTTCGACCCTGACCATCGTCACCCACGCCCTGACCGACAAGATCATCTTTGACGGCAAGCGCGCAGTCGGCGTGAGCTACCTGCAAGGCAGCACCGAAGAGCGCGTGGAAGCCCGCGCCCGCAAGGAAGTGATCGTCAGCTCCGGCGCCATCGCCTCGCCGCAACTGCTGCAACGCTCCGGCGTCGGCCCCCGCGCCCTGCTGGAAAGCCTGGACATCCCGGTGGTCCACGACCTGCCGGGCGTCGGCGAGAACCTGCAGGACCACCTGGAACTGTACCTGCAGTACGCCTGCACCCAACCGGTGTCGCTGTACCCATCGCTGCTGTGGTGGAACCAGCCGGCCATCGGTGCCGAATGGCTGTTCAACGGCACCGGCATCGGCGCCAGCAACCAGTTCGAAGCCGGCGGTTTCATCCGTACGCGTGAAGAGTTCGAATGGCCGAATATCCAGTACCACTTCCTGCCGGTGGCGATTAACTACAACGGCAGCAACGGCGTGAAAGAGCACGGTTTCCAGGCGCACATGGGTTCCATGCGCTCGCCGAGCCGTGGTCGCGTGCAGATCAAGTCCAAGGACCCGCGCCAGCACCCGAGCATCCTCTTCAACTACATGGCCACCGAGCAGGACTGGCAGGAATTCCGCGACGGCATCCGCCTGACCCGGGAAATCATGCAACAGCCGGCCCTGGACGCCTTCCGCGGTCGAGAAATCAGCCCGGGCATCGAGGTGCAGACCGACGAGCAACTGGACACGTTCATCCGCGAGCACGCCGAGACCGCGTTCCACCCATCCTGCTCGTGCAAGATGGGCACCGACGACATGGCGGTAGTGGATGGCCAGGGTCGCGTGCACGGCATGCAAGGCCTGCGCGTGGTGGATGCCTCGATCATGCCGATCATCACCACCGGCAACCTCAACGCGCCGACCATCATGATGGCCGAGAAAATCGCCGACAAGATCCGTGGCCGTCAGCCGCTGCCCCGCAGCAAGGCCGACTACTACGTAGCGGGCAACGCCCCGGTGCGTGGCAAGCCAATGCGCGATATCACTCCGACCGCGCAGTAAGCAGTACGGGCACCGACCGCAAGGGTCGGTGCCTTTTTCACCTCCCCGCGTATTTCCTGCCCCCGCATTGCCCGCACTGCCTCCTTGATCGCAGCCTCCGGCAGCAGCTACAGTTCTGCAACTTGCCCATCCCCTTCGCCCCGGAGTCCACCGACGCCTATATCTGTAGGAGCCGCCGGGCAGCGTTCCGTTTGCTGGCGACAAGACCCGCCCGCTATCGCGTCTCACAAGGAGGTTCTCCATGTTCGACTTTCACCCCCAGCTCAAGCAGCGCTTTGCTGCCTTGCGCACGGGCGCCGAATTCTTTTCCCTGCGCTACGTGCGCGAGTCGGACCAATACCTGTCAGTGCGCAAGAACGTTGCCGAACCACCGAGCCTGGGCCGCGACGAGGGGGCAATGCTGACCGCAAGGGTGCGTGGTGTGGAAGCCTACGCCGCCACCAGTGACCTCTCGCAAGGCGGCCTGCAAGCCGCCCTCGACCGCGCCGAACACCTGGCTCGGGTGATCGCCGCCCACGCCCTGCTGGACCTGCGCGAGCAACCGGTATCCAGCCACCGTGGCGACTACCTTTCGCCGAATCTGGACCAGCCCTTCCCATCCCTCAGCGACTGCTACCAGTTGCTGGGCGACGAATCGGCCTCGGTGCCCAAGGACGAGCGCCTGGTGAACTGGCAAGTGGGCATCGGCGTGACCCAGGTCGAGCAGATCTACCTCAACAGCGCCGGCGCCGAGCTGCGCCAGGCTCAGCGGTTTGTCTACCCGGGCCTGGATGTCACCGCCTACGACGGTAGCGACAGCCAGACCCGCAGCCTGGGCCGGGAAAACTTCGGCCAGCAGGGCGCCGGCGATGTGATCAGCCGCTGTGGCCTGCTGGGCGCGGCGCCACGGGTGGCCGACCAGGCGCTGCAACTGTTGCTGGCGCCGAACACCCCGCCAGGCCAGCGGGACCTGCTGCTGATGCCGGACCAGATGATGCTGCAGATCCACGAGTCCATCGGCCACCCCCTGGAACTGGACCGCATCCTCGGCGACGAGCGCAACTACGCCGGCACCAGTTTCGTCAAACAGGAAGATTTCGGCCGCCTGCAATATGGCTCGTCCCTGCTCAACGTGACCTTCGACCCACAGATTCCCGAGGAGTTGGCCAGCTATGGGCATGACGACGATGGCAGCGCCGCCAGCAAGCAGTTCCTGATCCGCGAGGGGCTGCTGGTACGTCCCCTGGGCAGTGCCCTGTCGCAGTACCGCAGTGGCCTCGACGGCGTTGCCAACAGCCGCGCCAGCAGTTGGAACCGCGCCCCCATCGACCGTATGGCCAACCTCAACGTCGAGCCCGGCGACCAGCCCCTGGACCGCCTGATCGGCCAGATCGAACACGGCATCCTGATGTCCACCAACCGCTCCTGGTCCATCGACGATGCGCGCAACAAGTTCCAGTTCGGCTGCGAATGGGGCCAGTTGATCGAAAACGGCGAGCTCAAGGGCGTGGTCAAGAACCCCAACTACCGGGGCATCTCCGCACAGTTCTGGCGCAACCTCAGCGCGGTGGGCGATCGCAGCACCTTCCAGGTCCTGGGCACGCCCAACTGCGGCAAGGGCGAGCCCAACCAGGTAATCCGCGTCGGCCACGCTTCGCCGGCCTGCGTGTTCAGCAAGATTGACGTATTCGGAGGAGACGCCTGATGAACAGGACGATGAATCAGGCCGAGCAGTTCAAGGCATGGGTGCAGTGGCTGCAGGACGCGATCAAGGAATCGGAACAGTTCACTCTGAGTTACTCGGCCGAGTCCTCGGAGTTCATCCGTTTCAACCACGCCAAGGTGCGTCAGGCCGGGCAGGTGCAACAGGCCAGCCTGCACTTCAAGCTGATCGAAGACGGACGCCACGCCGACTTGAGCATCACCTTGAGCAACGACCCCGAGGTGGACCGTCAGCGCCTGGTCGAAGCCCTGCAACAGTTGCGCGAAACCCTGCCGCTGCTGCCAGCGGACCCGTACCTGATGCTCAATCACGCCCAATGGCAATCCCACCACGTGCAGGACCATCCGCTGCCCGATAGCGAGCAGGTGGTGGCACAGATCGGCCGCGCCGGTGCCGGCCTGGATCTGGTGGGCATCTATGCCGCCGGCCCCATCAGCCGAGGTTTTGCCAGTTCCGCCGGAGCCTTCGGCTGGCATCAGGCCAACAGCTTCAACTTCGACTTCAGCCTGTTCCACGCCAATGGCGAAGCGGTGAAGGCCAGCTACGCGGGACACGCCTGGGACGACGCAGCCTTCGCCCAGCGCTTCGACCAGGCCCGTCAGCAACTGGAGTTCCTCGGTCGACCGCTGCGCACCCTGACGCCGGGGCAGTACCGCGCCTACCTGGCACCGGCGGCCCTGGAGGAGATCATGGGCATGCTGGCCTGGGGCGGGTTCTCGGCCCAGTCCATTGCCAGCAAGCACAGCCCCCTGCAGAAGCTCTACGCGGGCGATGCCGCCCTGAGCCCCCTGGTGTCCCTGGACGAACAGGTCAGCGGCTCCCTGAGTCCGGCCTTTTCCGATGAGGGCTACCCGCGCAGCGACCTGTCGCTGATCGCCGCCGGCAATGCCAACGCACAGTTGATCAACTCCCGCAGCGCCGCCGAGTACGGCCTGACCAGCAACGGCGCCGGCAGCAGCGAATACCCCAGTGCGCTGAACATGGCCGCCGGGCAGCTGTCGCAGCAGGAGATCCTCAAGCAACTGGGCACCGGCCTGTACATCAGCAACCTGTGGTACCTCAACTACTCGGACCTGCCGGCAGCGCGCCTGACCGGCATGACCCGCTTCGCTACCTTCTGGGTGGAGAACGGCGAGATCCAGGCCCCGGTGAGCACCATGCGTTTCGATGACAGCGTCTACAGCCTGCTGGGTTCGCAACTGGAGGCCCTGACCGAGCAGCGCGAACTGCTGCTTTCGGCCAGTACCTACAGCCAGCGCCAGACTGCCTCGATGCATTTGCCCGGAGCCCTGGTCAGTCGCCTGACCCTCACCTTGTAAGCGACAAGCCGCAAGCTGTAAGCGGCAAGCTTGAAGCTTATGGCTTGCCGCTTGCCGCTGCCCTTGGGAGATCCCATGCCCGAACGCACGCCTCTCGATGCCACCACCGCCCGCTGGGTGCCCTGGGTGGTGGCCATCGCCTTCTTCATGCAATCCCTGGACGGCACCATCCTCAATACGGCGCTGCCAGCCATGGCCCAGGACCTGGCGGAAGACCCGCTGCGCATGCAGGGGGTGATCATTGCCTACATGCTCACCGTGGCCCTGCTGATCCCAGCATCGGGCTGGATCGCCGACCGCTTCGGCACCAAGAAGATCTTCTTCGGCGCCATCTTGCTGTTCAGCATCGGTTCCCTGCTGTGCGCGATGTCCAACACCCTGAGCCAACTGATCGGCGCCCGGGTGATCCAGGGCCTGGGCGGGGCACTGATGCTGCCGGTGGGACGGTTGGTGGTGCTGCGAGCCTACCCGCGCTCGGAGCTGGTGCGGATTATGGGCTTCATCACCATTCCCGGGCTGCTGGGCCCGCTGATCGGCCCGACCATGGGCGGCTGGATGGTGCAGTACCTGACCTGGCACTGGATCTTCCTGATCAACCTGCCGGTGGGTGCGGTGGGCTGCTATGCGGTGTGGCGTTTTATCCCCGACCTGCGAGGCAGCGAGCGCACCCGTTTCGATGGCCTGGGCTTTGTGCTGTTCGGCGCGGCGATGGTGCTGATCACCATCGCCATGGAAGGCCTGGGGGAACTGCACCTGCCGCACCTGCGGGTGATGTTGCTGCTGTTTGCCGGACTGGCCTGCCTGGCGGCCTACTGGCTACGGGCCGGGCATATCGACACCCCGCTGTTCGCCCCTTCGCTGTTCAAGGTGCGGACCTTTGCCGTGGGCATCCTCGGCAACCTGTTCGCCCGCCTGGGCAGCGGTGCCCTGCCGTTCCTGGTGCCGCTGCTGCTGCAGGTGGCGCTGGGTTATTCACCGTCCCAGGCGGGGATGAGCATGCTGCCCCTGGCGGCCGCGGCGATGCTGGCCAAGTCCATTGCCCGGCCGTTGATCGAGCGCCTGGGCTACCGCATCGTGCTCACCGGCAACACCCTGGCCCTGGGGCTGATGCTGGCCAGCATGGGGCTGGTCAGCGAGCACACGCCTTATCCCCTGCTGCTGGGCATGCTGGCGGTGCTGGGGGCGATCAACTCGCTGCAGTTCACCGCGATGAACACCGTGACCCTGATCGACCTCGACGATGCCGCCGCCAGCAGCGGCAACAGCTTACTGTCGGTGGTAGCGCAGTTGTCCCTGAGCCTGGGGGTGGCCTGTGCCGGTGCGCTGCTGGGCGGTTTTACTGCACAAGTAGGCAATGACGGAGTGAACACCGTGCTCGGCGCCTTCCAGCTGACCTTTCTCACCGTGGGCATCATGGCGATGCTGGCGGCGGCGATCTTCCTCCAGCTGTCGCCCACCGATGGCCGAAGGGCGCGCAAGGTCGAGGAGCAGCACATCGAGCATTGAGCCGCACACACCCCTCCGTAGGAGCCGGCTTGCCGGCGAAGAGGCCCCCGAGCATTGCACCAACCTCGCGACCGCTTTCGCTGGCAAGCCAGCTCCTACACAAAACCACCTTTGCGCGGTTGCTCGTCCAGAATTTGCAGGTTATGGGAGCGAGGCTGATACACTGCGCGACATTTTGTTTTGCAGGCCAGTCCCGTGACCACCATTGCCACCGCTTTTAATACTTTGCCCCTGTCTCCCGCCATGCTGGCTAACCTCGACTCCCTCGGTTATGCCCAGATGACGCCGATCCAGGCGCAGAGCTTGCCGGTGATCCTCAAGGGCATGGATCTGATCGCCCAGGCCAAGACCGGCAGCGGCAAGACCGCGGCCTTCGGCATCGGCCTGCTGAACCCGATCAACCCGCGCTACTTCGGCTGCCAGGCCCTGGTGATCTGCCCGACCCGCGAGCTGGCCGACCAGGTGGCCAAGGAAATCCGGCGCCTGGCCCGTGCCGAAGACAACATCAAGGTCCTGACCCTGTGCGGCGGCGTGTCCTTCGGTCCGCAGATCGCTTCCCTGGAACACGGCGCCCACATCATCGTCGGCACCCCGGGGCGTATCCAGCAACACCTGCGCAAGGGCTCGCTGGTGCTTGATGGCCTGAACACGCTGATCCTCGACGAAGCCGACCGCATGCTCGACATGGGTTTCTACGACGCCATCGAAGACATCATCGAGCAGACCCCGTCGCGCCGGCAGACCCTGCTGTTCTCCGCCACGTACCCGGTGGGTATCAAGCAACTGGCGTCGAAGTTCATGCGTGATCCGCAGACGGTGAAAGCCGAGGCGTTCCACGACGACACGCAGATCGAACAGCGTTTCTACGAGATTTCCCCGGAAGAACGCATGAGCGCAGTGACCAAAGTCCTGCACCACTTCCGCCCGGCTTCCTGCGTCGCTTTCTGCTTCACCAAGCAGCAAGTGCAGGAAACCGTCGATCACCTGACCTCCAAAGGCATTTCCGCCGTCGGCCTGCACGGCGATCTGGAACAGCGTGACCGCGATCAGGTGCTGGCGATGTTCGCCAACCGCAGTACTTCGGTACTGGTCGCCACCGACGTGGCCGCCCGTGGCCTGGACATCGATGCGCTGGACATGGTGATCAACGTCGAGCTGGCCCGCGATTCGGAAATCCACATTCACCGCGTTGGCCGTACCGGTCGCGCTGGCGAAAAAGGTATCGCGGTCAGCCTCGTCGCACCGTCCGAAGCCCATCGCGCGCAAGCCATCGAACAGCTGCAGAAAGCCCCGCTGAACTGGGATCAGGTCGACAACCTCAAGTCCCAGGGCGGCGCCCCGCTGCAGCCACCGATGAGCACGCTGTGCATCGCGGGCGGGCGCAAGGACAAAGTGCGTCCGGGCGATATTCTCGGTGCACTGACTGGCGACGCCGGCATCCCGGGCGCCCAGGTCGGCAAGATCGCGATCTTCGACTTCCAGTCGTATGTGGCGGTTGATCGCACCGTGGTCATGCAGGCGCTGCAACGTTTGAACAACGGCAAGATCAAGGGCCGTTCGCTGCGCGTGCGCGTCCTCTAACCCCACCGTCCCTGTAGGAGCGAGCTTGCTCGCGATAGCGTCCGAACAGCCGACATCGAGGTTGAACCCGGCACCGTTATCGCGAGCAAGCTCGCTCCTACACAAATTTGTGCGAGGACACCGTTTTGCGTTCTACCCAAGTCGTGATCATCGGCGCTGGCGCGGCCGGCCTGATGTGCGCCCTGACCGCGGCCGGCCGCGGTCGCCAGGTATTGCTGCTGGACCACGCCAACAAGGCCGGCAAGAAAATCCTGATGTCCGGCGGTGGCCGCTGCAACTTCACCAATATGTACACCGAGCCCGCCAACTTCCTTTCACAGAACCCGCATTTCTGTAAATCGGCCCTGGCCCGCTACACCCAGTGGGACTTCATCGGCCTGGTGGCCAAGCACGGCGTGCCCTACCACGAGAAGAAACTCGGCCAGCTGTTCTGCGATAACAAGTCCAGCGACATCCTCGGCATGCTGCTCGACGAATGCGATCAGGTCGGCGTCGAACTGCGCCTGGACACCTCGATCCAGCAGATCGAGAAAATGGAGTCGGGCTATCTGTTGCAGACCACCCTGGGCGCGGTGCAGTGCCAATCCCTGGTGATCGCCACCGGCGGCCTGTCGATCCCGACCTTGGGCGCTACCGGTTTTGGCTATCAGGTCGCCAAGCAGTTCGGCCATGAACTGCTGCCGACCCGTGCCGGCCTGGTGCCCTTCACCATCACCGATCAGCTCAAGGAACTGTGCAGCGAGTTGTCGGGCACCTCGGTGGACTGTCTGGTGAGCTGCAACGAGCAGAGCTTTCGCGAGAACATTCTGTTCACTCATCGTGGCCTCAGCGGCCCGGCGATCCTGCAGATTTCCTCCTACTGGCAACCCGGCGACAGTGTCGAGATCAACCTGCTGCCAGACCACGACGCCCTGGGCTGGCTGCAACAGCAGCAGGCCGAGCGCCCCAACAGCGAGCTGAAAACCCTACTGGGGGAAATCTTCACCAAGAAGATGGCGGGACTGCTGGCCGAGCACTGGTTCGTCTCCAAGCCGATGAAGCAATACACCCCGGCGGAGCTGGCGGACGTGGCGCAAAAACTCGGCAGCTGGCAGTTGGTGCCGGCGGGCACCGAGGGCTACCGCACCGCCGAAGTGACCCTGGGCGGGGTCGATACCCGCGAGGTGTCGTCCAAGACCATGGAATCGCTGAAGAGCCCGGGGCTGTATTTCATCGGTGAAGTGCTGGACGTCACCGGCCACCTGGGCGGCTTCAACTTCCAGTGGGCCTGGGCCTCGGGCTACGCGGCGGCGCAATACGTCTGAGCCGCTGCAATCCCTGTAGCCGCTGCCGCAGGCTGCGACAGGTCCGCAGGACCTCAGCGGACCTTGAATCGCCGCGCCCCTTCGGGTCGTTCGCAGCCTACGGCAGCGGCTACAGGCGCCCGACCGGCAACGGCAACAGAATTTGTCGGCCGATGTGACGGCGGCATTGCGCCGTCGTCAATACTGGCTCAATTTAGCTGCATCGCCCCGGAAGGCCTGTCCCACTCCATGTCATCGACTTCTTTTCGTCAGTCTCTGCGCCGCCTCTGGGCGCTGGATAAATTCAGCTACAGCGTGCGGGTGTTCATCGCCCTGACCGGCAGCATGGCGCTGTGCTGGTATCAGGATGAGATGGGCCTGCTGATTCCACTGTTCCTCGGCATCATCGCCAGCGCCCTGGCGGAAACCGACGACAGCTGGCAAGGCCGGCTCAACGCCCTGGCCGTGACCCTGGTGTGCTTCAGCATCGCCGCGCTGTCGGTGGAACTGTTGTTCCCCTACCCCTGGATCTTCGCCATTGCCCTGGCCCTGGCCAGCTTCGGCCTGACCATGCTCGGGGCCCTGGGGGAACGCTATGGCGCCATCGCCTCGGCGACCCTGATTCTCTCGGTCTACACCATGATCGGCGTCGACCAGCGCGGCGGCGCGGTGATCGACTTCTGGCACGAGCCGCTGCTGCTGGTGGCCGGCGCGGCCTGGTATGGCCTGCTCTCGGTCCTGTGGCAGGCGCTGTTCTCCAACCAGCCGGTGCAGCAGAGCCTGGCCCGGCTGTTTCGTGAGCTGGGTTTCTACCTCAAGCTCAAGTCATCCCTGTTCGAGCCAATCCGCCAGTTGGATGTGGAAGCCCGGCGCCTGGAGCTAGCCCAGCAAAATGGCAAGGTCGTGGCAGCCCTCAACGCCGCCAAGGAGATCATCCTGCACCGGGTGGGCAATGGCCGGCCGGGGTCGAAAGTCAGCCGCTACCTGAAGCTGTACTTCCTGGCCCAGGACATCCACGAGCGCGCCAGTTCGTCCCATTACCCCTATAACGCCCTGACCGACGCCTTCTTCCACAGCGACGTGCTGTTTCGCTGCCAGCGCCTGTTGCGCCAGCAGGGCAAGGCCTGCCGCGCCCTGGCCGAATCCATCCAGCTGCGCCAGCCGTTCGTCTATGACGCCAGCTTTGCCCAAGCCCTGGGTGACCTGCACGCCTCCCTGGAACACCTGCGCATCCAGAGCAACCCGGCCTGGCGCGGGCTGCTGCGCTCGCTGCGCGCCCTGGCGGCCAACCTTGGCACCCTCGACCGCCTGCTCAGCGACGCCAGCAACCCCGACGCCCTGGCCGATGCCACCGACAGCAGCCTGCTGGACCGCTCGCCGCGCAACCTCAAGGATGTCTGGACTCGCCTGCGCACCCAGCTGACACCGACATCACTGCTGTTCCGCCATGCCCTGCGCCTGCCCCTGGCGCTGAGTATCGGCTACGGCATGGTGCATCTGATCCACCCATCCCAGGGCTACTGGATCATCCTCACCACGCTGTTCGTCTGCCAGCCCAACTACGGCGCCACCCGGCGCAAGCTGGGGCAGCGGATCGTCGGCACCGCCATCGGCCTGACCATCGCCTGGGCGCTGTTCGACCTGTTCCCGAGCCCCTTGGTGCAATCGCTATTCGCCATCGCCGCCGGGGTGGTGTTCTTTACCAACCGCACCACCCGCTACACCCTGGCCACAGCCGCCATCACCCTGATGGTGCTGTTCTGCTTCAACCAGGTGGGCGACGGTTACGGGCTGTTCCTGCCGCGGCTGTTCGATACCCTGCTGGGCAGTCTGATCGCCGGGCTGGCGGTGTTCCTGTTCCTGCCGGACTGGCAGGGCCGACGCCTGAACAAGGTGCTGGCCAACACCCTGACCTGCAACAGCATCTACCTGCGCCAGATCATGCAGCAGTACGCCGCAGGCAAAAGCGACGACCTGGCCTACCGCCTGGCCCGGCGCAACGCCCACAACGCCGACGCAGCGCTGTCCACCACCCTGGCCAACATGCTCATGGAGCCGGGGCATTTCCGTAAGGAAGCCGACGTGGGGTTCCGCTTCCTGGTGCTGTCACACACCTTGCTCAGCTACCTGTCGGGGTTGGGCGCGCACCGGGAAACCCAACTGCCGGGGGAGGTCCGCGAGCACCTGATCGACGGTGCCGGGGTCAGCCTGGCGGCGAGCATCGACGAGATTGCCCAGGGCCTGGCCAACAAGACCCCGATCGCCATCCAGAGCGATGCCGAGGAAGCGTTGGCCAATGAGCTGGAGCAGATGCCGGATGAAATCGACGAAGGCCAGCGTCTGGTGCAGACCCAGCTGGCACTGATCTGTCGACAACTGGGCCCGTTGCGGACCCTGGCGGCGCACCTGATCAAAGACACCAGCGACGACGCAAAACCGTAGGAGCCGGCTTGCCGGCGAAAGAGGCCGCAAGATTTATGCAAGGTTCGGGGCCGCTTTCGCTGGCAAGCCAGCTCCTACAGACAGCCCCCTGTTCGGTTACATACCGTGTTGGCGCAACAGGCGGTCGTAGCTGCCGTCGGCCTTCATGGCGGCAATTTCCCGGTCGAACTTGGCAACGATCTGCGCATGCTCGGGGTTTTTCAGGCTGACCAGGATATGCAGGCCGTTCTCGCTCAGGGGCTTGGGCAGGAACTCCACGGCGTTGCGCACCCGAGGCGATTCCCGGGCCAGGTAGTAGCGGGCGACGTATTCGTCTTCCAGAGTCAGCTTGACCCGGTCCGCCGCCAGCATGCGCACGGCCATGGCGAAGTTATGCACCAGAACTTTCTGCAGGTTCGGGTCGTTGTCGAACTCCGGCGAATAGGCGTAGCCACGCACCACCGCCACCGGGTACTGATGCAGTTGCTTGAGGTTGTTGTATTCCAGCGAGGCATCCTTGCGCTTGATGAAGCGCACTCGGTTGACCAGGTACTCCGAGGAAAACTGCCCCAGATGGGTGCGCTCTTCGTTGTACCAGGCATTGACCAGTACGTCGTAGCGTCCCTCGCCAACCCCCATCAGAGCCCGGGCCCAGGGCACCTGTTCGAACTCGCTGGCATAGCCGGCACGGGACAGGGCGGTGCTGACGATATCGGTGGCCACCCCGCCATTGACCAGGGTCGCATCGGTAAAGGGGGGCCAGGCGTCAGCGACCAGGCGCAGCTTCTCCGCAGAAGCGCTGTGGCCCAGCAACAGCAATCCGATCAAAGCCAAAGCTCGATGCAATCGCAGCATGCTAAAAGATCCTTAGCGGGCACAGGGCCCAGCGCGTTCCAGCCGACACTCGAGGGCCCCTGCCGGTATTCGACAGGGCAGCCCAGCCCCTAACACTAGCTCATCAGAACCGCTGCACAGGACTTGAAAACAGATTACACAAAGAAGACAAAGGCCAGTAACAACAATGGTGGCATTTTGACCTAACTCACAGAAACAGCCTCTGGGTGCTGCTCGACAAGACATCCGGCGGCGATGTGCCTAGTATTTCGCACAGCACTTTCTACAGGATATGAAGATGACCATCGAATGGGTCTGCAAGCATCACACCGATCTGGGCAAGGAACAGTTGTACGCCATCCTGCAACTGCGCACCGAAGTCTTTGTCGTGGAACAGAAATGCCCCTACCAGGAAGTGGACGGCCGCGACCTTGAAGGCGATACCTGCCACTTGATGGCCTGGGACGACGACCGCCTGCTGGCCTATGTGCGCCTGCTGGACCCGATCTCCCAAGGCGGCGACGTCGTGATCGGCCGCGTAGTGATCGCCGAACAGGCCCGTGGCCAGGGCCTGGGTCATGCCCTGATGGAGCAGGCGCTGAAACAGGCACAACGGCACTGGCCAGAAACCCCGATCTACCTCTCGGCCCAGGCCCATCTGCAGGATTACTACGGACGCTACGGCTTCATCGTCGCGGGTGAGGAATACCTTGAGGACGGCATTCCCCATATCGGCATGCGCCGGGCCTGAGACTCAGGGATAACCCAGCACTGTCTTGATCTGCCGCAGATTGGGCTCGATCCAGCCCTTGTCGATGGCCCCCCAGCTATGGATCCGGTAGCGCCCGGCATGATTGCGGGCGCCATCCTGCTGCTCGAACTCGCAGAGGATGTCCAGGTCCGCCAGGGCGGCGATGGTGTCCTGGGCGGTGCGTCGGGGCATGCCCGTGACTTCGGTCAGCGCCGGCACACTGCTGGCCAGGCCGCTGTCGATCAGATACGCCACATACAGGCGGCGGTAGAAACTGCTCTTGGTCTTGCTGACATCCATCGCCTACTCCCTTTCACTAAGCACTAATCCGCCGCTCCTGCCTTGGCTTGCAGGTCGCGCCAGGTCAGGTAGACCCGCAGGTCGAACTCCAGCTGGTGATAGCCCGGCAGCATATGCTCGCAGAGCTTGTAGAACGCCTTGTTGTGGTCCGATTCCTTGAAGTGCGCCAGCTCGTGCACCACGATCATCCGCAAGAACTCCGGCGCCGCCTCCTTGAACAGGGAGGCGATGCGGATCTCCTTTTTGGCCTTGAGCTTGCCGCCCTGTACCCGGGACACCGTGGTGTGCAGGCCCAGGGCGCGGTGGGTCAGGTCCAGGCGGTTATCGAACAGCACCTTGTCGATGGCCGGGGCGTTGCGCAGGTATTCCTGCTTCAGTTCCAGAGCGTAGTTGTACAACGCCTTGTCGCTCTGTACCGCGTGCTTGTTCGGATAGCGCCGGCTCAGGTAGTCCCCCAGGCGATCTTCGTCGATCAGCTGGCGCACTTGCTGTTGCAGGGCGACGGGGTAGGCCTGAAGGTATTTGAGTGCAGTCATGAAGGGGCAACGCAAGGTGCAAAGAGCGCCAGTGTAGCGAATTCAGGCCGGCAACGCGCTCCAGTCAAAAGGCTGGGCAAACTGACTGGCACTGCTGGCAGTCAGGGGGCGCGCCACCAGGAAACCCTGCACGTATTCACAACCATTGGCCTTGAGCCACTCGTATTGTTCGAGGGTTTCCACGCCTTCGGCAATCACCAGCAGGCCGAACTGTTTGCACAGATCGATCACGCTGCGGGCGATGGCGGCATCTCGCGGCGAAGTCAGCAGGCGAGCGATCAGGTGCCGGTCAAGCTTGAGGGTGTCCAACTGCAGGTCACGCAGGTACGCCAGACAGCAGCTGCCTGATCCGAAATCGTCCAGGGCCACCCGCACCCCCAGCTCATGCAACTGCTGCAACTGCTTGCGGGTCTCGTCGAGGTTCTGGGTCAGTGCCGCCTCGGTCACCTCCACCTCCAGCTGACGAGGCTGCAGGCCATGGCGCAACAACACCTGGCGCAGTTCGGTTGCCAGGTTGGGCATGCCGAACTGGGTAGCGCTGAGGCTGACACCCAGCACCAGGTCCGGGCTGAATACCTGTTCCCAATCCTTGCGCTGAGCGGCGCCCTGTTGATAGATCCAACTGCCCAGGCGGCTGATCAACCGCGCCTCTTCCAACAACGGCAGAAACAGCCCGGGCGGTACATCGCCGACACTCGGGTGCCGCCAGCGCAGCAACGCCTCGAACCCTCGCAAGCGGCCATCGGCAATGGCCACCTGGGGCTGATACACCAGGGTGAACTCCTTGCGCTCCACCGCGCTGCGCACGCTTTCTTCAAGCATCAGCCGGGACCGGGCACGGCCGTTCATTTCATGGTCGTAGTAACGGTACTGCTGACGGCCGGCACGCTTGGCCTCGTACATGGCGATATCCGCCGCGCGCAACAGGCCATCCAGATTGGAACCGCAGTCAGGGTAGATGGCGATGCCAATGCTGGCCCCCAGCACCACCTCCATGCCATCGATCTGCTGGCTGATGGACAGGCGTTCGATCAGTTTTTCGGCGATTTTTGCCGCCTGCTCCGGGAAGCTCAGCTCCAGCAGGGCCGTGAACTCGTCGCCGCCCATGCGCCCGAGAATGTCGAACGAATGCAGGCATTCCTTCAACTGTTCGGAGACCCAGCGCAGCACCCGGTCACCGGCATCGTGCCCCAGGGAGTCGTTGACTCGTTTGAAGCCGTCCAGGTCCAGGTAGAGCAGGACCAGAGACTTTCCCGAGCGATCGCTGCGCAGCAGGATGTTCTCCACGGTCTGATAGAAACCGCGCCGGTTGAGCAGGCCCGTCAGCGGATCGGTAACGGCCTGGTACTCCAGCTGTTGATGCAGGTGTCGAACCTCGGACATGTCCAGCAAGGTCACCACCATGGCCTTCTGTTCGCTGGGCAGGGGCGCGCAGGACAGAGCCACGCAGATCTGCTGGCCAGGGACGGTACGCAACAGGGCGTCATGCAGACGATAGGTCTCGCCCCTGCGGTAGCAGGCGTAGAGTTCGGATTCGTTCCAGTCGGGGACGTGGGGCTTTTGCAGGTAATCGAGGAAGGGCGAGCCTTCCAGATCTTGCACCTGGGCATTGAGCAAGCGCGAGACCGCTGGATTGGCGAAGCGCACATGGCCGCCTTCGTCCACCACCAGGATGCCTTCGGCGGCGTTGTCCAACACCGCGGCGTTGAACGCTCGCGCCACCTCCAGATCATGACTGAGGTGCTGCAGGGCTCGGCGGTTGCGCTGTTGCTCCAGCAAAGCCTGGACCTTGGGCTTGAGAATCTGCGGGTCGAAGGGTTTGAACAGGTAGTCCACCGCGCCACTGGCGTAGCCCTTGATCACGGCATCCTGGGACTGCTCGTTCGCGGTGAGGAAGATGATCGGTGTCAGCCGGGTACGCTGGCTGCCGCGCATCAGTCGAGCCACCTCAAAACCATCCATGCCGGGCATCTGCACATCCAGCAGCACCAGATCCACCTCATGCTCGAGCAACAGGCCCAGGGCCTCGACACCGGAGGCAGCGGTCATCACCCGCCAGTCCTGGCGCTGCAACAGAGCACGCATGCTTAGGAGATTTTCAGGATAGTCATCAACGATCAGAAGAGTGGAGTGGCCTTCGGCCACCTCCGGATGCACGCATTCCATGCTGCTTCTCTTGCCTGTAGTAAGACTGAGCGGGTGAGAAAACCTGGCTAAAACTGTGGACTCACTCTAGACCCGGATCTTGAAAAGCAGAAGCCGCCATCACGTCATCGCTCCGCCAATGGCGCCGACTCCCGACTAACGGTCACAGTTGTGCAGCATAAAAACCGGGAAGGATGGCATTTCGATATTTTGCTGACGTCAGATATCCGCCGTACGGACCTCGCCCGGCATCCGTTCTGCGTTATAAAGACGCCCGAAGAAGCGCAGGCTAAAGCCCTCGGCGACCTGCACCAGACCTTTCCTTGCGGAACCTCTCACCATGATCGATCTGGCAACCTGGAACCTCAGCGTTCCCGTCGGCAGCCCACCGGCAACCATTGACACCCCCACCCTGGTCAAAGGCTTCAAGGACCAGTACTTCCACTCCGATAGCGGCACCCTGTTCTTCTGGTCGCCAGTGACCGGATCAAAAACCGAGAACGCCATCTACCCGCGCACCGAGCTGCGGGAAACCTATTCCAACGGCACCCTGCGCAACTGGACCTATCCCGAGGCCGACAACCTGTTGTACGCCACCCTGGCAGTGAAGCAGGTGCCCTCGTCGGGCAAGATCGTCGTCGGCCAGATCCATGCCTACAACAGCACCAAGCCCCTGGTGAAAGTGGAGTACCAGTACAAGACCAGCCAGGGCAGCGGCAATGTCGTGGCCAAGGTGCGCATGCGCCCGGATGACGACGAAGGCCGGGTCATCACCGTCGCCAGGAACGTGCCTATGGATCGGGAGTTTTCCTACCTGATCCACCTGAGCCCCGGTGGTGCCCTGGGGATCAGTGCTGCGGGCTATCAATGGGATGGCCAGCTGAGCGCCACCTGGCGCGACAAGCCGCTGTATTTCAAGGCTGGCGTTTATGTCCAGGACAACAGCGGCTACACCAGCGAGGGCGGCAAGGTGACCTTCTCCAAGCTGGATATCGACCACAACAAAATCTAACCCCGTCTCTGTGCAGGAATCCCAGGCACAAAAAAGCCCGCATCGCTGCGGGCTTTCCGGATGACGCTAAGGCTTAGTTGACCTTGGCGTTCAGCTCACCCTTGAGGTAGCGCTGGAACATTGCTTCCAGGGAGATCGGCTTGATCTTCGAAGCGTTGCCGGCAGTGCCGAAGGCTTCGTAACGGGCGATGCACACGTCGCGCATGGCGGTCACGGTGGCCCCGAAGAACTTGCGTGGATCGAACTCGCTCGGGTTGGTGGCCATCAGGCGACGCATGGCACCGGTGGACGCCAGGCGCAGGTCGGTATCGATGTTGACCTTGCGCACGCCGTACTTGATGCCTTCGACGATTTCTTCAACCGGCACGCCGTAGGTTTCTTTGATGTCGCCGCCGTACTGGTTGATGATCGCCAGCCACTCCTGCGGAACCGACGAAGAACCGTGCATCACCAAGTGGGTGTTGGGGATGCGCTTGTGGATTTCCTTGATGCGGTCGATGGCCAGCACGTCGCCGGTAGGCGGCTTAGTGAACTTGTAGGCACCGTGGCTGGTGCCGATGGCGATGGCCAGGGCGTCGACCTGGGTCTTCTTGACGAAGTCCGCAGCCTCTTCCGGATCGGTCAGCATCTGGCTGTGGTCCAGCACGCCTTCGGCACCGATGCCATCTTCTTCACCGGCCATGCCGGTTTCCAGGGAACCCAGGCAGCCCAGCTCGCCTTCTACCGACACGCCGCAGGCGTGGGCCATGGCCACGGTCTGTTGGGTGACGCGCACGTTGTATTCGTAGTCGGTCGGCGTCTTGCCGTCTTCGCCCAGGGAGCCGTCCATCATGACCGAGGAGAAGCCCAGCTGGATTGAGCGCTGGCAGACGTCAGGGCTGGTGCCGTGGTCCTGGTGCATGCACACCGGGATATGCGGGAACTCTTCGATCGCCGCCAGGATCAGGTGACGCAGGAACGGCGCACCGGCGTACTTGCGCGCACCGGCGGACGCCTGAACGATCACCGGGGAGTCAGTCTTGTCAGCGGCTTCCATGATGGCGCGCATCTGCTCAAGGTTGTTGACGTTGAAGGCTGGAACGCCGTAGCCGAACTCGGCTGCGTGGTCCAGCATCTGGCGCATGCTGATGAGTGCCATTGTGTGTGTCTCTCCCGGTCGAGGGTCGTTAATCGTGCAAGCCTGCCGTAGCGGCGACTGCTATTCAAGTGATTGCAGATCGGGGGTCAGCCCGCCCTGTTGTATCCGTTAAAACCAAATCTCTACAGCCCTTCAGGAACCAGTTCGCCGGTAAAGGGGCCCTTGACCTTGCACAGGCCTGGACGCCGCCTTGGCTGGCAAGCCAGCTCCTACTGGGCCTTGCAGCCGCGGCCGATCAAGTCATTGGTGGCGACCCAGTAAACCAGGCCCTCTTCACCCTTGACGTGAAACGCCAGCATGTCATCGCTGTACAGCGAACCCGAACCACTGGGCTCAAGCTTAAGGCGCCGAACCTGATCGTCGCCCCCCAGGCGCACGTCGACTGCCTTGCGGCTGTCGTCGGTGTAGCGCCAAAGCACTTGTGCCTGGCTGTCACACACCCAGGTCGTCCAGTTGTCGGGAGCCGGCGACTTGAGCAGGTTCAGGTTGGCACACCCTGCCAGCAAGCCCAGCATCGCCACGGCGATCAAACCTTTCATCGATGTTCCTCGGCTGACAGCCCACAGGCCCCAGCGCGTTGCGTTATCCAATCCGACCCGTCAAGGGCAGCCCTGTTCCCTGGTCTTTGACGGTGTCTCGTACTTCTCCAGGCCCTCTGGGCCCAGACGCTTGTTAATCACCGGCGCCGTCTCGGCCTGCCAATCGGCCTGATAGCAGCCTTTGTCCGGCTCACCGGCCTCATCGGCCGATTTTGCCTGGGGAGTGCCGGAGCACCCCGCCAGCAAAGCCGCGGCGATCAACAGTGGCAATGTCTTGACCATCAGAACACTCCTTTGCCCGGCCAACGGGAATCTCAGGCCTTGGCCCGGGCTTCCAGGACTTCAACCGCCGGCAGTACCTTGCCCTCGACGAACTCGAGGAAAGCGCCGCCACCGGTAGAAATGTAGGAGATCTGCTGGGCCACGCCATACTTGTCGATGGCCGCCAGGGTGTCGCCACCGCCAGCAATGGAGAACGCGGCGCTGTCGGCGATGGCCTGGGCCAGCACTTGGGTGCCGTTGCCGAACTGGTCGAATTCGAACACGCCTACAGGACCGTTCCAGAGGATGGTCTTGGAGGATTTCAGCAGCTCGGCGAACTGCGCGGCAGTCTGTGGGCCGATGTCGAGGATCATGTCGTCAGCGGCAACATCAGCGATCAGCTTGACGGTAGCTTCGGCGCTTTCGGCGAACTCCTTGGCCACGACCACGTCCACCGGCAGCGGTACGCTGACCTTGGCGGCGATGGCTCGGGCGGTGTCCAAGAGGTCCGGCTCGTACAACGACTTGCCCACCGGATGCCCGGCAGCGGCCAGGAAGGTGTTGGCGATGCCGCCACCGACGATCAACTGGTCGCAGATCTGGCTCAGGCTGTTGAGCACATCCAGCTTGGTGGACACCTTGGAACCGGCAACGATGGCCGCCATCGGCTTGGCCGGGTTGCCCAGGGCCTTGCCCAGCGCCTCCAGCTCAGCAGCCAGCAGGGGACCTGCAGCGGCTACTTTGGCGAACTTGGCCACGCCATGGGTCGAACCCTCGGCGCGGTGCGCGGTGCCAAAAGCATCCATCACGAACACGTCGCACAGGGCAGCGTATTGCTGGGCCAGTTCGTCGGCGTTCTTTTTCTCGCCCTTGTTGAAGCGCACGTTTTCGAACAGCACGATGTCGCCGGCCTTGACCTCGACACCACCCAGGTAGTCGGCCACCAGCGGCACTTCACGGCCCAGGGCGCGGCTCAGGTAATCGGCTACCGGCTTGAGGCTGTTCTCGGCAGAGAACTCGCCTTCGGTCGGACGGCCCAGGTGCGAGCAGACCATCACCGCCGCGCCTTTTTCCAGGGCCAGCTTGATGGTCGGCAGCGAAGCCAGGATCCGCGCATCGCTGGTGACAACACCGTCCTTGACTGGGACGTTGAGGTCTTCGCGGATCAGTACGCGCTTACCTTGCAGATCGAGGTCGGTCATCTTCAACACGGTCATGGGTCGCAATTCCTGGGTTACTGTTGTTCAGAAACAGAGAGTTTAGAGTCAGAGCGTGGAGTGGCTGTTTGCAGGTAGTGCCCAGCAACATCCAGCATCCGGTTGGCAAAGCCCCATTCGTTGTCGAACCAGGCCAGGATGTTCACCAGCCGGGGGCCGGAAACGCGGGTCTGACTGGCATCGACGATCGCCGAATGGGGATCATGATTGAAATCACAGCTGGCGTGAGGCAACTCGGTATAGGCCAGCAAGCCCTTGAGCGGACCGCTGGTGGCGGCCTCGCGCAGAATCCGGTTGACCTCGGTGGCGTCGGTATCGCTCACGGTCTGCATGGTGATATCCAGGCAGGACACATTGACCGTCGGCACTCGCACAGCTTTGGCCTGAATTCGCCCGGCAAGTTCCGGCAACAAGCGCTCGATACCACGCGCCAGACCAGTGGACACCGGGATCACCGACTGGAACGCCGAACGGGTCCGACGCAGATCCTCGTGGTGATAGGCGTCGATCACCGGCTGGTCGTTCATCGCCGAGTGAATGGTGGTGATCGACACATATTCCAGGCCGATGGCCTGATCCAGCAGGCGCAACAGCGGCACACCACAGTTGGTGGTACAGGAGGCGTTGGAGACCAGCAGCTCGGCGCCGGTCAGACACTCCTGGTTGACCCCGTAAACGATGGTGGCGTCGACATCCGCCTCGCTGGCCATCGGCTGGGAGAACAGCACCCGTGGCGCGCCGGCGTCGAGGAAACGCTGGCCGTCTGCCCGGGTGTGGTAGGCACCGGAGCATTCCAGCACCAGATCGACGTCCAGGGACGCCCAATCGATGCCTTCAGGCGTGGCACTGCGCAGCACTTTCACGCAGTTGCCATTGATATGCAGACAGTCGCCATCGACCTTCACCTCGCCGGGAAACCGGCCGTGGGTCGAGTCGAAGCGTGTCAGGTATTCAACACTGGCCATGTCGGCCAGATCGTTGATGGCGACGATCTCGAATCCAGCCGCAGCCCCCCGCTCGAACAGAGCACGCAAGACGCAACGACCAACCCGGCCGTAGCCGTTGAGTGCAACTTTATAGGGACGCGATTGAGGCATGGGGTTCTCGATCAGGCACAGGCAGACGAACTTGTTATACGCACCCCATCGCAGGAGCTGGCTTGCCAACGATCAGCGGCGTGTCAGGCAGGCCGCGAATCGCTGGCAAGCCAGCGCCTACAAAGGGATCGCGGTGGCTGGGCCACCGCGTGCTTTTTTAGTCTTCCAGCAGCTCTTCGGCCTGGCCCAGGATGTTGTCCAGGGTGAAACCGAACTCTTCGAACAAGGCCGGCGCAGGCGCCGACTCGCCGTAGGTGGTCATGCCGATCACCCGGCCTTCCAGACCCACGTACTTGTACCAGAAGTCGGCGTGAGCAGCTTCGATGGCGATCCGCGCGCTGACCTGCAACGGCAGAACCGATTGCTTGTAGCCCGCGTCCTGAGCGTCGAACACGCTGGTGCACGGCATGGAAACCACGCGCACCTTGCGGCCCTGCTCAGTCAGCTTGTCGAAAGCCTGGACCGCCAGGCCCACTTCCGAACCGGTGGCAATCAGGATCAGCTCAGGCTCGCCTGCGCAGTCTTTCAACACGTAGCCACCGCGGCTGATGTCGGCGATCTGCCCGGCATCACGGGTTTGGTGCTGCAGGTTCTGGCGGGAGAAGATCAGCGCCGATGGGCCGTCCTTGCGCTCCAGGGCGTACTTCCAGGACACCGCCGATTCCACGGCATCGGCTGGGCGCCAGGTGTCGAGGTTCGGGGTGCTGCGCAGGCTGGTCAGTTGCTCGATCGGCTGGTGAGTCGGGCCGTCTTCGCCCAGACCGATGGAGTCGTGGGTGTAGACATGGATCACCCGCTGTTTCATCAGCGCCGACATGCGCACTGCGTTGCGTGCGTATTCCATGAACATCAGGAAGGTCGCGCCGTAAGGCACCAGGCCACCGTGCAAGGCAACGCCGTTCATGATGGCGGTCATGCCGAACTCGCGCACGCCGTAGTACATGTAGTTGCCGCTGGCGTCTTCAGCGCTGACGCCCTTGCAGCCTTTCCACAGGGTCAGGTTGGAGCCGGCCAGGTCAGCCGAGCCGCCGAGAAATTCAGGCAGCAGCGGGCCGAAGGCGTTCAGGGTGTTCTGGCTGGCTTTACGGCTGGCGATGGTTTCGCCCTTGGCCGCGACTTCAGCGATATAGGCATTGGCCTTCTCGGCAAAGTCCGCGGGCAGATCGCCCGCAAGGCGACGTACCAGTTCATTGGCTTCGGCAGGGAACGCAGCGGAGTAGGCCGCGAAGCGCTGATCCCACTCGGCTTCCACGGCGCGACCGGCTTCCTTGGCGTCCCACTCGGCGTAGATGTCGGCCGGGATTTCGAACGGGCCATGGTTCCACTTCAGTGCAGCGCGGGTCAGGGCGATTTCCTCGGCACCCAGTGGTGCGCCGTGGCAGTCTTCCTTGCCCTGCTTGTTCGGCGAACCGAAACCGATGGTGGTCTTGCAGCAGATCAGGGTCGGCAACGGGCTCTTGCGCGCGGTGTCGATGGCGGTCTTGATCTCTTCCGGATCGTGGCCGTCGACGTTGCGGATCACTTGCCAGTTGTAGGCTTCGAAACGCTTGGGCGTGTCGTCGGTGAACCAGCCTTCGACTTCACCGTCGATGGAGATGCCGTTGTCATCGTAGAAGGCGATCAGCTTGCCCAGGCCCAGGGTACCGGCCAGGGAGGCTACTTCGTGGGAAATGCCTTCCATCATGCAGCCATCACCCAGGAATACGTAGGTGTGGTGATCAACGATGTCGTGACCTGGACGGTTGAACTGCGCCGCCAGGACTTTTTCCGCCAGGGCGAAGCCCACGGCATTGGCCAGGCCCTGACCCAGTGGGCCAGTGGTGGTTTCCACACCCGGGGTATAGCCGAATTCCGGGTGGCCCGGAGTGCGGCTGTGCAGTTGGCGGAAGTTCTTCAGGTCATCGATCGACAGGTCGTAGCCGGTCAGGTGCAGCAGCGAGTAGATCAGCATCGAGCCGTGACCGTTGGACAGCACGAAGCGGTCACGGTCGGCGAAGGATGGATTGCTCGGGTTGTGCTTGAGGTAGTCACGCCAAAGTACTTCGGCGATATCCGCCATACCCATGGGGGCACCTGGATGGCCGCTGTTGGCTTTTTGCACGGCATCCATGCTGAGGGCACGAATGGCGTTGGCACGCTCACGACGGCTGGGCATCGCTGATCTCCTGAGGATTGAATAAAACGAAACGGAAAAAAGGCCTGCATTTTCCCTCAGGCGTCTGGCGGGGGCAATGACAGATAGTCACTCAGGCATGTTTTTCCCAAGGATAAGCACTCAATCCACTGGAGAAACCCGCTCGCCGTTCGTTGACAAGGCAACGAACGGCTCTGGCAAAGGCCCCTGCAACACCAATATCAAAAAGTTTTGATATTGGTGTTGCAGGGCTTTGCAGGCACCTCTAGACTGCGCCCCTATGAACCTGCACGCACCCTCCATTGAGCATGACGATTGCGACGAACTGGCCGCCCTGTGCAAGGCCGGCGGCGATCCTCTGAGGCTCAATGTATTGCGCGCACTGAGCAACGACTCGTTCGGTGTACTGGAACTGGCTCAGATCTTCGCCATCGGCCAGTCCGGCATGAGTCACCATTTGAAGGTCCTGGCCCAGGCCAACCTGGTGGCGACCCGCCGTGAAGGCAATGCGATTTTCTATCGCCGCGCCCTGCCCCATACCGAACTCCTGGGGGGCAAGCTTCACGCAGCACTGCTGGACGAAGTGGACCAGGTGCGGCTGCCGGCGGATGTCCAGGGCCGGATCGGCCTGGTGCACCGGCAACGGGCCGCGGCCAGTCAAGACTTTTTTTCCCGGGTGGCGGAGAAATTCCGCGCCCAGCAGGACCTGATCGCAGGACTGCCGCAGTACCGCGACAGTGTTCTCGCGCTGCTGGACCAGCTGAGTTTCAAGCCAATGGCCACGGCCATTGAAGTGGGTCCCGGTGACGGTGGATTTCTCCCTGAACTGGCCCGACGCTTTGCCCAGGTAACCGCTCTGGACAACAGTCCGGCAATGCTTGAACTGGCGCGCCAGCTGTGTGAGCGCGAAACATTGGCTAACGTCAGCCTGCAATTGGCCGATGCATTGGATGGCGTGCCACTGACGGCCGATTGCGTAGTGCTGAATATGGTCCTGCACCATTTCGCCGCACCGGCCGAAGCCCTCAAGCAGATGGCCCGATTGCTGCAACCAGGCGGCAGCCTGTTGGTAACAGACTTGTGCAGCCACAACCAGAGTTGGGCCAAAGAGGCTTGCGGCGATCTCTGGCTAGGGTTCGAACAAGATGATTTGGCCCGCTGGGCCAGCGCTGCGGGACTGACTCCCGGGGAAAGTCTCTATGTAGGCTTACGTAATGGTTTCCAGATCCAGGTCCGCCACTTTCAGCGACCGGCTGGCGACACTCACCATCGGTAAATTTTAGGAAACCGTCGAGATGAGCGAATACTCCCTTTTCACCTCCGAGTCCGTGTCTGAAGGGCATCCGGATAAAATCGCCGACCAGATTTCCGATGCGGTGCTGGACGCCATCATTGCCCAGGACAAGCACGCCCGCGTAGCGGTGGAAACCCTGGTCAAGACCGGTGTTGCCATCGTCGCCGGTGAAGTCACCACCAGCGCCTGGGTCGACCTGGAGCAGATCGTCCGCGACGTGATCTGCGACATCGGCTACACCAGCTCGGACGTCGGCTTCGACGGCGCCACCTGCGGCGTGATGAACATCATTGGCAAGCAGTCCCCCGACATCAACCAGGGCGTTGACCGCGCCAAGCCTGAAGATCAGGGCGCCGGCGACCAGGGCCTGATGTTCGGCTACGCCAGCAACGAAACCGCAGCGCTGATGCCGGCGCCGATTGCCTTCTCCCACCAACTGGTCCATCGCCAGGCTGAAGCTCGCAAATCGGGTCTGCTGCCATGGCTGCGTCCGGACGCCAAGTCCCAGGTCACCTGCCGCTATGAAAACGGCATCGTGGTCGGTATCGACGCCGTGGTGCTGTCGACCCAGCACAACCCGGAAGTGTCCTACAACGACCTGCGTGAAGGCGTGATGGAACTGATCGTCAAGCACGTGCTGCCAGCCGAGCTGCTGCACAAGGACACCCAGTTCCACATCAACCCGACCGGTCAGTTCATCATCGGTGGCCCGGTGGGCGACTGCGGCCTGACCGGCCGCAAGATCATCGTCGACAGCTACGGCGGCATGGCCCGTCACGGCGGTGGCGCGTTCTCCGGCAAGGACCCATCCAAGGTTGACCGTTCCGCCGCTTATGCCGGTCGCTACGTGGCCAAGAACATCGTTGCCGCCGGCCTGGCCGAGCGTTGCGAGATCCAGGTGTCCTACGCCATCGGCGTGGCGCAACCGACTTCGATCTCGCTGAACACCTTCGGCACCGGCAAGATCAGCGACGACAAGATCGTCAAGCTGGTACGCGAGCACTTCGACCTGCGTCCTTACGCGATCACCACCATGCTTGACCTGCTGCACCCGATGTACCAGGAAACCGCGGCCTACGGTCACTTCGGCCGTGCCCCACAAACCAAGACCGTGGGTGAGGACACCTTCACCACCTTCACTTGGGAAAAAACCGACCGCGCCGACGCCTTGCGCGCTGCTGCCGGCCTGTAAGCTTCACCTGGCAACATCCAAAGCCCCGCCCGGCTCGCCCGGCGGGGCTTTTTTGTGGCTGAAGGTTTCCTTGCAAAGCCAGCCGACAACCGTCGATACAGGGCCCTGCGCCATTGACGACGAGTTTTGGCGCCCGATGAAACACCCGGCAAACACCTTCGTCCAAGCCCACAGCCAATCCCCTCTAGCCTTTAGCGCATGCCCATCAGAGCAAGGATGCTCCCCATGCTGCCAAGACTCTTCCTGCTGCTTCTGGCCCTCGCCGCTCTACCCGCTCAGGCCCAATGTCCTGACTGGCCAACGTCCCAGGCCAACCTGGAAATCACCGCCCTGCAACAACAGCTCAAGAACTGGGATACCCGCTACCACCGGCACGGCCAATCGCCTGTAGCCGACGAGCTCTACGACCAGTCCCGTCAGCGCCTGGCCAACCTGCGGCACTGCTTTCCACAGATTCCCGTGACTGCGGACCGGCCGTTGCTCGACGCCCGGGGCAGCATCCCCCACCCTATTGCTCACACCGGAGTGGAAAAACTCCCCGATGACAATGCCGTCCAGCTCTGGCTAAAAGGTCGCGAAGGTGTTTGGGCGCAACCCAAGATCGACGGCGTGGCCGTGACCCTGATCTACCGTCAGGGTCGCTTCCACCAGGCGTTAAGTCGGGGTGACGGCCTGCTGGGCCATGACTGGAGCGCCAGCGCCCGTCAGATCCCGGCCATCCCCAAACAATTGCCACAGCCCGTGGACCTGCTGCTACAAGGGGAGCTGTATCAACGACTGGAGCAACACATCCAGTCCCGCGCGGGCAGCCTCAATGCTCGCAGCCGGGTCGCCGGATGGCTGGCACGCAAACACCTGTCGAGGGCAGAAGCACAGCAGATCGGCCTGTTTGTCTGGGACTGGCCCCAAGGCCCCGCCATCTTGAGTGAACGCCTGGAGCAACTGGCGCAACTGGGTTTTCCCGAGGGCCGTGAATACAGCAGGCCCATCACCGGGTTCAGCGAAGCTCGACAATGGCGGGAGCACTGGTACCGCTCACCCCTGCCCTTCGCCAGCGACGGCATCATCCTGCGGCAGAGCCAGCGCCCGGCCGCCGAGCGCTGGCAGGCCAAAGCGCCGCACTGGATCGCCGCGTGGAAATATCCCTACGCCCAGGCCCTGGCCCATGTGCGTCAGGTGCGATTCCGCATCGGCCGCACCGGACGCATCACCCCTTTGCTGGATATCGAGCCTGTCACCCTCGACGACCGACAGATCCGTCGCGTCAGCGTCGGCTCGCTACAACGCTGGCGGGCACTGGATATAGCGCCCGGCGATCAGGTGGCCATCAGCCTTGCCGGATTGACCATTCCGCGTCTGGAGAGCGTGGTACTCAGGAGCCCGCAACGCCAGGCCATCCAGGCTCCGGCCCAGGAGGACTTTCATGGCTTGAGCTGCTGGCAGCCCTCTCCCGGTTGCGAGAGTCAGTTTCTCGCGCGGCTGACCTGGCTCGGCAGCAAACAGGGCCTGGACCTGCAGAATATCGGCGAGCGAACCTGGAGCAGGCTGATTGAAACAGGGCGTATCAAAGGCCTGTTGGATTGGCTGACCCTGGATCAGGCGGAGCTTGCTAACATTGCCGGCTTCGGCAAGCGCAGCAGCTCTCGTTTACTCGAGAGCCTGCACCGGGCAAGACAGCAACCCTTCCCTCGCTGGCTGAAATCCCTGGGGCTGCCCCCCAGTGGCTCAGCTGACCTGAGCGGGCCATGGCAAACCCTGGCGCTGAAAAGCAGCCAGGACTGGCAGGACGAGGCAGGAATAGGAGCGGAACGTGCTGCGCAACTGACGGCATTCTTTCGTGATCCACAGGTACTGGCCCTGCGTGCCACCTTGAGTGAAGCGGGTATCGAAGGTTTTTAATCCATCATCCTGGGGCGCAGGTTGAACCACCCAGGCGGGATTGGGTTCCAACACCCCACTCCCGATGCCAGCGTCAATATTTTAATTGGTTATTTTTTGATCTTTTTCCACCTGGAGCCTTCCATGAAACTGTTTCCATCCCTCGCTGCCTTGACCCTGTGCAGCCTGATGAGCGCGCCCCTGCTGGCCGCCGAACAAGCTCCGCAACTGACCGGTTGTGCCGCCAAGCGCCAAGCGATCATGACCCAGATTGAACAAGCCAAGGCTCATGGCAATAGCAATCAGCAAGCCGGCCTGGAGCGCGCCCTGAGTGAAGTCAGCGCCCACTGCACCGATGCCTCGCTGAAGAAGGATCGGGAAAACAAGGTGCTGGAAGCCAAGCACGAAGTCAGCCGGCGCCAGGCCGATCTGGAAAAAGCCATGAAGAAAGGCGACTCGGAGAAGATCAACAAGCGCAAGGACAAACTCGCCGAATCCCGCAAGGAACTGCAGCAAGCCCTGGACGAGCTGGACAAGTAAGCGGCGCTTGTCGTGGCGAGGGGGACTGCTCCCTCGCCAGCGCAAAACACCTTGTCAGAACCGCCACTCAGTGATTGCGGAATTCTTTGTGACAAGCACTGCAGACATCCTCGACCTTCTGCACTGCCGGCCCCAGGTTACTGGCCTTGTAAGGCTGGACCTGGCTGATGGTCACCAGTTCGCCGGTGGCCGCCTCCAGGTTGCGTGCCAGCTCCTGGAATCGCGCCTGCTTGCGCCAGACGTCATCGGTGGCGCTGGTGTGATCTTCTTCCTTGACCTCGGGGAAGTGCTTCCAGGGTTCATGGGACAGGCTGTCGAGCTTGACCGCACCTTCGGCAAAACGCGCACCGTCGAAAGGAATCCGCCCACGCAGCATGCCCCCCAGGTCCTCGCCGGTCTTGAGCATCTGTTTGAAAATTGCCTTGCGCTGGCCCAGGGGAGAGTTGGGATCGACACCGCCACAGGCGGAAAGCGTCAGGCAGGCCAGCAATACAACAGAAAGTCTTTTTAGCGTCATGGTGGCTTCAGGTCAGGTCACGGAAACGGCGGCCAGTATCCTCGCCTCCCCGGCAAACACCAATAGCCCTATTAACAATAGGGGTTGCCCACTGCCACCCAGTCTGTGGATAACCCCTCAAGGAAATACAGCATGAACCCGAGCTTCCTCCGCTGGCGTCGCCACCTGCTCTGGACCCTGCCAGCCCTGGCGCTGCTTGCCGGCTGCAACGGCGGCGATAACGGCAAGCCTGCGCCAACCCACGCCTTGGCCACCTACAACAGTGCGCCCTGGGAGTCGTTGCCCAGCGTAGCCGATAACGACCTGCTGGCCGGCTTCGGCTCCTGGCGCAGTGCCTGCAACCGCCTGAAAGCCGACCCGGTGTGGGGCGCCACCTGCGCTGCAGCAGCCAACGTGCCACAGACTCCGGCTGCCATCCGCGACTTTCTCAAGGAACACCTGGAAGTCTATGGGCTGCGCTCGGGCAGCGGCAGTAGCACCGGCTTGATCACCGGCTATTACGAACCGGTGTATCCCGGCAGCCTGACCCAGACCCGAACGGCCAATGTACCGGTGTACGGCGTGCCGGACGACATGATCATCGTCGCTCTGGACAGCCTCTATCCGGAACTCAAGGGCAAGCGCCTGAGGGGCCGCCTCGAAGGCCGGGTGCTCAAGCCCTATGACGATGCCGCGACCATCGAAGCCAAGGGGGTGAAGGCTCCGGTGCTGGCCTGGCTGACCGATCCGATGGACCTGCAATTCCTGCAGATCCAGGGGTCGGGAAGGATCCAGCTGGATGACGGTCGCCAACTGCGGATCGGCTACGCCGACCAGAATGGCCACCCGTACCGGCCCATCGGCCGCTGGTTGGTGGAGCAGGGGGAACTGAAAAAAGAGGACGTGACCATGGGCACCATCGCCGCCTGGGCCAAGGCCCATCCGACGCGGATTCCCGAACTGCTGGGCAGCAACCCAAGCTACGTGTTCTTCAATCGCAACCCGGACAGCAACGAAGGCCCCCGTGGCTCATTGAACGTGCCGCTGACTTCCGGCTACAGCGTCGCAGTGGATCGCAAGGTCATTCCCCTGGGCAGCCTGCTGTGGCTGTCCACCACTCGTCCCGACGGCAGCAGCCTGGTACGCCCCGTAGCCGCTCAGGACACAGGCGGCGCGATTACCGGAGAAGTCCGTGCCGATTTGTTCTGGGGCACCGGCGAGGCGGCCGGACAACTGGCCGGCGACATGAAGCAGCAGGGACAGATCTGGATGCTCTGGCCCAAGGGCGCGGCGCTGCCCAAAGTACCGGAAGTGCCCGATACCCCTTGACCCCAGTAGCAGCCGGCTTGCCGGCGGAGGCGACCATGAAGACGCTTTCGCCGGCAAGAGGGTGTTTCAGACTGAAACGAAGAAGAAACTGGCGATCAGGCCCATGCCCACGAACCACACCAGGGACCGCAGGATCGCCCAGTCCGCCAGGTAGCAGATCATGTACAGCAGACGGCTGGTGACAAACAGCACCGCCAGGACGTTGATGGTCACCAGTTCGGCGTTACCCGCCACATGGGCAATGATCACCGCCGCAGCAAATGCCGGAGTCACCTCGAAACCATTGAGCTGCGCGTTGTGGGCACGCTTGGGCAGCCCCTCCAGGGTACTCAGGAACGCCCGTGGGTCATGGTTGTAGCGAAGCCCGTATTTGCCTGCGCCCTTGGCGATGGCGGTACACAAGTAGGGCAGGACAATTGCGATCAACACACACCAGAAAGCGACAGTCATGGAGCAAATCCTTTTTTAGAGTTTTAGGGGGTGTTCAGAACTTCATCACCAACATGCCAATCAGCACCAATCCACAGGCTAAGAGCCGTGGCCGGCCGAAAGGTTCTTTCAGGTAGCGCATACCGAACAGCACCACCAGAATCACACTGATTTCACGCAGCGCCGCCGCTTCTGCAATCGAGCCCAACTGCATGGCCCAAAGCACCAGAGCGTAGCTGAACAGTACACAGAAGCCGACGCTCAGCCCCAAGCGCCACTGCTCACGCCAGAACTGCGCGAACGCGGGCCGCTTCCACACCACAGCCACCAGGGGAAAAGGCCAGGCGCTGAGCAGCGTGACCCAGGTCAGGTAGTCCAGCGGGTGCGACCAGCGGCGCAGGGCCTGGCCGTCGATAAAGGTATAGCAACCGATGCACAGGCCGATCAGCGCCACCACCGGCAGCATGCTCCAGGGCAGGCGCGCGCCGCCTCCGCCTTGCCAGAGCAGACACAGCATGCCGAAGGGAATCAGCAGGATGCCGAGGATTTGCTGGGTGCTCAGGACCTCGCCGGCAAAGATCAGGGTCAGGGCCAGCACCACCAGGGGCGACAAGCCGCGCATCAACGGATAGACCAGCCCCAGGTCACCTACCCGATACGCCTGGATCAGCAAATAGCGGTACAAGAGTTCGAAGGCCGCCGAGGCGATGATCCAGGGCCAGATCTGCGGTGGCGGCCATTGCAGGAAAAACAGCATGATTGCCACGAACAGCAACGCCACGCTGTCCATGCAGGCCACCACCAGCAATCGTTCACCGCTGAACTTGATCAGGGTGTTCCATGCCGCATGCAGCAGCGCCGCCACCAGAACCAGACTTGTCGCCAGCACCTCACACTCCCTGTTTGCCTGAAGGTCATCGGATCTCGTGCGGCACGGTCATGCTTGGGCAGAGTGCCCGACCACAGAGCGGGAATCCTCGCATGCCGGCTGCCCGGCTTGCACTGGTTGCCAGCTTTTTTGGCAGTGGCGACAGCGAATTCGGCAGCATGGGCGTGCCCGGGGCATTTTTACCGCCAGGCCTGCAACGTCGCCCCCTCGCTGCGGTCAATGGGTGCGGCTCAACAGCATTGCCGTGGCAAGGGAGCGGACTCCCGCGCCATAACGAACTGTGTCCCGTCCCGTCGCCGGCACATCAAACCTTTGGCCTGAAAGAGTTCAGGCTGCTTTTCCTGCGATCATCCAAAGGAGTCCGGATGCTTGAACTTGTCGCTGCTTTTATCTGCCTGACCACCCTGCTCACCTACGTCAACTTCCGTTTTATCGGCCTGCCGCCGACCATCGGCGTCATGGTCACCGCCCTGCTCTTTTCCTTGTTGCTGCAAGGACTGAGCTACCTCGGCTTCCCCGGCCTGGAAGAGCATGTCGAGGAACTGATCGGCAAGATCGACTTCGGCGACCTGCTGATGAACTGGATGCTGTCGTTCCTGCTGTTCGCCGGCGCCCTGCACGTCAACCTCAACGATCTGCGCAGCTATCGCTGGCCCATCGGCCTGTTAGCCACCGTCGGCGTGCTGATCGCCACCTTCGTCATCGGCAGCCTGGCCTACTGGATCTTCGGCCTGTTCGGCTGGCACGTGAGCTTCCTCTATTGCCTGCTGTTCGGCGCACTGATTTCCCCCACCGACCCCATCGCGGTGCTGGGCGTACTGCGGACCGCCAACGCCTCCAAGCCGCTGAAGACCACTATCGTCGGCGAGTCGCTGTTCAACGACGGCACGGCGGTCGTGGTGTTCACCGTGCTGCTGGGCATCGCCCAACTGGGTGAAACTCCGACGGTGAGCGCCACTGCCTGGCTGTTCGTGCATGAAGCCATCGGCGGCGTGGTGTTCGGCGGGCTGATCGGCTACCTGGTGTACCTGATGATCAAGAGCATCGAGCAGCACCAGATCGAAGTGATGCTGACCCTGGCTCTAGTGATCGGTGGTTCGGCCATGGCCAGCGAGATCCACGTATCGGCACCGATCGCCATGGTGGTAGCCGGCCTGATCATCGGCAATCTGGGGCGCAACCTGGCGATGAACGACATGACCCGGCGTTACCTGGATGGTTTCTGGGAACTGCTGGACGACATGCTCAACGCCCTGCTGTTCGCCCTGATCGGCCTGGAACTGTTGCTGCTGCCGTTCAACTGGCTGCACCTGGCGGCCGCGAGCCTGCTGGCAGTGGCCATCATACTGTCGCGCCTGTTGACCGTGGCCCCGGCAATCCTCCTGCTGCGCCGCTGGCGCAGCGTGCCCCGGGGCACCATTCGCGTGCTGACCTGGGGTGGCCTGCGCGGTGGCGTCTCAGTGGCGCTGGCGCTGGCCCTGCCCCTGGGGCCGGAACGCGACTTGGTGCTGAGCATCACCTACATCGTGGTGCTGTCCTCGATCCTGCTGCAGGGTCTGAGCATCGGCAAGCTGGTGCGCCATGTCACCCAGGAAACCCCGGCAGCCAAGACCGAGGCCCACTGATCACTTCTTGATCTGTCGCGGATCGGGTGCCCCTGCCCGATCCGCGTTTTTGTTCGGCGTGCCGCTCTCGCTGCGCACCTGGGCATGGCTGATCAGAGCGAAGATGAAACTGCCGCCGATGATGTTCCCCGCCAGGGTCGGCCCGGCGAACACCTGCCAGAAATCCCGCCACCCCAGCTCGCCGGCAAACACCAGGTAAGAGACTTCGGCCGAACCCACCACGATGTGGGTGAAATCCCCCAGCGCCATCAGGTAGGTGATGAGGATGATGATCCACATCTTGGCGCTCTCCATGGACGGAATCATCCACACCATGGTGGCGATCATCCAGCCGGAGATGATGCCCTTGGCGAACATCTGCGAGCTGTCGTTCTCCATCACCTTGCGGCCGATTTCCAGAAAGGCCTGGTCGGTCCGGCTGTCGAAGATCGGCAGGTGCAGCATCACGTAGGCCACCAGCAAGGTGCCGCACAGGTTACCCACCAGCACCACACCCCATAAGCGCAACAATCGCCCGAAGTTCTGCAGGCTCGGCTTGCTCATCACCGGCAATACCGCGGTCAGAGTATTTTCCGTAAACAGTTGCTGGCGCGCGAGAATCACCGCCAGAAAGCCCGCACAGTAGCCGAAGCTGGCGATCACTTTGAAGGCTTCGCCATCCGGCAGGCGGGAGTTGAGCAGGCCCATGCCCATCAGGGACAGGCCCATGGTCAGGCCGGCAGCCAAGGCCGACCACCACAGGGCAGCGACGCTGCGCTCCAGCTCCTGATCGCCCTGGGTGCGGATGATTTCATGCAGGACCGCCGCGCGGGGCGGCTGGTTACGGTCGACGTCCTGCTGCTCCGCGGCCGAAAGACCGGGGGTTTTACCGTCGTGTCGAGTGTCCATGGGAGTCCTGAACCAGGTGGGTCGTATGAGTTACGACATGCGAGGTTCAGGGCTGTTCCGTTCGGATTGGAGACCTCAGGCTGGCGAATGGGGTCAAGGCATTCGCCGACGCGTGGGTTCAGGCTTCGTCCTTGAACTGGTCCTTGACGTATTTGATTTCGGTGCGCCCGTGAGGCGCCGGCAGGCCGTCTTCACCTAGGTTGACGAAGACCATCTTCTCTACGGTGAGAATGGATTTGCGGGTGATCTTGTTGCGTACTTCGCAGGTCAGGGTAATGGAGGTGCGACCGAACTCGGTGGCGGTGATGCCCAGCTCAATGATGTCGCCCTGGCGTGAGGCACTGACGAAGTTGATTTCCGAGATGTACTTGGTGACCACTCGCTGGTTGCCCAACTGGACAATGGCGTAGATCGCCGCTTCTTCGTCGATCCAGCGCAACAGGCTGCCGCCGAACAGCGTGCCGTTGGGGTTGAGGTCTTCGGGCTTTACCCACTTGCGGGTGTGGAAATTCATATTCACTCCTGACCGTCCTGCCAATTGATGCCCGGCATAATGGCAGACCGGACGGTCATGCTCTACGCAACATCGACTATGGTCGCGATTAACGATCTTCATCCAGGCGACAGAAACACTTTTGGAAGTCTGGCTCTGGCGGCTATAATCGCCACCGTTTCAAAACGGTCATCTGCACTTGATACCGTTTTCCCGCCACCTGTCCGAGGGGCGCTGCAGCAGGCATGACCTGTCAGGCTCGGATGGGGCGTTGTCGGTACAGGCTTCCCTGTACGGACACTAAACGCACAACGGCGCCCATTCGCACACTACGAATGGAGGCTCTTCATGAGCGCTGTAAACACGCCTGCAGATTTTACCGACTACAAAGTCGCCGACATTTCCCTGGCCGCCTGGGGCCGTCGCGAAACCATCATCGCCGAGTCGGAAATGCCCGCTCTGATGGGTCTGCGCCGCAAGTACCTGGCTGAACAGCCTCTCAAGGGCGCGAAAATCCTCGGCTGCATCCACATGACCATTCAGACCGCCGTGCTGATCGAAACCCTGGTTGCCCTGGGTGCCGAAGTACGCTGGTCGTCCTGCAACATCTTCTCGACTCAAGACCAGGCCGCTGCCTCCATCGCCGCCGCCGGCATTCCTGTGTTCGCCTGGAAAGGCGAAACCGAACAAGAGTACGAGTGGTGCCTGGAGCAGACCATCCTCAAGGATGGCCAGCCTTGGGACGCCAACATGATCCTCGACGACGGCGGCGACCTGACCCAGCTGCTGCACGACAAATACCCACAGGTACTGGATCGCGTTCACGGCGTGACCGAAGAAACCACCACCGGCGTACACCGCCTGCTGGACATGCTGGCCAAGGGCGAGCTGAAGATTCCTGCGATCAACGTCAACGACTCGGTGACCAAGAGCAAGAACGACAACAAGTACGGCTGCCGTCACAGCCTGAACGACGCCATCAAGCGCGGCACCGACCACCTGCTGTCCGGCAAGCAAGCGCTGGTCATCGGCTACGGTGACGTGGGCAAGGGCTCGGCCCAGTCCCTGCGTCAGGAAGGCATGATCGTCAAGGTTTCCGAAGTCGACCCGATCTGCGCCATGCAAGCCTGCATGGACGGTTTCGAACTGGTTTCGCCGTTCATCGACGGTATCAACAACGGCACCGAAGCCTGCATCGACAAGGCCCTGCTGGGCAAGATCGACCTGATCGTGACCACCACCGGTAACGTCAATGTTTGCGACGCAAACATGCTCAAGGCCCTGAAAAAGCGCGCCGTGGTCTGCAACATCGGCCACTTCGACAACGAAATCGACACCGCTTTCATGCGCAAGCACTGGGCATGGGAAGAAGTGAAGCCACAGGTACACAAGATCCACCGTACCGGCCATGGCGATTTCGACCCACAGAACGACGACTACCTGATCCTGCTGGCCGAAGGCCGCCTGGTGAACCTGGGCAACGCCACTGGTCACCCAAGCCGCATCATGGACGGTTCGTTCGCCAACCAGGTTCTGGCGCAGATCTTCCTGTTCGGCCAGAAGTACGCCGACCTGTCGCCAGCCCAGAAAGCCGAGCGCCTGACCGTTGAAGTCCTGCCGAAGAAACTCGACGAAGAAGTGGCCCTGGAAATGGTTCGCGGCTTCGGCGGCGTGGTCACTCAACTGACCAAGCAACAGGCTGACTACATCGGCGTGACCGTCGAAGGTCCGTTCAAGCCAGACGCTTATCGCTACTAAGAGCAGCTGCAAGCGTTGAGCTTCAAGCGGCAAGCCAGGGCCACAAGCCGGGCTTGCCGCACAAAGCCTCACGCTTTGCCCCTATTTGCTTAAACAGTGTCAGGCAACAGGCTCCAGAATCAGGAGATGAGCGCACCCACGCTTCTCTTGGCGCTTTCAGCTTGCGGCTTGTAGCTGGAGGTTGCTTCCATGTCCCAAGATCGTCGCTACAGCTTCGAGTTCTTTCCGACCAAGACCGATGCTGGGCATGAAAAACTGCTTGCCACTGCCCGTCAGCTGGCCAGCTACAACCCCGACTTCTTCTCCTGCACCTACGGTGCCGGCGGCTCGACCCGTGATCGTACGGTCAACACCGTGCTGCAACTGGAGAGCGAAGTAAAAGTCCCTGCCGCACCGCACCTGTCTTGCGTCGGCGACAGCAAGGACGACCTGCGCGGTCTGCTGCAGCAGTATCAGGCAGCTGGTATCAAGCGCATCGTTGCCCTGCGCGGCGACCTGCCTTCGGGCATGGGCATGGCCAGCGGCGAGTTGCGCCACGCCAACGATCTGGTGAGCTTCATTCGTGAAGAAACCGGCAGCCACTTCCATATAGAAGTCGCCGCCTATCCGGAGATGCACCCGCAAGCGCGCAACTTCGAAGACGATCTCACCCATTTCGTACGCAAGGCCAATGCCGGTGCCGACAGTGCGATCACCCAGTACTTCTTCAATGCCGACAGCTACTTCTACTTCGTCGAGCGCGTGCAGAAGATGGGCGTAAACATCCCGATCGTGCCGGGCATCATGCCGATCACCAACTACAGCAAGCTGGCGCGTTTTTCCGACGCCTGCGGCGCCGAGATCCCTCGCTGGATCCGCAAGCAACTGGAAGCCTACGGTGACGACAGCACCAGCATCCAGGCTTTCGGTGAGCAGGTCATCAGCCAGATGTGCGAGCGCCTGCTTCAAGGTGGAGCACCGGGCCTACATTTCTACACCCTGAACCAGGCCGACCCGAGCCTGGCCATCTGGAACAACCTGAAGCTGCCGCGCTGATCGGCAACCCTTCACCAGGCCCCGGCGTAAACCGGGGCCTTTTTATTTGCCCAAGCCTTGAGCCAGAGCGGCTGGAACTCCCCCTAGCAATTGCATGATCTCTCGTCGTAATCTCCAGCAATGTCCGTCATTGCCCAGCTGCTGATAGCCCTCCTCTGTACTTGCCTGAGCGTCGCCGCCCATGGCGAGAAGCTGCGCATTGTCACCGAACCCTGGGCGCCTTATGTCTATGAGGAAAACGGCAAGGCCCTGGGGCTGGACTACGAAACCACGGCCATTGTCTTTCAGCGTCTGGGGATAGAAGTAGAGTGGCAGTTCCTACCGTGGAAACGCTGCCTGGCCATGCTGGAAACCGGCCAGGCCGACGGAGCCCTGGATATCTTCCATAGCGACCAGCGCGACCGCACCTTGCTCTATCCCAGCGAACCTCTCTCGGATGTGGAGTTCGTGATGTTCTACGCCAAGCAGCGCCCACATCCGTTCAAGCATCTGGATGAACTCAAGGGCCTGACCATCGGCACCTCTCCCGGCTACCTGTATAGCGATGACTTCAGCAATTCGACCCTGTTCAACCGCGAGCCGGCACCGACCCATGAAGCCAACTTCGGCAAGCTGCTACTGGGACGCATCGACCTGTTGATCACCGACAAGCGAGTGGGCCAGCATCTGCTGGACAGCCTGGGCATTCGCGATCAGGTCAGCCAGAACCCTACGGTCATCAGCCGCCAGAGCCAGTACCTGGCGCTGCGCCGCAACGCCGGGATGGACCTTTTGGTGCAACGCTTCGGCGCCGAACTCAAGCGCTTCAAGCGCGAACCGGCCTATGCCGAGTTGAGCGCCAAGTACGGAGCGGAACCTGTTCTGCCCCCTGTCAGGTCATCCTCTACCCGGGGGTCAGAAAAAACCGTTGAGCAGCAGGAAAGCAGCGCATACTGATTGCTCTGTTATACTCCGGCCTCCCGCCAGGCTCACGCCCGGACGCTGGAACCTGTTCAAGGCCTCTCCACCCCGCTACGGCGCAGCCATCCGGCCCGCGCGAGCCTGTGTTGGATGAGTCTTCAGGCCAGCAGGACCGGACGGGATTGCGTCCTCTTAAACGCCATTCACGCCCGGCAAGATTATCCCTTTGGGCCAAGCCCTCACTAAAACAGGATTACTCATGTCCTTTGCTTCCCTCGGTCTCTCCGAGGCTTTAGTCGGTGCCATCGAAGCCGCCGGCTACACCCAGCCTACTCCGGTGCAACAGCGGGCCATTCCCGCCGTGTTGCAAGGTCGCGATCTGATGGTCGCGGCACAGACAGGTACTGGTAAAACCGGCGGTTTCGCCCTCCCGATCCTGGAGCGGTTGTTTCCCAACGGTCACCCGGACAAATCCCAGCGTCACGGCCCGCGCCAACCGCGCGTACTGGTCCTAACCCCGACTCGCGAACTGGCCGCGCAAGTGCATGACAGCTTCAAGCTGTATGCCCGCGACCTGAAGTTCGTCAGCGCCTGCATCTTCGGCGGCGTCGGCATGAACCCGCAGGTCCAGGCCATGGCCCGTGGCGTCGATGTGCTGGTGGCGTGCCCCGGCCGCCTACTGGACCTGGCCGGCCAAGGCAGCGTCGATCTGTCCCACGTGGAAATCCTCGTGCTCGACGAAGCCGACCGCATGCTCGACATGGGCTTCGTCCATGACGTCAAGAAGGTCCTCGCCCGCCTGCCTGCCAAGCGTCAGAACCTGCTGTTCTCCGCGACCTTTTCCAAGGACATCACGGACCTGGCCGGCAAGTTGCTGCACAACCCCGAGCGCATCGAAGTCACCCCGCCGAACACCACGGTTGAGCGTATCGAGCAGCGGGTGTTCCGCCTGCCCGCCAGCCACAAACGCTCGCTGCTGGCGCACCTGATCACCGCTGGCGCCTGGGAACAGGTGCTGGTGTTCACGCGTACCAAGCACGGCGCCAACCGCCTGGCCGAGTACCTGGACAAGCACGGCCTGAGCGCTGTGGCGATCCACGGTAACAAGAGCCAGAACGCCCGCACCAAGGCCCTGGCCGATTTCAAGGCCGGCGACGTACGCATTCTGGTAGCCACCGATATCGCCGCCCGCGGCCTGGATATCGACCAACTGCCCCACGTGGTCAACTTCGAGCTGCCTAACGTCGACGAAGACTACGTGCACCGTATCGGTCGTACCGGCCGTGCCGGTCGCTCGGGCGAGGCCATATCCCTGGTGGCTCCGGACGAAGAGAAACTGCTGAAAAGCATCGAGCGCATGACCAAGCAGAAGATCGCCGATGGCGACCTGATGGGCTTCGATGCCAGCGCCGTGGAAGCCGAGAAGCCGGAAGTGCGCGAGCGTCCGGACGTACGCAACCCGCGCAATCCTCGTGGCCCACGTGGCGACGGCCCGAACGGCGGCGGTGGCGGCGGTGGTCGCAAGGACAAGGGCAAGGACAAGGGCGGCAAAGACAAGCCGGCCCGTGGCGAGCGCCCGGCCCGCGAGCAGAAACCGCGTGAAGGCACTCCGGCCCGCGAACAGCGCCAGCCGACGCCACGTGCCGACCGGGCACCGGATGAGTTCCTCGACGACGACGTGGACAACTTCGGTAACCGCGCTGACTACGTCAGCCCATACCAGAACAAGAACAACCAGGGCCGTGGTCGCCGTCCAGGGGCTCCGGCCCAGGGCGCCGGTGCCGGCAATCCGCCACGCGGCGGCGCTGGTGGTGGCCAGGGTCGCTCAGGCAACCCACGCAACAGCAACGGCAGCACCACCGGCACCGCACCGGCCAAGCGCAGCGGCGGCCCACGCAACGGCGCCCCTCGTGACAGCCAGGGTCGTCGCGACGAGTCGCGCAATCGTCGCCCGAACCGTGACGAACAGCCACGCCAGGAGCCGGCAGTGCAGAATCCTCGGGGCAACCAGCCGAAGATCATGCACAAGGAGTCCAAGGCCGATCGCTTCCCGACGCCTGAGCAACTGGACCAGTTGCCGAGCCGCCCACGGGGCGAGAAGCCGGCACTGCTGACCCGCAATCGCTGAGTCCGCAGGCTGCAATGAAAAACGCCCCTGGTCGCAAGACCCGGGGCGTTTTTTGTGGCGGCTGGTCGAGGCCGCTTTCTGTAGCCGCTGCCGCAGGCTGCGAACGACGGGGAGCCCGGCGCAAGGGCCTGCCAGGCTCACCGGGTTGCATGACGGGCAATAAAAAACGCCCCCGATTTGTGGTCGGGGGCGCTTTTTTTGCCTTGGCGCAGGTTGCGATCAGTCCAATAAGGGCTGTGCGAATTGAATCGCGAAGGCCCTGCGGGCCTTATCGCAGCCTGCGGCAGCGGCTACAGACGAAGCATTACTTCGCTTTCACACCTTCGAAGGTGATGTACAGGTCGACGTTGTTGGACGCCGGGCCCAGGTCCATCATCTTGCCGAAATCCTGGCGATTGATGCTGGTGGTGCCTTCGAAACCGGCACGGTAGCCGCCCCATGGGTCCTTGCCTTCACCCAGGAAGGTGGCCTTGACCACAACCGGCTTGGTCACACCGTGCAGGGTCAGGTCGCCGGCCACGTCAGCGGTCAGCTTGCCGTCGGCATTCTTGCCGGTCGGCTTGACGCTGGTGGAGACGAACTTGGCATCGGCAAACTTGCCAGCGTCGAGGAAGTCCTTGCTGGTGATGTGCTTGTCACGTTCGGCGTGGTTGGTGAACACGCTGGCGGTGCGCACGTTGACTTCGATCTTGGCGTCTTCAGGCTTGGCCGCGTCGAAGCTGAACTTGCCGTCCAGGTCCTTGAAGGTACCGGTGATGAAGCTGTAGCCCAGGTGGCTGATCTTGAAGTCGATGAAGGCGTGCTGGCCTTCCTTGTCGATCACGTAGTCCGCTGCCATCACTTGACCGGCCGCCAATACAGCCGATCCGATTGCCAGAGCGGCGAGAGTCTTTTTCAACATGCTTTCTATTCCTTTTGAGTCGAGGTTGAACATCAGGCTTTGCGACCCAGCATTCGGCTGAGGGTCGCATCACGATCGATAAAGTGGTGCTTCAAGGCCGCCAGACCATGGATGCCGGCAAAGATCACCAGCGCCCAGGCCAGGTACAAATGCACCACGCCTGCTACATCTGCCTGGTCCGGCAGGCCGGAAACCAGGGCAGGAACTTCAAACAAGCCAAACACCGGGATACCGACGCCGTCTGCGGTGGAGATCAGGTAACCGGCAATCATGACCGCGAACAGACCCAGGTACAGGAACCCATGTCCCAACTTGGCCCCCAGGCGGGTCAGACGTCCATGATTGGCCGGTGCCGGTGGTGGTGGGCTGACAAAACGCCACAGCACCCGCAGCAGCATGATCGCAAACAGCGTCAGGCCAATACTCTTGTGCAGGTCCGGGGCGTCTTTGCGCCAGGTGCTGTAGTAGTCGAGACCGACCATCCACAGGCCCAGAGCGAACAATCCGAAGACGGCCAGGGCCACGCCCCAGTGCAGAACAATGCTTACCCAGCCGTAGCGCGAAGAAGAATTACGTAACTGCATCGAGTTGCATCCTGTAAGAAACGCTGACCAAGACTAGCGATTTACCTATCGAATTAAAGCGAAAAATTTTGCTTTGAAATATCGAGAAATACGATCGATAGTCTGGGCCGGGCTCGTTAAGAAAAGATTAAGGACCGTTTCAGAAGACTCAGGGATAACCAAGGGCGGGTGCCCTGGCAGCTCTCAGGCACGTCTTTGCGTACAGGGCGCATTTGTCTGACCGCCGCCCCACACAATAGGTTGTCCCGCGGCCATGCATTGCATAGGCTTGCCCGATTCCGCCTCCAGGAGACTCTACATGGGCCTGAATAACCAGTGGATGCAACGCGATCTCGCGGTACTGTGGCATCCCTGCACCCAGATGAAAGACCACGAACAACTGCCTTTGATCCCCATCAAGCGCGGTGAAGGCGTCTGGCTGGAAGACTTCGAAGGCAAACGCTACCTGGACGCGGTCAGTTCCTGGTGGGTCAATGTATTCGGCCACGCCAATCCGCGCATCAACCAACGCATCAAGGATCAAGTGGACCAGCTGGAGCATGTGATCCTCGCCGGTTTCAGCCACCAGCCGGTGATCGAGCTGTCCGAGCGCCTGGTGCAGATCACCCCCGAAGGCCTGACCCGCTGCTTCTACGCCGACAACGGTTCGTCGTGCATCGAAGTGGCGATGAAGATGAGCTTCCACTACTGGCTCAACCGCGGCCAGCCGGCCAAGAAGCGCTTCGTCACCCTGAGCAACAGCTACCACGGCGAAACCATCGCCGCCATGTCGGTGGGCGACGTACCGCTGTTCACCGAGACCTACAAGGCCCTGCTGCTGGACACCCTCAAGGTGCCTAGCCCGGACTGCTACCTGCGTCCCGACGGCATGAGCTGGGAAGAGCATTCGCGAAACATGTTCGCCGCCATGGAACAGACCCTGGCCGAACACCACGACACGCTAGCCGCAGTCATCGTCGAGCCATTGATCCAGGGCGCCGGCGGCATGCGCATGTACCACCCGGTGTACCTTAAGCTGCTGCGCGAAGCCTGCGACCGCTACGGCGTGCACCTGATCCATGATGAGATCGCCGTGGGCTTCGGCCGCACCGGCAGCATGTTCGCCTGCGAGCAGGCCGGCATCCGCCCGGACTTTCTGTGCCTGTCCAAGGCCCTGACCGGCGGCTACCTGCCTCTGGCTGCGTGCATGACCACCGATGAGGTCTACAGCGCCTTCTACGATGACTACCCCACCCTGCGCGCCTTCCTCCACTCCCACAGCTACACCGGCAACCCGCTGGCCTGTGCGGCGGCGCTGGCGACCCTGGACATCTTCGAGCAGGACAACGTCATCGAGAACAACCGCGCCCTGTCCCAGCGCATGGCCAGCGCCACTGCGCATCTGGTGGATCACCCCCACGTGGCCGAAGTGCGCCAGACCGGCATGGTCCTGGCCATCGAAATGGTCCAGGACAAGGCCAGCAAGAGCGCCTACCCGTGGCAGGAACGTCGCGGCCTGAAGGTGTTCCAGCACGCCCTGGAGCGCGGCGCCCTGTTGCGTCCCCTGGGCAACGTGGTGTATTTCCTGCCGCCCTACGTGATCACCCCGGAGCAGATCGACTTCCTCGCCGAAGTCGCCAGCGAAGGCATCGACATCGCCACCCGCGACAGCGTCAGCGTGGCCGTGCCCAAGGACTTCCACCCGGGCTTCCGCGATCCGGGCTGAGTCCCTCGCCCCGCTCCTGCACCCTCTGGCGCAGGAGCTGGCTTGTCAGCGAAGCGCTTCGACACGCACCGCACCATCGTTCATCGCCGGCAAGCCGGCTCCTACAGCACAGAGAAACCAGATGAGATTGTCCCGCTTCTTTATCGACGCCCCCTTGAGCCTTGGCGAACACGAACTGCCGGAAGCCCAGGCGCATTACATCGGACGCGTGCTGCGCATGGCCGAAGGTGATGCCTTGCAGGTGTTCGACGGCTCAGGGATGGAGTTTCGCGGCACGCTGGTGGAAGTGGGCAAGAAGCGGGTACGGGTGCAGCTGGATGAAAGCTTTGCCGGCCAGGACGAATCGCCGCTGCAGATTCACCTGGGCCAGGGCCTGTCCCGGGGCGAGCGCATGGACTGGGCGATCCAGAAAGCCACCGAACTTGGGGTGAGCGAAATCACCCCGATCTTCAGCGAGCGCTGCGAAGTGCGGCTCAAGGACGAACGCGCTGACAAACGCCTGCTGCACTGGCGCCAGGTGGCCATCAGCGCCTGTGAGCAATGCGGTCGTTCCCGCGTTCCGCTGATTCATGCACCGGTAATGCTGGCGGACTGGATCAAGCAGACCCAGGCGGACCTGAAACTGGTCCTGCATCCCGTGGCCCAGCCCCTGGAAAGCCACGCCAAACCCCAGACCCTGGCCTTCCTGATTGGCCCGGAAGGCGGCCTGTCCGATGCCGAAGTGGAGCAGGCCCACGGTGCAGGCTTTCTGCCTGCCCGTCTTGGCCCTCGCGTGCTGCGCACCGAAACCGCCCCCGTGGTCGCCCTGGCCGTGGCCCAGCAACTGTGGGGCGACTTCTGAGTTGAGCAACGCCGGCTTGTGCAGGCGCTGGCTTGCCAGCGAAGGCGCCCGCCAGCCCGGCACACCTCTCAGGGAGCTCTTCGCCGGTTATTGCACCGGGTCGCTGGTGGGCTGGGCGATGATCGCCTTCAGCTCGGCAGTCATGGGGAACTCCAGGTTCAGGCCCTTGGGCGGAATCGGCTGCTGGAACCAACGCTGGTAGATGCCGTTGATCTCGCCACTGCGATACAGATCCGCCAGGACGCCGTTGACCAGGGCCAGGAACTGCGGGTCATCCTTGCGCACCATGCAGCTGTAGATCTCACGCGACTGCTCCTCCCCCACCACCACCCAGTTGTGCGGGTCCCGCGCCTTGGCCCGTTCGCCGTAGAGCAGCGCATCATCCATGTAGAACGCCGCCGCACGCCCCGACTGCAGCATCTGGAACGCCTCGCCGTGGTCCTTGGCGCTGATCACGAACATGTCGATCTTGTGCTCGACGTTGTAACTCTTGAGAAACCGCTCGTTGGTGGTCCCCGCGGTGGTCACCACGTTCTTGCCCCGCAGGTCGGCGAAGCTTTTGATCCCACTGTCCTTGGCGGTCAAGAGTTGCCCTTTGACGTAGATAAAACCGTAGGAAAACGCCACCTGCTTCTGCCGCTCGGCCGTCACGCCGGTGGAACCGCACTCCAGGTCCACGGTGCCGTTCTGCACCAGGGGAATGCGCGTCTGCGAGGTCACCAGGTTGTACTTCACCTTCAGCTTGGGCAGGTGCAACTGCTGCTGGATGCGCTCCACCACCTTGCCCGCCAGCTCCACCGAATAGCCCATGGGCTGACCGCTGTTGTCACCGACGTAGGAAAAGGGCACCGAGGCATCGCGATAACCCAAGGTAATACTGGAGCTATTGGCGATCTTGGCCAGGGTGCCGTCCAGGGGCGCCTCATTGGCCTGGGAAACGGCGCTGAACAACAGCCCCAGGGTGCAGCCGAGCAACGTGATCTTATGCATTGTTATTCTCCGTTGTGGGTAGAGGTGATTCAGCGGCGAGCAGCGATGACGCTGATTTCGACGAGGATCTGCGGGCGCGCCAGGGCCGCCTGCAAGGTCGTGCGCGCCGGCGCCTGCCCGGGGGACAGCCAGGCCGACCAGACTTCGTTCATCACCGCGAAATCGGCCTGGATGTCCTTGAGGTAGATCGTCGCGCTCAAGAGATGATCCTTGTCGCTGCCCGCCTCGGCCAGCAAGGCGTCGATCTTCTCCAGGACCTCCCGGGTCTGGCCGCCGATGTCGCTGCTGGCCCCCGGCACCTGGCCGGAAAGGAACACCAGTCCGGCAAAGGTGACGGCGCCGCTGAGGCGATGGTTGCTGTGGATACGCTGGATACTCATCTGAAGACTCCTGTTGAACGTTCAGGCGACGCGGGGCGCCAGGCCCTGCATGTCGATGCTGGTGGAACGCTGGCCAATCAGTTCGCCCAGCAGCTGGCCACTGCCACAGGCCAGGGTGAATCCCAGCGCGCCGTGACCAAGGTTGAGCCACAGATTGCGATAGGCGGTGGCGCCGATCAGCGGCACGCCGCTGGGAGTGGCGGGACGCATCCCGGCCCATTCGCTGGCCGCCGCATAATCACCGGCGGCGGCGAAGGTCTGCTCGGCCTGACGCCGCATCAAGGCCAGCCGAGCCGGGTCCGGGGAGGGATCGAAGCCGACGATGTCGACCATGGCCGCCACCCGCAACTGCTGGCCGATCCTGGCGTAGACGATCTTGCGGTTGTAGTCGGTGATGCTGATATCCGGCGCGCGGTGCTCAGGACCGATGGGCACGCTGAGGCTATAGCCCTTGAGCGGATACAGGGGCAGCTTGAGCCCGGGCAGGCGCAGCTCGGCGCTGCGGTGACCGGCCGCCAGCACCAGGTGCTCCACCGGTAAGAGCCGGTCGCCCAGATCGATGGCCTGCACCCGGTCGCCCTGGTGATGAATGCCCCGAACCCGCTGGCCCAGGAGAATCTCGCAACGCCCGGAAGCCCGCAGCCGCGCCGCCAACTGCTGGCAAAAGCCATGACAGTCGGCCACTTCCTCGTCGGGGGTGTAGATGCCGCCGACAAAGGGCGCGTCGCCCAGGGTCGGTTCCAGCGCCGCGCACTCGGCGGCTGACAACACCTGCTGCTGGCGGCAGTCCGCGAGGTTGTGCCGGGCGTGGTCGAAGCTGCCACGCTCACGAAAGGTCACCAGCTTGCCATTGCGCCGCCAGTCGAAGCCCTGCAGGCCATCCTCTTCGCGCCAGCGTTGCAGGGTGCTCTGGCTGAGCAATGCCAAACGCAGCAGGTGGGCGCCATTGCGCTGGTTCACCGAATGCCGGCAGGCACCGAGAAACCCCGCCAACCAACGCCATTGCGCCGGGTCCAGGCGCGGGCGCAGCTTGAGCGGCGAGTCGCCCTTGAGCATCCAGCCCAGGGCCTGCCAAGGCACACCGGCATCGGCCAGGGGCGCTACATAGCGATAGGACAACTGCCCGCCATTGGCGAAGCTGGTCTGGCTGCCGAGGGCATCCTGGGCTTCCACCAGCGTCACTTCCAGGCCCTGGCGAACCAGGGCATAGGCGCTGGCCAGGCCAATGACGCCACCGCCGATGATGCAAACCCGCTGACTCATGACTGTCCCCGACCGCTTGTTGAATGGCGCAAGGTTAGGGGCAGGTGACAGGCGCCGAACAATGAATAAAGATGGACCACCCATAAACAAAGGTTATGGACTGCCCATGCGACTGCGTCACATCGAAATCTTCCAGGCCATTCGCCAGACCGGCTCCATCAGCGGCGCCGCGCAGCTGCTGCACGTCTCCCAGCCAGCAGTGAGCAAGGTCCTGCAGCACGCCGAACTGCAACTGGGTTTTCCGTTGTTCCTGCGGGTACGGGGCAAGTTGCAGCCCACGCCCGAAGCCCTGGAGCTGGAGCGGGAAGTGGACAAGGTCAGCGAAAGCCTGCAAGGGGTCAGGCGGCTGGCGCAGAACCTGCGCCGGGCGCCGGGCCAGAGCCTGCGCATCGGCGCCACCCCGGCCCTGGCCCTGGCACTGCTGCCACCGGCCATCAGCGAATGGACCCGCCGCTACCCGGACAGCCTGTGCGAACTGTCCAGCGCCCATAGCCGCGAACTGGTGCAGAACCTGCTGATGCGGGAAATCGATGTGGCCCTGACCCTGCAGCGCCCGGATCACCCCGGGCTCTGTGCACAGCCCCTGGCCGAGGGCGTGCTGGTGGCCCTGGCACCGCTGGACTACTGGCCGGAGCCAACCCGGGGCCAGCCACTGGCCCTGATGGAACTGGCGGATGCACCGCTGATTGGCCTGAGCAGCACCGATCCGCTGTCAGCCCGCCTCGACAGCTACCTCAAGACCGTGGAACCGCCGCCTCGGGTGAGCATTGCCGTGCAGACCTACTCCCTGGCCCGGGCCATGGTGGAGTCCGGTGCCGGGCTGGCCTTGATCGATCCCTTCACCGCCCTGGGCGCCTCACCGGCCAGCACCGCCATCCGCCCCCTGAGTCCGCCCCTGCCGATCACCCTGTACGCCGTGACCCGCACCGCCGAACCGCCGCCCCACACCCTGGCCAGCCTGCTGCAGATTTTCTCTCGTCAGGCCCAGGCCCAGCTGGACCACCCCTTATAGGACGTAGAACAGGATGGCGATGAAGTGCAGCAGGCTGCCGGCGATCACGAACAGGTGCCAGATGCCATGGGCATGGCGCAGGCGGCTATCCAGGGCAAAGAAGATGATGCCCACGGTGTACAGCACGCCACCCGAGGCCAGCCAGGCAAAACCGGCGGGGCCCAAGGCCGCCAGCAGCGGCTTGACCGCCACCAGCACGATCCAGCCCATGACCGCGTAGATCACGATGGACAGAATTCGCGCCTCGGAACGCGGCTTGATCTCCTGCAGGATGCCAATCAGCGCCAACCCCCAGACAATCCCGAACAGGGTCCAGCCCCAGGGCCCGCGCAGGGTCACCAGGCAGAAGGGGGTGTAGCTGCCGGCAATCAGCAGATAGATGGAAAAGTGATCGACCTTCTGCATGATGCCTTTGGCCCGCCCACGCACGCTGTGGTAGACCGTGGACACGCTGTAGAGCACCAGCAAGGTGAAGGAATAGATCGCCACACCGACGATCTTCCACGGGTCGCCATCGAGGCTGGCCAGCACCACCAGCCAGATCCCGCCGACAAACGCGGCGATCGCTCCCAGCAAGTGGGTCCAGGCGTTGAATCTTTCTCCGTGATACATCTGTCGCTCACCCTTGAAACATTGAAAAAACACGCAAGGCTCAGGCCTGCAGCTTGAAAGCGCAACATGTCTATTGGGGCACGGCCAATAAAAAACCAGCGCTCACGCCCTGACTCATCGGGCATCATCAGCCCCTCATCAGCCGAGGCCAGTCCATGCTCATCGACGAAGAGTTGACCCTGAAAAAGCTCGAAGTGTTTCTGGCCTTCATGCGCACCGGCAATCTGGCCCGCGCTGCCGCCGAGTTGCAGACCAGCAATGTCAGCGTGCACCGGGCCATCCACTCCCTGGAAAACGCCCTGCGCTGCCCGCTGTTCAAGCACGAAGGGCGCAACCTGACGCCGCTGGAAAGCGCCTTCGTCCTCGAAGAACGCGCCCAGAAACTGATCCAGGACGTGGTCGAGAGCGTGCGCCTGACCCGTGAAGCGGCGGGCTTCTCGGCAGAACGTTTCAAGCTCGGCGCGCTTTACTCGCTGACGGTGAAAACCGTGCCGCAGCTGATCATGGGCCTGAAGCTGCGCCGCAGTGAACTGAACATCGACCTGATCCTGGGCTCCAACATCGACCTGCTGTACAAGCTCAAGAACATGGAAGTGGACGCCATCCTGATTTCCCTGGACGACAGCGTCAACGACCCGGACTGTGAACAACTGCCGCTGTTTTCCGACGACATTTTCCTTGCCACTCCCGCCGATTCGCCCTTCGCCCAGCAGCGTGAAGTGGACCTGGCCGATGTGCGCGATGCCACCTTCATCACCCTGACCCAAGGCTTTGCCACTCATCAGGACGGAGTGCGGGTGTTCAAGCAGGCGGGGTTCGAACCCAAGGTAGCGATGCAGGTCAACGACATCTTCACCTTGCTGAGCATGGTCAGTTCAGGGGTGGGTTATGCGTTGCTGCCGGGGAGGATCGCGGCCGTCTACGAGAACCGCGTGAAACTGATACCGCTGCAGGCGCGCTACCGCCTGCAGCAACATATCGGTGTGGTGTTTCTCAAGGCCAAGGAGCGCGACCCGAACCTGTTGGCACTGTTGGCCGAATGCCGGATGTACGCCAATCGGCAAATCACGTAGGAAGCCGGTTCCTGCCAAAACGCGTCATTCGCAACACCGCAACCCGCCGTAAGCGAAGGCGTCCATAAGACCTGCGCACGTCTCAAAGGCCCCTTCGCCGGCAAGCCGGCGCCTACGCGCCCAGCAGGCCACGCATCAGCAGGAACAGCAGCGACGGCCCCAGCAGGCAGCCCAGGGCCGTATAGAACGCCGCCGTCAGGCAACCATAGGGCACCAGCTTCGGATCGGTGGCCGCCAAGCCCCCGGCGACGCCGCTGGAAGTGCCCATCAAGCCGCCGAAGATCACCGCGCTGCGCGGGTTGTTGAGGCCGATCAGCGGTGCCACGAAGGGTGTCATCACCATCACCAGAATCGCCTTGATCAACCCCGCGGCAATCGACAGTGCCATGACCTCGGAGCTGGCGCCGATGGCGGCGCCAGTCACCGGCCCGACGATGTAAGTCACCGCCCCGGCGCCAATGGTGGTCAGGCTCACCGCATCGGTGTAACCAAAGGCCATGGCCACCCCCACTCCCGCCACAAAGGACGAGCCAACCCCGACGAACAGCGCCAGCACCCCCACGAATCCGGCGCGCTTGAGCTCCTCGACACTGACACCGAAGGCGGTGGCGACAATCGCGAAGTCCCGCAGCATGGCCCCGCCCAACAAGCCGATGCCCGAAAGCAGCGGGATATCCACCACGCCCTTCTGCCCGCCGGTGAAGGCGCCGCCCACGTAGGACAGCACCAGCCCCAGCAGAATGGCGATGGCCGAGCCATGCAGGCGGCCCTTGGTAAAGGTGTTGGAGATCCAGTAGGAGACCCACATGGTGATCCCGATCACTGCAAAACCGCTGATCAGCCCGTAGCCGCTAATAACCTTCATCATCGATTCGTACATGGCCCTTACCCCACCGTTTTCTGAGGAGCGGCCACATCCGGCGCCTTGTTGCCGATGCGCACCAGCACCGGCACCAGGGCAAAGGCGATCACCACCGCCAGGGTGCCCGCCAGGATCGCCATCGGCCCGCCCTTGAGGGCGCCATACACGTTTTGCTGGGCGGCCATGGCCACCACGATGGGGATGTACACCGCGCCCCAGAACTCCACGCCCTGCTCGGACTTGCCGGCGAACAAGCCGCGCTTGTGCAGGTAGCTGCCCAGGCCGATCAACAGCAGCATGGCAATACCGACGCCGCCGACATTGGCCGGCACGCCGATCAATTTGCCCAGCAGCTCACCGATGAAAATACCCACCAGGGTACAAAAGGCCAGGAAGGCCACACCGTAGATAATCATTGTTGTTGTCCTCAAAGTGCATCGTCGAAGTTGTTGTTCTTGTGCTTCGTCAGCCTGAGTCGGTGCTCTATCGGTCGCGGCTTCCCTCCTCACGCATCAGCGCCTGCAAGGTGTCCAGGCGCGCGCCGTCGAAGGCGATCACCGTCCCCTGGGCAAACACGCGGCGGGCCAACCCGGTGAGTACCGCGCCGGGCGGCAGTTCGATCTGCAGGCGCACCCCGCGCTCGTAGGCGCTTTGCACGGTGCCGCGCCAGTCCACCACCCGGCACATGTTGAACGCCAGGTCATCGCGCACCTGTTCCACCGTGCGCAACGGTCGGGCCCGGCTGCCGCTCAGATAACCCAGGGTGGGCACCTGCAAGGGCACTTCGGCAAAAGCGGCGGCCAGGATCTGGGCCGGTTGTTCCAGCAACGGGCAATGGGACGGCACGCTGACCGCCAGACGCTTGGCCACGCCGACTCCACAACCCCGGGCCAGCTCGGCCACGGCATGCATCGCCGCATCGCTGCCGGCGATCACCACTTGGCTGTCGGCGTTGATGTTGGCCAGGTACACCGGCGTTTGCGGGCTGTGGACCTGGGCCAGCAACCCCTCCACCAGCGCCAGATCCAGGCCGATCAATGCGGTCATGCCATAGCCCTGCGGATAGGCTTGCTGCATCAACTGGCCACGCAGGCTCACCAGTCGCAACGCATCGGCAAACCCCAAGGCCCCGGCCACCACCGCCGCCGGGTAGGCACCGATGGACAAGCCCGCCACATAGTCCGCCTTGACCGGCGCTTGCAGCAGGGTCCGGGCACAGGCCACGCCAGCGATCAACAGGCACAACTGCACGGCCCGCGTGCTGGCCAGGGCCTGGGGCGAATCCAGGGTCAGCACATCCTCGCCCAGCACTTCGCTGGCCTCGTCCAGGCAGGCGCGGATTTCAGGGCTTGGCGGCAAACGCTGGAGCATCCCCGGCTGCTGCGCGCCCTGGCCCGGGAACACCAGCAAGCTGCTCATGCCGCCTGCTCCAGCGCGCACCAGGGGTCGCTGACCAAGCGTGCGCCCCCGGCACTCTTGAGCAGCACCCGAGGCGCCGTTCCCGCCCATTCCCGCAGGGCCAGAGCGCCGGCCGGCACCTGCAGTTGCAGATCCACCAGGCACTCGGCGCACTCCAGCAGGGCCAGCAACTCGCGGGCCTGAGTCCGGGAAAAAGGTTCCGGCGTACGCAGGATCAGGTCCAGGTCGCTGTGCTGATGCAGCGCGGCAATCCCGCAGGCCAACTCAAAACCGGCGCTGCCGCTGACGCCCCAGACCAGGCCCAGGGCATCCAGCTCGCCGCGTAACTGCTGCAACGCCCGAAGCGCCGGCAATGAGCGCGAGCCGGACATCCGGCACAGCGCCTCGGGATGTACCCCACGCTGCACCGATTCCAACGCCAGCACAGCCGGGTAGCGCTGCTCGCGGGTGCGACCGCGCAGGCCGACAGCAATCTGCCCCGGCGCCGTCAGTGCCCGCCGCACCACCACCGGCTGCCCGGCCTCCAGCACGGCAAAGGCCCAATCCGGCGCATCGGCGGCCAACTGCGCCGGGGTCATGCCCCACAGCAAGTCGTGGGGCAGCCAGGGGCCGAGCCCGTTCACCATTGTTCCCGCAGCAATTGGCGAACCCGGCTCGACGCCGCCCGGTTCGACGCCCCCAGACGGCAGCTCAGGTCGACGCCTTTGGCCCGCACATCGGCAATCGCCGCCAACAGGCATTCCTCGACGACCGCCAGATCCTCCACTGCCGGCTGTTCAATCTGCCGCACCGATACGCTTTCCCAGAGCAGCCCGAGACTGGCGTAGCTGTCGATGTCATAGGCCATGGGCGGCACGCTGGCGGCCAGGGCTTCCAGTTCCTCGACACTGCGCAGGGTGACCCGCGCCGCCGACGCCTTGCCCATGGCATGCACCATCACCCCGGGATCGCGCAGGGCGATCAAGCGGTTGGCCTGATAACCGTGGGCCAGAAAGGCTCCGGACATGGCCTTGCCCACCAACAAGGCAATCACCGGGTGCCCGGCCAGCCGCGCCCGGGCGTAGCTGTCGGCCGCCGCCGCCAGGGCCTGATGGATGCCCAGGGCTTCTTCGCGACGGCCATAGGCCTGGCTCGGTACATCGACAATGGCGAGCAGCGCCCGCTTGTGAGGCTGGTCGCAGTCGGCATCGATCAACTCATCCACGGCCTTGGCCAGGCCCCAGCCTTCCAGCAGGCCGACCTCGCCCTGACGGGCACGGGGAAAGCGATTTTCCGGGTCGGCCACCACGGCGATAAAACGCACCGGCTGCCCCGCCAATTGACCATCGGCCACCCGCAGCGACGGCGGCAGGCCGGCCACCAGCGCGGCGCCGCCACTCAAGGCGTTGAACCAGTTCAAACCCCGCAAAGAACAAGCACTCATGAGCGGTCTCCTTGATACAGATCGCGAACCGTCGCCGCATCGATTTGCGGCGTGGTGTCCAAACGGGCCAGGCGTTGCAGGTACAGATCGGCCTCGCGGCTGCGTTGCCGCTCGGGCAAGCCCAGGGCCAGCAACTCGCGGACCTGGGCCTGGATCTGCGCCACATCGTCGGCCACGTAACGGTCCACCAGGCCACTGGCGAAACGCTGCTCGCCGCCGGTCAGGCTCCAGATGAACGGCCGGTCCCGGGAGTCGTATTCCTCAAGCCCGGCTTCCTGCTCGATCACCTGCGGGCCGTTGAGCCCCAGGCGCGCTTCCTGGGTGACCACGAGATAACTGCACAGCCCGGCGGCAATCGACATGCCGCCAAAACAGCCGACACTGCCGGCCACCACGCCGACCACCGGCTGGTACTGGCGCAGGTCGACAATCGCCGCATGGATGTCGGCAATCGCCGCCAGTCCGAGGTTGGCTTCCTGCAGGCGCACGCCACCGGTTTCCAGCAGCAGCACGGCACAGGTCGGGATGCCGTTGCGGTTGTCCTCGGCAGCCAGTTCCAGGGCTCCGGCGATCTTCGCCCCGCCCACTTCACCCAGGCTGCCGCCCTGGAACGCGCCTTCGATGGCGGCAATCACCACCGGCAAACCGGCGATGCTGCCCTTGGCGATCACCACGCCGTCGTCGGCCTGGGGCACCACGCCCTGACGCGCCAGCCAGGGCGACATGACCCGCTGGAAAGGGTCCAGCAGCTCGCGAAAACTGCCGGCATCCAGCAAGGCGCGGGCCCGCTGCCGGGCGCCCAGCTCGACGAAGCTGTGCTTGTTCAATAAACGTGCGCTGTCAGTCATGACCGATCTCCTCGAAGCCCTGTTCCAGGCGCAGGCGCACCACCCCGGGAGTGGCGCCGAAATCATGGATGTCGATCAGCAGCGCCGGCGGCAACTGGCCGTCGAACATGCGCTCGAACAGGTGCTGCCAGCGGGCGGCGCTGCCGTTTACCGAAGTCTGCACCTGGATGGTCAATGTGCCGGGCTGACCCGGCTCCAGCAGCACTTCCAGGTCGCCGGAGCCAACACAGCCCACCAGGGCGCGGCCACGGCCGGGCTGGCCGGCGGGGAATTGAAAAGACAAGGTTTCCATTACAGCGCTCCCTGGATAAAGGCGTCGGCGGATTCGATCCGGTCCAACAGCAGGCTGGCCGCCAGCAAATCAGCAGCGCCGCCGGGCGAGGCATTCAAGGTCAACAGTTGCAGGTCCAGCTCATGCAAGCGACGACGACCGGCGAGGCTGGCGCTGCCACCTGCATCGAGCACCGCCTGGGCGCCCTGCTGCATGGCCTGCAAGCCTTGCTCACCGGCGCGGTACAGCACGCAGGTGTCCGCCAGACGGCTCATGATCGCCAGCAAGGCATCAAGCCGGGCGTTCTGTTCGCCATGGCCCTGGGCGCGGCTGCGCTTGAGCTGTGGCAGCCCCCATTGCAGCACCGCGGGGAAGCCTTGCTGGGCTTCTTCCCGAGCACCGCGCACGCCGTAGCGCAGCGCCACCTGGGCGCCATGACTCAAGGGCCGTGGCGCGTAACGATCCTCCAACAGGGCCAGACGCGCAGCCCGCAGCGCAACGCTGCCGGCACCTGTGGATCGAGGCTCCAGCGCAGCGGCGGCCACCAGCAGGCCCAGGGCCCAGATCGCCCCACGATGGGTATTCACCCCCGCCGTGGTGGCGAGCATGGCCTGTTCGCCTTCGCGGCCGATGCGGCCCAGGGCTTCGCGCAGAGGCAGGCCGACTTCACCGAACGCCAGCGCCGCTTCGGCCATCTCCTTGAAGGCCGGCCACAGAGACAAGGCCGAAGCGTGCATCAAGCCCAGGTGCAGATCGGTATGGGCGCCATTGCCACGGCGGTCCACCAGGGCCGGCTTGGGCGACAGGTCGGCCTCGTCGATCAGCGCGTCCACTGCCAGGTCCGCCAGGCGTTCGGCCAGACTCAGGCTGTTTGATTGCAGGTTGAATGCGTGCATTACCAGCTCCTGAACTTGGCGGGCGGGTTGTACAAGCCACCGGACCACTGCACCAGATCGGCGACGCTTTTCGCCGCCAGCAGCTCGCGGCTGGCGTCGGTCCGGCGAATGCCCAGGTCTTCGGGCAAGGCGATCAGCCCTTCACGGCGCATGCGCGCGGTGTCCTTGGGGTTGTGGCGCAAGCCGATGGCGGTTACCCCAGCCACCGCGGCGATCATCGCCTGGCGTTCTTCCAGGGAGCGGGCCTTGTACAGGTAGGCGATGCCTTCCTCGGTGAGCAGGTGAGTAACGTCGTCGCCGTAGATCATGATCGGCGCCAGGGGCATGCCGCTCTTGCGCGCCACTTCCACGGCATCCAGGGTCTCGACAAAGGTCGGTTTGCCGCCTTCCTGGAAGGTTTCCACCATCTGCACCACCAGCTTCTTGCCGCGCTCCAACATGGCCTGGGGTGCATCGCTTTGATCCTGGCGCATATCGAGCCAGGCCGGAGTGCCGTGGCGCCGCCCGCGCGGGTCGTGGCCCATGTTCGGTGCCCCGCCGAAACCGGCCAGACGGCCGCGGGTCACGGTGGAAGAGTGGCCGTCGCCGTCCACCTGCAAGGTGGCGCCGATAAACAGGTCCACCGCGTATTGCCCGGCCAGCTGGCAGAACATCCGGTTGGACCGCAGCGAGCCGTCGCGGCCGGTGAAGAACACGTCCGGACGCGCGGCGATGTAGTTCTCCATGCCCAGTTCGGTGCCGAAGCAATGCACGCTGTCCACCCAGCCGCTTTCAATGGCCGGAATCAGGGTCGGGTGAGGATTGAGGGTCCAGTTGCGACAGATCTTGCCCTTGAGCCCCAGGGACTCGCCGTAGGTCGGCAGGATCAGCTCGATGGCCGCGGTGTTGAAACCGATGCCGTGGTTCAGCGACTGCACCTTGTGTTTTTCATAGATGCCGCGGATCGCCATCATCGCCATCAGCACATGCACCGGCTTGATATGCCGTGGGTCGCGGGTGAACAGCGGCTCGATATAGAAAGGCTTGTCGGCCACCACCACGAAGTCGACCCAGGATGCGGGGATGTCGACCCGGGGCAGCTCGCTGACATCGTCCACCAACTGGTTGACCTGGACGATGACAATGCCGTCGCTGAAGGCCGCCGGCTCGATCAGCGCCGGGGTGTCCTCGGTGCTGGGACCGGTGTAGATATTGCCGGCGCGGTCGGCCATGAAACCGGCGGACAGCACCACATTGGGGATCAGGTCCACCACCAGCCGCGCATAGAGTTCGATGTAGGTATGAATGGCGCCGATTTCCAGCAGCCCGTCTTCCAGCAACTGGCTGATGCGCAGGCTCTGGGTGCCGGCGAAGGAGAAGTCCAGCTTGCGGGCGATGCCGCGCTCGAACAGGTCCAGGTGCTCGGAACGACCGACGCTGGGCATGATCATGTGCAGGTCATGCAGCTTGGCCGGGTCGACCTTGGCCAGGGAGCGGGAGAGAAAGTCCGCCTGCTTCTGGTTATTGCCCTCCAGCACCACCCGGTCGCCGGGCAGGATCAGGGCTTCCAGGGCGGCGACAATCTTGTCGCTCGGCAACACCACGCCATCGGCGATGGCCCGCACCTGTTCGAGGCGCCGCTGCTTTTCGCTGCGCCGCCGCGACCAGCGCGCGTCGGGGGAAATTATTGTTGTCATGCTCACTCCACGGGTTCGCTGTCGTGGCAGTCACCATAGGAGTGAAACCTGGGGTCATCAATCAAGCCCGGCGTTGGATAGTTACGCTGAGCGTAACGATTGCCAAGCCAATGGCGCCGTTTCTCGCTCTCGGTACACAATGCCCACCGGACCGGCCAGCCAATGGCCTGAGCAGACAATAATGAGAGTCAGCATGGACACACCGATTCGCTCGAACCAGGCGTTGCTGGAACAGATCAAGCACGGCCTGAAGCCCGACTACCTGATGTTCTGGGGGCACCAGCCTACCCGGGACGGGCGCCCTTCCCCGAGTTGCTTCAGCCAGTGGTTTGCCGCCGGTTTCGAGATCGAGGGCATCCACTATCCCAGCGCCGAGCACTTCATGATGGCCGGCAAGGCCCTGCTGTTCGACGACCGGGAAACCCACGGGCGCATCCTCAAGGCCGTGACGCCCGCCGATGTGAAGCAACTGGGCCGTGAGGTTCGTGGTTTCGATGACACGCAATGGCAAGCGGCGCGCTTCGACATCGTGGTCCAGGGCAACCTGGCCAAGTTCAGCCAGCACTCGGCCCTGGGCGAGTACTTGCTGTCCACCCGGGACCAGGTGCTGGTGGAAGCCAGCCCGGTGGACCGGATCTGGGGCATTGGCCTCGCGGCAGACGACCCCAAAGCCAGCCAGCCGCAACAGTGGCGCGGCCTGAACCTGCTGGGCTATGCCTTGATGGAGGTGCGCGACCGGTTGAAACAAGGGCCGAGTACCTGATAGCACAGGCCCAGTCAGCGTTCAGAAGGGCACGCGCAGAAATGCTCTGAACTTGCCGTAAGGAAACAACCCGAGGAGCAGGCAAACGACAAGTGCCCACGGTTGATAGTGCAAGAAGAATGTCATGAACTGAACGTAAAAATAGCCGACCAACAGTACAAAGCCGGTCAAGAGCAAAACTTTATGGCGTTTGAATTCGATATTGCTCGAAGCCCAAACAAACCCGAAAACCCCAAGAATCATGGCCATTGCACCATCGACCACTGTTTGAGCAACACCTGGAACGACCTCCTCCCCGATAGCAAAACAAACATAAACCATGGACAGGAGCGTGGTAATAAACACAAATGAAACTCCATACTCAAACACATGAATGAGTTCCATCTTGTGCTCGTTTTCAATAGCGACCTCATCTTCCGCCGTTTTGTCTGAAGTCAAAAACGAAGCCAAAAGCCCAGCCCCCAGACCACCTAATGTCATGATTACAAAGTTCATCAAGAGCGTCACAACATCCTGAATCCTTGAGTTTTTACCTATTAACTCATCATGCTTGGCCAAGTCTTTCCGATGCTTAGCAAGCAGCTTGTCAGGTTCTGAAAAAGCTGAAAGCTTACTGTTTATCTTGTCCACTTCTGTCTTGACGGCGGCTCTCTGCCCCTCTGAAGACTCAATTATTTTTTTCGAATCGATGCTCGCTGCCGACAGATGAGCCATCAACGAGACTGCACTCGCTATTGAAACAAAGAAGCCCAGTATTATCCCGGCCCGGGTTCTGACTTTCATGACAACTGCTGCAGTGATAGAAATTGCCAGCAGCCAGAAAACAAGAACCTCCCCTAAAGGAAAGTTTAAAAATTTCTGAACCACATCAAACACTACCTCTGCCTTTGCACTAAAAACAGACACGACATCAGCGAATTCCATTTTCAAAAACACCTTCCTTATTTCATATACCCATCAGAATCAGACACTCTCACAAACGTGACCGGCTGAAAAATCAGCCACTCAAAGACCTAACCCCCGCCCCCACCAGCAACTCTTCCAGCGCCAGCAGATCCGGCACCTTGGCCACCAGCTCGGCCACCTGCACCGCGGCTTTTTCCAGGGGCGCCAGGGGCACGTCGACATAGCTCAGTTGGCTGTCGAGCTTGCAGGAGCGGGGAATGCCCTGCACCAGCAAGGCGATGAACTTCAGTTCCGGGCGCCCGCCCAGGGCATTGAGCACCACGATGCGAGCCCGCTCGCCGATCACCGTCTTGTTGCCACAAGCCGATTCGAAACTGATCAACGGAATCCGCCGTTCGCGCCAGAGCACCTGGCCCAGGTACCAGGGTGGCGAGTCCAGGTCGAAGGCGCCCTGCTGGTAGTCGATCAACTCGGCCACCGCCACGTTCGGCAAGATCAGGGTGCGGTCGGCCAGGGGCAACAACAGCCCGGTGAGGGTGCTGGAGCGGTGATCAAGCATGGTTCTTGCTCCACAGGGCGATGCTTTCCAGCAACACCGACTCTTGATAAGGCTTGCCGAGGTAGTCGTTGACGCCAATGGCCATGGCCCGATCGCGGTGTTTCTGGCCGGTACGGGAGGTGATCATGATGATCGGCAAGTGCTGCAGACGGGGATCGTTGCGCACCTGGATCGCCACTTCGAAGCCGTCCATGCGCGGCATCTCGATATCCAGCAGCATCAGGTCCGGGGTGTGCTCGGCCAGCACGGCCATGGCATCGACTCCGTCCTTGGCGGTGAGCACGTTCATGCCGTGGCGCTCCAGCAAGCGGCTGGTGACCTTGCGCACAGTGACCGAGTCATCCACCACCAGCACCAGCATCGGCCGTGGCGGCTCCACCTCGCTGGCCGCTTCCTCCCCGGCCGGACGCGGCAGGGGCGCTTGCAACTGCTGTGCGCGGATATGCGCCAGCAGGTCGAGAATCAGCACCACCCGGCCATCGCCGAGAATGGTCGCACCGGACAGGCCCTGCACCGCCGCGAACTGCGGGCCCAGGCTCTTGACCACGATCTCCCGGGTGCCGGCCGTGGTGTCCACCTGCACCGCGATACGCTGCTCGTTGCAGTGCACCAGCAGCACCGGCAACGGCAGCACCTGGCCCAGGAGCTTGGGCCGCGGCACGGTGTGCAGCAGCTCCCCCAGGTAGCACAGGTCATAGCGCTGGCCGGCGTATTCATAGCGCGGCGGGTCGAGTTGGTAATAGGCGTCCAGTTCACCCGGCAGCACCCGGACGATGCCTTCCACGGTGTTCAGCGGGATGGCGTACTGCTCGTCGGCGCACTGCACCATCAATGCCCGGTTGACCGAGACGGTGAATGGCAAGCGAATACGGAAATGCACCCCCTGGCCGGCAATGGAGTCGATGCTCATGCTGCCGCCCAGTTGGCGCACTTCTTCATGGACCACGTCCATGCCCACGCCGCGCCCGGAGATCTGGGTGATCTTCTCGGCGGTGGAAAAGCCCGGCTGCATGATGAACTGCAGCACCTCGCGGTCGCTGATGGGCGCCTGCGGGTCCAGCAGGCCGCGCTTGATGGCCTTGTTGCGCACCGCCTCCAGGGGCACTCCGGCACCGTCGTCGCGCATGTCGAAGATGATGTCGCCGCCCTCGCGGGACAGGTCGAGGGTGATCCGCCCCTGTCGCGGCTTGCCGGCGGCCAGCCGCGCCTCGACGGACTCCAGGCCGTGGTCCACGGCGTTGCGCAGCATGTGCTCCAGGGGCGCCACCATGCGTTCGAGCACGTTGCGGTCCATTTCCCCCTCGGCGTTGCCCACCACGAACTCCACGTCCTTGCCCAGCTCTTCGGCCACTTGGCGCACGATGCGCTTGAGCCTTGGCACCATGCGCTCGAAAGGCACCATGCGGGTGCGCATCAGGCCTTCTTGCAACTCGGTGTTGATGCGCCCCTGCTGCTGCAACAGGTTCTCGGCGTCATGGTTGCGTCGGTCGAGGGTTTCCTTGAGGTCCAGCAGGTCCGAGGCCGATTCGAACAGGGCCCGGGACAGCTGCTGCAACTGCGAGTGTCGATCCATTTCCAGGGGGTCGAACTCTTCGTAGCCCAGGCGCTCGGCCTCCACCTGCTGGCGGCTGAGAATCCGTCCCTGGGTCTCGGTGTCCAGGCGGCGCAGCTGGTCACGCATCCGCTCGATGGTGGTTTCCATCTCGCCGAGGGCCACCCGGGCATCGTTGACCTGTTGTTCGATGCGGCCACGAAAGATCGACGTCTCCCCGGCCAGGTTCACCAGGTCGTCCAGCAACTCCGCCGATACCTTGACCATGTCCCCGGCTGCCGCCGCTTCTGGAGCGGGTGCGACAGGCTCGGGCTTGCTCGCCGGTAGCGGGGTTGGCACCCCAGACGTGGACGGCACACGGGGATGGCTCAGGTCGTGGATGGCGTCGATGAGTTTCTGCGCCGCCTCGATGGGCTGCCCAGCCCGGGCTGCGTCGAGCATCTGCGCCAGACGGTCGTGACTTTTCTGCAACAGGGTGAACAGCGCCGGGCTGGGTTGCAGCAGGCCGGCGGACAGGCCTTCGAAGAGAAACTCCAGCTCGTGGGCCAGATCGCCGATGGGGGCAATCTCCACCATCCGCGCACCGCCCTTGAGGGTGTGCAGGTCCCGCAGCAGGGTTTCCACTTCCTGGCGGGCCTGGGGGTCGGCCTGCCAGCGCCCCAGGGCCGCGGCGGAGCTGTCGATGATGTCGAAGCCCTCTTCGAGGAAGATCTCCAGCAGCTCCGGGTCCTGGGCAGCACTGTCTTCCTGCGCCGCGCTCGGCACCGGTTCCGCAGGGCTTGCGGCCTGCTGCCGGTAGGCCCGCACGGCATCGACCTGGGCCCGGGACTCGTCCAGCGGCCGTTGCCCCTGCAATTGCTCCAGCAGCAGCGCCAACTGCTCATGGCTGCTGCGCAATAGCAGGCCCAGGTGCTGACTGTGGCTGTAGCGCCGGTCCACCAGCCCCTCGTACAGCGACTCCAGCTCATGGGCCAGTTCCGCCACCGGGGCCACTTCGGCCATGCGCGCACCGCCCTTGAGGGTATGCATGTCCCGCTGCAGGGACGACAGCGGTGCAGCATTTTCAGGATCGGCCAGCCAGCGCTGCAAGGCCTGGTCGGCGCTTTCGAGGATATCCACCGCTTCTTCGAGGAAGATCTCGACGATCTCGTCATCGGCTTGCAGAGGATCTGCAACCTGCTCCAGGCCAGCGGTGGCCGCCCCCAGTTCACTGATACTCAGGACGCGACTGCCATCGCTTCTGATCAAGCCGGTGGCGGACGGGTCGAGGCCCTGGTGCAACAGTTTGCGCAGGGCCTCGACCCGCTCCGGCCGCGGGCTGACTTCCTGGCCCGCCGCCAGCTCGTCGAGCATGTTGATCAGGGCTTCATGGGCGCTTTCGGCTTCATTGAAGAAGCCCTCGCTGACCGCCAGGCTGCTTTCCTCCACGGCGCCATAGAGATCGAGCAGGGCCTCGCACAGCTCATCCACCGGATGCAGGTCGGCCAGGTGAGCGCCTTCGCCAAGGGTGGTCAACTCGTCCAGCAAGGCGCTGAGCTCCTGGCGCTCGCCGGGATGCTGCTGCCAACGCCGCAACAGGCTTTCGGCATCCAGCAGGATGTCCATGCCCTGGGCCAGGAAGTTATTGATCAGTTGCGGATCACGCTTGCCCCGAGGGGCACTGTCCGGGGCGTTGAGCAAGGCTTCCAGCCGCTCCCCCAGCAGCACCAGGACGCGGCCGACCAATGAGCGGGCACCATCGATGGGCGCCAGCGGATCACTGTCCAGCTGCCGCAAGCCACGGCGCAGCAGGCCTTCGGCCTCCAGCAGCAGTTCCACTTCGTCCAGGTCCAAGGGAATCAGGTGCGCCCGGTACTCCCGGGCCAGTTGGTCGAAGGGCCCGGCCAGCTCGGCGATGGGCAGCACTCCGGCCATGGAGGCGCTGCCCTTGAGGGTGTGCAGGGCACGTTGCAGTGCGTCGCTGGCCTGCAACGGCACGTGCTCGGCGGCCTGATCGAGAAAACGCTGGATGCTGTCCAGGTGGGTCTGGGCTTCGGCACGGAAGATTTCCAGCAACTGCGGGTCGAGGGCGTGGTCGTCCGGCGCCACGCTGGCGGGCTCCTCGGCGCCCTTGGCCAGGGCATGGGCACGCGCCGCCAGGCGATCGACATCATCGCGCTGACGCTGACCCTGGACGGCGAACTCGGCGATCAGCTCAGGCAACAGCTCCAGCGTGTCCTCCACCAGCTGCAGGACCTCGGGGCCGGGGGCCACGCTGTGTTCCAGCACCCGATTGAGGAGGTTCTCCACCGCCCAGGCCAACTCCCCCAGCACCAGCGCGCGCACCATGCGGCCGCTGCCCTTGAGGGTATGAAAGGCCCGGCGCAGCTCACTCAGGGCGGAAGTGCCCTGGGGGTCGGCCGCCCAGCGCGGCAGGTACTCGCGAAGCATTTCCAGCACTTCCTCGGTTTCTTCGAGGAACACTTCCCGCAGTTCGTCGTCCACGGGCTCCTCGTCCCGAGGGGGCGGCAGCAGGCTGCCCGGGGTGATCAGGGCCGGCGGGTTGAGGGCCGATACTGGCACCGCCAGCGCATCCGCCAGGGACTGCGCCACCTGGGGATCATCCAGCGCCTGCAGGTCCTGCGCCACTTGGGCCTGGTTGGGACTCAGGGGCTGATCCAGCAACGGCACCTGTTCCACCGGTACATAACCGAGGGCGGCCAGGCCTTGCTCGGCAACGTCGAGGATCTTTTCGCCCGGGGCTTCATGGTCCTCGCTCAAGCGCTCCAGGTAGTACTCCAGGCTGGTGATCACGTCAGCCAGATGGTCCAGTTGCTGCCAGGCCGGCCTGGGTTGCGCCAACAGCAGATGCTCGGCGATGAACTGGTTGCAGGCCTCCATCAGGCTGGCGGCACGGGGCAGCGGAATCATCGCCAGGGCACCGCGCACCTGGGTCAGCAGCTCTGGCAGCGAAACCAGTAGCTCGCGCTCCCAGTCACCTTCGATGCACTCGATGATCAGGTCCTTGGCCTGCTGCAGGCAGATACGCGCTTCCTTGATCACCAGTTGGTGGATCTGGGTCAGGTCGGTGGTGGGCAGGCGGCTTTCTTCGCGACTCTCCGGCTCCACAGTGCCGACCATGCCGGCCAGGGTCGCCTCGACATACAACAGGGCACCGGCCACATCCATCAACACCGCGTCGTTCGGCGCCCGCTGGCCCTGAGCCAGACTCTGCACCACCGCCAACTGGTCGATGATCACCTTGCGCGGCTGGCCGAACCCCAGCACCGCCAGGGTGTCGGCGATCTGCCGCAGCGGCGACAGCAGGCTGTCCAGGTCGCCGGCGTGCTGGCGATCGCTGCGCACGAACAGGTCGAGGCGCTCCTTGACCCGCACCAGGCCGTCGCACACGGCCGCCAGCACCGAACGCATGGCATCGCGATCGGGGCCGGCCATGCGGGCCCGCTCCTCGTCGACCACCGCGCTGTCGGGCAAGGCATCGTCCAGTCCGTAACGTTCTTTCATGGTCAGCATCAATGGAGTGGGATGGCGCGCCTTGGCGATGTAGAACAACAGGCTCTTGAGCAACTCGGCGGGCGCCGCCTGGTTGATGCCGGGCATGCCTTGCTCCAGGAGCCGCTTGAGTTCCTTGTCGGCGTCCTTGAGCAGGCTGCGCACCGCCGGGCTGTTGGCGATCTCGTTCTGGCGCATGCCTTCCACCAGGGCCGAGGCGATATGCCACAAAGGCGCCAGCGGCGCATCCTGGCACAGGGCCTCCAGGCGCTCGAAGACCTTGGCCATGTGGCCCAGGCAAATGTCGGCGTCCTGCTCACGCAGCAGGTCCACCAGCGCGGTCTGCAGCATGTGTCGCAGCTTGCGCAACTGGGTCGGGAATTCCAGGGGCTCCAGGGCCGCCAGGGCCTTGTCGGAAAGAGGCGGCAGGCTGGGCAATTGCGGGCTGAACAGGCTGGTTTCCGAAAGCAGGCTTTCACCCCGGGCGCTGCGCAGGTCGTTGAGCAGTGGCAACACCACCAACGGCAGGTCGCGCCGGGCGCTCTGCACCCGGTCCAGGTACTGGGGCAACTGGCTGATGGCCTGGCGCAGCAGGCGCAGGGCTTCGTCACGCTGGGCCACCCGCTGTTGCTGCAGGGCCAGGGCGAGTTTCTCCATCTCCTCGGCCAACAGCGCGGCGCCGTAGAACTCCACCATCTGCAGGCTGCCATGGACCTGATGAATCCCCTCCAGGCACTGGTCGAGGGCGTCCAAGGCCTGGGGATCGTCCGCCAGGTGCTCCAGTGCCTGATAGGCCTGCTTCAAGGTCTCGGCAATTTCGCCCTTGACCCATTCCAGGGCCACATAGTCATGCCGGTCAACCATAACCACTCCAGTCAAAACCTTCTGTGCTCGCCAGATCGCAAACGGGTTCCCAGCGTCAGCGGTTGTCATTCGGGGCCGGTCCCCGGGTCGCCGGCAGGGTAAAGCCGGATACAGAGCGGCGCAGTTGGCTGGCCATCTTCGCCAGGTTGCCGATGCTCTCGGCGGTCGCAGTGGAGCCGGACGAGGTTTGCGAGGTGATCTGCTGGATCACGTTCATGGTCAGGGAAATCTGACCGGCCGAGGAGGTCTGTTGCTGGGCCGCATTGGAGATGCTCTGGATCAGCGCCGCCAGGGTCCTGGATACGCCCTCGATTTCTTCCAGGGCCACCCCGGCGTCCTGGGCCAGGCGCGCACCGCGCACCACTTCGGTGGTGGTCTGCTCCATGGAGATCACCGCTTCGTTGGTATCGGTCTGGATCGCCCGCACCAGGGTCTCGATCTGTCGCGTGGCCGCCGAGGAGCGCTCCGCCAGCCGCTGCACTTCATCGGCCACCACGGCAAAACCGCGCCCGGCATCCCCGGCCATGGAGGCCTGGATCGCCGCGTTCAAGGCCAGGATGTTGGTCTGGTCGGCAATGTCGTCGATCAGGCTGACGATATCGCCGATTTCCTGGGAAGACTCACCCAGGCGCTTGATGCGCTTGGCGGTGTCCTGGATCTGTTCACGAATGTTGTCCATGCCGTGGATGGTGTTGTGCACCACTTCGTTGCCCTTGTTGGCGATCTCCACCGAGCGCTCGGCCACCGCCGAGGACTCCGCCGCGGTGGCCGAGACCTGATCGATGGACTGGGCGATGTCGTTGATCGCCGTGGAGGCTTCGCAAATCTGCTGCGCCTGATGCTCCGAGGCTTCCGCCAGCTGCATGGCGGTGGCCTGGGTTTCCTGCACCGCGCCGGCCACCTGACCCGCCGTGAGGTTGATGGTGGCCACCAGGTCGCGCAGTTGGTCGACGGAATAGTTGATGGAATCGGCAATGGTGCCGGTGAAGTCCTCGGTCACCGAAGCGGTCACCGTCAGGTCGCCGTCCGCCAGGTCCTCGATCTCATCCAGCAGACGCATGATCGCGTTCTGGTTGCGCTCGTTCTTCTCGGCGGTTTCCAGCAACTGGCGGTTGGTTTCGCGGACCATCACCAGGCCGATGAGGATGATCGACGCCAGTGCCAGCAGGCCCAGGACATAACCGCCGATGGTGTCCAGCTTGCGACTGCCGGCCAGGTTCTCGAAGCCGGTGGCCAGCAGCGAGGCTTCGTCCAGCAGGGTCTGGGACAGGCTGAAGATGTTGCTCGCCGATTCGCGGACCTGGAACAGCTCGGGCGAGGTTTCGAGGATCTCGTCCACGGAACCGGAAACGAACTCGAACAGTTCGGAAATCTCCGTCAGGCGGGACCGGGCGTCGAGGTCTTCGACCTGGCTGATCTTCAGCCCCGGGTTGCCTTGCAGCATGCCGTTGAGCACCTGGCCGAATCGTGCGGCATCGCGGCCGAATGCATCGGCGGCCTGCACGGCGTTTTCGTCGCCGGCCAGCACCGTATTCACCGCACCGAGAATCCGTTCGGCCAACAACGACTGGCGCTGGGCCATAGCCACCTGGGCTGCCGGGGCGCCGCGCTGGAGCAGGATCTCCACCACCTTCTCGTATTCCACCTGCAACTGCGGCACGGTTTCCGCCAGGGTCGCGGCCACCTGGTGCAGCGACAACACCGTCTGTTCGCTGGCCAGGATCGCGTCGGTGTTCTTCAGCAGTTTTTCCCAGTCCAGCTGCACGGCGCGCATTTCCTGGCGCAGGGCCACCGGGGCCCCGGGCAGGCCGGTGGCCGGGTCGCCCTTCTTCAGATAGCCCCAGCGCTGGGCAAAGTCGTTGCGTGCATCCCCCAGCAGCTTGAACGCCGCGGCCTTGCCCGCCGCCGCTTCGGTGGCGTTCTTGGCGATGCGCTGGGACAGCACCCGCAGCTCGCCAGCATGGCCGATGTACTGCTTGTCGTAGGTGGCCTGGGTATTGAGGTAAGCGAAGTTGGCGAACAGCAGCATGATGAACACGATCAGTGCGATGAACAGCACGATGATCTGCGAGCGACTGCGGGAGCCCTCCAGGGGCTTGCCGGTTTTGGCTTTGGTCATCGATCAGGCCTGTGGCGAGCGGGCGGTCCCGCGTTCGGGTCCCCGGGACGCACGCATCGCCAGGGCAGCATGGATTGATCCAGGAAGGCACGGGCCTGCCATGGCACTGCAAACGGGCTGCACAGCCGTCGGGGCGTCATTCATGCCGCCACCTCCAGGAACCCGGGAGAACGGGCCAGGGCGAAGGGGCTGAACACCTGCCAGACCTGATCACGACGGAACTGCCCTTGCAGGTAGGGATTGATCGCGGCGTCGCAGAATCCGCCAAGGCCGGGCTCCAGGCTGTCCTGGGCAAAGTGCTGCAGGCCGGCCACCTCATCCACCAGCAGGCCGGCGAACAGCTCTTTGTACTCCACCACCAGCACTCGCCGCTGCTTGCGCAGGGGCGACAGTTCATGACCGAAAAAACCGCACAGGTCCATGATCGGCAGCAGGCGCCCACGCAGGTTGGCCACGCCCTTGACCCAGGGTTTGACCCCGGGCAGCAGGGTGTAGCGCGGCTCGTGCAGGACTTCGCTGATCTCGCCCATGGCCGCGACGTACCAGTGCTCTCCCAGGCGGAAACCGATACCGCTCCAGCTGTGCTGGCGGGTTTCCTGGGACGGCAAGTCGGCAGCCAGCAGGCGGCAGCGCTGGTCGATCTCCAGCAGCAGCTCGAAGGCGGTCTGGGATTCGCTCATGGCCGGGCGATCAGCCGGCCAGGACGTTGTTCAGGGTCTTGATCAGGGTCTCTTCGTCCACCGGCTTGGTCAGGTAGTCCTTGGCGCCCTGGCGGGTGCCCCAGACCTTGTCGGTTTCCTGATCCTTGGTGGTGATGATGATCACCGGGATGTGGCTGGTCTCGGCGTCCTTGGTCAACTGCCGGGTGGCCTGGAAGCCGTTGAGGCCGGGCATGACGATGTCCATCAGCACCGCATCGGGTTTTTCTTCCCGGGCCAGGGCCACGCCGTCGGCACCGTTCTCGGCCTTGAGCACTTCATGGCCGTGCTTTTCCAGCATGCCGGTGAGTTTGTACATTTCAGTCGGCGAGTCATCGACGATCAGAATACGAGCCATGGTCTTCCCCATACGGTATAGGCGCGCGGCCCGCGGGCCGGACACCATTGTGCGTGTCTACTGTGGCGCAAGCGCGACAAAGTCCGGAACGTGGGCCTTGATTGCGCTCAGCAGTTCTTCCTTGCTGAAGGGTTTGGTCAAAAACTGGTCGGAGCCGACGATGCGCCCCTTGGCCTTGTCGAACAGGCCGTCCTTGGAGGACAGCATGATCACGGGAATGGACTTGAACGCGCTGTGGTTCTTCACCAGCGCACAGGTCTGATAACCGTCGAGCCGCGGCATCATGATGTCGACGAAAATGATTCCGGGGTGGTGGTCGACGATCTTCGACAGCGCTTCGAAGCCGTCCACTGCGGTAATGACTTCACAGCCGACGTTCTTCAGCAGCATTTCGGCCGTGCGGCGAATCGTCTTCGAATCGTCGATCACCATCACCTTCAAGGCGTTGGAATGCTGTTCCATATCTGCTCTGCCATCGCCCCAGCGAATGATTTGATCCGGTACCGCTGGCCAACGCCCCAAACCCTTGAACTTCAAGGCCTCGGCCCGGCATGCGAGCCTTTTTAGCACACTCTCCCCCCTGCAATCTATGGACCACGCCAGGCAGTGGTTTTTCCTTGACCCAGGCCCTTGTCAGCGCCACTCTGACGCCACTTTTTTTGCCTTGCATCCACTCATTTTCTTAAAGGAATCCACCCATGAGCGTTCGCGTCGGGATTGTCATGGACCCTATCGCCAGCATCTCCTACAAGAAGGACAGCTCGCTGGCCATGCTGCTGGCCGCCCAGGAGCGCGGCTGGACCCTCTTCTATATGGAGCAGCGCGATCTGTACCAGGGCGCCGGCGTGGCCCGGGCGCGCATGCGGCCGCTGCAGGTGTTCGCCAACCCGGAGAAATGGTTCGAGCTGGACGCCGAGATCGACTGCCCGCTGAGCGATCTGGACGTGATCCTGATGCGCAAGGACCCGCCCTTCGACATGGAATTCGTCTACTCCACCTACCTGCTGGAACAGGCCGAAAGCGCCGGCGTGCTGGTGGTGAACAAGCCCCAGAGCCTGCGCGACTGCAATGAAAAGCTGTTTGCCACCCTGTTTCCCCAGTGCACCCCGCCCACCGTGGTCAGCCGTCGCGCCGATGTATTGCGCGAGTTCGCCGCCCAGCATGGCGATGTGATTCTCAAGCCCCTGGACGGCATGGGCGGCACCTCGATCTTCCGTCACCGCGCCGGCGACCCGAACCTGTCGGTGATCCTGGAAACCCTGACCGTGCTCGGCAGCCAGCAGATCATGGCCCAGGCCTACCTGCCGGCCATCAAGGACGGCGACAAGCGCATCCTGATGATCGATGGCGAGCCGGTGGATTACTGCCTGGCGCGCATCCCCGCCGCCGGTGAAACCCGTGGCAACCTGGCCGCCGGCGGTCGTGGCGAGGCCCGTCCACTGAGCGACAAGGATCGCTGGATTGCCGCTCAGGTCGGCCCGACCCTGCGGGCCAAGGGCCTGCTGTTCGTCGGCCTCGACGTGATCGGCGAGCACCTGACGGAAATCAACGTCACCAGCCCCACCTGCATCCGTGAAATCGACAATGCCTTCGGCACCCAGATCGGCGCGCGGCTGATGGATGCCATCGAACGCAAACTGCAAGCCGCCAGCAACAAGCCGCAAGCTTGATCTGCATCAAGCTGCAGCTTGTCGCTTGAAGCTTGGCACTCAAGGCTTGAAACCAACATTGCGTTATCATGCGCCGCCTGTGAAACCGTGATGTTGGTTGTGTGATGCCTCCTGTGATGTCGAACCGTCGATGAACCTCCCGTCCGATCTGCCCCCCGAGCTGGCCCATAGCGGCGTGCGCGCGGCCGATCGCCTGGGATTTACCCTGTTCCTGGCGGCGCTCCTGCACCTGGCACTGATCCTCGGCCTGGGCTTTTCCTTTGCCGAACCCAAGGCGATCAGCAAGACCCTGGAAATCACCCTGGCCACCTTCAAGAGCGAGACCAAGCCGAAGAAGGCCGACTTCCTCGCCCAGGAAAACCAGGAAGGCAGCGGCACCCTGGACAAGAAGGCCATTCCGAAAACCACCGAAGTCGCCCCCTTTCAGGACAACTCGGTGAAAAAGGTCGTGCCGCCACCGTCAGTCAAACCTGAAGTCAAGGAAGTCGCGCCCAAAGCGGCCGTGGCCACCACCGCGCCGAAGCCGAAAAAGACCGTGACCCAGCGTGAAGAGGTCAAGAAAGACCCGACGCCAAAGGCCGATACCCCGCGTTTCGACAGCGCCCAACTGTCCAGCGAGATTTCCAGCCTGGAAGCCGAACTGGCCAACGAACAGCAACTGTACGCCAAGCGCCCACGCATCCACCGCCTGAGCGCCGCCTCCACCATGCGCGACAAGGGCGCCTGGTATAAGGACGAGTGGCGCAAGAAGGTCGAGCGCATCGGCAACCTCAACTACCCCGAGGAAGCCCGGCGCAAGCAGATCTACGGCAACTTGCGGCTGATGGTCTCGATCAACCGCGACGGTTCCCTGTACGAAGTGCTGGTGCTGGAGTCCTCCGGCCAGCCGCTGCTGGACCAGGCCGCCCAACGCATCGTGCGCCTGGCGGCGCCGTTCGCCCCCTTTACCGGCGACCTGTCGGACATCGACCGCCTGGAAATCATCCGCACCTGGCGCTTCGCCCGGGGCGACAAACTGTCCAGCAACTGATCTTTCGCCCCTGCGACCTCGAAGAGGCCCGACAGAGCGGCGCAAATCCCAATGACGCCTTCGCTGGCAAGCCAGCTCCTGCACAGGGCGCGCTTGTCAGCCGGGCCCGCCACCGCCACACTAGCGCTCATGAAAAATGTCAGCCCCAGCTATCTCAAGCATCACTTCCTGATCGCCATGCCCCATATGGCCGACCCGAATTTTGCCCAGACGTTGACCTATATCGTCGAGCACAATGCCAGCGGCGCCATGGGCCTGGTGATCAATCGGCCCCTGGACCTGAGCCTGGCCGATATCCTCGAACAATTGCGCCCCGACGAAGAACCGTCGCTGCTGTGCCAGCATGTGCCGATCTTCAGCGGCGGCCCGGTGCAGACTGATCGCGGTTTTGTCCTGCACCCCAACGGCCCGATCTATCAGGCCACGGTGGAATTCGAAGGGCTGTCCCTGTCCACCTCCCAGGATGTGCTGTTCGCCATTGCCGACGGCGTGGGCCCGGCCAAGAGCCTGATCGCCCTGGGCTATGCCGGCTGGGAAGCCGGGCAGCTGGAAGCCGAACTGGCGGACAACGCCTGGCTGACCTGTCCCTTCGACGCCGACATCCTGTTCAACACCAGCAGCGAATTGCGCCTGGAAGCCGCCGCCCGGCACCTGGGGGTCAACCTCAGCCTGCTCACCAGCCAGGCGGGGCACGCCTGATGGCCTTGCGACTGATCCTGGGCTTCGACTACGGCACCAAGCAGATCGGCGTCGCCGTCGGCCAGGCCATCACCGGCCAGGCCCGGGAGCTGTGCACCTTGAAGGCGCAGAACGGCGTGCCGGACTGGAATCAGGTGGAAGCCCTGATCAAGGAATGGAAACCCGACGCCGTGGTGGTGGGCCTGCCCCTGAACATGGACGGCAGCCCCAGCGACATGTGCGTGCGCGCCGAGAAGTTCGCCCGGCGCCTGAACGGCCGCTTCAATGTGCCCTTCTATACCCACGATGAACGCCTGACCACCTTCGAGGCCAAGGGCGAACGCCTGGCCCGGGGCGGGCAGAAAGGCAGTTACCGCGACAACCCGGTAGACGCCATCGCCGCAGCCCTGCTGCTGCAGGGCTGGCTCGACGAAAACGCCACGCTGTTGAATACCTGAGATCCCGAATCCTGAAGATGCGCGGCCCAAGGCTGCGCGCCTCCTGGCCCAACACCAGCCGTAAGTTCCCGTGCCCTGCTGCCCGGCAGCAGGCGCGAGCCCACGAAGGAGCCACCATGAGCCTGCCCAATCCCGCCGCCCTGATCAGCCAGATGGCCACTGATCTCAACGCCCACCTGGCCCAGCGCGCCATCAGCGAGCCGCGCTTCATCGGTATCCGTACCGGTGGCGTGTGGGTGGCCCAGGCCCTGTTGGAAGCCCTGGGCAGCGACGCACCCCTGGGCACCCTGGATGTGTCCTTCTACCGCGACGACTTCAGCCAGAACGGCCTGCACCCGCAAGTTCGCCCCTCGGAACTGCCGTTCGAGATCGAAGGCCAGCATCTGGTGCTGATCGATGACGTGCTGATGAGCGGCCGGACCATCCGCGCCGCCCTCAACGAGCTGTTCGACTATGGCCGTCCAGCCAGCGTGACCCTGGTCTGCCTGCTGGACCTGAACGCCGCCGAGCTGCCGATTCGTCCGAATGTGGTGGGCGCGACCCTGTCGCTGGCCGCCCACGAGCGGGTAAAATTGTCCGGTCCTGCGCCGCTTCAACTCGAGCTCCAAGACCTCGCCCTCTAACTCGCCCTTTTAAGAGTCCATTGCGATGACGCCTCTAGACGCCAAGCGCCCGCTGCAGCTCAACGATCAGGGCCAGCTGCGCCATTTCCTGTCCCTCGACGGCCTGAACCGCGAGCTGCTGACAGAAATCCTCGACACCGCCGACTCCTTCCTCGAAGTCGGCGCCCGGGCGGTCAAGAAAGTCCCGCTGCTGCGCGGCAAGACCGTGTGCAACGTGTTCTTCGAGAACTCCACCCGTACCCGCACCACCTTCGAACTGGCGGCCCAGCGGCTGTCGGCGGACGTGATCACCCTGAATGTCTCGACCTCCTCGGCGAGCAAGGGTGAAACCCTGCTGGACACCCTGCGCAACCTGGAAGCCATGGCCGCCGACATGTTCGTGGTACGCCACGGCGACTCCGGCGCCGCGCACTTCATCGCCGAACACGTGTGCCCGCAAGTGGCGATCATCAACGGCGGCGACGGCCGTCACGCCCACCCGACCCAGGGCATGCTCGACATGCTGACCATCCGCCGGCACAAGGGCGGCTTCGAGAACCTCTCGGTGGCCATCGTCGGCGACATCCTGCACTCGCGGGTAGCCCGCTCGAACATGCTGGCGCTCAAGACCCTCGGCTGCCCGGACATCCGCGTGATCGCACCGAAAACCCTGCTGCCGATCGGCATCGAGCAGTACGGGGTCAAGGTCTACACCGACATGACCGAAGGCCTGAAAGACGTGGACGTGGTGATCATGTTGCGCCTGCAGCGTGAACGCATGCAGGGCGGCCTGCTGCCCAGCGAAGGCGAGTTCTACCGCCTGTTCGGCCTGACCACCGCACGTCTGGCCGGGGCCAAGCCCGACGCCATCGTCATGCACCCAGGCCCGATCAACCGCGGTGTGGAGATCGAATCGGCGGTGGCCGACGGTCCGCACTCGGTGATCCTCAATCAGGTGACCTACGGCATTGCAGTGCGCATGGCGGTACTGTCCATGGCCATGAGCGGGCAGACCGCCCAGCGACAATTCGAGCAGGAGAACGCCCAGTGAAGCTCAGCATTCTCGGCGCCCGCGTCATCGATCCAAGCAGCGGCCTGGATCAAACCACTGATCTGCATCTGGAAGCCGGCAAGATAGTCGCCATCGGCGCCGCACCCAATGGTTTCAATGCCGTCACTATCATCGACGCCAAGGGCCTGGTGGCCGCGCCCGGCCTGGTGGACCTGAGCGTGGCCCTGCGCGAGCCGGGCTACAGCCGCAAAGGCAGCATTGCCAGCGAAACCCGCGCCGCCGCGGCCGGTGGCGTCACCAGCCTGTGCTGCCCGCCGCACACCAAACCGGTACTGGATACCTCGGCCGTGGCCGAACTGATCCTCGACCGCGCCCGGGAAGCCGGCAACAGCAAAGTCTTCCCGATCGGGGCTCTGAGCAAGGGACTGGAAGGCGAACAGTTGGCCGAGTTGATTGCCCTGCGTGACGCCGGCTGCGTGGCCTTCGGCAATGGCCTGGAAGGCTTCCGCAGCACCCGCACCCTGTGCCGCGCCCTGGAATACGCCGCCACCTTCGACCTGACGGTGATCTTCCACTCCCAGGACCGCGACCTGGCCGAAGGCGGCCTGGCCCATGAAGGTGCTACCGCCAGCTTCCTCGGTTTGCCGGGCATCCCGGAAAGCGCGGAAACCGTGGCCCTGGCCCGGGACCTGCTGCTGGTGGAACAAAGCGGCGTGCGCGCTCACTTCAGCCAGCTGACCAGCGCCCGGGGCGTTGAGCTGATTGCCCAGGCCCAGGCCCGCGGCCTGCCAGTGACCGCCGATGTGGCGCTGTATCAGCTGATCCTCACCGATGAGGCGCTGATCGACTTCTCCAGCCTGTATCACGTGCAGCCACCACTGCGCTCGCGGGCCGACCGTGATGCCCTGCGTGCAGCGGTGAAGTCCGGGGTGGTGCAAGCCATCTCCAGCCATCACCAGCCCCACGAGCGCGATGCCAAGCTGGCGCCGTTCGGGGCCACCGAGCCCGGCATCAGCAGCGTCGAGTTGCTGCTGCCACTGGCCCTGACCCTGGTTCAGGACGGTTTACTGGACCTGCCGACCCTGCTGGCGCGCCTCAGCGCTGGTCCTGCCGAGGCCTTGCGCCTGCCGGCGGGCAAGCTGGTGGAAGGGGGTGCAGCGGACCTGGTGCTGTTCGACCCGGCCAGTTCCACCGTGGCCGGCGAGCGCTGGCTGTCCAAGGGCGAGAACTGCCCGTTCCTCGGCCATAGCCTGCCGGGCGCGGTGCGTTACACCCTGGTGGATGGGCATATCAGCTATCAAGGCTGATTGCCTGGCTGGCGCCCTGTAGCCGCTGCCGCAGGCTGCGAACGGCTCCGAAGGAGCCGCCGCTCCTGATGGCGGCCTGCGGCAACAGCTACATGCAACGCCATCACTGCCTGCGCCGCTGACTGGGTCAACGGCGTTTGGCGTTTTCCAGGGAGACCTGGTCGTTCAGGGTCCAGAAGTCGTACAGCACCCCCAGGAAGAACAAACCACCGGTGAACAGGTAGAGCACACCGCTCAACCATTTGCCCTGGTACATGCGATGTACGCCAAATACCCCGAGGAAGGTCAGCAGAATCCAGGCCACGCTGTATTCCACGGGACCAGAGGTAAAGCGCAAGTCCGCTTCCCGATCCATGGACGGGATCAGGAACAAGTCGATCAGCCAGCCAATGCCCAATAGACCAAGGGTGAAGAACCAAATGGTCCCGGTCACCGGCTTGCCGTAATAGAAGCGGTGAGCGCCGGTAAAACCGAGAATCCACAACAGGTAACCGATCACCTTGCTGTGGGTGTCATGGGCGGATGCATCCTGACGATAGGTGTTCATTAAGAGCCTCTTGCTAGGTGATAGATAAATATTCTTAAAATCTTTGTGACTTTTTTACAGGCTTTCGACGTGTGGACAATGTTACCTTCTGTTCCGCCAAAGCCTTGTACTGCCTGACTTCTGACGGTTTTCTGCGTCAAGTTGCCACCTCTTTGCCGAAGTTGACCCCAAGGTTGAATCGACAAACGGCCACGGAAGTGACCTGAAAGCTGTTATAAAGTTGCGCGCTAACCAAATAAGAGCCTTGCCTAATGCGACCATTTTTCAAGACATGGCTAACCATTTGCCTATTAATGCCACTGGCCGCCCACGCCACCAACCGTGAGCAACGACTTCCCAACGTTAATGGCTACACCCCGAAACCCCATGTTTCGACGGTCACCGCCAAGAACAAGACCACCATCAAGCACCCCACCCGCCTGAGCAAGGCCGACAGCAAGCTGGTGGCCAACAACGCCGGCCGGCCAAGCACCACTGTCCTCAGCCGTGCGGTCAATGTGCTGGGCACCCCCTATCGTTGGGGCGGCAGCAGCCCAAGTAAAGGCTTCGATTGCAGCGGCCTGGTGCGCTACGCCTTCAATGACGTCGCCGCCGTGGACCTGCCACGCACCTCCAACGCCATGGCCAGCGGCCACGGGCAGAAGGTCGAGCGCAAGGACCTGAAGCCGGGCGATCTGCTGTTCTTCAACATCAAGAGCCGCAAGGTCAACCACGTCGCCATCTACCTGGGCGAAGACCGCTTTATCCACGCCCCACGGCGCGGCAAGGCAGTGACCATCGACACCCTGAAGAAACCCTACTGGCAGAGCCACTACGTGGTTGCCAAGCGGGTCCTGCCCAAGGAACAGGCACCTCTGCGGGTCGTGCAGCGCTGATCTGCTGATTCGCCCATTCGCCGGCAAGCCGGCTCCTACACCCACCTGTAGGAGCCGGCTTGCCGGCGAATGCATTTCCAGCCCTGTCAAAAGCTCTCCGGCATCCGGGCCTGATCCCGCGCCTGTTCTCGGCTGATCAGCCCTTGCCCCAGCAATGCCTTGAGGCTCATGTCCAGGGTGCGCATGCCCTGGGCCCCGCCGGTCTGGATCGCCGAATACATCTGCGCCACCTTGTCCTCGCGAATCAGGTTACGGATCGCCGCATTGCCGAGCATGATTTCGTGAGCCGCCACCCGCCCACCGCCCACTTTCTTCAGCAACACCTGGGCAATGACCGCCTGCAACGACTCGGCCAGCATCGAGCGCACCAGGGCCTTTTCCTCCCCCGGAAACACGTCCACCAGCCGGTCGATGCTCTTGGCCGCGGATGCAGTGTGCAGGGTGGCGAACACCAGGTGCCCGGTTTCGGCGGCGGTCAGGGCCAGGCGAATGCTTTCCAGATCGCGCAACTCTCCCAGCAGGATCACGTCCGGGTCCTCCCGCAGCGCCGCACGCAAGGCGGTGGCGAAACTGCGGGTATCACGCGGCACTTCGCGCTGGTGGATCAGGCAACTTTTCTGCGGATGAATGAACTCGATGGGGTCTTCGAGGGTGAGGATGTGCTGCTGCCGATGCTGGTTCAGGTGATCGATCATCGCCGCCAAGGTGGTGGACTTGCCGCTACCGGTGGGCCCGGTGACCAGCACCAGCCCCCGGGGCGCTTCGGCAATCTGCTGAAACACTTGCCCCAGTCCCAACGCCTCCAGGCTCAGTACCCGTGACGGGATCAGGCGCAGCACTGCAGCCGCTCCCCGGACGTGCTGGAAGGCATTGACCCGGAACCGCGCCACGCCCGGCAGTTCGTAGGCAAAGTCCAGATCCTGCTGGCTGGCGAACACCTGCCGCTGTGGCTCGCTCATCAGGCCATGCATCAAGGACAGCACCTGCTGTGCATCCAGGGCCGGGCTGTCCAGCGGACGAATATCGCCATCAATGCGCAGCATCGGCGCCAGTCCGGCAGACAGATGCAGGTCGGAAGCGCCCCGGGAGATGCTCAAAGTCAGGAGTTCGGTGATGTCCATAGTGCCCCCCAATTCCAGTAGAATGCCGCGAGCTTCAGACCCAGCCGCCATGCCGGGCAATGACCGGCGCGGCCCTTGAGCGATGCTCGGGCCGGTCGACAATCAGGGTCTGGTGGATTCATGCGGCGGTTGGCGGCCAAGGTCACAGGCTCCCGGTCGCCGGTACTTTTGAGAAGAAATCGAATGTCCACGATAGCAGACAACATTGCCCAGCTAGCCGAGCGTATCCGCAGCGCCTGCCAGGCCGTACAGCGTGCCCCGGACAGCGTCATGCTGCTGGCCGTGAGCAAGACCAAACCCGCCGCCGCCCTGCGCGAAGCCTATGCCGCCGGCCTGCGGGACTTCGGCGAGAACTACCTGCAAGAAGCCCTGGGCAAACAACAGGAACTGGCGGACCTGCCCTTGAGTTGGCACTTCATCGGCCCCATTCAGTCGAACAAGACTCGCGCCATTGCCGAGCATTTTGCCTGGGTGCATTCCGTGGATCGCTTGAAAATCGCACAACGCCTGTCCGAGCAACGCCCCGCCGAACTGCCACCGCTGAACATCTGCATCCAGGTGAATGTCAGTGGCGAAGCCAGCAAGTCCGGCTGTACCCCGGCCGACCTGCCAGACCTGGCCAGGGCCATCAGCGCCTTGCCACGCCTGCAACTGCGCGGGCTGATGGCGATTCCCGAGCCCACAGAGGACCGCGCCGCCCAGGAAGCCGCCTTCGCGGCGGTGCAGGCTCTGAACAACCAACTGCGCGACAACCTCAAGCTGCCCCTGGACACCCTTTCCATGGGCATGAGCCACGACCTCGAAGCGGCCATCGCCCAGGGCGCCACCTGGGTGCGGATCGGTACCGCACTGTTTGGTGCCCGCGACTACAGTCAGTCCTGATGCGACTGACACTGACCTCTCATAAGGACCTGTCATGAACACGACTCGTATCGCTTTTATCGGCGCCGGCAACATGGCGGCCAGCCTCATCGGTGGCCTGCGGGCCAAAGGCCTTGAGGCGGCACAGATCCGTGCCAGTGACCCCGGCGCCGAAACCCGGGCCAAGGTGGCTGCCGAACATGGCATCCAGGTGTTCGCCGACAACGCCGAAGCCATCGCCGGCGTCGATGTGATCGTCCTGGCGGTCAAACCCCAGGCCATGAAAGCCGTGTGCGAAGCCCTGCGCCCGAGCCTGCAGCCGCAGCAGCTGGTGGTGTCCATTGCCGCCGGCATCACCTGCGCCAGCATGAACCACTGGCTCGGCGAGCAACCGATCGTGCGCTGCATGCCCAACACCCCGGCGCTGCTGCGCCAGGGCGTCAGCGGCCTGTATGCCACCGCCCAGGTCAGCCCTGAACAGCGCCATCAGGCCGAAGAACTGCTGTCCGCCGTGGGCATCGCCCTGTGGCTGGATCAAGAGCAGCAACTGGACGCAGTGACCGCGGTGTCCGGCAGCGGCCCGGCGTATTTCTTCCTGCTGATCGAAGCCATGACCGCCGCTGGCGAAAAGCTCGGCCTGCCTCGGGAAACCGCCGCCCAACTGACCCTGCAGACCGCCCTGGGGGCGGCTCACATGGCAGTGTCCAGTGACGTCGACGCCGCCGAGCTGCGCCGCCGCGTGACATCGCCAGCCGGCACCACGGAAGCCGCGATCAAATCGTTCCAGGCCAACGGCTTTGAAGCCCTGGTGGAAAAAGCATTGGGTGCCGCCGCGCACCGCTCGGCCGAAATGGCCGAACAACTCGGTCGTTAACTCGCCCCTACAAAGGAATCGATAATGTTCGGACTCAACGACGCTGCCATTTTTGTGATTCAGACCCTGGGCAGCCTGTACCTGCTGGTGGTCCTGCTGCGCTTCATGCTGCAAGTGGTGCGGGCGAACTTCTACAACCCTATCTGCCAGTTCATCGTGCGCGCCACCCAGCCACTGCTCAAACCCCTGCGCCGGGTGATCCCCAGCATGTTCGGGCTCGACATGTCCTCGCTGGTCCTGGCCCTGATCGTCCAAATGGCGCTGTTCGCCATCGTCCTGACCCTCAGCCAAATCTCCTTCAATGCCCTGGGCCTGCTGCTGTGGGCGCCGATCGGCATCTTCGCGCTGTTCCTGAAGATCTGGTTCTTCGCCATGATCATCAGCGTGATCCTGTCCTGGGTCGCTCCTGGCAGCCAGAGCCCGGGCGCAGAACTGGCCTACCAGATCAGCGAGCCGCTGCTGGCACCATTCCGACGCATCGTGCCCAACCTGGGCGGCCTGGACATCTCGCCGATCCTGGCCTTCATCGTGATCCAGCTGGTGCAACAGTGGCTGATTCCGCGCCTGGCGCTCTACACCTTCATGCCCCCTGAGTTGTTCGGGCTGATCTGATGAGCTACTTCCGCTGGGACGGTGACGATCTGATTCTCGATTGTCACCTGCAACCCAAGGCCAGCAACGACGAGTTCGCTGGCCTGCATGGGGAGCGGCTGAAGATCCGCCTCACCGCCCCGCCTGTGGAGGGCAAGGCCAATGCTCACTTGATGGCGTTCCTGGCCAAGGCTTTCGGCATTCCCAAGAGCCACGTCAGCCTGGTCAGTGGCGAGTTGAACCGGCAGAAGCGCGTGCGCCTGCAAGCGCCGAAGAAGCTGCCGGATCTGCCGGGGCTGGCGCGCCCTGCCTGATTCTTCGGCAAGCCGGCTCCTACGGCCCAGGTCCGCTGTAGGCGCTGGCTTGCCAGCGAATCTCACCCCGCCATTTCTCCAACCAAATACAGCCCCGGGCTTTGCTTGCCGCTGGGGGCAGCGGTCTTTAGACTTACGCCTCATTTAAATGAGAGCAGGGTCGATGCCAACTGCCTTTCCCCCCGATTCTGTTGGTCTGGTCACGCCAGAAATAGCGCACTTCAGCGATCCTCTGGCCCTGGCCTGCGGACGCGCGCTACCGGCCTACGACCTGATCTACGAAACCTATGGTCAGCTCAACGCCAGCGCCAGCAACGCGGTGCTGATCTGCCACGCCCTGTCCGGCCATCACCACGCCGCCGGCTACCACAGCGTTGATGACCGCAAACCCGGTTGGTGGGACAGCTGCATCGGTCCCGGCAAGCCGATCGACACCAACAAGTTCTTCGTGGTCAGCCTCAACAACCTCGGCGGTTGCAACGGCTCTACCGGCCCCAGCAGCCTCAATCCGGAAACCGGCAAGCCGTTCGGCGCCGACTTCCCGGTGCTCACCGTGGAAGACTGGGTGCACAGCCAGGCGCGCCTGGCGGACCGCCTGGGCATTGCCCAGTGGGCGGCGGTGATCGGCGGCAGCCTGGGCGGCATGCAGGCCCTGCAATGGACCATCACCTACCCGGACCGGGTACGGCACTGCCTAGCCATCGCCTCGGCCCCCAAGCTCTCGGCGCAGAACATTGCCTTCAACGAAGTGGCACGCCAGGCGATTCTCACCGACCCGGAGTTCCACGGCGGTTCCTTCCAGGAACAAGGCGTGATCCCCAAGCGCGGGCTGATGCTGGCGCGCATGGTCGGGCACATCACCTACCTGTCCGATGACTCCATGGGCGAGAAATTCGGCCGCGGCCTCAAGAGCGAAAAGCTCAACTACGACTTCCACAGCGTCGAATTCCAGGTGGAAAGCTACCTGCGCTATCAGGGCGAAGAGTTTTCCGGGCGTTTCGACGCCAACACCTACCTGCTGATGACCAAGGCCCTGGACTATTTCGACCCGGCGGCGAACTTCGACGACGACCTGGCCAAGACCTTCGCCAACGCCAGCGCCAAGTTCTGCGTGATGTCCTTCACCACCGACTGGCGCTTCTCCCCGGCCCGTTCCCGGGAGCTGGTGGACGCGCTGATGGCGGCGCGCAAGGACGTCTGCTACCTGGAGATCGACGCACCCCAGGGGCACGACGCCTTCCTGATCCCGATCCCGCGCTACTTGCAGGCCTTTAGTCACTACATGAACCGCATTACCTTGTGAGGACACGATGAGAGCCGATCTGGAAATCATCCAGGAATGGATCCCCGCCGGCAGCCGCGTCCTCGACCTGGGCTGCGGTAACGGCGAGCTGCTGAGCTGGCTGCAGGAACACAAGCAAGTCACCGGCTACGGCCTGGAAAACGACCCGGACAACATTGCCGAGTGCGTGGCCAAGGGCATCAACGTGATCGAGCAGGACCTGGACAAGGGTCTGGGCAACTTCGCCAGCAACAGCTTCGATATCGTGGTCATGACCCAGGCCCTGCAGGCCGTGCACTACCCGGACAAGATCCTCGACGAAATGCTCCGGGTCGGCCGCCAGTGCATCATCACTTTCCCCAACTTCGGCCACTGGCGCTGCCGCTGGTACCTGGCCAGCAAGGGTCGGATGCCGGTCTCGGAGTTCCTGCCGTACACCTGGTACAACACGCCGAACATCCACTTCTGCACCTTCGAGGACTTCGAAGAGCTGTGCCGCGAGCGGCAAGCCCGGGTGATCAACCGCCTTGCCGTCGATCAACAACACCGCCACGGGTGGGCCAGTAAGCTATGGCCTAATCTGTTGGGAGAGATCGGCATCTACCGCGTCAGCAGTCCCGGCCTGCAGGATCACAAAGTCGCGGTATAAACCACGTTGCATCGAGGAGAACCACCATGGGACGTCTGGTTACATTTCTATTGGCCGCCTGCCTGAGCCTGAGCGCCCTGGCCGCGGACCCGATCAAGGGCGAACGCAAGGAAGTGTTCGGTGACATCACCGTGCACTACAACACCTTCAACTCCACCTACCTGCAGCCTGACATCGCCAGGGCTGCGGAGCTGGTTCGCAGCAAGAACCAGGGCGTGATCAACGTCTCCCTGATCAAGGATGGCAAGCCGCTGGTCGGCCAGGTCAGCGGTACGGTCAAGGACCTGACCAGCAAGAGCATCCCGCTGAAATTCCGCCAGATCACCGAACAGGGCGCGATCTACTACATCGCCCAGTTCCCGGTGGAACAGCAAGAAAACCGTACGTTCACCATCACCGTGCAAACGGGCGGTGACACCAACAGCTTCAGCTTCAACCAAGAGCTATTCCCGGGCGAATAATGAACCTCACGCAACTCGTACTGGCCAGCCACAACGCCGGCAAACTCAAAGAACTCCAGGCCATGCTCGGCGCCTCGGTGCAACTGCGCTCGATCGGCGAGTTCAGCAGCGTCGAGCCGGAAGAAACCGGTCTGTCGTTCGTCGAAAACGCCATCCTCAAGGCGCGCAATGCGGCGCGCATTTCCGGCTTGCCGGCACTGGCGGACGATTCCGGCCTGGCCGTGGACTTTCTCGGCGGCGCGCCGGGCATCTACTCGGCGCGCTATGCCGACGGCCAGGGCGACGCGGCGAACAACGCCAAGCTGCTCGAAGCCCTGAAGGATGTGCCCGAGGAGCAACGCGGCGCGCAGTTCGTCTGCGTCCTGGCCCTGGTGCGGCACGCCGACGATCCGTTGCCGATCCTCTGCGAAGGCCTGTGGCACGGGCGCATCCTCACCGCCGCCAGTGGCGAACACGGTTTCGGCTACGACCCGCTGTTCTGGGTGCCGGAACGTGACTGCTCCAGCGCCGAGCTGGGCCCCGTGGAGAAAAACCAGCTCAGCCACCGCGCCCGCGCCATGGCCATTCTGCGGCAACGCCTGGGCCTGCAATGAGCCAGGACCGATCCGCGTCGCCGCTGATTCTCGGCGGCGCGCCAACGCCTCGGGCGGCGCTGCCCCAGTTGCCGCCCCTGGCGCTGTACATCCACATCCCGTGGTGTGTACGCAAATGCCCTTATTGCGATTTCAACTCCCACGCCGCCAGCCCGACGTTGCCGGAAGAAGAGTACGTCGACGCCCTGCTGGCCGACCTCGACCTGGAGCTGTACGCGGTGCATGGCCGCGAGCTGAGTTCGATCTTCTTCGGCGGCGGTACTCCGAGCCTGTTCAGCGCCCAGGCCCTGGGGCGGCTGCTCCAGGGCGTGGAACAACGCATCGCCTTCGCCAGCGATATCGAAATCACCCTGGAAGCCAACCCCGGGACCTTCGAGCAGGAGAAATTCACCGCCTATCGCGCCCTGGGAATCAACCGCCTGTCCATCGGCATCCAGAGCTTCCAGGAACAGAAACTCAAGGCCCTGGGCCGCATCCACAACGGCGACGAAGCGATTCGCGCCGCTGGCATGGCGCGCCAGGCCGGGTTCGACAACTTCAACCTGGACCTGATGCACGGCTTGCCGGATCAGTCCCTGGACGATGCCCTGGGCGATCTGCGTCAGGCCATCGCCATGAAGCCGACCCACCTGTCCTGGTATCAGCTGACCCTGGAACCCAACACGGTGTTCTGGAACCAGCCACCGGTGCTGCCGGAAGACGACACCCTGTGGGATATCCAGGAAGCCGGCCAGGCCCTGCTGGCCGAGCATGGCTACGCCCAGTACGAAGTCTCGGCCTACGCCCAGCCCGGACGCGCAGCGCGGCACAACCTGAACTACTGGAGCTTTGGCGACTTCATCGGCATAGGTGCCGGTGCCCACGGCAAGCTCAGCCACCCGGACGGGCGCATTCTGCGCACCTGGAAGACCCGCCTGCCCAAGGACTACCTGAACCCGGCCAAGCCGTTCAAGGCCGGCGAGAAGGCCCTGGGCAACGAGGAGCTGCCGTTCGAGTTCCTGATGAACGCTCTGCGCCTTACCGACGGTGTGGAAGCGGCGCTGTTCGCCCAACGCACCGGCCTGGATCTGGCCAGCCTTGCCGAAGGTCGGCGCCAGGCCGAACAAAGTGGCTTGTTGCAGGTCGAACCGTCACGCCTGGCGGCCACGGCCCGCGGGCAACTCTTCCTCAATGACCTGCTGCAATACTTTCTGATCTAAGGAAATCACATGGATCTGGTACTCGACCTGCTTGCCACCGTGTCCCGCTGGAGTCGCAGCAACCTCTCGGAAATCGCCCTGGCATTGGTGGGCTGCCTGCTGGTGCTGTTCGGCGCGGACATCAAGGGCTGGGTCGAGCAACGCCTGGGCGGCATCGCCGGCGCCTTGCGCGTGCCGCTGATGGCCTTGCTGTGCATGGTCGGCAGCGGCCTGGCGCTGATCTACGCCACGCCATGGATCGTCCGCGGCCTGAGTCAGTTCAACAACTACAGCCTGGCGCCGGTGCTGCTGGTGGTGCTGGTGCTGATTGGCGTGGTCGCTGATCGTCGCTGACCTGTCGACCCCCTTCGCCGGCAAGCCGGCTCCTACAGCCCCCCGTAGGAGCCGGCTTGCCGGCGAACGCAATCCAACGGCCGCCCCCGTTATCAAGGAAGAACATGAGCAAGAAAATCATCGAGGACACCAGCAAGTTCCTCAGCTACGTGCTGCGCCACGAGCCACAGGCCATCGGTCTTGAGCTGGACAGCCAAGGCTGGGGCAATATCGACGCGCTGATCAGCGGCGCGGCCAAGAACGGCAGGCAACTGAACCGGGAACTGATCGAGCGGGTGGTCGAAGGCAACGACAAAAAGCGCTTCGCCCTCTCCGCCGACGGCCAGCGAATTCGTGCCGTTCAGGGACACTCCAACAAGGCCGTGCAATTGCAGCTTGAGGCAAAGCAACCACCCGCCGTGCTCTACCACGGCACTGCCACGCGCTTCATGGAGTCGATCAATGAGAAGGGGCTGATCCCGGGCTCACGGCACCACGTGCACCTGTCCCAGGAAATCGAAACCGCCAAGGCCGTGGGCCAGCGTTACGGCAAGGTGGTGATCCTGCAGGTCGACGCCCAGGCCATGCAGGCCCAGGGTTTCACCTTCTATCAGGCAGAGAATGGAGTGTGGCTGACCGACCAGGTGCCGGTGAGTTTCATCCAAGTCCTGTAGGAGTCAGCTTGCTGGCGAAGGCGTCCTTAAGGGCACCTTCGCTGGCAGCGGAACGCCGCCCGGCCAGCTCCTACAACAGCGAGTCCGGCTCAGTCGATTTTTTCGAACTTCAGATCCCACACGCCATGGCCCAGGCGCTCGCCACGACGCTCGAACTTGGTGATCGGGCGTTCGGCCGGGCGCGGTACGCACTTGCCGTCTTCGGCCAGGTTGCGGTAACCCGGGGCGACGTTCATCACCTCCAGCATGTATTCGGCATAGGGCTCCCAGTCGGTGGCCATGTGCAGAATGCCGCCCACCTTGAGCTTGCTGCGCACCAGCTCGGCGAAGGAGGCCTGGACGATGCGGCGCTTGTGGTGCCGGCTCTTGTGCCACGGATCGGGGAAGAACAGCATCAGCCGATCCAGGCTGTTGTCGGCGATGCAGCGATTGAGCACTTCAATGGCGTCGCAATCGTAGACCCGCAGGTTGGTCAGACCCTGAGTCAGCACGCCATTGAGCAGCGCGCCGACACCCGGACGGTGAACTTCCACGCCGATGAAGTCCTGCTCCGGAGCCGCCGCGGCCATTTCCAGCAGCGAGTGGCCCATGCCGAAGCCGATTTCCAAAGAGCGCGGCGCTGAACGGCCGAACACCTGGTCGTAGTCCACCGGGGCGTCAGCCAGGGGCAGCACGTACAGCGGCGCGCCCTGGTCCAGGCCGCGCTGCTGGCCTTCGGTCATGCGCCCGGCGCGCATCACGAAACTCTTGATACGGCGGTGTTGGCGCTCGTCGCCGGCTTCCGGCTGGATTGGCGTGTCGTTTGATTCAGTCATCAATGGCTCTTACTTGATCAGACCATCCAGCGGCGAGGAGGCGCTGGCATAGAGTTTCTTCGGCATGCGACCGGCGAGGTACGCCAGGCGGCCCGCGACAATTGCGTGTTTCATGGCTTCGGCCATAAGCACCGGTTGCTGCGCATGGGCGATGGCCGAGTTCATCAGCACCGCCTCACAGCCCAGCTCCATGGCGATGGTGGCGTCGGAGGCGGTGCCGACACCGGCATCCACCAGCACCGGAACCTTGGCTTCTTCGAGGATGATCTGCAGGTTGTACGGGTTGCAGATCCCCAGCCCGGTGCCGATCAGGCCCGCCAGGGGCATGACCGCGATGCAGCCCATTTCCGCCAGTTGGCGAGCGATGATCGGGTCATCGCTGGTGTAGACCATCACGTCGAAACCTTCCTTGACCAGCACTTCGGCGGCCTTGAGGGTTTCCAGCACGTTGGGGAACAGGGTCTTCTGATCGGCCAGGACTTCCAGCTTGACCAGGTTGTGGCCATCCAACAGCTCACGGGCCAGGCGGCAGGTGCGTACCGCTTCCACTGCGTCATAGCAGCCGGCGGTGTTGGGCAGGATGGTGTAGCGATCCGGTGGCAGGATATCCAGCAGGTTCGGTTCGCCCGGGTTCTGGCCGATATTGGTCCGGCGCACGGCGACGGTGACGATCTCGGCACCCGAGGCCTCGATGGCCAGGCGGGTTTCTTCCATGTCGCGGTACTTGCCGGTGCCTACCAGCAAACGCGACTGGTACGTCCGACCGGCCAGGACGAAAGGCTTGTCACTACGAACGTTGCTCATCGGAAATCCTCTGTTGGGGTGAGGTTCTTGCAGAATTCTTCATCAGGCCCGGGGCCCTGGAGCCCTCATTCCGGGGCCGGTGAACGCGTCTTCCATGGGAGAGGCCCGGAGTCGGGCCAGGGCGCTGCGCAGAATACGTAGCAGCGCGATTGACGCCAGTGGCTAGCCGCCGCCGATGGCGTGGACCACTTCCACCTGGTCGCCCTCGTTGAGGGCGGTCTCGGCGTGCTGGCTGCGCGGAACGATATCCAGATTGAGTTCCACCGCGATCCGGCGTCCGGTCAGGTCCAGACGGGTCAGCAGGGCCGCAACGGTCGAGCCGTCGGGCAGTTCAAAGGATTCACCGTTCAACTGAATGCGCATGCTCAAGGCCGCCATCATTTTTAGGGGCCAGCATTCTAGCCCGATCGTGACCTAAAGGTCAGCTACAAGCGTCAGCCAGCACCTTGCAGGCGCCAGGCGGCAAGGCCCAGCAGGAACCAGCCAACCAGGAAGGCCAGGCCACCGAAAGGAGTGATGATGCCCAGCTTGCTGATGCCGCTCAGGGTCAACAGGTACAGGCTGCCGGAGAACAACAGGATGCCCAGGGTGAACGCGATGCCGGCCCAGGTCACCAGCCGCCCTGGAATATGCGCCGCCAGCAAGGCGACGCCGAACAGCGCCAGGGTATGCACCAGCTGGTAAGTGACCCCTGTATGAAAAATAGCCAGGTACTCGGTGCTCAGGCGGTTTTTCAGACCGTGAGCGGCAAAGGCACCCAGGGCGACCCCGGTGAAACCGAAGAAAGCGGCCAGCATCAGGAAGCCACGCAACATGAGGAACTCCAGTCAGATTCAGCGCAAAGGGTCTGTATAATGGCGCGCTCAACGGGTTCGGCCAAGCCATCTCTATGCTGCGTTATCTGTTTCGTCGCCTTGTAAAAGCCTTGATGTGGTTCGTCGTCGGCAGCGTGCTGCTGGTGCTGCTGTTCCGTTTCGTGCCGCCGCCGGGCACCGCCCTGATGGTGGAGCGCAAGGTCGAATCCTGGATCGACAACGACCCCATCGACCTGCAACGCACCTGGAAGCCTTGGGATGAAATCTCCGACAACCTCAAGGTGGCGGTGATCGCCGGCGAGGATCAGAAATTCCCCGAGCACTGGGGCTTCGATATCGATGCAATCCAGGCAGCGTTGATCCACAACGAACGGGGCGGTTCGATCCGTGGCGCCAGCACCCTGAGTCAGCAAGTGTCGAAAAACCTGTTCCTCTGGTCCGGCCGCAGCTACTTGCGCAAGGGGCTGGAAGCCTGGTTCACCGCGCTGATCGAGGTGTTCTGGCCCAAGCAGCGGATTCTTGAGGTCTACCTCAACAGTGTCGAATGGGATGAAGGGGTGTTCGGGGCAGAAGCCGCGGCGCGCCATCACTTCGGCGTCAGCGCGGCCAACCTGTCGCGCCAGCAAGCCAGCCTGCTGGCCGCTGTCCTGCCCAATCCAAGGGTGTGGAGCGCAGCGCGGCCCAGCACTTACGTGATGCAGCGGGCGGGCTGGGTTCGGCGGCAGATGAGCCAGTTGGGTGGGGCCGATTACCTGAATCGGTTGAATGAAGCCCGTAAAGCACCGTGGGCGGGTTAGGTAAACCAGGCCTATTCGCCGACAAGCCACTCCTACAAAAGACGCGCAAACAAAAACGCCCCGATCATCTCGGGGCGTTTTGCATGACGCTTCAGGCTTAAGCGGCGATGGACAGCTTCAACTTGTTCATCGCACTCTTTTCCAGCTGGCGGATACGCTCGGCCGAAACGTTGTACTTCTGCGCCAGGTCGTGCAGCGTGGCTTTCTCTTCGGCCAGCCAGCGCTGGTAGAGGATGTCACGGCTGCGCTCGTCCAGCACTTCCAGGGCTTCGTGCAGGTTGTGGGTGGAGTTGTCGCTCCAATCAGCATCTTCCAGTTGCAGCGCCGGGTCGTAGCGATGGTCTTCCAGGTAGTTGGCCGGCGATTGGAAGGCGCTGTCATCATCCGCTTCAGCAGCCGGATCAAAGGCCATGTCCTGGCCGGTCAGACGGCTTTCCATCTCGCGCACTTCACGGGGCTCGACGCCCAGGCTTTCCGCCACGCGATGCACTTCTTCATTGTTCAGCCAGGCCAGACGCTTCTTCTGGCTGCGCAGGTTGAAGAACAGCTTGCGCTGAGCCTTGGTGGTCGCGACTTTCACAATCCGCCAGTTACGCAGGATGAACTCGTGAATTTCCGCCTTGATCCAGTGCACCGCAAAGGACACCAGGCGCACACCCATTTCCGGGTTGAAGCGCTTCACGGCTTTCATCAGGCCAACGTTGCCTTCCTGGATCAGGTCAGCCTGGGCCAACCCATAGCCGGAATAGCTACGGGCGATATGTACGACAAAACGCAGGTGGGCGAGCACCATCTGCCGAGCCGCCTCAAGATCCTGCTCATAGTAGAGACTCTCGGCCAGTTCACGCTCCTGCTCGGGCGTCAGCAATGGAATGCTGTTCACCGTATGCACATAGGCCTCCAGGTTTGCGCCTGGAACCAATGCGTAAGCAGGTTGCAAAGAAGTGGTCATACGAAAAAACCTCCGACTCACATAACTCGTGCAGTTCAGCACTGCGAAAATTGACCGGAAACCGCGAAACAAGTTCCCAAATATTCTGAAAGGTCAATACAAGCAAAATGACATTACTTCGGTGCCAGCTCCCTCAGGTGGCGGGCCACCGCAATCCACGCACCGATATAACCCAACAGCACCGCACCAAGCAAGAGCGATAGACCATCAGCAACCGGCACCCCCGCCAGGGCAAAATCACTGCCGTACAAGCCGGCCAAACCGATCACCGCGTCGTTCAGCCAGTTCAGGCCAAACGCCAGTACGCCCCAGGACAGAATCCCCGCACCGAAGCCATACAACGCGCCCATATAAAGGAAGGGACGGCGCACATAGCTGTCTGTGCCGCCGACGAGTTTAATCACTTCTATCTCTGTGCGGCGGTTTTCAATATGAAGACGAATGGTATTGCCTATCACCAAAAGTAATGCAGAAACCAGCAACACCGTCAGGCCGAAGACAAAACGGTCCCCCAGCTTGAGGATGGCCGCCAGCCGCTCGACCCATACCAGGTCCAACTGCGCCAGTTGCACCTTGGGCATTTCCGACAACCGCTGACGCAAGGCCTCCAGGGTCGCCTTGTCCACTTCGCTCGGCGTGACCAGCACTACGCCCGGCAGCGGATTGTGGGGCAGCTCGCGCAAAGCCTCACCCAGGCCGGACTGCTGCTGGAATTCTTCCAGCGCCTTTTCCTTACTGATGAACTCGGCATCCGCCACACCGGGCAGGCCCTTGATCTCTTCGCCAAGCTTCTCACCTTCGCTGGCTGAAGCCCCCAGATCCAGGTACAGCGAAATCTGCGCTGCCCGCTGCCAGGAACCGCCCAGGCGCTCGACGTTGCTGAGCAGCAACGACAGGCCCATGGGCAAGCTCAGGGCCACAGCCATCACCAGGCAGGTAAAGAAACTGCCGATGGGCTGCTTGCCCAGGCGCCGCAGGCTGTCCAGCAAGCTGGCGCGATGGCTTTCGATCCAGGCATGCAACAGGGTGGCGAAATCCGGACCGTCGTCCTCGTCGCGCTTTTTCTTCGGTGGCGGTGCTTCGGAGGCCTTGGGCGCTACGCGCTCCGCCACTTTAGGGGTACGTGTGGCACTCATACGCCGGCCTCCCCGTCGCCAATCAATCGGCCGCGCTGCAGGGTCAGCATGCGGTGACGCATGCGCGCGATCAGCGCCAGGTCGTGACTGGCGATCAGTACGCTGGTGCCCAGGCGGTTGATGTCTTCGAACACGCCCATGATTTCCGCCGCAAGACGCGGGTCGAGGTTACCCGTGGGTTCGTCCGCCAGCAGTAGAGCCGGGCGGTGGACGATGGCTCGAGCAATACCTACGCGCTGTTGCTGACCGGTGGACAGATCACCTGGGTAAAGATCGGTTTTGTCCGACAAGGCCACGCGCTCCAGGGCCGAATCCACGCGCTTGGCGATTTCCGCCTTGGACAGACCGAGGATCTGCAACGGCAGAGCGACGTTGTTGAACACCGTGCGATCGAACAGTAACTGGTGATTCTGGAACACCACGCCGATCTGCCGCCGCAAGAACGGGATCTGCGCGTTGCTGATCTGACCCAGATCCTGCCCGGCCAGCAGCAGCTTGCCCGAGGTCGGACGCTCCATGGCCAGCAGCAGGCGCAGCAAGGTGCTTTTGCCGGCGCCGGAATGGCCGGTGACAAACAGGAATTCGCCACGACGGACGCGAAAGCTCAGCTCATGCAGGCCAACGTGGCCATTGGGATAGCGCTTACCGACCTGTTCGAAACGAATCATGAACGCTCCCGCTCGGCAAACAGTGCCTGGACAAAGGGTTCTGCTTCAAAAGTACGCAAGTCATCGATGCCTTCACCGACCCCGATATAACGGATCGGCAGACCGAACTGCTTGGCCAGGGCGAAGATCACCCCGCCTTTGGCAGTGCCATCGAGTTTGGTCAGGGCCAGGCCGGTCAATTCCACGGTCTGGTTGAACTGTTTGGCCTGGTTGATGGCGTTCTGGCCGGTACCGGCGTCCAGCACCAGCAGCACCTCGTGCGGCGCATCGGCGTCGAGCTTGCCGATCACCCGGCGAACCTTCTTCAGCTCTTCCATCAGGTTGTCTTTGGTGTGCAGGCGCCCCGCCGTGTCGGCGATCAGCACATCGATACCACGGGCCTTGGCCGCCTGCACGGCGTCGAAGATCACCGAAGCGGAATCGGCGCCAGTGTGCTGGGCGATGACCGGGATCTTGTTGCGCTCGCCCCAGACTTGCAGTTGCTCCACCGCCGCGGCGCGGAAGGTATCGCCGGCCGCCAGCATGACTTTCTTGCCTTCCAGCTGCAGTTTCTTTGCCAGCTTGCCGATGGTGGTGGTCTTGCCGGCGCCGTTGACGCCCACCACCAGGATCACGAAGGGTTTGTTCTGGGCGACGATTTTCAGCGGCTGCTCCACCGGCTTGAGCATGCTGGTGAGTTCGGCCTGCAACGAGGCGTACAGCGCATCGGAGTCGGTGAGCTGCTTGCGCGCCACCTTCTGGGTCAGGTTCTGGATGATCACCGAAGTCGCTTCGACCCCGACGTCGGCGGTCAGCAGACGGGTTTCCAGGTCTTCCAGCAACTCGTCATCGATGGCCTTCTTGCCCAGGAACAGGCTGGCCATGCCTTCGCCAATGCTGGCGCTGGTCTTGGACAGGCCCTGCTTCAAGCGGGCGAAGAAACCGACCTTGTTCTCTTCAACAGGACGGACCGGCTCGACCACGGGCTCGGGCTCCGCCACCTGGGCAACCGGCTCGGCAACAGGAGCAGGAGCAGGAGCAGGAGCAACAGGCTCCGGCGCGACGAATACCGGCGCTGCCGGCGCTACCGGCGTTTGCACTTCGAGCACCGGGGCCGGGGTGACAACCGGCGCTTCGACCACCGGTTCAGATGCTGGGGCCAGGGCTGGAATCGGCGGAGTGACGTGCTCCGCCTGAGCGTCCTCCACCAGGGCCACCGGCTCTTCCGCTACCGGTAGAGTCAGCCAGGGCTTGTGCTCCGGGCTCGGAGTCAGGGGCAGCTCGGGCGCAACGGCCGCTACCGGCTCGGCCTCGACCCGGGGTTGCAGCACCGGCTCGCCGGTCGACAGCACCACCGGCTCGGTCGGGGCTACGCTGGGAGCGGTTTCAATGACCGGAGCCGGCACCGGCTCGACAGGCACTTGCGGCTGTTCGACGACGGGTTCCTGCGGCTTTTTGCGCAGCCATCCGAACAGGCCTTTCTTCTCGCCAGCCGCGGCTGGGGTCTTTTTGTCGTCGTTGGAACCAAACATGGAGACGGCTATCTCAAGGTAGCGATGCGCCAGTGGGCGCTTCGGTAAATAAATATTCGATGCAGAACAGACTGTGTTTCATCCAGCTTGTTCACGCGCAACATGTTGTCGAAATGCCCAAAAGCACTTCAAGGATCGATTTTACTTAAGGACTGGAACGGCAAAATCGGCGAAAAGTCGAAGTTTAGCTGACAAATCAAGGCTTTTTGCCGGTAACTCATACAACCTGCTCAAGCACACTCTGATTCGTGCAAGCCTGATAGGCGTGGCCGCCAGTAAAACGGATCAGTATCCTAGCACCTCCTCGCCCGCACAGGCTAAGACCAAGCGGGCAGCCCAACAGGTTTAAAAACGAATGAATGCTCTAGCCCGCCGCGCTGCAGGCCTGCTGCTCAGCACAGTTTGTCTGCCCCTTGCAGCCCTGGCTGCCGACCCGCAACCCACCCACGAATTCACCCTCGACAACGGCCTCAAAGTGGTGGTCCGCGAAGACCATCGCGCACCGGTAGTGGTGTCGCAGGTCTGGTACAAGGTCGGCTCCAGCTACGAAACCCCGGGCCAGACCGGTTTGTCCCACGCCCTGGAACACATGATGTTCAAGGGCAGCGAGAAGGTCGGCCCGGGTGAAGCGTCCCTGATCCTGCGGGATCTTGGCGCCGAAGAGAACGCCTTCACCAGCGACGACTTCACCGCTTATTACCAGGTCCTGGCCCGCGACCGCCTGGGCGTGGCCCTGGAGCTGGAAGCCGATCGCATGGCCAGCCTGCGCCTGCCGGCCGACGAGTTCGCCCGCGAGATCGAAGTGATCAAGGAAGAACGCCGCCTGCGCACCGACGACAAGCCGCTGTCCAAGGCCTATGAGCGCTTCAAGGCCATGGCCTACCCCGCCAGCGGCTACCACACCCCGACCATCGGCTGGATGGCCGACCTGAACCGGATGAAGGTCGAGGAGCTGCGCCACTGGTACCAATCCTGGTACGCGCCGAACAACGCCACCCTGGTGGTGGTGGGCGATGTCACCCCGGATGAGGTCAAGACCCTGGCCCAGCGCTATTTCGGCGCCATCCCCAAGCGCGACGTGCCACCGGCGAAGATCCCCCTGGAGCTGGCCGAACCCGGCGAGCGCCTGATCACCCTGCATGTGAAGACCCAACTGCCGAGCCTGATGCTGGCCTTCAACGTGCCAAGCATCGCCACAGCTGAAGACAAGCGTTCGGTCAACGCCCTGCGCCTGGCCGCGGCCCTGCTGGACGGCGGCTATAGCGCGCGCATTCCGACCCAGCTGGAGCGCGGCGAAGAGTTGCTGTCCAACGGTTCCACCAGCTATGACGCCTACACCCGAGGCGACAGTCTGTTCATCCTCTCGGCCACCCCCAACAGCCAGAAGAAGAAAACCATCGCCCAGGCCGAAGCCGGGCTGTGGCGCCTGCTGGACCAACTGAAAACCACCCCGCCGTCGGCCGCAGAGCTGGAGCGGGTCCGGGCACAAGTGATTGCCGGGCTGGTCTACGAGCGTGACTCAATCACCAGCCAGGCCAGTGCCATCGGCCAGCTGGAAACCGTCGGCCTGTCCTGGAAGCTGATGGACACCGAGCTGGCGGAACTGCAAAGCGTGACCCCGGAAGACATCCAGAAAGCCGCCCGCACCTATTTCACCCGGGAGCGTATGAGCGTGGCCCATGTACTGCCTGAGGAGTCCGCTCATGAGTAAGCGCAAGAATGCTTCACCGGTCCTGCTGGGCCTGGCCCTGGTCGCCCTGCTCACCGCCGGTGGCCTGTACCTGTCGCGCTCCGGCGAGAGTAATGCCAGCCAGGCCCTGGACAACGCCAAGAGCAGCCAGAAGCTGCAATCTCTGGCCGAGCTGGATGGCAAGGCCCCCAGCCACCGCAACCTCAATGTGCAGACCTGGAGCACCGCCGAGGGCGCCAAGGTACTGTTCGTCGAAGCCCGCGAGCTGCCGATGTTCGACATGCGCCTGATCTTCGCCGCCGGCAGCAGCCAGGACGGCAACACTTCCGGCCTGGCCCTGCTGACCAACGCCATGCTCAACGAAGGCGTGCCCGGCAAGGACGTGGGCGCCATCGCCCAGGGCTTTGAAAGCCTGGGCGCGGATATCGGCAACGGTGCCTACAAGGACATGGCCGTGGTCTCGCTGCGCAGCCTCAGCGCTGTGGATAAACGCGAACCGGCGCTTGAGCTGTTCGCCGAAGTGGTGGGCAAGCCGACCTTCCCTGCCGACTCCCTGGCGCGGATCAAGAACCAGTTGCTCGCCGGCTTCGAGTACCAGAAGCAGAACCCCGGCAAGCTCGCCAGCCTGGAGCTGATGCAGCGCCTGTACGGCAGCCATCCCTATGCGCATGCCAGCGAGGGCAACGCCAAGAGTGTTCCGGGCATCAGCCTGGCGCAACTGCAGGCCTTCCACGCCAAGGCCTATACCGCCGGCAACGTGGTGATCGCGCTGGTCGGCGATCTGTCGCGCAGCGACGCTGAGGCAATCGCCGCGCAAGTCTCCGCCGCCCTGCCCAAAGGCCCGGCCCTGGCGAAGGTCGAGCAACCCACTGAACCCAAGGCCAGCATCGGCCACATCGAATTCCCATCGAGCCAGACCAACCTGCTGCTGGCGCAACTGGGGATCGACCGTGACGATCCGGACTACGCCGCCGTGTCCCTGGGCAACCAGATCCTGGGCGGTGGCGGCTTCGGCACCCGGCTGATGAGTGAAGTGCGCGAGAAACGCGGCCTGACCTACGGCGTGTACTCGGGCTTCACCCCGATGCAGGCCCGCGGCCCGTTCATGATCAACCTGCAGACCCGCGCAGAAATGAGCGAAGGCACCCTGAAACTGGTGCAGGACGTGTTCGCCGATTACCTGAAAAACGGCCCGACCCAGAAGGAACTGGATGACGCCAAGCGTGAACTGGCCGGCAGCTTCCCGCTGTCCACCGCCAGCAACGCCGATATCGTCGGCCAGCTGGGCGCCATGGGCTTCTACAACCTGCCGTTGAGCTACCTGGAGGACTTCATGCGTCAATCCCAGGCACTGACGGTGGAACAGGTCAAGGCCGCCATGAACAAACACCTCGGCGTCGACAAGATGGTCATCGTCAGCGCCGGCCCCACCGTCGCGCAGAAGCCGTTGCCGCCCCCCACTGACAAACCCGCCGAGCAGCCGCTCGGGGTTCCGGAGCACTGATGGCCCGTCCAGCCCGTCCCAGCAAGAAGCCCGTCCACAACCAGCACAATGGCGTGGGCCAGCTGCGCATCATCGGCGGCGAGTGGCGCAGCCGTAAGCTGAGCTTCCCCGATCTGCCGGGGCTGCGCCCGACCCCGGACCGGGTGCGCGAAACCCTGTTCAACTGGCTGGCCCCCTATGTGGCCGGGGCCAAGGTCATCGACCTGTTCGCCGGCAGCGGGGCGGTGTTCCTTGAAGCCCTGTCCCGCGGCGCCGCCTCGGGGCTGGCCCTGGACAGCAGCAGCGTAGCGGTCTCCAGCCTGCGCGAGCACCTGGGAACGCTGCGTTGCACCGTGGGCCAGGCGCAGACCGCTGACGCCCTGCGCTACCTGGAAACCCAGCCGGCCACGCCGTTCGACCTGGCGTTTCTGGACCCGCCGTTCAACCAGAACCTGTTGCCCGCCGCCTGCGCCCTGCTGGAGGAACGCGGCTGGTTGGCGGACGACGCCTGGATCTACACCGAAAGCGAAACCGCGCCATCGACCCTGGGCCTGCCCGGCAGCTGGCGCCTGCACCGTGAGCAAAAATCCGGGCAGGTGTATTACTCCTTGTGGCAACGTATGGCAGACAGCGCCGCGTAGAACCTGTTTACGCTCGGCCGGAACAAGCTGCGCAGCCCACCCGGGCTGCGCAGCGCCGCATCGAGACTCCCCCCGTGCCCAACTCGCCTGATCGTTTCATCCCCGCCTTCGGCCTTGGCAACCCGCACCTGCAGACGCTGTGGGGTCCGCTGTGGCGCCCGACCACCCACCTTGAGCGCCAGCGCGAACGTCTGTGGCTGGATGACGGCGACTTTCTCGATCTTGACTGGCACGGCCCCCATAGCGCCGAGGCCCCGCTGGTGCTGGTGCTGCATGGGCTGACCGGTTCTTCCAACTCACCTTATGTGGCCGGCCTGCAACAGGCCCTCGCCGCCCGAGGCTGGGCCAGCGCAGCGCTGAACTGGCGCGGCTGCTCCGGCGAACCCAACCTGCTACCCCGCAGCTACCACTCCGGCGCCAGCGAAGACCTGGCTTCAGCCATTGCCCATCTGCGGGCCAAGCGCCCCCAGGCACCGCTGTACGCGGTGGGCTACTCCCTGGGGGGCAATGTGCTGCTCAAGTACCTGGGGGAAAGCGGCAGCGCCAGCCCGCTGCAAGGGGCCACGGCGGTGTCGGTGCCGTTTCGCCTGGACCAATGCGCCGACCGCATTGGCCAGGGGTTCTCCAAGGTCTATCAGGCCCACTTCATGCGCGAGATGCTGGCCTACATCAAGGACAAGCAACGCCAGTTCCAGCACGACGGCCGCCATGAAGGCCTGGCGACCCTGGCGCAACTGGGCCCGCTGACCAAGATGCGCACCTTCTGGGACTTCGATGGCCGGGTCACCGCGCCGCTGCATGGCTTTGCCGATGCCCAGGACTACTACCGCCGCGCTTCCAGCCGCTATTACCTTGGGGAAATCCGCACCCCGACCCTGATCATCCAGGCCGCGGACGATCCCTTTGTGTTCCCCCACAGCCTGCCCGAGGCCGGCGAACTGTCCGCCAGTACCCAGTTCGAACTGCAGGCCAAGGGCGGCCACGTAGGCTTTGTCGGAGGCAGCCTGAAACACCCGAGCTACTACCTGGAACAACGCATCCCGCAATGGCTGACCGGCCTGGACCGCCATGGATAAGCCCGCCCGGGAGTCGATCCGCTTCTGGCAGACCGCGCCCCTGGCCGGGGTCGAGTTGCTGGCCGCGCGTTACATCGAACAGCGCTTCGTGCCCCACGTGCACGAGGGTTATGTGATCGGCATGATCATGGCTGGCGCTCAGCGCTACCGCTACCGCGGGGCCGAACACCTGGCGGGCAGCGGCACCCTGGTGCTGATCAACCCGGACGAACTGCACACCGGGGCCAAGGGTGTTGAAGACGGCTGGCTGTATCGGGCCTTTTACCCGGACAACCGGCAGATTCTCGGCTTGCTGGATGAACTGGAACTGCCCAGCGGCCGCCTGCCGGCCTTTGGCGCCACCCTGTATCGGGACCCGGATCTGGTGCAGGGTTTTGCCCGCCTGCACCACCTGCTGGAAAGCCCGGCCACCGCCCTGCAACAACAGACCCAGTGGCGGGAAATGCTACTGATGCTGTTGCAGCGCCACGCCGGAGTCCGGGCACTGGGTGAACCTGGGCAGGAACACCGGGCGATTGTCCAAGCCAAGGAACTGCTGCGCTCGCAACTGGCCGCGCCGCCGTCATTGGAAGAGTTGGCGGCGGCGGTAAACCTGTCGCCGTTCCATTTCGCCCGGGTGTTTCGCCGGACCACCGGGATTGCGCCCCATACCTGGTTGATGCAACAGCGCATCGCCAAAGCCCGGGCCTTGTTGCGCGATGGCTGCCTGCCGCTGGCAGTGGCGACACAGTTGGGATTTGCCGACCAAAGCCATCTGAGCCGGCAGTTCAAGCAGGTGTATGGGGTGACGCCGGCGGCTTATCGCAGCGCCGTTCTGCAGTAGGGCGGCGCGGCTTTCGCGAGCAGGTTCGCGCCTGCTGCCGCCAACGCGTCCCTGTCGACGCTTTCGCGAGCAAGCTCGCTCCTACAGGTTCGCGGGGGCCTGCGGGCCGTAGGAGCTGGCTTGCCAGCGAAGAGGCCGACGGGGGCAGCCCGTCAATCGCCGGTGGCGACAGGCCGCTGGGCATCGGTGATCCATTCGCTCCACGAACCGGCATACAGGCGCCCCAGCGGGTAGCCGGCCAGGCACAAGGCGAACAGGTTGTGGCAAGCGGTGACGCCAGAGCCGCAGTAAGCCACCAACTGCTCCGGGGAGCGTCCTGCGAGCTTTTGCGCGAATCGCTGCTTGAGTCGGTCGGCCGCAAGGAAGCGCCCGTCCTCGCCCAGGTTGTCGGTGAATGCCGCGCATTGGGCACCGGGAATATGCCCGGCCACCGGATCGATGGGCTCCACCTCGCCACGAAAACGCGGCAGGCCACGGGCATCCAGCAGGGTCAGGTCCGCCTGACCCAGGCGCTGGCGCAGGTGCTCGGCATCCAGCAGCAGACTGTGGTCGGGCTGGCCGGCGAACCGGCCCGGCACGGTTTGCGGTGCATCCAGGCTCAGGGGCAGGCCCGCGGCGTGCCAGGCTTTGAGGCCGCCATCGAGAATGAACACGCCATCACGCTTGCCCAACCAGGCCAGCAACCACCAGGCGCGGGCAGCGTAGGCACCGGGGCCGTCGTCATAGAGCACGATCTCGCTGTCGTTATCGATGCCCCAGGCCTGCAGGCGGGCCACCAGTTGCGCCGGCTCCGGCAACGGATGCCGGCCGGTCACGCCCTTGATCACCGGCGCGCTCAGATCCCGGTTCAGATCGGCGAAATGCGCCCCGGCGATATGCCCGTCGGCGTAACTGCGCTGGCCGTAATCCGGGTCTTCCAGAGCAAAGCGACAATCCAGAATCACCAGGCCGGGCTGTTGTTTTTTCTGGTCCAGGGCAAGCGGGCTGATCAACTGCGCGAGGGGCATAGCGGGCTCCTGTGAGTAAGTCGGAGATTGATCCTACTGCACTTCTTCCAGGGCTTGGGCCAGCGGCACGTAAAACTCTTCGAACAGGCCGTTGACCGCTTCCCGGGCCTGCTCGGTGACAAAACCGGCTTCCAGCACCAGCACCTGATAGACGCCACGCTTGATGGCTTCCTCGCTCAGGTGGGTGGAGTTCTCCCGGGTGGTGCACAGAAAACGCACCCAGGAGGTGAGGATGATCCAGGCATTGAGGGTCAGGGATTCGATCTGCACCTTGTCCATGGCGACGATCCCGGCGTCGACGAAACGTCCGTAGATGGCCATGCCCTGGATCAGGCAACGCTGGGAGAAGCGCCGGTAGCGAGCCGCCAGTTCGGCGTCGCTGTCCAGCAGGTGTTCCAGGTCGCGGTGCAGGAAGCGATAGCGCCACATGGCCGCCAGCAGCGCCTGCAGGTAATAGCGCTTGTCTTCGACGGTGACCGCACGCCCGGGGGGCGGGCGCAGGAAGCTGTCCACCAGACTCTCGTACTCGGCGAACAACACGGCGATGATCGCCTGCTTGTTGGGGAAGTGGTAGTACAGGTTGCCCGGAGAAATCTCCATGTGCGCAGCAATATGGTTGGTACTGACGTTGCGCTCGCCCTGTTGGTTAAACAGCTCAAGACTGAACTGAACGATGCGCTCGCGGGTTTTTATACGTGGGGCCATGGGCGTGGGCTTTAATCAGAAGGCTGGGGTGCATCTTACGTTCTATCCCCCTGTGGATAAATCGCGACCGGCACCGGATGGTATTTGACAATTTAGAGCATAAGCTCTAAAAAACTAGCCACCCTATAAAAACCGGAGCCCGTCCATGTCTGCCGAAATCGCTTACCTGCAGGATTCCCTTCAGCAACAGGACGAGCTGCATGCGCTGTTCGAAGCCCAGCGCCGGGCCTTCGCCGCCAATCCCATGCCACCGGCCGCACAACGCCAACAATGGCTCAAATCACTGCAGAACCTGCTCGACACCGAACGCCAGGCACTGATCGATGCCATCAGCCAGGACTTCAGCAACCGCAGCGCCGATGAAACCCTGCTGGCCGAGCTGATGCCCAGCCTGCATGGCATTCACTACGCCAGCAAGCACCTGAAAAAATGGATGAAGCCGTCTCGTCGCGCCGTCGGCCTGGCCTTCCAGCCAGCCTCGGCCAAGGTGGTTTATCAGCCGCTGGGGGTGGTGGGGGTCATCGTGCCGTGGAACTACCCGCTGTACCTGTGCATGGGCCCGTTGGTGGGGGCCCTGGCCGCCGGCAACCGGGTGATGCTCAAGCTCAGTGAATCCACCCCGGCCACCGGCCAGTTGCTCAAACAGTTGCTGGCCCGGGTATTCCCCGAGGATCTGGTGTGCGTGGTGCTGGGCGAAGCCGAAGTAGGCATGGCCTTCTCCAAGCTGCGTTTCGATCATCTGCTGTTCACCGGTGCCACCAGCATCGGCAAGCACGTGATGCGCGCAGCGGCCGAAAACCTGACCCCGGTGACCCTGGAGCTGGGCGGCAAGTCCCCGGCCATCGTGTCCCACACCGTGCCCCTCAAGGACGCCGCCGAACGTATCGCCTTCGGCAAGACCCTGAACGCCGGGCAGACCTGCGTCGCCCCGGACTACGTGCTGGTGCCGGAAGAACGCATCGGTGCCTTTGTCGAAGCCTATCGTCAGGTGGTGCGTGGTTTCTTCCCGACCCTGGCGGACAACCCCGACTACACCGCGATCATCAACCAGCGCCAGTTGACCCGGCTCAACGGCTACCTGAGCGACGCCACCAGCAAGGGCGCGCTGTTGGTGCCGCTGTTCGAACAGAGCCAGGAGCGGCGCCTGGGCCATAGCCTGCTCTTGAATGTCACCGACGACATGACCGTGATGCAGGACGAGATCTTCGGTCCGATCCTGCCCATCGTGCCCTACAAGACCCTGGACCAGGCCCTCGCCTATATCACCCAGCGTCCGCGCCCCCTGGCCCTGTACTACTTCGGCTACGACAAGTCCGAACAGCAGCGGGTGCTCAACGAAACCCACTCCGGCGGCGTGTGCCTCAACGACACCCTGCTGCATGTGGCCCAGGATGACCTGCCGTTTGGTGGTGTCGGCCCTTCCGGCATGGGCCACTACCACGGGCATGAAGGCTTCCTGACCTTCAGCAAGGCCAAGGGAGTGTTCATCAAGCAGCGCTTCAACGCGGCGCGCCTGATCTACCCGCCTTATGGAAAATCGATCCAGAAACTCATCCAGAAGCTGTTCATTCGTTAACCAGTACATCGCCGGGTAATAACAACAATGACCCCTAGCCTGTCTGAAACACCCGCGCTGTCACGGCGCGGATTGCTGAAAATCAGCCTTTGCGCCAGCGCCTTCCTGGCCACCGCAGGACTGGGCGCAAGCCTCAGCGGTTGCTCCGCCAGCACGCCCGCCAGCGGCTTCGCCATGCTGCGCAGCAATGACCTGCCGTTTTTGCGGGCGCTGATCCCGGTGATGCTTGAAGGCGCCGTGGCGGCGGACAAGATGCCCGCCGCCATCGACGGCACCCTGGCCAACCTGGACAACGCCCTCAATCACCTATCGCCGGAAATGTTCAAGCTCACCCAGCAGTTGTTCGATGTGCTGGGCATGGCGGTCACCCGCGGCCCGCTGACGGGGATCTGGGGCAGTTGGGAAAACGCCAGCGCCGAGGCCATCCGCAACTTCCTCAGCCGCTGGGAAAACAGCTTCCTGGCCCTACTGCGCATGGGCCATGCCTCGTTGCTGCAACTGGTGATGATGGCCTGGTACACCCGCCCTGAGTCCTGGGCCCATTGCGGTTATCCCGGGCCACCGAAGGTCTGACCGGCTTTTGTAGCCGCCGCCATAGGCTGCGCGCGAGCGCTTAGGTTCGTGGGGCGATGGGGCAGCGGCTGGGGATCGTCAAGCAAGGCCCTGCGGGCCTTTTCGCAGCTTCGCAGGCTCAGCAGCGGCTACAGTGGATCCGCGCCGAGCCTTCAATAATAAGAGAGCGTCCGATATGCCTGTACCTGATCTGTTCCGCGAAGGCCTGAACCGTGGCTGGAAAACCTACAACGGCTCGCAGCTGGAGCAGGACCTGACCCTGGAAGCCGATGTCGCCATCATCGGCAGCGGCGCCGGTGGCGGCACCACCGCCGAAATCCTCAGCGCCGCCGGCTACAAGGTGCTGTTGATCGAGGAGGGCCCGCTCAAGACCAGCGACGACTTCAAGATGCTGGAGGACCAGGCCTACACCAGCCTCTATCAAGAAGGCATCGGGCGCATGAGCAAGGACGGCGCCATCACCATCCTCCAGGGCCGCGCCGTGGGCGGCACCACCCTGATCAACTGGACATCGAGCTTCCGCACTCCCGACCCGACCCTGGAACACTGGGCCAGGGAACACGGGGTGGTGGGCCACAGCTCGGCGGAGATGGCGCCCTGGTTCGAGAAAATGGAGCAGCGCCTGGGGGTGGCGCCCTGGGTCATGCCGCCCAACGCCAACAACGACGTGATCCGCAAGGGCTGCGAAGCCCTGGGCTACAGCTGGCACGTGATTCCGCGCAACGTCCGTGGTTGCTGGAACCTGGGCTATTGCGGCCTGGGCTGCCCCACCAATGCCAAGCAATCGATGCTGGTGACCACCATTCCGGCAACCCTGGAGAAAGGCGGCGAGCTGCTGTACCTGGCCCGGGCCGATCGCCTGCTGCTCAAGGGTGACCAGGTCAGTAGCCTGCAATGTGTGGCCATGGATGCCCGTTGCGTGGCGCCCACGGGACGAACCATCACCGTCAAGGCCAAGCATTACGTGCTGGCCGGCGGCGGCATCAACAGCCCCGCCCTGCTGCTGCGCTCCGATGCCCCGGACCCGCATTCGCGCCTGGGCAAACGCACCTTCCTGCACCTGGTGAACTTCTCCGCCGGCCAGTTCGACGAGGTGATCAACCCGTTCTACGGCGCGCCGCAATCGATCTACTCCGACCATTTCCAGTGGCAGGACGGCACCACCGGCAAGATGTCCTACAAACTCGAAGTACCGCCCCTGCAACCGGCCCTGGCCAGTACCCTGCTAGGCGGTTTCGGGCCGCAGAGCGGGTTGTCCATGGAGCAACTGCCCCACACCCACGCCATGCTGGCCCTGCTGCGGGACGGCTTCCACCCCGATAGCACCGGTGGCAACGTCGAGCTGCGCGGTGACGGCACCCCGGTGCTCGACTATCAGGTCTCGCCCTACGCCTGGGACGGTCTGCGCCGGGCCTTCCACAGCATGGCGGAGATCCAGTTCGCCGGCGGCGCCAAGGCAGTCAAGCCGCTGCACAGCGACGCCCGCTTCGCCAAGACCCTGAATGAAGTCCGCACCCAGATCGACGGCCTGGACCTGGCGCTGTACCGCACCCGCCTGGGCAGCGCCCACGTGATGGGTGGCTGCGCCATGGGCGAAGACCCGAAAAACGCCGTGGCCGACAGCCTCGGGCGTCACCATCAACTGCGCAATCTGTCGATCCACGACGGCTCGCTGTTTCCCACCAGCATCGGTGCCAACCCACAGCTGTCGGTCTACGGCCTGACCGCGCAACTGGCCACGGCCCTGGCGGAGCGCTTGAAAACGGCGTGAAAAAGCGGGGTATTTTCGTCGTCTATAGTGCTTTCTTCCCTAAAAGGCGACTTGGCCGACCGGGAAGGCTGCGATACCATCCGACTCCCCAACGGATTCCCGCCAGGACGACGCGATGAACCGAGTGTTGTACCCAGGTACCTTCGACCCTATTACCAAGGGCCACGGCGATCTGGTCGAGCGCGCCTCCCGGCTGTTCGACCACGTGATCATCGCCGTTGCCGCCAGCCCCAAGAAAAACCCGCTGTTCCCCCTGGAACAACGCGTGGAACTGGCGCAAGAGGTGACCAAGCACCTGCCCAACGTTGAAGTCGTCGGCTTCTCGACCCTGCTGGCGCACTTTGCCAAGGAGCAGAACGCCAATGTCTTTCTGCGGGGCCTGCGAGCGGTTTCGGACTTTGAATACGAGTTCCAGCTGGCCAACATGAACCGCCAACTGGCGCCGGACGTGGAAAGCCTGTTCCTGACGCCGTCGGAGCGCTACTCGTTCATTTCCTCGACGCTGGTTCGTGAAATTGCTGCCCTGGGTGGCGATATCACCAAGTTCGTGCACCCGGCGGTCGCCGACGCGCTGACCCTGCGCTTCAAGAAATAAGCCGTGCGGCCCCGCAGAGGGGCCCTTGCCAGGCGTCAGCCATCGCGCCCGCGTGCACTGCGGGCGTCAATACGGCACAATTGCGCGCATTCGTTTTTACATGCCCGGGCCTGCCGCCCAGGCCGGAGTCCCCCATGTCCCTGATCATCACCGACGATTGCATCAACTGCGACGTCTGCGAACCCGAGTGCCCCAACGCGGCCATCTCCCAAGGCGAGGAGATCTACGTCATCGATCCGAACCTGTGCACCCAGTGCGTCGGCCACTACGACGAGCCGCAATGCCAACAGGTATGCCCGGTGGATTGCATTCCGCTGGATGAGGCGCGTCCGGAAACCGAAGAAGAGTTGATGGCCAAGTACCGGAAGATCACCGGCAAGGCTTGAGGAATTCAGCGGCCCTTCAGGGCATTTTCGCCGGCAATCCGGCTCCTACGGCGTTCGTAGGAGCCGGATTGCCGGCGCAGCTTCTCAGCGCTGGCAACGTGGGCAGTAGACGCTGGCCCGCTGGCCCAGCTTGATCTCCCGCAGCCCCGTGCCGCAGACCTTGCAGTGCTCCCCGCCACGTCCGTAGACGAACAGCTCCTGCTGGAAGTACCCAGGCTGGCCGTCGCCGCCGATAAAGTCGCGCAAGGTGGTGCCGCCCCGCTCGATGGCCGCCGCCAGGATGCGTTTGATCTCGATCGCCAGTTGCAGATAGCGGGCCCGGGAAATGCCCTTGGCTTCACGACGTGGATCGATGCCTGCGGCGAACAGTGCCTCGGTCGCATAGATATTGCCCACCCCCACTACCACCGCGTTGTCCATGATGAACGGTTTGACCGCCATGGAGCGTCCCCGGGATAGCTGGAACAGGCGCTCACCATCGAACAGGTCGGTCAGCGGCTCCGGCCCCAGGCGCGCCAGCAGCTCGTGGTTCAGCGGGTCCAGGCTCCAGAGCATGGCGCCAAACCGGCGCGGGTCGGTGTAGCGCAGGGCCAGGCCCGATTCCAGTTCGATATCCACATGTTCGTGCTTGGCCGCCGGCAGGCCGATTTCCACCAGGCGCAGATTGCCCGACATGCCCAGATGACTGATGAGGGTGCCGACCTCGGCATTGATCAGCAGGTACTTGGCCCGACGGTCCACCTGGACGATGCGCTGCCCGGACAGGCGCACATCCAGATCCTCGGGGATCGGCCAGCGCAAACGCCGGTCACGGACGATGACCCGACTGACCTTCTGGCCTTCCAGGTGCGGTGCGATCCCGCGCCGGGTGGTTTCGACTTCAGGTAATTCAGGCATGTCCGCCCCTGGTACTCATTGCGAAATGAACGATCAGTGTGCGCCCAGCTCGCGCACGGTTTCCTTGAGGTTCTCGAAGTCGTAATCCGACAGACCGACGTAGTCGAGAATCAGATGGCCGATGCTGTTCCACTCGTGATCTTCCACCTGGTTGCCCAGCACCCGGTAGGACGCACAGATGTGCTCGGCCATTTTCAGGATCGCCAGCAGGTTCTTCAGCTGGCTGTTGCGCGAGGACTCGTCGCTGAAGATCGCCAGGGCGTTGTGGTGATTGGCGATGGCATTGGTCACATGCTCCGGCAAGCGCCAGGACTTGGCGGTGTAGTACCCCACCACCGCGTGGTTGGTGTTGAAGGCACGGTTTTCCGTATCCACCACCCGCTGCTCCGGCCCGGCACTGCCATAGGCTTCTTCCAGCACGCTCATGTAATCGGGGAAACGCTTGAGCATCAGCGGCACGCCGCAGTCGTGGAACAGCCCCAGGGCGTAGGCTTCATCCACCGCCTGGGAGCCGGTGCGCTTGGCCAGGGTCAGGCAGGTCATGGCCACATCCTGGGCGGTGTCCCAGAAGCGGTTGAGGGTGACGATGGTTTCATCGCTCATCTCGCCCTTGATCGACTGCGCGTTGATCAGGTTGATGATCGAGCGGCTGCCCAAGAGATTCACCGCGCGCTGGATCGAGGCAATCTTGTTGCTCAAGCCGTAATACGGCGAATTGACGATCTTCAGCAGCGCGCCGGACAGGCCCGGGTCCTGGGATATCAGCTTGGCAATCACTTCCAGGTCGGGGTCGGGCATGTACTGCTCCATCTGCAAATCCACCATGATTTGCGGTTGAGGCGGCACGCTGATGCCTTGCAGGGCCTGCTGAATCTGTTCGGCTGATAGCTCTTGGGACATAAGTACACACTCTGGCTGAGGCGGCGATTCTAACCTCTAACGAGCCAATGTTGGGCGAACGGACAGGAACTTTACCCTGCGCCTTTAGCCGCAGGTCCATTGGCCGTCGCTGAAGTTGCGCAGCAAGGTATAATCGCGCCCTTTTTTCCGGAGCGACGTCATGTCCCTGCCAAGCCTGCGCCTCAAAGCCAACGCCGATCGCCGCCTGCGCGCCGGCCACCTGTGGGTCTACAGCAACGAAATCGATGTAGCCGCCACCCCTCTGCACGGCTTCAAGGCAGGCGACCAGGCGGTACTGGAAGCCGCCGGCGGCAAGCCCCTGGGCGTCGTCGCCATGAGCCCGAACAACCTGATCTGCGCCCGCCTGCTGTCCCGGGACGCCAAGCTGGCCCTGGACAAGTCGCTGCTGGTGCACCGCCTGAACGTGGCCCTGTCCCTGCGCGAGCGCCTGTTCGACAAGCCGTTCTACCGCCTGGTCTACGGCGACTCCGACCTGCTGCCGGGCCTGGTGGTCGACCGTTTCGGTGACATCCTGGTGGTACAGATCGCCTCGGCGACCATGGAAACCCACAAGGACGACGTGATTGCCGCCCTGACCCAGGTGCTCAAGCCCAGCGGCATCCTGTTCAAGAACGATTCCGCCGCCCGTGACGCCGAAGGCCTGAACCGCTACGTCGAAACCGTGTTCGGCCTGGTGCCGGAGTGGGTTGCCCTGGAAGAGAACGGCGTCAAGTTCGAAGCCCCGGTGATCCAGGGCCAGAAAACCGGCTGGTTCTACGACCACCGCATGAACCGCGCCCGCCTGGCGCCGTACGCCAAGGGCAAGCGCGTGCTGGACCTGTACAGCTACATCGGCGGCTGGGGTGTGCAAGCCGCGGCGTTCGGCGCCAGTGAAGTGTTCTGCGTCGATGCCTCGGCCTTCGCCCTCGATGGCGTGGAGCGCAACGCCGCGCTGAACGGCTTCGCCGAGAAAATGACCTGCATCGAAGGCGACGTCTTCGAAGCCCTGAAAGAACTGAAAGCCAGTGAAGAGCGCTTCGACGTAATCGTTGCCGACCCACCCGCCTTCATCAAGCGCAAGAAAGACCTGAAGAACGGCGAAGGCGCCTACCGCCGCCTGAACGAGCAAGCCATGCGCCTGCTCAACAAGGACGGCATCCTGGTCAGCGCCTCGTGCTCGATGCACCTGCCCGAGGACGACCTGCAGAACATCCTGTTGACCAGTGCCCGTCACCTGGACCGCAATATCCAACTGCTGGAACGCGGCGGCCAGGGCCCGGATCACCCGGTGCACCCAGCCATCCCGGAAACCCGCTACATCAAGAGCATCACCTGCCGCCTGCTGCCCAACAGCTGAGCCCGGGCCGACGGCCCTTCCCACCCAGCGCGGGAAGGGCCATCGCCCTCGATTGACTTTGCACCGCCACGACTCGATTCTCGGCAGCTTCTCAAGGACCGAGAGCACCACACCATGGGCCACTCCCCGCCACCCCGAACAACACCTCGGTAGTCATTCTGCTGCTGAGCGCTGCCGCCCTGGGCCTGAACAGCCTGGTCAATCGTCGCTATCAGGGCGCTTGCGTCTGAAGATCGCGCAGACGGCACAAATCCCTGAGGTACAGCAGGAAGGAAAACGCCAAGGGCGGGCCAGTGAAGTAGCGCAAGGACAAAAACCCGCTCTTGAAGGGGTCTAGATGGTGCTCGCGGGTCCAGAAATCGAACAACGCCTGCACCAGCCACGCAGCGCAAAGAGCCACCAACATCCAGGCTCCGTCACCCAACAGCCGTCGTTTAAAACCGTCACGTCCCGGCAGCCAGCTGGCGCTGAATAGCGTCATCAGCAGCAGGAACGCCACCACGCTGTAGATCACCCCGCGGGTAAAGGGCAACTCACTGCAGGCCTGCACCACGACCGCCGCCGCAAAGGCCAGCAACAGCGCGGCCTTCCAGGTGCGCCACTGGCGCCGCTGCCCGGCCAGCAGTTGCACGAAGCCGCCACCCGTCAGCAGGGCCGCGCCCACCACGGCCATGGTGCTGCCGGGCCAGTCGCTATAGAGCACCAGCCACATCAGCATCAGCCCTTGCAGCAGGCCCGTGCCGAGGTAGAACCTCAGGGATCGCATGTTCGCGGACATTCCAGCTCCATTGGAAGGTGATCGAGGGGCGGCGAGTCTAAACCAGGAGCGGCCAGGCGGGCAGCCTCCCTCTCAGATCCTGGCAATCGCACGCCACAGAGCGGCCACGGCATTCCTTCCTGACGCCAGCGGTGTAGAATCGGCGAATTCATCGCCAGTCATCCCCCGGCGGGTTTATGAGCTCAGGCTGAGGCGCGCGGCGATCCCGCGGCGTCATCGGCAGCTTTCGGACACACGGCCATTTCTGAGTGTTCCCAAGGTCAATAGAAGCTCACTCCCCATTTGTTCCCTGATTAGCCGCCCGGAGTGCTCCATGCCTGATTACCGCTCGAAAACATCCACCCACGGCCGCAATATGGCCGGTGCTCGCGCCCTGTGGCGCGCCACGGGGATGAAAGATGACGACTTCAAGAAGCCGATCATCGCCATTGCCAACTCCTTCACCCAGTTCGTCCCGGGGCACGTGCACCTGAAGGACCTGGGTCAGCTGGTGGCCCGTGAGATCGAACGCGCCGGTGGCGTGGCCAAGGAATTCAACACCATCGCCGTGGACGACGGCATCGCCATGGGCCACGACGGCATGCTGTATTCCCTGCCGAGCCGCGAGATCATCGCCGACTCCGTGGAATACATGGTCAACGCCCACTGCGCCGACGCCATCGTCTGCATCTCCAACTGCGACAAGATCACCCCCGGCATGCTGATGGCCGCCCTGCGCCTGAACATCCCGGTGATCTTCGTCTCCGGCGGCCCGATGGAAGCCGGCAAGACCAAGCTCGCCAGCCACGGCCTGGACCTGGTGGACGCCATGGTCATCGCCGCCGACTCCAGCGCTTCTGACGAGAAGGTCGCCGAGTACGAGCGCAGCGCCTGCCCGACCTGCGGTTCGTGCTCCGGCATGTTCACCGCCAACTCCATGAACTGCCTGACCGAAGCTCTGGGCCTGGCCCTGCCGGGCAACGGTTCGACCCTGGCCACCCACAGCGACCGCGAAGAGCTGTTCCTGCGGGCCGGGCGCACCATCGTCGAGCTGTGCCAGCGCTACTATGGCGACAACGACGAGTCGGTGCTGCCGCGCAACATCGCCAACTTCAAGGCGTTCGAGAACGCCATGACCCTGGACATCGCCATGGGCGGTTCCACCAACACCATCCTGCACCTGCTGGCCGCCGCCCAGGAAGCCGAGATCGACTTCGATCTGCGCGACATCGATCGCCTCTCGCGCCATGTGCCGCAGCTGTGCAAAGTGGCGCCGAACATCCAGAAGTACCACATGGAAGACGTGCACCGCGCCGGCGGCATCTTCAGCATCCTCGGCGAACTGGCCCGTGGCGGGCTGCTGCACACCGACCTGCCCACCGTGCACAGCAAGACCCTGGCCGAGGGCATCGCCCAGTGGGACATCACCCAGACCAGCGACGAAGCCGTGCATCACTTCTTCAAGGCCGGCCCGGCGGGCATCCCGACCCAGACCGCCTTCAGCCAGTCGACCCGTTGGGACAGCCTGGATGACGACCGTGAAAACGGTTGCATCCGCAGCGTCGAACACGCCTATTCCAAAGAAGGTGGCCTGGCCGTGCTCTACGGCAACATTGCCCTGGACGGCTGCGTGGTGAAGACCGCCGGTGTCGACGAGTCGATCCACGTGTTCGAAGGCAACGCCAAGATCTTCGAAAGCCAGGACAGCGCCGTGCGCGGCATCCTCGCCGACGAAGTGAAAGAAGGCGACATCGTGATCATCCGTTACGAAGGTCCGAAAGGCGGCCCGGGCATGCAGGAAATGCTCTATCCGACCTCCTACCTGAAATCCAAGGGTCTGGGCAAAGCCTGCGCCCTGCTCACCGACGGCCGCTTCTCCGGCGGCACTTCGGGCCTGTCCATCGGCCACGCCTCGCCAGAAGCGGCAGCCGGCGGCGCCATCGGCCTGGTGCAGGACGGCGACAAGGTACTGATCGACATTCCCAACCGCTCGATCAACCTGTTGGTCAGCGATGAGGAACTGGCGGCGCGCCGCGTCGAACAGGACAAGAAAGGCTGGAAGCCAGTGGAAGCTCGCCCACGTAAAGTGACCACCGCGCTGAAGGCTTACGCCCTGCTGGCCACCAGCGCCGACAAGGGCGCGGTACGCAACAAGGCCATGCTCGACGGCCTGTGATCGTCGCCCGCAAATGAAAATGCCCCGCCAAGTGCGGGGCATTTTTTTGGCCTTGCATCGCCCTTGCGGGCGCCTTCGCTGGCAAGCCAGCTCCTACAGCAGCATTCGGGGTGCTGGTGGCGCCAGCATAGGAGCCGGTTCCGGGTTCTCAGGGCATGCGTTCGCCCAACTGCCCGCGCAGGAAGCGGTACAGGCCATCGGCACTCTTGCGATAGCCGTCGGCGGTCAGGTGCACCAGGTCGTTGCGCGCCAGGTCGCTGCCCTGCCATTTGCTGATGGAGCAATCCCCGCCCATGAACGCCTGCCAGTCCCAGAACAGCGTGCGACTGGTCTTCGCCACGTCCTTCTGGATCTGCACGATCTGCCGCAGCGGTTGCGGTTGGGAAGCCGCGCAGCTGCCGGCATTGCGGCGCTTGATGGAGTCCGGCGGCCCTACCAGCAGGATCACGGCCTTGGGCAGGTTCTTGCGCAGCAGCCTGACCTTTTCCTGCAACTGGTTGCGGTACAGCTGCAGATCCAGATCGTCATCGAAGGCTTCGTTGGTGCCATAGGCCAGCACCACCATGTCTGGGCGCAGGGCCTTGAGGGTTTCCAGCCAGCCGGGCTGCCACTTGTCCAGCACGTCCAGGCGCGCGCCATTGATGCCCAGGGAGGAGTAGATCACCCCGGCGCTCTTCTGCCCGAGGATGTTCCAGCCGCCCAGGGCCAGGCCCTGGTTGTTGGCCACGTTAAAGTCCAGCGGCAGGGTCAGGTTGTTGAACGGCGGGCTGAAGCGCCATTGGCCCCCGGTGGCGGCCAGCATGCGGCTGCTTTTGTTGAGGTTGTCCCGAGCAGTCAGGGTGTTGTTGCTGGACGCCTGGTACAGCGCGGAAATGCGGTACTGCTGGTTGCTCGGCTGGCGCTCGGCGATATGCACCCGCGCCCCTGGGGTCATCGGCAGCGACAGGTAACCGCCCAAGGGAAACTGGTTGCTCTGCTGGTTGCGCGCCGATACCAGGGACCACTGGCGCTTGGCAGCCCCGAGGATCACCCGTTCATAGCGGGTGCCGGGAACCGGTGTGGCCGCCACGAAACCAATGCCGCCATCGCCGTACTGCGCTTGCAGCAGACGGCGCATCTCGCCGCTGAACAGGTCGGCGGCGGTATGGGAGTCACCCAGTTGCACGATGTTGATGGGGGTGCGGTTGGAGGTGCTGAACTTGCGCGCCAGCAGTGCCAGGTTCGGGTCGGTGCCAGTGGTCACGACTTTCTTGGTTCCGCTCCCGGACCGGGCCAGGGCCGAGGCCGGAGTGGCCTGGACCTCGGTGGTCGGGCTGCAACTGCTCAGCAAGGTAATGCCCAGCAACAGCGCAATGCCTTGCAGTCGCCCCATATCAGTGCTCCGTCAATTGTTGACTGGGAAAGTTGATCAGCGAGATCACACGCTCAGCGATCAGCTTCTGCCCAGTGGTGGTGAAATGAATACCGTCGTCGACCCGGGTCTTGACCTTCTTGCCATCGCCGGTGGTGCGGTAATAGGAAAACTCGTCGTTCTGGTAGCCGAGAATCTCGTTGGCCGAGACGAAATGCTGCTGATAGCGCTCGATCTGGCTCTTGTACAGGTCGCTCAGGTAAGCCATGGCCGTAGACAGCTTGGGCTTCTCCATGTTCGGCGGACCGACCCAGATCACTTGCACATTGTGGGCCTGGGCGGTGTCGAGGATCGAATCGATGCGCTGGCGATAGGCTGCTTCCCAGTCCGGGGTCTTGAAACGCAGGAACGGTTTGCCCTTGACCACCGGCATGTCCCAGGGATCGTTGGGACCGAGGAAGATCACCATCAGACGGATGTTGGGATTGCTGGCCAAGGTGCTCTCAACGGTCTTGGGCCAGTTGAAGAAGCTCGGGTAGGCAAGGCCAGTGCTCTGCTTGCTGAGGTTGAGGCTCTTGACGTTGTAGCGTTTGCGCAAGGTGTTGGCCATGTGCGGCGCCACGCCCTGCATCAAGGAGTCACCGACGAAGAACACCTCATCCCCCGTGGCCAGGCTGGCCATCAGCGGCGCCGTGCGTCCCGACTCGACCTGAGGCGGATGGCTGACCACAGGAGCCACGGCCACTGGCTGCGGATGCACCGGGGCCGGGACAGGAGCCTGGGTGGCCGTATGGGTCGGTGCCGCGTGCGCAGCACTCAGCGGCGGGTGCTCGGGGGCCGGCGCAGCCGCGACCTTCGGCAACGGCGCAGGCTCTTCGTCCGCGGCTGCTTCAGCCTGGGCCACCAGGCTCAGGTCGGCGGTTGCGGCAAAGCTGCCGACAAAAGCCACCCGGGCATTTTCCAGGGCCTGGTTGAGCTGCGCGCCAAAGCGCCACTGCGGGTTCTGCGACAGCCCCGGGATCTCGCAGTCATCATGGTACTTCTGCTGGCAGTAGAGACGGATCGACTGCTGGTTGAACCACACCAGTAACAGGCTGGTCACCACCAGGGCATAGAACACCTTGGCTGCGCTGCCGAGGCTGACCGATAAGGGCGAACGGTTAGAAACTGGCATAGATGAACCCCGGCACGCCCGACGGTGAGGCGAAGATGACTACGCAGATGAACAGCCCCAGCGGCACTGGATACAACAGCCATGGCAAGCCGGTGGCGGCGGCGAACAGGCGCTGCAGCAGCGCCACGATCCGTGGGTAGAAGGCGACGAACAACAGGCAGCCCAACAGGCTCAAGGCGCTGCTGGCCAGCCCGCTGAAGGACAGGCCGCCCAGGCCACTGAGCATGTCCATGGCGTCGGACAAGGTCGCGCAGCGGAAGAAGATCCAGGCAAAAGCCACGTAGTGGAAGGTCAGCAGGCGAGCCATCAGATCCGAACCGATCCAGCTCGGCCCCCGGGCCAGCAACGGGCTGCACAGTTTGTACAGCGCCAGGCCAACGCCGTGCAGCGCGCCCCAGATAATGAAGTTGGCGCTGGCGCCGTGCCACAGGCCAGAGATCAGCATCGCCAGCAGCATGTTCAGGTTGCCGCGCCACACCGGCCCCCGGTTGCCCCCCAGCGGGATGTACACGTAGTCACGGATGAAGGTCGACAGGCTGATGTGCCAGCGCCCCCAGAACTCCTTGAGGTTGCGCGCCGCATAGGGGTAGTTGAAGTTCAACGGCAGGCGAAAACCCAGCAACAGGGCGATACCGGTCACCAGATCGGTGTAGCCGCTGAAGTTGAAGTAGATCAGGAACGAATAGCCGTACACCGCCCGCAGGATCTGCTCGGCCGAGAAGGCCACCGGGCTGTCGAACACCGGGTCGACCCATTCATTGGCCAGCCACGAGCTGAGGAAGAACAGTTTGACCACCGCCACGGCGATCAGGCCCAGGGCCCGTTGCGGCTCCAGCACCTGACGCAACTGCGGCGGGTTGATCTGTTCCAGCATGGGGATCGCCCGGTTCACCGGACCGGCAATCAGGCTGGGGAAAAACGCCAGGTACAGCGCCAGGTCGAAGGGCGAACCCGGCGTCAGCTCTCGACGGTTGATCGACACCAGGTAGCTGACCGAGTGGAAGGCATAGAACGACAGCCCCACCGGCAACAGCACCTCCAGCAGTGGCAACGACACTTCCATACCGAACTGGGCGAAGGCGTTCTGCACTGTACTGGTGAAGAAGTCCTGGTACTTGAACAGGTAAAAGGCCCCGAGCACCAGCAGCAACATCAGGCCATTGACCCAGCCCCGCCCGGGGTAACGCTGGCTCAACAGGCCGAGCAGATACACCAGGGCCGTATAGCCCAGCAGGATGTAGAGAAAGCTCAGACTGAAGCTGGCGAGGATCGCGTAGCTGGCGGCCAGTAGCAGGCCGTTCTGCAGGCGCAGGCTGAAGCCCAACCCCCAATAAAGAATGAAGAACAGGATGAAACAGAGGCCGAATTCGATCGAGAGATAGCTCACAACGTAGTCCATTACGTGCAGACGGGGACAAACCCGGCACAGGGAGAGCAGGCAGGAGGAGTGGAAACGGGCGCGATTATGGCAGAGGGGGTTTGGCAGTCACAAGTTGAAACATTCTCCGCCTATTGCGGACGCCGGCTCCGCACCGGGCGACAGGCGCCCCTTGCAGGAGCTGGCTTGCCAGCGAAAGCGTCCACAAGGGCGATGCCAGATCCAAGGACCTCTTCGCCGGCAAGCCGGCTCCTACGGATGAAAGCGGCTTGGCGGATCGGTTTACCGTAGGAGCTGGATTGCCAGCGAAAGCGTCCGCGAGGACGACGCCAGACCCAAAGGCCTGTTCGCCGGCAAGCCGGCTCCTACAGAGGGGCGGTGTAGAGGCAGGATTACTGGATGTCTTCGGGCTTGACGATTACCCAGTTCTTGTCCGCCGTCACCGGCAGCCCTTCCTTGGCCTGGGCCGCGGCGTGCTTGGCCATCATGCCGTTGAGCTGGGTCATGTACTTGTCCTTGCGGTTGATCCACAGGTGGATGCCGCCCTTGGCCACGTCCACATCATGGAACAGCATGTAGCCGTCGCTGGTCGGGGTGTCGCCACCTACCAGCACCGGTTTCTTCCACTCGTCGATGTAGGTCAGGATCGCCGCATGCTTGCCCGCCATCCAGGTGGCCGGGGTCCACAGGTAAGGCGTCAGCTCCAGGCCAAGGTTGGCTTTCTCGTCGTACTTGCCGTCGGTGATCTGCTTGCGCGCGGTGGTCAGGGCGCCGGTCTTGCGGTCCTTGAGCAGGGTGGTTACGCCAATCACGTTCTGCGGCTTGACGTTGTAGCCGTACTTGGGATCGGAGGCGACCATGCGCACCAGTTCTTCGGAGGCGGCGGTCATCACATAGACCTCGATGCCGTTCTCCATCAGTTTGTTGTACAGCTCGGTCTGCCCGGTGAAGACCTTGGGCGGGTTGACCTCGATGGTCTTGACCACGTCACCGTCGTAATAGGTGCTCGGCACCGGCTTGCCGGAGGCCATCAGCTCGTCGACGTAGCCCTTGAGTTCCTTGAGGGTGAAGCCGGAGAACACCTGGGCCACCCAGGGGTAGCAGACCATGTCGTCGATTTCACACAGGCGGTAGTAGTAGCTGAACAGACTTTCCTTGTGCTCGGCGGTGTCCTTGAACGGAATCAGTTTCAGCGACGGGTCGAGGGTCTCGCGGGTGATCAGCCCCTTGTTTTCCATGAAGGGCAGCAGGGACTCTTCCAGGTCGTAGCGATAACTGGTGTTGTCCATGTCGAACACCGCGAAGTTACCCTTGTTGGCGTTGGCCGCGATCATCGCGTCCAGCTGCTTGGCCTGCTCCTGCGGCCAGTGCTTCAACTCGGTAGCGAAGGCCTGGCCGGCAAGGCCCAGGCAGAGTGCAACGGCTAGAAATTTCGGCGCGAACTTCATCTGCGGTTTCTCCCTGAGTGAAAGGTTCGACGCTAACAAATCCCTGTGACAGTTCCCGTCTCTACACGACCGCTTGCGTCCCGAGAGCGCCAACCACATGCGCCTGAGCGTCAGCCGCTTATTCCAAAAACGACAGTTGCCATGCGATATCGTTATTAATTCAATAGATTTCAAGCTGTTAGGCTTGCCGGTTCGCAATCGCCCTGAGCCGCGATTGACACAAGTCTTATCGGAGCCCCAATGAATCTGCCGCTGATCCTCAACCTGCTGGTGTTCCTGGCCCTGCTGCTGGGCCTGGCACAAACCCGCCACACCACCTGGAGCCTGGCCAAGAAGGTCCTGCTGGCCCTGGTGCTGGGCGTGGTCTTCGGCATCGCCCTGCACAGCCTCTACGGCGCCGGCCACCCGGTGCTCAAGGCCTCCATCAGCTGGTTCGACCTGGTGGGCAATGGCTACGTGCAGTTGCTGCAGATGATCGTGATCCCACTGGTGTTCGCCTCGATCCTCAGCGCCGTGGCCCGCCTGCACAACGCCTCGTCCCTGGGCAAGATCAGCTTCCTGACCATCGGCACCCTGCTGTTCACCACCGCCATCGCAGCGCTGGTGGGCATCGGCCTGACCAACCTGTTCGGCCTGACGGCCGAAGGGCTGGTGGCCGGCACCCAGGAAATGGCCCGCCTGCAAGTGATCCAGAGCGATTACGCCGGCAAGGTCGCCGACCTCAACGTGCCGCAGTTGCTGCTGTCGTTCATCCCGCAGAACCCTTTCGCCGACCTGGCCCGGGCCAAGCCGACCTCGATCATCAGCGTGGTGATCTTCGCCGCCTTCCTCGGTGTCGCGGCGCTGCAGCTGCTCAAGGATGATGCCGACAAGGGTCAGAAAGTGCTCAACGCCATCGACACCCTGCAAGCCTGGGTGATGCGCCTGGTGCGCCTGGTGATGAAACTGACCCCGTACGGCGTGCTGGCGCTGATGACCAAGGTGGTGGCCGGTTCCAACCTGCAGGACATCATCAAGCTTGGCAGTTTCGTGGTGGTGTCCTACCTCGGCCTGGGCCTGATGTTCGTGGTCCACGGCCTGCTGGTGGCCCTGGCCGGGATCAACCCGCTGCGCTTCTTCCGCAAGATCTGGCCGGTGCTGACCTTCGCCTTCACCAGCCGCTCCAGCGCCGCCAGCATTCCCCTGAGCATCGAAGCCCAGACCCGGCGCCTGGGCATTCCCCAGTCCATCGCCAGCTTTGCCGCCTCGTTCGGCGCCACCATCGGCCAGAACGGCTGCGCCGGCCTGTACCCGGCCATGCTGGCGGTGATGGTTGCCCCCACCGTGGGCATCAACCCACTGGACCCGCTGTGGATCGCCACCCTGGTGGCTATCGTGACCTTGAGTTCCGCGGGCGTGGCCGGCGTAGGCGGCGGCGCGACCTTCGCCGCGCTGATCGTGCTGCCGGCCATGGGCTTGCCGGTGTCATTGGTGGCGTTGCTGATTTCCGTGGAGCCGCTGATCGACATGGGCCGCACGGCGCTGAACGTCAGCGGTTCGATGACCGCCGGCGCCATCACCAGCCAAGTGATGCAGCAAACCGACAAGGCGTTGCTGGACGCCGATGAGCACGCGGAACTGGCTCAGGCTTGATTGACCTCTTCGCCGGCAAGCCACCTCCTACAAGGGACGACTTGCCGGCGAAGCGCTTAATGCTTCTCCCACACCTCGAAGCGGTACGCCGGCTTGTCCCCTTCCGGCGGATTCGGCACATCCGACACCAACTGCCATTGGTCCAGATCGAACGCTGGAAACCAGGCATCCCCTTCCGGGCTCAAGGCCACCCGCGTCAGATACAGACGATCGGCCTGCTCCAGGCCTTGGCTATAGAGCTGCGCGCCGCCTATCAGCATCAGCTCGTCGGCCCCCTGCTCCAGGGCCCACTCCTCGGCCCGGGCCACCGCGGCAGCCAATGACGGATAAACCTCGGCACCTTCGAGCACCAGATCGGTCTGACGACTGACCACGATGTTCAACCGCCCCGGCAAGGGCCGGCCCAGGGAGTCCCAGGTCTTGCGCCCCATGATGATCGGCTTGCCCAGGGTCGTGGCCTTGAAGTATTTGAAATCCCCCGGCAAGTGCCAGGGCATGCTGTTGTCGACGCCGATCACGCGGTTTTCACCGAGGGCCGCGATCAGGCTGAGAGGGAGAGATTTTTTCATGCCGGCGAGGATACCAGAGGGCCCAAGCCTGGCAACTTCACCCGACCGCCGCTGCAGCAGTTATGCTCAGCGCACTTTAAAGCGATGGAATGACGCGTGACTGCACTGACTCCCCTGCAACGACTGTGGTTGGCCGAAACCGTGCGCCTGCGCGAGGAGCACGCCGGGCCACTGGACGATCAGGAAGCCAACCGCCTGGCCCGCAACCAGGGCGGCGACCTGGCGACCCGCATCCAGACCCGTGCCCTGTGGCTGGCCCAGCGCGACGGCCTGCACAGCGCTTTGCTGCACTGGCTGCAAGGCGCCCGCCTGGCCTTGCTGATGCTGGCAGTATTGGCGGTCCTCAGCGGTGCCGGTCTGGCCTTCAGCGCCCTGGGCAACACCCAGCAACCGGTCAATGTGTTCTGGGCCCTGGGCAGCCTGCTGGGCCTGAACCTGATCCTGCTGCTGAGCTGGCTGATCGGTCTGCTGTTCGCCGGCGAGCACAGCGCCAGCCTGGGCCGGCTGTGGCTATGGCTGAGTGAAAAGTTCTCCCGCGACGCCAAAGCCGCACAGTTGCCACCGGCCCTGTTGCTGTTGCTGCAGCGGCGCAAGCTCAATCGCTGGGCCCTGGGCGCCCTGGTCAACGGCCTGTGGTGCCTGGCCCTGTTCAGCGCCGTGGTCATGCTGCTGTTGCTGCTGACCACCCACCGCTACAGCTTTGTCTGGGAAAGCACCCTGCTGGGCGCCGATGCCTTCGTGGCCATTACCAACACCTTGAGTGCCCTGCCCCGTGGCCTGGGCTTTGGCGCGCCGAGCTTGGCGAGCATCCAGGCCAGCACCCGGGACGTCTACAACACCGAGCTGGTCCGCCAATCCTGGGCCATCTGGCTGGTGGTGCTGGTGGTGATCTACGGCGTACTGCCACGCCTGGTGCTGATGCTGTTCTGCCGCTGGCGCTGGAAACACGGTCTGGCCCGCCTGCAACTGGACCTCAAGCTGCCGGGCTACAGCCAGTTGCGTGAACGCCTGATGCCCAGCAGCGAACGCCTTGGGGTCAACGATGCGGCACCCGAGCAACTGCATCGCGTCGAAGGCGGCGTCAGCGCCCAGGACAGCAGCGGCGCCTTGCTGGTGGCCATCGAGCTGGACGAGCAGCGCCCCTGGCCACCGCAACTGCCGGACAGCGTCAAGAATGCCGGCATCCTCGACAGCCGCGAGTCGCGCAACCGCCTGCTGGAACAGATGAGCCGCTTCCCCCCGGCGCGCCTGGTGATCGCCTGCGATCCGCGACGCTCGCCGGATCGCGGCAGCCTGGGACTGATCGCCGAACTGGCCCGCAGCGCCACGGCCACCCGGGTCTGGCTGCTGCAAGCTCCGCCCGGCCAGGCCCTGGATGCCGACCGCCTGGGCGATTGGCACACCGCCCTGCAGCAGCTGGAGCTGCCGTTCGCCGATTGCGCGCCCCTCAACTGGCTGGAGACCGGTCATGACTGATGCTCGCCAAAAGCCGCTGAAACTGGCGGTGGTCGGCCACACCAACGTCGGCAAGACCTCGCTGCTGCGCACCCTGACCCGGGACGTGGACTTTGGCGAAGTCTCCCACCGCCCCAGCACCACCCGGCATGTGGAGGGCGCCCGCCTGTCGGTGGATGGCCAGCCCCTGCTGGAGCTCTACGACACCCCGGGCCTGGAAGACGCCATCGCCCTGCTGGACTATCTGGAGCGCCTGGAACGCCCGGGCGAGCGCCTGGACGGCCCGGCCCGGCTGGCACGCTTTCTCGACGGCAGCGAGGCTCGGCAACGCTTCGAGCAGGAAGCCAAGGTCCTGCGCCAGCTGCTGGCCTCGGACGCCGGGCTCTATGTGATCGACGCCCGGGAACCGGTGCTGGCCAAGTACCGGGATGAGCTGGAAGTGCTGAGCGGCTGCGGCAAGCCGCTGCTGCCGGTGCTGAACTTCGTCAGCAGCGCCGAGCAGCGTGAAGGCGATTGGCGCGAAGCCCTGGCCCGCCTGGGGCTGCACGCCCTGGTGCGGTTCGACAGCGTGGCGCCACCGGAAGACGGCGAACGGCGCCTGTATGAAAGCCTGTCCCTGCTGCTGGAGCATGCGCGCCCGGCCTTGCAACGGCTGATCGACGACCAGCAGGCCCAACGCCTGGTGCGCCAGCAAAGTGCGGCGCGGCTGATTGCCGAACTGCTGGTGGACTGCGCCGCCTGCCGCCGCAGCGTAGCCAGCGACACTCAGCAGGAACAGCAAGCCATCAGCGAGTTGCGTCAGGCGATTCGCCAGCGTGAACAGCGCTGCGTCGAAGCCCTGCTCAAGCTCTACGCTTTCCGCCCTCAGGACGCCTCGGCCAGCGATCTGCCGCTGCTGGATGGGCGCTGGGGCGACGACCTGTTCAACCCGGAAACCCTCAAGCAACTGGGGGTGCGTGTCGGTGGCGGGATTGCCGCGGGCGCGGCGGCCGGGGCCGGCGTGGATCTGCTGGTGGGCGGCTTGACCCTGGGCGCCGCGGCGTTGGCCGGGGCCATTGCCGGCGGCGCGCTGCAGACCGCACGCAGTTATGGCAGTCGCCTGCTGGGCAAGCTCAAGGGCCAGCGCGAATTGACCGTGGACGACAGCGTGCTGCGGCTGTTGGCCCTGCGTCAGCGGCAGCTGGTGCAGGCGCTGAACCTGCGCGGGCACGCGGCCATGGACAGCATCCGCCTGGCCACGCCGGAGGATAAGAGCTGGCGCGAGGGCAAGTTGCCGCCAGCCTTGAGCAAGGCTCGGGCTCATCCGCAGTGGTCGTCGCTCAATCCCCATGCGCGCCTGAGCCAGGCCGAGCGCCAGGAGCAGATCGAGGCCCTGGCTCAACATCTGCTGTAGCCGCTGCCGAGCCCGCGAGGCTGCGCCAAGGGCCGCAGGACCTTCAACACTCCCAAAAGCGGCGCCTCCTGCGGAGCCGTTCGCAGCCTGCGGCAGCGGCTACAAAAACCAAGCCTGAACCACGATCAAAGCAGCGCCAAGGCCTTGTCCTTGAGGATCTGCAGGTCCATCACCGGCACCCACATTTCCTTGGCCTGCTCGTCCCAGTGACGCATGCGCAAGCTCAACGCACACAGCGGGTCGAGTTCAAAGGCCGCCGCCTCTGCCGCGCTCATCACCCCACCCTGATACGCCAGGGTGCGTCGGCTGGCCTCGCTCAGCCGCTGGTAGTACCCCGGCTCCTTGAACGTCAGGTAACGCTTGGCCTGGACGTGGTATTCCACCAGTCGTGCCAGGCGCTCGCTGAAGCCCGCCCGGCGCAGATAATCGGCCCCCAGGCGCTCATGGCTGACCACGCCAAAACCGCCCATGTTCTCGGCATCCTGCTGACAGATGTGCCCGATATCGTGGAAGAACGCCGCCAGCACCACTTCGTCGTCATAACCTTCCGCCAGGGCCAACTGCGCCGCCTGGGACATATGCTCGATCTGCGACACCGGCTCGCCGATGTAGTCGTCATCGCCAAAGCGCTCGTACAGGCCGAAAACCTCGTCAATCACTTGCTGGCGACTCATCACGCCTCCTCCAGTACCCGGACGATATTGCCCTCGGCCATGGCCGGACCGACGCTCATGCCGACCCCGGTGTGCATCAGCGCCACATGAACCCCGGGTGCCGCCTCCAGGAAGGAGAACGGCCCGGGCCCGCGAGCACCATAGACGCCCTGCCAGCGCTCCACCACCTGGACCTTGCAGCCCAGGGTCTGCTCGGCCAGCTCGATCAACCAGTTATCCACCTGTTCGCCATTGAAAGGCGACGGATCGCTGCCGTAATCATGGGAATCGCCGATGATCACCTCGCCATAGGGGGTTGGGCTGATCAGCAAATGGATGCCGTGCTCATGCAGGTGTGGCGCTTCACGCAGGATCTGCGCCTGTACGGCGGCCGCTTCTGGCAGATCGGCAAAGGCGCCGTAATGCACGCAACTGAGCCCGGTGAGCAACGCATGTTGCAGGTTCAGGTTGACCTGGGGCCGGGCGCGAAGCATCTGCAAGCGGCAGATCTGCGGTTGCAAGGCGGCGATCTGCTCGGCCAGCAGGGTCTGATAATCGTGCCCCGAACACAGCACGATGCGTGGCGCGTGGAAGCGGCCAGCGGTGCTGTGCAGTTGCCCCGGCTCGATGTCACGCACCAGGGTCGAAAAGTGGAACTGCACCCCCAGGTCGCGGCGCAGATAGTCGATCAACAGCGGGATGGCTTCCCGGGAATACAGTTGCTGGTCGTCCAGACCGTGCAACGCCGCCCGGTGATGGCGGAATTGACCGCCGTACAGATCATTCAGCGCCGCGCCCTGAAGCAGCTCGACGCGGTAGCCGTGCTCGCGCGCGCGGCCGGCACAGAAGGCCTCCAGCAACTGCTCTTCGGCTTCGTTGCGGGCGAACAGGTAAGAACCGTTGCGCTTGAGTGGCAAGCCGGCCAGTTGCTGCCAGTCCGCCCAGATCTCTCGGCTGGCACGGGCCAGCTCCAGCATGGGGCCAGGTGGCTGGCCGGTGACCAGGGCCTGGCCGAAGTTGCGCACCGAAGCCCCCAGGGGCGTGGCGCTGCGCTCGAAAACTCGCACCCGCAGACCGCGTTTGGCAGCCGCGTAGGCGTGGGACAGGCCGAGGATGCCGGCGCCGACGATCAGTAGATCGCTGTGATGGGTCATGAGTGGTGTCCTGGTGGGAAGCGCCTTCGCCGGCGAGCCGGCTTCTACAAACCCGGTAGAAGCGGCTGGCCGGCGAAAGCGATTGATCGGTTACTGCTTGGCAACCTTTTCCGACTTGCCGTCATAGCGCTTGCGCCATTCGGCGAGGATCTGGTCGCGGTTCTTCGAGGCCCAGGCAAAGTCATTCTTGATCAGGCGCTGCTCGTAGTCCGCTGGCAGTTCGGTCTGCGGCTTGGCGATACCCGGCTGGGCCAGGACAGCGAAGTTTTCCTTGTACAGCTCCATGGCTTCGGGGCTGGCGGAGAAGTCGGCGAGCTTCTTCGCCGCCTCTTCATGAGGGGTGCCCTTGATCACTGCCGTGGCTTCGATTTCCCAGCCCAGGCCTTCCTTGGGCAGGATGATGTCCAGCGGCGCGCCCTGGCGCTTGAGCTGCACGGCCGGGTACTCGAAGGAAATGCCGATCGGGAACTCGCCGGCGGCGGCCAGCTTGCACGGCTTGGAACCGGAGTGGACGTACTGGCCGATGTTCTGGTGCAGGTCGTCCATGTACTGCCAACCCTGTTTCTCGCCGAAGGTCTGCAGCCAGGCGCTGACGTCAAGGAAGCCGGTGCCCGAGGACGCCGGGTTGGGCATGACGATCTTGCCCTTGTACTCGGGCTTGGTCAGGTCCTGCCAGCTCACCGGTTTGGTCAGGCCCTGCTTCTCGGCCTCCACGGTGTTGAAACAGATGGTCGCGGCCCACACGTCCATGCCGACCCAGGCCGGTGGGTTGGCGGCGTCGCGGTAGTTCGGGCCGATCTTGCCCAGGTCCTTGGGCGCGTAGCTTTGCAGCATGCCCTGCTGATCGAGGATCGCCAGGCTGGACGCCGCCAGGCCCCAGACCGCGTCCGCTTGTGGCCGGGCTTTTTCCGCCAGCAGCTTGGCGGTGATGATCCCGGTGGAATCACGCACCCACTTGATCTCCACGTCCGGGTTGGCCTTTTCGAAGGCTTGCTTGTAGGACTTCAATTGCTCGGCTTCAAGGGCCGTGTAGACCGTCAGTTCGGTTTTCGCAGCAAAGGCGTTCAGGCTGACAGCAGAGAGGACGGCAGCGGCAAGAGCCAGGGGCTTGAACATGGTGCGGTTCCTTAGTGAGTGCAGATCAGAGGGTGAGTGAGCAGGAAATCAGTGGCCCGGGGCGCTTTGCCGCCAGGCCTGGGAGCGGCGCAACAGCCCGCGGGAAGCCCCGGCCAGCAGCAGCGAGACGCCGGCCGAGGTGAACAGGATCAGGGTCGACATCGCCGCAGCGCCGCCCACATTGCCGGCGTCGTCCATGTTCAGCACGGCCACGGCGGCGAGGATGGTGTCGGGGCTGTAGAGAAAGATCGCTGCCGACACCGTGGTCATGGCCGAGACGAACAGGTAGCGCACGATGTCCAGCAACGCCGGCAGGCAGATCGGTACGGTAACCCGCAGGTAGTGCCGGTACAGCGGCGCCTTGAGCGACAGCGCGGCGGCCTCGAACTCGGCATCCAGCTGGCGCAGGGCGGTGGTGGCAGTCATCTGCGCGGTGGTCAGGTAGTGGGCGATGGTGCACACCACCAGCAGGGCCATGCTGCCGTAGAACACATGCAGCGGATTGCCGTTGAGGTTGAAGAAGAACACGTAGCCCAGGCCCAGCACCAAACCGGGCACCGCCATCGGCACGAAGCTGAGCATGCGCAAGGCCAGGTTCAGGCCACGCTGGCCGCTGGTTTTCTCCATCAGGTAGGCCCCCGTGAAGATCACCACACTGCCGATCAACGCTGTGCACAGGGCCATGGTCAGGCTGTTGCGGTAGGCCAGCCAGCCGCCACCGGCGGTGTCGTTGAACTGGTAGTGGTTCAGCGACAGCGACAGGTTGTAGGGCCAGAACTTCACCAGGGAGGAATACACCGCCATGCCGAACACCAGCAGCAAGGTCGCGCAGATCAGCAGCACGATGGCCAGGTAGCAACCATCGCGCAGCCGCGACGGCGCCGGTTTGAACACCTGGGCACGACCGCTCATGGAGTCGCCATGACGACGGCGCAACCAGGCATCGACGCCGAAACTGAACAACGCCGGCAGCAGCAACACCATGCCGATCAAGGCGCCGCGGCCGAACTGCTGCTGGCCCACCACCGCCTTGTAGGCCTCCAAGGCCAGGACCTGATAGTCGCCGCCCACCACCACCGGCACGCCGAAGTCGGTGATGGTCAGGGTGAACACCAGACAGAACGCGGCGAACACCGCTTGCCGGGTGGCCGGCCAGGTGATGCTGCGAAAGGCCTTGGCGGGGCTGGCGCCCATGCTCGATGCGGCGTCGAACAGCCGCGCATCCGCCAGGGACAGGGCCGAGAGCAGGATCATCAGGGCATGGGGAAAGGTGTAGATGACTTCGCCGAGGACGATGCCCCAGAAGCCGTAGATGTTCTCGGCGAACAGGCCACGCAGCATCCCCTGGTTGCCGAACAGATAGACCAGGGCAATGCCCGGCAGCATCGACGGCGCCATCAGCGGCAACAGTGAAAGACCACGCCACAAGCCCTTGCCGGGAATCAGCGTGCGTTGCAGCGCGTAGGCGAACAGATAAGCCAGGGGCACCACGATGGCGGCCACGCTGAGGGAGACTTTCAGGCTGTTGCCCAGCAACCAGTGGAAGTTGTCGCTGGCCACCAGTTCACGGGCCGCCAGCCAGCCACCGCCCTGCCCGGCCTCGGCGCTGAAACCGCGCCAGAAGATCGCCAACAGGGGCAACAGCACCGCTACACCCAGCAGGAGCAGAAGCAGAACCTTGCCGCCGACGACAAAGATACGGTCGCCGATCTCGGCACGAGAAGCCTGGCGCGCCCGCTTGGCAGGTAGCGGCAGGGACATTGGCACGCTCATCTTAGGCAAACACCTGGAGGCTGCGCGGCGGCAAGGCCACCCAGATGTCCTGGGCGCCCAGGCGCGGCATGGCTTCCGGGGCCAGCTCGGCCAGCAGTGCATGCCCCGGCAGCTCGTTGAGTTCGAAGCTCATGCGGCAGCGATTACCGAGGAAGGTGATCTCGCGGACCTTGGCCGGAAACAGGTTTTCCTCATGCACCGGCGGGTTCACGCTGATGGCTTCCGGGCGGCAGAACAGGCGACCCGAAGCGGCCTTGGCCGAATCGTCGGCCAGGCGCACATTCATCCCGCCGACCTGGGCGTGGCTGTCGCTGTTGCGGCTAAAAGGCAGCCAGTTGCCCTGGCCGACGAACTCGGCGACGAAGGGCGTAGCCGGACGATCGTAGATTTCCTGGGGCGTGGCGTACTGCTCGACCTTGCCGTTGTTCATCACGGCGATGCGGTCGGCCATCAACATGGCCTCGTCCTGATTGTGGGTGACCATCAGGGTGGTGATCCCCAGACGCCGTTGCAGCTGGCGCAGCTCGGTGCACAAGTGCTCGCGGACCCGGGCGTCCAGGGCCGACATCGGTTCGTCCAACAGCAGCAGCGACGGTGACGGCGCCAGGGCACGGGCCAGGGCGACGCGTTGCTGCTGGCCGCCAGACAGCTGGCCGGGGTATTTCTTCTCGCTGCCGGTCAGCCCGACCAGTTCCAGCATCTGTGCCACACGCTTGCGCACTTCCTCACGACCACTACCGGCCAGGCCGTAGGCGATGTTGGCTTCCACCGTGAGATTGGGAAACAGCGCGTAGGACTGGAACAGGATGCCGTAGTCCCGGGCTTGTGGCGCCAGCAGCGAAACGTCCCGATCCCCCAGGTACAACTCGCCCTGGTCCTGGCGCTCAAGGCCGGCGATGCAGCGCAGCAGTGTGGTCTTGCCGCAGCCGGACGGGCCCAGCAGGCACACCAGCTCGCCGGCCGCGACGTCCAGGGACACGTTGTCCAGGGCGGTGAAGGCGCCAAAACGCTTCTGGATGCCCCGCACCTTCATCGGCGCGCCGGGGTTGCTCAGGGCAGTTGCAGTGGAGTGGTTCATGGACGGACCTCATCTAGCAGATGAGGCAAATCCTAGAGTTGTAATGCGTCGGCCATATGGCAGTAAGGCAAAAACGACCGATAGTGGTATTCAGGGATTTTGGTTCAACCTGTCAGTCAGGTGCTGCTCCGATGCAGGTCTTTCAGGCGGGAGCCATTTCCTGGGCCAGGCCGAGGAAGGCCGCGGGCAGGCGCGCGTTCTTGCGCTCCTTGAGGCAGTACAGGTACTCGACGATCTGCGGGGCATGCTCGATGGTCAGGACCCGCAGTTGCGGATCGTGGGGCACTTCCTGACGGGCAATGATGCTGATGCCGATATTGCGCAGCACCGCCTCGCGGATCGATTCGCGACTGCCGATTTCCAGCAGCGGGCCAAAGCTGACGTGGGCATCCTTGAGCAAGGTTTCAGTAAGGCTGCGGGTGGTGGAGCCCGGTTCACGCATCAACAGGGTATGCCCGGCCAGGGCATTGAGCGGCACGTGATCCAGCGCCGCCAGGGGGTGGTTGCGATGCACCGCCAGCACCAGCGGATCGCTGCCCAATACCCGACGGATCAGCCGCGCGTCCTCCAGCAGTTGCGAGGAGGCCGCCACATCCACCCGGTAGTCTTCCAGGGCTTCGAGGACTTGCTGGGAGTTGCCGATCTCCACCGACACTTCGACCTGGGGCAATCGCTCGCGGAAAGTCTTCACCAGATCGAGGATGTAGTACGGCGCGGTGGCAGCGATGCGCAATGTGCCCTGCACCTGCCCGCTGTTGCGCAGGAAGAACTCGATGTCAGCCTCCTGCTGCAACAGGTCCTTGACCATGGGCAGCAGGCGCGTGCCTTCGTCGCTGAGGCTCAAGCGGCGACCGCCGCGGTAGAACAGTTCCACCGAATACTGGCTTTCCAGGTTGCGGATCTGCGTGGTCACCGTCGGCTGACTGAGGCCAAGCTTCTTCGCCGCCAGGGTGATGCTGCCCAGGCGGGCGACCATGTAAAAAGCCTTCAGCTCGGCACTCAGCATGGCGGCTTGCCGCAGCTGCAAGCTTTGAGCGGCAAGCCGCAAGCTGAAGCCGGTGCGTGTGAGTTCATCACTCTGGTTCTCCCCTCAGTTGCTTGTTGCTTGCCGCTACGGTGGCCTATTTGCGCAGCAGGCGCAGGCCGTTGAATACCACCAGCAGGCTGACGCCCATGTCGGCAAACACCGCCATCCACATGGTGGCGAGCCCGGCAAAGGTTACCCCAAGAAAGATCGCCTTGATGACCAGGGCCAGGGCGATATTTTGCTTGAGCACCACCGAGGTCTGGCGCGACAGGCGAATAAAAGCCGGAATCTTGCGCAGATCGTCGTCCATCAGCGCTACATCCGCAGTCTCAATGGCCGTATCGGTGCCCGCCGCGGCCATGGCGAAACCTATCTCGGCCCGGGCCAGGGCCGGAGCGTCGTTGATGCCGTCGCCCACCATGCCCACCCGATGCCCCTGGGCATACAACGCCTCGATAGCTTGCAGCTTGTCGGTGGGCAACAGGTCGCCCCGGGCCTGATCGATGCCCACCTGGGCCGCAATGGCCTGGGCGGTGTGAGGGTTGTCGCCGGTGAGCATCAGGGTCTTGATCCCCAGCTCATGCAACTGCTGGATGGCTTCGCGGCTGGATTCCTTGACCGTGTCCGCCACGGCGAACAGCGCCAGGGGGCCATTGCTGTCCAGCAACAGGACCACGGTCTTGCCCTGCTTCTCCAGGGCGAAGAGTTTTTCCTCCAGGGCCGGGGAGCACAGGCCCAGCTCTTCCACCAGGCGGTGGTTGCCCAGGTGATACAGCTGACCGTTGATTTCGCCGCGCACTCCGCGCCCGGTCAGGGCTTCGAAGTTATCCACAGGGTGCATGGCCAGCTGTTTATCCACAGCCGCCTGGGCAATGGCCAGGGACACCGGGTGATCGGAACGTCCCGCCAGGCTCGCGGCCAGGGCCGGGGCCGTGTCCTGCGCCAACGGGTCCAGAGACAGGAAATCGGTCTGTACCGGTTTGCCGTGGGTGATGGTGCCGGTCTTGTCCAGGGCCAGGTAGTCGAGCTTGTAACCGCCCTCCAGGTAGACCCCGCCCTTGACCAGGATGCCCTTGCGGGCCGCAGCCGCCAGGCCGCTGACGATGCTCACCGGGGTGGAGATCACCAGGGCACAGGGACAAGCCACCACCAGCAACACCAGGGCGCGGTAGATCCAGTCGAACCAGACGCCACCCATGAACAGCGGCGGAATCAGCGCCACGGCCAGGGCGAAGGCGAATACCGCCGGGGTGTAGATTTTCGAGAAGGTATCGACGAAGCGCTGGGTCGGCGCCCGAGCGCCCTGAGCCTGCTCCACGGCGTGGATGATCCGTGCCAGGGTCGAGTTGTTGGCGGCGGCGGTCACGCGATATTCCAGGGAACCGGCCTGGTTGATGGTGCCGGCGAACACCTTGTCGCCCACGGTCTTTTCCACCGGCAGGCTTTCACCGGTGATTGGCGCCTGATCGATGGTGGAGCTGCCGGACACGACCTCGCCGTCCAGACCGATGCGCTCTCCCGGGCGAACTCGCACGCGGGCGCCCAGTTCGACGTTTTTCGCCTCCAGTTCGCTCCAGCTGCCGTCCGCCTGCTGCACCGTGACCTGTTCCGGGGTCATCTGCATCAGGCCGCTGATGGCGTTGCGCGCCCGGTCCAGGGAGCGGGCCTCGATCAGCTCGGCCACGGTGAACAGGAACATCACCATCGCCGCTTCCGGCCATTGGCCGATCAGCACGGCACCGGTCACGGCAATGCTCATCAGCGCATTGATATTCAGGTTGCGGTTCTTCAGGGCGATCCAGCCCTTCTTGTAGGTGCCCAGGCCGCCACTGAGGATCGACACCAGGGCCACCAGCGCCACGACCCAGTCGGGGGCGGCATTGGTGAAGTGAATGACTTCTGCGGCCAGCGCGCCGATACCGGACAGGGCCAGCGGCCACCAGGCTTTCTTCACCGGCGCTGCGGCAGGCGCGACTTCGGCGCCGTCCTGCTGCAGAGGCTCGGCGTGCATGCCCAGGGATTTGATCGCTTCGATGATCGGCGTCGTGCTCGGCAGGTCGTGGGTCACCCCCAGCACGCGGTTCATCAGGTTGAACTCCAGCGCCTGAACCCCCGCCAGCTTGCCCAGCTTGTTCTGGATCAGGGTCTGCTCGGTGGGGCAATCCATGGCTTCAATGCGGAAGCTGCTCAGACGCGCGCCGGCAGTCGGTGTTTCGCTCAGGGTGACCTTGGACGGCGCCGGGCCGGCAGAACCGCAGCAGGAGGCACCGTGGGTGGCGTGATCATGCGCCTTGACCGGCTGCAGCTTGCCCGCAGGGGCATGGGAATGGTCATGATCGTGATCGTGATCGTGATCGTGATCGTGATCGTGATCGTGATCAGCATGGGCGTGCTGGGCGTCGGGTTTGCGCGGGTTGTGAATGGAGTCGCTCATAGGGGTCGCGTCCGTATAAAGGTGCTTGTTGCCAAGTGAACACCCTGTAGCCACTATAGGGTCAAGCACCCATTCGGAGACGACGGCAATGAAGATTGGCGAACTGGCGAAACTCACCGACTGTCAGGTCGAGACCATCCGTTACTACGAGCGCGAAGGACTGCTGCCGGAACCGGCCCGCAGCGAAGGCAACTACCGCCTCTACACCCAGGCCCACACCGAGCGCCTGACCTTTATCCGCAACTGCCGCAGCCTGGACATGACCCTCGAGGAAATCCGCAGCCTGCTCAACCTGCGGGACAGCCCCGAAGGCCAGTGCGCCAGCGTCAACGCCCTGATCGACGAGCACATCCATCACGTCAAGGCGCGCATCGACGGGCTACTGGTGCTCCAGGAACAACTGCTGGACCTGCGCCAGCGCTGCAGCGAAGGGCCGGACCTGGATCACTGCGGCATCCTCCAGCGTCTGGAAGTCAGCGGTTCAGTGGCCCCCAGCGAGGCCGAGCCATCCCACGTCGGCCGCAGCCACGGGCATTGAGCCTGGGGCTGGGCGCCGTGGTTTCAGGAACCCCGGCGTCCCGCCGCCAGCAGTCGCTGATACACAAACTCCAGTACATCCAGCAGACGCTGATCCAGCTGTCGCCAGGCCAGGCCCAGGCGTACCAGCCATGCGCTGAACAAACCCACCAGGCAACCGCCAAGAATATCGAAGGGGAAATGCACGCCCAGGTAGACCCGCGCCCAGCTCACCAGCACGGCCAGGGCCAGCATGACCAGCCCGGTCTTGCGCAAGGACGCCAGGATCAGGGCAAAAGCCATGGCGAACATGCCGCTGGCGTGGTCGCTGGGGAAAGAGGCTCCAGGCGCATGGGCGAGGAAATTCTGCCCCAACTCCAGCATGAAGGGCCGCGGATGAAACCACAGGCCACGGATCACCAGGTTGCAGGCCAGGGCGACCACGATGCTCGAGGTCGCCAGCAGGACGATCATTTTCTGCCGGCGCTCGCCAAAGACCCAGAGCACCAGGAGCAGCAGCGGGACACAAAGGACCACCCACTGGGCGAGAAAAATCGCCAGTTCACGCATCGGCAGCGATGCCTCGGCGCTGGCATTGATGGCCAGGAACAGGCTGCGATTGAGTTCTTCCATTCAGGGGCTCGCGATCAACGTCAAAAGGACGACGTCCAGGCTTTCCCGGACCACTCCTGAGAGCCTTGACGCCCGGCAGGCAGGGCAATGCCCGGAAGAGCTCCCGGGCAAAGGTCGATAAAGATATCGGGGGAAATCGACAGGGGCCGCGCGGCCCCTGGGTGCAGCCGCTAAAAGACTTAAACCGCCATCGGCGCGGTCATCGGCGCGTGGTGCTCATAGCCTTCCAGGGAGAAATCGCTCGGCTCGATCAGTTCCAGCCATTCAGGCTGGTAGACGCCGGTCTTGGCGAACTCCGGCACGCGCTCGGAAATCACCAGCTTGGGCATCGGGAACGGCTCGCGCTTGAGCTGTTCGTTGAGCATGTCCAGGTGGTTTTCGTAGACGTGAGCATCACCGATGAAATAGGTGAACCAGCGCGGCGTGTAGCCGGTCAGGCGGCCGATCAGGCTCAGCAGCGCGGCGCCTTCGGTGAGGTTGAACGGCGTCCCCAGCCCCAGGTCGTTGGAGCGGATGTAGAGGGTCAGGGAGATTTCCCGGGTCTCGACATTGGGGTGGAACTGGTACAGCAGATGACACGGCGGCAGGGCCATTTCATCCAGCTGCGCGCAGTTCCAGCCGTGGAACAGGATTCGCCGGCTGCCCGGGTCGTTGATGATGGTGTCAACGCACTGGCGTACCTGATCGATGGCCTTGTACAGCACCACGTAACCCTGGCCGTCCTCCTCGCCGGCGGCGATCTGCCGGTAGCCCTGGCTCAATGCCAGGTCAATGGCTGCCTGGTTGCTGGTCTTGATCTGCTTGTAGGCCGGCCACTTGCGCCACTGCACGCCGTAGATTTCGCCCAGATCGTCATCGCCCTGGCGGAACGGGTTGGCCAGCCACTGGGCGTTTTCGTTGGCGTTCTGGTCCCAGACCTTGCAGCCCAGGGCACGGAACTCGGCGGCGTTGTTCACCCCGCGCAGGAAGCCGACCATTTCGCCGATGGCCGACTTGAAGGCCATCTTGCGGGTGGTGATGGCCGGGAAACCTTCCTTGAGGTCGTAGCGCAGCATGGCCCCGGGAAAGCTGATGGTGTTCACACCGGTGCGGTTGGCCTGCTTGGTGCCGTTGTTGATGACGTGGGCCACCAGATCAAGATATTGCTTCATGAATTACCTGCATCCTTGAACCCGGGGCACGCCCCGGGATTCGAATTTATTGCGCCGCGCTCTGGGCCGGAGCGCGATGATAAGCCAGCCAGATCAGTCCCAGGCCGCCGAGGATCATCGGCACGCACAGAACCTGACCCATGGTCAGCCAGTTCCACGCCAGGTAGCCCAGCTGTGCGTCCGGCACCCGGACGAACTCGACGATGAAACGGAAGATCCCGTAGAACAGGGCGAACATACCGGAAACCGCCATGGTCGGCCGGGGTTTGCGCGAGAACAGCCACAGGATCAGGAACAACGCCACGCCTTCCAGGGCGAACTGATACAACTGCGACGGATGACGCGGCAACTGCGCCGGATCGCTGAACGGCGGGAAGATCATCGCCCATGGCACGTCGGTAGGTTTACCCCACAATTCGGCGTTGATGAAATTGCCGATTCGCCCGGCACCCAGGCCGATTGGCACCATGGGCGCGACGAAGTCCATCAGTTCGAAGAAAGTCTTGTTGTTGCGCTTGCCGAACCACCAGGCCGCCAGCATTACTCCGATGAAACCGCCGTGGAACGACATGCCGCCCTTCCACACCTCGAAGATCAGGGTCGGGTTGGCCAGATAGGCGCTGAGGTCGTAGAACAGCACGTAACCCAGTCGCCCACCGACGATCACCCCCATGGACATCCAGAACACCATGTCCGAGAGCTTCTCCTTGCTCCAGGTCGGATCGAAACGGTTCAGCCGGCGCGACGCCAGCAACCAGGCGCCGCCAATGCCGATCAGGTACATCAGGCCGTACCAGTGGATTTTCAGCGGGCCGATGGCCAGCGCTACCGGATCAATCTGCGGGTAAGGCAGCATTGCGACTCCTCGTAAGGGTTAGAACTCAAATGTCCCGGGGCAAACTGCCAGCCCAGGATTAAGCCAGGATTGCGTCACCACTCAGAACAGGAAGCTGATCCCCACGCAGAACAGTAGCGCGGCGAACAAGCGTTTCAACAGGCGTGGCGACAGTGTGTGGGCCAGGCGCGCACCGATACGGGCGAACACCATGCTGGTCAGGGCAATGCCCAGCAGCGCCGGCAAATAAACGAAGCCGAGACTATGAGCCGGAAGCTGCGGATCATGCCAGCCCAGAATCATGAAACTTAAGGCGCTGGCCAGGGCGATGGGCAAGCCGCACGCCGAGGATGTAGCCACCGCCTGCTGCATCGGTACGCTGCGCCAGGTGAGAAACGGCACGGTCAGCGAACCGCCGCCAATGCCGAAGATCGCCGAAGCCCAGCCGATCACACCGCCGGCCGCCGCCAGCCCCAGCTTGCCGGGCACCTGGCGACTGGCCTTGGGCTTGAGCTCCAGGGTCATCTGCAAGGCCACCACCAGGGCGAAGACACCGATGATTTTTTGCAGGTGCGGGCCGGAAATCGCTTCGGCGGTCAGCGCGCCGAAACCGGCCCCCAGCAGGATGCCCAGGGCCATCCAGGCGAAGATCGGCCAGCGCACCGCGCCACGGCGATGGTGTTCGCGAACGGCATTGACCGAGGTAAAGATGATGCTGGCCAGAGAAGTGCCGACCGCCAAATGGGTCAGCACCGAGGCATCGAAGCCTTGCAGGGTGAAACTGAACACCAGCACCGGGACAATGATGATCCCGCCGCCCACGCCGAACAGCCCGGCCAGCACACCTGCACAGGCGCCCAGCAGCAGATAGAGCAGAAATTCCATGGGAGCATCCGAAAATAAGACCGGCATGGTAACGGATGCGCCGCCCCGGACTCCACTGGATGGCGATGGATACCCATTGGATCTGTGCGTAAAGTGGGCAAAAACACACAGGGGGCCACCTTAATGTGCTTGATCGTATTCGCCTGGCGGCCGGGTCATGCTCAGCCACTGATCGTCGCGGCCAACCGTGACGAATTCTACGCCCGGCCCAGCCTGCCTCTGGGGCAATGGCCGGAGTCGCCGCAGATCCACGCCGGACGCGACCTGGAGGCCGGAGGCACCTGGCTTGGTGTCGGTGCCAATGGCCGCTTTGCCGCCCTGACCAATATCCGCAACCCGCATCAGCCCCCGGCACGACGCTCCCGGGGCGAACTGGTGGCGCGCTTTCTCGCTGGCGACGTAGCCCTGGAAGATTATCTGCACGATGTGGTGGGCCGCTCGGTGGAGTACGCCGGGTTCAACCTGTTACTGGGCACAGCAGAGCAACTGTGGCACTACAACGCCCAGGATGTGCAACCGCAATTACTCAAGCCCGGCGTCTACGGCCTGTCCAATGCCGGGCTCGATACGCCGTGGCCCAAGCTGCTCAAGGCCAAGGCCGCGCTGCAGGAAGTGCTGTCCAATCCACAACCCCAGGCCCTGCTGGCGTTACTCAGCGATCCGCACACCGCGCCCTTCGCCGAACTGCCGGACACCGGAGTGGGTTTGGCTACGGAAAGCCTGCTGTCCAGCGTATTCATCGCCAGCCCCAGCTACGGCACCCGCGCCAGCACCGCGCTGATCGTCAACGCGGACGGCTCGCGGCATCTGCTGGAGCGCAGTTTTGGCCCTTATGGCGGGCATCTGGGAGAGGTCGAGCTGAAAGTGTGAAACGTTCGCCAGCCAGCCGGCTCCTACACAGGCCGTTGTAGGAGTCGGCTGGTTGGCGAAGCAAATACTTCGATTACAGGGTCTTGCTCGAAGCCGGATTGATCATCCGTGCCAGGCCGAGTTTCTTCAGCGCCAATTGCAGCGAGCTGTGGATAACTTGCGGGTTGTCGATGGTCATCATCTCGTCCAGCAGTTCCTTGGCTTTGCTCATGTTGATCTGACGCAGCATCCACTTCACTTTCGGCAAGTTGGTGGCGTTCATCGACAGGCTGTCGAAACCCATGGCCATCAACAGCACCGCCGCCGCCGGATCACCGGCCATTTCGCCACAGATGCTCACCGGCTTGCCTTCGGCGTGGGCATCACGCACCACGTTCTGCAGCGCTTGCAGCACGGCCGGATGCAGGTAGTCGTAGAGGTCGGCGACCCGCGGGTTGTTGCGGTCTACCGCCAGCAGGTACTGGGTCAGGTCGTTGGAGCCCACCGAGAGGAAGTCCACTTGGCGCGCCAGTTCCCGGGTCTGATACACCGCCGCCGGAATCTCGATCATCACCCCCACTGGCGGCATGGGCACGTCGGTGCCTTCATCGCGGACTTCACCCCAGGCACGGTGGATCAGGTGCAGGGCTTCTTCCAGCTCATGGATACCGGAAATCATCGGCAGCAGGATGCGCAGGTTGTTCAGGCCCTCGCTGGCCTTGAGCATGGCCCGGGCCTGCACCAGGAAAATTTCCGGGTGGTCGAGGGTGACGCGGATGCCGCGCCAGCCGAGGAAGGGGTTGTCTTCCTTGATCGGGAAGTACGACAGCGACTTGTCGCCACCGATGTCCAGGCTGCGCATGGTCACCGGTTGCGGATGGAACGCCGCCAACTGCTCGCGATAGATCGCCAGCTGTTCTTTCTCGCTGGGAAAGCGCTGGTTGATCATGAACGGCACTTCGGTGCGATACAGGCCTACGCCCTCGGCACCGCGCTTCTGCGCCCGGGCCACATCGGCCAGCAGGCCGGTGTTGACCCACAGCGGCATGCGGTGGCCATCAGGGGTGATGCAAGGCAGGTCGCGCAATGCGTCCAGGCCCTGGGCCAGTTGCCGCTCTTCTTCCACCACATCGGCGAACTGCTTGCGCAGCACGTCACTGGGGTTGGTATAGACCTCGCCGTGATAGCCGTCGACGATCATCTGGATGCCATCGACCTTGGAGTACGGCAGGTCGACAAGGCCCATCACCGTGGGAATGCCCATGGCCCGGGCCAGGATGGCCACGTGGGAGTTGCCCGAACCCAGCACCGAGACCAGCCCCACCAGCTTGCCTTCCGGCACTTCGCCGAGCATGGCCGGGGTCAGTTCTTCACTGACCAGGATGGTGTTGTCGGGGTAGACCAGGGTCTGCTGGCGCTCTTCCTGCAGATAGGCCAGGAGCCGCCGCCCCAGGTCCTTGACGTCCGAGGCGCGCTCGCGCAGGTAGGCGTCGTCCATCAGTTCGAAACGGTTGACGTGATCGGTGACCACTTGGCGCAACGCACCCTGGGCCCATTGCCCGGTCTTGATCACGGTCTTCACTTCGCTGCCCAGGGAGGCGTCGTCGAGCATCATCAGATAGACGTCGAACAGCGCGCGCTCTTCCGGACGCAGTTGGGTCGCGAGTTTTTCCGACAACGCCCGCATATCGGCGCGCACCCCTTCCAGGGCGGTCTTGAACAGCGCCAGTTCAGCGTCGATGTCGGTGATGTATTTGTCCGGGACCACATCCAGATCAGCCGGTGGCAACATCACCACCGCGCTACCTACCGCGGCGCCGGGGGAACCTGGCACGCCGACAAACTTGGCTTCCTGAATACCCTTGCCCTGACGCCCCAGGCCGCGGATCGAACCGGTGGCCTCGGCGTGGGCGATCACCCCGGCCAGTTGCGCGCTCATGGTCACCAGGAAGGCTTCTTCGCCCTCATCGAACTGGCGGCGCTCTTTCTGCTGGATGACCAGAACACCGACTACGCGGCGATGGTGAATGATCGGGGCGCCGAGGAACGAGGCATAACGCTCCTCACCGGTTTCGGCGAAGTAGCGATAACGCGGGTGATCGGCGGCGTTTTCCAGGTTGAGGGGCTCTTCCCGCGTGCCCACCAGGCCCACCAGGCCTTCGTTGGGGGCCATGCTGACCTTGCCGATGGAACGCTTGTTCAAGCCTTCGGTGGCCATCAGCACAAAACGGTTGGTTTCCGGGTCCAGCAGGTAGACCGAGCAGACCTGGCTGCCCATGGCCTCTTTGACGCGCAATACAATAATCCCTAACGCCGCCTTGAGATCCTTGGCGGAGTTAACTTCCTGGACGATCTTGCGCAGCGTATTGAGCATGGCTCGGGGTCGAACTCCGTCGTCAGTCGCGCACTAAAAGGCGCGGGGCAAGCTCTTTGAGAGCGCGGCGATACACTTCGCGCTTGAATGTCACCACCTGGCCCAACGGATACCAATAACTGACCCAGCGCCAGCCATCGAATTCCGGTTTACCGGTCAAATCCATCCGCACCCGCTGCTCGTTGGAGATCAGGCGCAGGAGAAACCATTTCTGTTTCTGGCCGATGCACAGCGGCTGGCTGTGGGTCCGGACCAGGCGCTGCGGCAAACGATAGCGCAACCAGCCCCGGGTGCAGGCGAGAATTTGCACATCTTCGCGCTCCAGCCCTACTTCTTCGTTCAACTCGCGATACAAGGCGTCTTCCGGCGTCTCGTCGGGGTTGATACCCCCTTGAGGAAACTGCCAGGCATCTTGATTGATACGGCGAGCCCATAGCACCTGTCCGGCATCATTGGTCAGAATGATCCCGACATTGGGGCGGAAACCATCGGGGTCGATCACGGCTACAACCTCGCAAACGCATGTCGCCGCATTGTTCCACAAAGCTTGGGAATGCAGCAACGAGGCTGCTTACCTTATGTGCACTCTTGTGAAAAGACCGTATTCTGGGCACCTTTTTCCGCGACTTTTCAGCGAGTAACTGCAATGCGCCTGGCTTTATTCGACTTGGACAACACGCTTCTGGGCGGCGACAGCGACCACGCCTGGGGCGACTACCTGTGCGAGCGAGGCTTCCTCGACGCCGTCGCCTACAAGACCCGCAACGACGAGTTCTACCAGGACTACCTGGCCGGCAAACTCGACAACGCCGCCTACCTGAACTTCTGCCTGGAAATCCTCGGCCGCACCGAGATGGCCGTGCTTGAGCAATGGCATCGCGACTACATGCGCGACTGCATCGAGCCCATCCTGCTGCCCAAGGCCCAGGCCCTGCTGGCCCAGCACCGCGAGGCCGGCGACAAGCTGGTGATCATCACCGCCACCAATCGTTTCATCACCGCGCCGATCGCCGAGCGCCTGGGAGTGGAACACCTGATCGCCACCGAATGCGAAATGCAGGACGGCCGCTACACCGGACGCAGCACCGACGTACCGTGCTTCCGTGAAGGCAAGGTCATCCGCCTGCAGCGCTGGCTGGAAGAAACCGGTCATGACCTGGAAGGCAGCTACTTCTACAGCGACTCGATGAACGATCTGCCGTTGCTGGAGCAAGTGGCCACCCCAGTGGCCGTCGACCCTGATCCAAACCTGCGGGCCGAGGCTCTGAAGCGCGGCTGGCAGGTGATCAGCCTGCGGGATTGAGCGCTGCGCCGGCTCCTACAAGCCGTAGGAGCCGGCTTGCCGGCGAAGGCTGCTAAACCGGCTTGGCCACCATCAGATAGAAAATCGCCATGAAGGCCAGAAACGCCGGCCAGCCCAAGGCGAACCACCAGCGCATGTAAAGATTGGCCCGCAGTGGCATCGGCACGCCGTCCCGCAGCGCCTGCTCAGCCATCTTGTGCACCCGGATCTGCAACCAGACCACCGGCAACCAGCACAGCCCCGCCAGGACATAGAGCCCCAAGCTCCACATCAGCCAGGCTTGCTGGATCGGCCAGCCCGCCAGATGCACCAATCCCAGCCCACTCAACGGCTGGAAGACGGCCGTCGTTGCAGTAAAGGCCCAATCGGCGAACACCAAATGCTTGAATGTCACGGCAATCACTTCCAGCTTGCCGCTGCGCCAGGCCCGCAGTGCGTAATAGGCCGAGCCCGCGCCGAGGCCGAAAAGAACGGTCGAGGACAGGATATGCAGGGTTTTCAACAGCAGATAAGCACTCATCGACGGGGTTCAGTCCACAACAGCCATAGGGTCGCCACCATCAGCACCAGGTTCTTGGCCACGGCAGCATAAGGGTCAAACCAGAAATGCGGCAGGATCAGACTGATGATCAGGGTGTAGCCGAGCATCAGTGCGAGCTGCGCCTGCAGGGCCCGCCGGCGCCAACGCCGCAGCAGCAGACCGACCCCCAGCACCGCGTCGCAGAGCGATCCCGCGATCACCGCCAGTACCGCCCAGGCGCCCTGCACCCCGGCCTCGGCCATGATCCGCAAGCCCCAGTCATAGCCGGGACCGATGCACACCACCGCCGTACCCAGCCAGATCAGCACCATGACCGCCAGCAGCAACGGTCGCAGGGCCAACTGGGTGCTCTGCGCGGCCTGCGGCCAGTCTTGCAGCCGGGCTGCCAGGGGCGCGGCGTGATAACCGCAGACCGACGCCAGTACTTCAGGGTCCCCTAGGTTGTCGCAACGGGCCATGCTCAGGCTCTGCCGGTTCAGGGCCCGCCAGCCCAGGCGCTCCCCCACCCTTGCGACCAGCGCCAGGACCACTGAGGGCAACTGGAAATAGCGCGCCGGGGCCCAGCCCTGGGCCGCACGCAGACGGTCCAGCAACTGCGCCATGGTCATCCGTTCAGGGCCAACCAGCGGCAGCACCATGGACTGCGCGGGCCATTGCCCGATCAACGCAAGCACGGCAGCACTCAGGTCATCCACATGCAGGGGCTGCATTCTGGCCTTGGCGGACAACAACGGAATCAGCGGCCAGGGCGACAGCCGGGCCAGCCAGCCACTGCTGGCGCCACCCGCACCGAGCACCAGGGATGGCCGCAACACCACGGCCGGAACCCCCAGGCGCAGCAGGTAATCATCCGCAGCCGCCTTGCTCGCCAGAAACGGCACTTGCGGCTGCTGGCCGGCGCCCAAGGCGGAAATCTGCAACACCCGCACACCCCGGGCCGCCGCCAGATCAAACAGCGCACGAGTCCCCAGATCCTGAGTCAGGGTCAACGCCTGGGCATCATTGCTCAACAACCCGGCAGCGTTGATCAACAGGTCGGTATCAGCGGGCAAGTCAAAAGGCTGGGGCTCAAGGCCCAGGCGATCGAGGTCCAGTTGCCGCCATTCCACGCCAGGCAGACTCCGGGTTTGCCGATGGCGACTGGTGGCGATGAGCTGATGGCCGGCGGCGTGCAACGCCGCCAGCAGATGACGGCCGACAAACCCTGTCGCCCCCACCAGAACAACCTTCATGGCAATCCTTAAGGCTTAGACCGGCTTGGCGCCCATGAGGCCAGCAATGGTGACGAAGCACACCGCACTGAAGATCGCCAGCGCCAGGGTGAAGGTCAGGCCACTGGCCGCCTTGGCCAGACGCAGGCGGTTGAGGCGTACCATCAGCCAGAGCCAGGCCAGAGCGCCCAGGGTGTAGAGCACACTGGAGCCCAGAATCCAGGTCTGCCCCAGCGGCCAACCCACCAGATGCACCAGCCACCAGCCGCTGAATGGCAGGGCCAGCAAACCCACCGCCAGCAGCAGCCAGCCGAACAGTCCCGGGCGGTGCAGCACGCGGCTGTAGACCGTCGCATCACCTTGGCGGCGCAAGCGCCAGACCCAGATCGCCAAACCCAGCGCACTGCCCAAGAGCAGCACGGTAGCCAGCACATGAAGCGTCTTCAGCGTGGTCAGTGTTTCCATGTTCTCGCTTCCTTAAGGCTCCGATCCTCAGCGTAGTCGTTCAGCCGAGGAACAGCTGATAAGCCGGGTTATCGCTTTCATCCCAGTACGGATAGCCGATCTGCTCCAGAGCCGCCGGTACCAGATGACGCTCATCGGCCGGTACTTGCAGGCCGGCGACCACTCGGCCATCGGCCGCACCATGGTTACGGTAATGGAACATGGAGATGTTCCAGCGCCCGCCCAGTTTGTTGAGGAAGTTGAACAATGCCCCCGGACGCTCCGGGAACTCGAAGCGCAGCACCACTTCGTCGCTGACCTTCTCGGCATGGCCACCGACCATGTAACGGATATGCAGCTTGGCCAGTTCGTTGTCGGTCAGGTCGATCACCGGAAAACCCTGCTCGGTCAGACTGGCGACCAGGGCACTGCGCGGATCGTTTTCCGGGTGGGTCTGAACGCCGACAAAGATGTGGGCTTCGCTGCCGGTGTTGTAGCGGTAGTTGAATTCGGTGATCTGACGCTTGCCCACCGCCTCGCAGAACGCCTTGAAACTGCCCGGTTTCTCGGGAATGGTCACGGCGATGATGGCTTCGCGGCCCTCGCCCAGCTCGGCGCGCTCGGCGACGTGGCGCAGGCGGTCGAAATTGACGTTGGCCCCGGAATCGATGGCCACCAGGGTCTGCCCGGTGATACCGCGCTGCTCGACGTACTTCTTGATCCCCGCAACGCCCAACGCGCCGGCAGGTTCGGTGATCGAGCGGGTATCGTCGTAGATGTCCTTGATTGCCGCACAGATTTCATCGGTGCTGACGGTGATCACTTCATCCACATAGTCCTTGCAGATATCGAAGGTGTGCTGACCGATCTGCGCCACCGCCACGCCGTCGGCGAAAATGCCCACCGTCGGCAGCACGACCCGCTCACCCGCTGCCATGGCCGCTTGCAGGCAGTTGGAGTCGTCCGGCTCGACACCGATCACCTTGATCTCAGGACGCAGGTACTTCACATAAGCGGCAATACCGGCGATCAGCCCGCCGCCGCCCACCGGCACGAAAATCGCGTCCAGTGGCCCCGGGTGCTGACGCAGGATCTCCATGGCCACAGTGCCCTGCCCGGCAATGGTGTGGGGATCGTCGTAAGGGTGGATATAGACGTAGCCTTTTTCATCCACCAGCTTCAGCGAATAGGCCAGCGCTTCGGGGAAAGAGTCGCCATGCAGCACCACCTTGCCGCCGCGGGAGCGCACGCCTTCAACCTTGATCTCCGGCGTGGTCTTGGGCATCACGATGGTGGCCTTGACCCCCAGCACCTTGGCCGCCAGGGCCAGGCCTTGAGCATGGTTGCCCGCCGATGCGGTGACCACGCCACGGGCGCGTTCGGCGTCGCTGAGTTGGGTCAGCTTGTTGTAGGCGCCGCGAATCTTGAACGAGAACACCGGCTGCAAGTCTTCGCGCTTGAGCCAGACCTGATTGCCCAGCCGCTCGGAGAGCTGGCGGGCAGTCTGCAATGGGGTTTCTACGGCAACGTCATAAACGCGCGAGGTGAGGATCTTCTTGACGTACTGTTCGAGCATCGGAAAGCATCACTGAGCGGGTTGGGCAGGGCCAAGGAGTCTAACCCAGCGTTTGCCCGGGCGACCACACGAATACAGAGGTTTTAGCCGGCGCCCTCGCCGCCCTACCCCGTATTGCCAACTCTCCCGCCCGGCCTGGCCGATTAGCCAAACGGGCAATGACCGGATCTGTCGCGGCGCCTATAATGCCGGCCTTTGTGCCCCCCATTGCCCGCTTCGGAGCCCGCATGACCCAGGATCAACTCAAACAGGCAGTCGCCCAGGCCGCCGTCGACCTTATCCTTCCGAAACTCGACGACAAGAGCATCGTCGGGGTCGGCACCGGCTCCACCGCCAACTGCTTCATCGATGCCCTGGCCCTGCACAAGGGCGCCTTCGATGGCGCCGTAGCCAGCTCTGAAGCCACCGCCGCACGCCTCAAGGGCCACGGCATTCCGGTGTACGAGCTCAACACCGTCAGCGACCTGGAGTTCTACATCGACGGTGCCGACGAGAGCGACGAGCACCTGAACCTGATCAAGGGCGGCGGCGCAGCCCTGACCCGGGAAAAAATCGTGGCCGCCGTGGCCAAGACCTTTATCTGCATCGCCGACGCCAGCAAGCTGGTACCGGTGCTGGGCAACTTCCCACTGCCGGTTGAAGTGATCCCGATGGCCCGCAGCCACGTAGCCCGCGAGTTGGTAAAACTGGGCGGCGACCCGGTGTACCGCGAAGGGGTGATCACCGACAACGGCAATATCATCCTCGACGTGCACAACATGCAGATCACCAACCCGGTGGAGCTGGAACGCCAGATCAATGCCATCGTTGGCGTGGTCACCAACGGTCTGTTCGCCGCGCGCCCTGCGGATGTACTGCTGCTGGGTACGGCCGAAGGGGTGAAAACCCTCAAGGCCTGAGCCTGCCCTGCGGGCAGGCTCAGGCTTGCCGGCGAGGCCGTCCCAAGGGCCTCTTCGCCGGCAAGCAGAATGCCGCCCGACCGCCTCTACAGTTCAGGTTTCTTGAAGACATAGAACAGGTTCGGCTCGCTCACCAGATACAGGGTGCCGTCGTCATCCATGGCTATTCCTTCGGCCTGGGGCACGGCCTTGCTCAGGCCCTGGCGGCCCTTGCCCAATGCCAGGGTGCTCAGCGGGCGCCCGTCGACGTCCAGTTCCACCACCAGGCGCGACTCGTCCGACAAGGCCAGCAGATGGCCGCTGCGCTCGTCGTATTGCAGGCTGGAGAGGTCGCGTACAAAAAGCCCGGCATCCCGCTTGGGGTTGTTCAGCACATGCACCCCGTAGGATTTTTCCGGATCGTGATGGGGAAAGCCCTGCACCTCATAGATCAGCATCGGGTCGCGTTCCTTGGCGACGAACAAGCGCTGGCCCTGTGAGTCGTAAGCCAGACCTTCAAAGCCCTTGTTCCCCGACAGGTGCACGCCGAGCGTGATCTGCTCGGCCTCTGCCGCATCCACCACGGTGGTTTCGTCGTCCAGCTGAATCTTGATCAACCGGTGCTGCCGTTCATCGCTGATCACATAGGTATTGGCGCTGATGAACTCCACTGCCTCCGGATCACCAAAGCCCAGCAGAGCAATACGCCGCAGGACCTGCCCGTCCAGGGACAGCTCTACCAGCTCGGAATTCTTGTTGGTCACGGTGAACAGGCTGTTGCGCAGCGGATCGTAGGTCAGTGCCGAAACCTCATCCAGCCCCTCGATAGGCTGAGCCTCCAGTACCACTCGATAATCACCCAGGCCCAGAGATTGCGGGGCCGTCACTTGCCAGTAGGATTGCCAGTCGAACCAGGCGCGCTGCCACAACCGATGGTTGTGGGCAAACGCGGCAAGCAGCACCGCCATCAGGCAGAGGATCAGATAGAGAGGTTGCAAGCGGGTCAGACGATACATGGCGGGCGAACTCGAAATCAGGACAGGCTGATGAAATATCACAGCCGTCTGAATTCAAGCTTAATCGACGATCCGGCAAAGGCGCCGGACCAGGAGATCATTGCTTCTCGAAGCGATAGAACAGATTGGGCTCGCTGACCATGTACAGGTTGCCGGCCTCATCCATGGCCACGCCTTCGGCCCGGGGAATGGTGTTCTGCAGGCCGTTGAAGCCGCCGAGCAAGGCCATGAAGCTGACTTGCTCACCCTGCTCGTCCAGCTCCAGCAACAGATGAGAGTCGGCGGACAGCACCAGGGTATGACCGGTGCGCGGGTCAATGCCCAGGGCCGAGAGGTTGCGCAAGTCGAGCTCCTCGCTGGCGAGTTTCTGCTTGCTGCCCTTGAGCGCCTGGCTGCCATCGCTGCTCCAGGTGAAGAGTGCCGCTGGACGCTCCTCGCCCAACAGCAATTGCTGCTTGCGCGGGTTCCATGCAATGGCTTCAAAAGCCTTGTTCTGATCTTCCGAAGGGCCCAGGTCGTAGGTCGGAAAATCGGCGATGTTCAGCTCTTTGGTACTGGCATCAACTTTGACGATCACCAGCGAATGCTGACGCTCATCGACTATCGCCAGTAAGCCATTCTCCAAGACTGCCACCCCTTCCGGGTTGCTCCAGCCCACCAGAGGGATCTTGCGCAGGACGTCGCCTTGCAGGGTCAGCTCCGCCAGGAACGGATGCTTGCCCATCACCGAAAACAGGGTTTTGGTCTGCGGGTTGTAGGAGAGATCCGACGCTTCATCGCTCTCCATGCCAGGCAGCGCCTTGGCATCGATGACCACGCGGTAACCGGGTAGCCAGATGCTGGCGCTGCGCTCGGAAGGACTGACAAACCGCTCCTGCACCCAGAGCGCGCCACGGTCGTCCCAATGCAGGAGACTGGCAACGCCATAGCAGATCACACCCGCCAGCAGCAGCCAGGAGTACCAGCGCATGCGCAGGCGAATACGCGACATACGACTGCCGAGAGGCTTAGTCAGAGGAGGAGCGTCCATCACAAGATTTCCAGAAGTCGGCCATGGTTAATAGCACGCAGTGTTCAGATCGGCGAACCATAGACCTAGGAATTATCCGGAACGAATGTGAAAAAACAGTAAAAGGCCATGATCTTTCTACGAGGTGTGCCGGATTCCCGGGTCCTCGTAGAAAGTTCCCGATCAACGGACGCTGCTGGTGAAGCGACTGACGCCCGGCAGCTCCAATACCAGTTCATCACCGACATTCAGCGGCCCGACGCCAACCGGGGTGCCGGTGAGAATCACATCGCCGGCCTGCAGGGAAAAGCAGCCGGCCATGTACTGGATCATCGGCACTATGGGATTGAGCATGTCACTGCTGTTGCCGTCCTGGCGTACCTCACCGTTGATGGTCAGGCGAATGCCGATATCCGTCAGGTCGGCAAAACTGCTGCCCACCACGAATGGCGCGATAACCGCCGCGCCATCGAACGACTTGGCGATTTCCCAAGGCAGGCCCTTGGCCTTGAGCTCGGCCTGCTTGTCGCGCAGGGTCAAGTCCAGGGCCGGGGCGAAACCGGAGATGGCGTCCAGCACTTCTTCGCGGCTGGGCTTGGTGGACAATGGCTTGCCGATCAGCACGGCGATTTCCGCCTCGTAGTGCACCGAGCCGCGCTCGGTGGGAATGGCAAAACCACCTTCCAGCGGCACCACGCAACTGCCGGGCTTGATAAACAGCAGGGGCTCGGTGGGAACCGGGTTGTCCAGCTCCTTGGCGTGCTCGGCGTAGTTACGACCGATGCAAACCACCTTGCCCAGAGGGAAATGAATCCGGGTACCGTCGACATACTGGTGCTGATAGCTCATTACCGACTCCTGCTCGTGTGCTTCATCAGGGCGCTGCTTGCACTCAAACAGCGAAGATCTTGCCCGGGTTCATGATGCCGTTCGGATCGAACACTGCCTTGACTGCCTTCATGTACTCGATCTCAACCGGCGAGCGGCTGTAGGTCAGGTAATCACGCTTGGTCATGCCCACGCCATGTTCGGCGGAAATCGAACCGTTGTACTTCTCGACGGTTTCGAATACCCACTTGTTGACCGTGGCGCACTTGGCGAAGAACTCGTCCTTGCTCAGGTTGTCCGGCTTGAGGATGTTCAGGTGCAGGTTGCCGTCGCCAATGTGACCGAACCAGACGATCTCGAAGTCCGGATAGTGTTTGCCGACGATGGCGTCGATTTCCTTGAGGAAAGCCGGCACTTTCGAAACAGTGACCGAAATATCGTTCTTGTAAGGGGTCCAGTGGGAAATGGTCTCGGAGATGTATTCCCGCAACTTCCACAGGTTCTGCAACTGGGTTTCACTCTGGCTCATCACCCCGTCCAACACCCAACCCTGTTCGACACAATGCTCGAAGGTTTCCAGGGCGTGGTTGGCCACTTCTTCAGTGGTCGCTTCAAACTCCAGCAAGGCGTAGAACGGGCAGTCGGACTCGAAGGGAGCCGGCACGTCACCACGGGCCAGGACCTTGGCCAGGGCCTTGTCGGAGAAGAATTCGAAGGCGGTCAGGTCGAGCTTGCTCTGGAAAGCGTGCAGCACCGGCATGATCGAGTCGAAATCGGCGGTGCCGAGCACCATGGCGGTGAGGTTCTTTGGCGCCCGATCCAGACGCATGGTGGCCTCGACCACGAAGCCCAGGGTGCCTTCGGCGCCGATGAACAACTGGCGCAGGTCATAGCCGGTGGCGTTCTTGATCAGGTCCTTGTTCAACTCCAGCACGTCGCCCTTGCCGGTGACCACTTTCATGCCGGCTACCCAGTTGCGGGTCATGCCGTAGCGAATCACCTTGATACCACCGGCATTGGTGCCGATATTGCCGCCAATCTGACTGGAACCGGCAGAAGCGAAGTCCACCGGGTAGTAGAGGCCGTTTTCTTCCGCCAGGTTCTGCAGTTGTTCGGTGACCACCCCCGGCTGGCACACCGCGGTGCGGTCAGTCAGGTTCAGGTCGAGTATCTGGTTCATGTAGTCGAAGGACACCACCACTTCGCCGTTGGCTGCCACGGCAGCGGCCGAGAGCCCGGTCCGCCCGCCGGAAGGCACCAGCGCGACCTTGTGCTGATTGGCCCAGCGCACGATGGCCTGGACCTGCTCGGTGGTCTTGGGGAACACGATGGCCGTGGGGGCCGGGGCGAAGTGTTTGGTCCAATCCTTGCCGTAAGCATTCAGGGAGTCAGCGTCGGTCAGCACCTTGCCAGGCTCAACCAGGGTCTTCAGCTCATCAATCAGGGCAGGATTGGTCATCGACAGAACTCTCGAACAATTCATGGTCATCCTGAGAACGCTTCACGTCGCAGGAATGAGTGTTTAGCGGGGCGCGTATGCTAGCATACCGCCCCCGCTAGAGAGTGCCCAAGGGCCTTTCTGCGGTGGCGGTTGCATGCCGTCCAGGTCAGCTCAAGCTGTCCATTTCCCTGCCATTTTTCTCCGGGACACAGGTTTACGCAGATGAGCAAGACTTCTCTCGATAAGAGCAAGATCAAGTTCCTTCTCCTCGAAGGCGTCCACCAATCCGCTGTCGACGTCCTCAAGGCCGCCGGCTACACCAGCATCGAGTACCTCACCGGTTCTCTGCCGGAAGCCCAGCTCAAGGAAAAGATCGCCGATGCACACTTCATCGGTATTCGCTCCCGCACTCAACTGACCGAAGAGATCTTCGACCACGCGAAGAAACTGGTCGCAGTGGGTTGCTTCTGCATCGGCACCAACCAGGTTGACCTGTCCGCCGCTCGCGAGCGCGGCATCGCGGTGTTCAACGCGCCTTACTCCAACACCCGTTCGGTCGCCGAACTGGTACTGGCCGAGGCCATCCTGCTGCTGCGCGGCATCCCTGAGAAAAACGCTTCCTGCCACCGTGGTGGCTGGATCAAGAGCGCGGCCAACTCCTTCGAAATCCGCGGCAAGAAGCTGGGTATCGTCGGTTATGGCTCCATTGGTACTCAGCTGTCGGTCCTGGCCGAAGGCTTAGGGATGCAGGTGTTCTTCTATGACACCGTGACCAAGCTGCCACTGGGCAACGCCACCCAGGTGGGCAACCTGCACGAACTGCTGGGCATGTCCGACATCGTCACCCTGCACGTGCCGGAAACCGCGGCCACTCAGTGGATGATCGGTGAAAAGGAAATCCGCGCCATCAAGAAAGGCGGCATCCTGATCAACGCCGCTCGCGGCACCGTGGTTGAGCTGGACGCCCTGGCGGACGCGATCAAGGACAAGCACCTGATCGGCGCGGCCATCGACGTGTTCCCGGTTGAACCGCGCTCCAACGACGAAGAGTTCGAAAGCCCGCTGCGCGGCCTGGACAACGTGATCCTGACTCCGCACATCGGCGGTTCCACCGCTGAAGCCCAAGCCAACATCGGCCTGGAAGTGGCAGAGAAGCTGGTCAAGTACAGCGACAACGGTACTTCGGTCTCCTCGGTCAACTTCCCGGAAGTGGCGCTGCCGGCCCACCCAGGCAAGCACCGCCTGCTGCACATCCACGAGAACATCCCGGGTGTGATGAGCGAGATCAACAAGGTCTTCGCCGAAAACGGCATCAACATCTCCGGTCAGTTCCTGCAGACCAACGAAAAGGTCGGCTACGTGGTAATCGACGTCGACGCCGAGTACTCGGACCTGGCGCAAGAGAAGCTGCAGCACATCAACGGCACCATCCGTTGCCGTGTGCTGTTCTAAGAGCAGCTTGTAGCTGAAACCTTGCAGCTAGCTGCGCAAAAAAGGGAGCCCATCAAGGCTCCCTTTTTTTGCGCAGCGTTTACGATTATTTCACTATTACTGTGATTTTCTTGGAGACGATGACCGGGCTGAACGGCACGTGGTTCTTGTCGCCCAGCTCCAACTGCAGGGTGTGCTTGCCCGGGGCCAAGGTCACTTCGGTTTCGGTCTGGGCCTTGCCGAAATGCAGGTGGTTGGCGTCCATCGGGATCGGCAGGTTCTCGGCCGGCAGTTGATCGACATCGATCAGCAGGTGATGGTGGCCGGTATTGGCGGTCTGATCGCCCGCCGGTGCCAGGGCAATGCCTTCAACGCCGAACTTGACCTTGAAGGTCTTGTCCACGGTGGCTCCATCAGCAGGTGAAACGATGAACACCTTGGCGCCCTCTGGTGCCTGAGTACGAGGAATATCCGCCGCGCCCGCCAGCATCGAGGCTCCAAGCAACAGACTGGCCAAGGCCGCACGGGACATAAAATTTTTCATTATCTTCTCCAGTTTTTCCGCAAATCTTTTACGGTTATGACAACTTCGTGGCGATTCGTTGTCGAAGGCACTCAACACCTTAGCAAAGCGAGCCTGAACGGCGCATCGCTCATATAAATTCAAGGAGTGACCATGCGTTTCCTGCCTGGCCTGATACTTTTGCTACCCCTTGTGAGCACTGGCGCTCAAGCCGAACTGATGGACGACATCAATGACCGCGGGGAACTGCGCATCGCCCTGGAAGCCAATACACCACCCTTCAACTTCAAGGACGACGGCAAACTCACCGGCTTCGAGGTGGAGTTGGGGCAGTTGCTGGCCAGTGAGCTGGACGTGCGCGCGGACTTCGTGGTGACCGCGGCGGCCGAGTTGCTGCCAGGTGTGGAGAGCGGCAAGTTCGACGTGGCCATCAACCACATAGCAGTGACCCCGGAACTCAAGGATCGTTTCGATTTCAGCGAGCCCTATAGCTATTCCAGCGCCCAGTTGATCGTGCGCAAGGAAGAACAACGCCCGCTGCTTTCCCTCCAGGCCCTGCGTGGCCAGGCGCTTGGCGTGGCTCAGGGCAGCCAGTTCGTTGATCAGGCACGGACCGTGGAAGGCATCAACCTGCGCAGCTATGCCGATGCCCAGCAACCGATCAAGGATGTGGCGGACAAACAGATCGACGCGGCCATCAGCGACCGCCTGCTGATTCCCTATGCCATTCGCGACAGTCGCCTGCCCGTAAAGGAAGGCGCCAAGGTGGGCCCGACCCTGAGCCTGGCGATTCCCTTCCAGAAAGGAAACCCGGCGTTCCAGGCGAGCCTGGACAGCGCCCTGCAGCGGATCAAGGCCGATGGGCGACTGATGGCCCTGTCGGAGAAGTGGTTCGGCATGGATGCGAGCAAACCGCCCAAGGCTGAAGCCGGGCAGTAATCCTTGCCCAATAGCCGCCGCACGCTGCGGCTACAGGGCGGCCAGGGCAGCAGCGGCCTCGGGCAGCTGCAACTCACTGAAGACTTGCACGCCATGGCGCTGCAATAGCGCCGCAGTCACGCCCTCGCCCTGAACCTTGATGCCGCTGAAGGTGCCGTCATAGGTGAGCACATTGCCGCAGGACGGACTGTTGGCCTTGAGTACGGCGATACGGATTCCGTGCTTGCGCACCAGTTCCAGGGCTTGCCGGGCGCCGGAGAGAAACTCGGCGCTGACATCCTCCCCCTCAGAGGTCAGCACTGAAGCCTTGCCATCCAGCACCTCGACGCCTTGCCCGCCCGGAATCTCCGCGGCCGCCCGTGGCGTCGGCAAGCCGCCGGCCACCTCCGGGCACAAGGCAACCACCCGGCCCTCTTGCAACCAGCTGGACAACTGATCGAAGGGGCCGCTGGCACCGCCGTCGTAGCGTACGCGGTGGCCCAACAGACAGCGACTGACCAGAATCTTGTGCATCATCAGAACGGCTCGTTACCACGACGCCGGAACCAGCCGGTCAAGGACAGGCGCTCCCGGGTCGCTGGGAGGACTTCATGGGGCACCTCGCCAGAGAGAAACACCACTAGCCGGCCCCCGACGGGGGCTACATCGTATGGTTCCTGATCGTTCAGGTACATGCGCAGTTGCCCGCCGTGTTCGGGCAACCATTGCGAGTTGAGGTAGATCACTGCCGACACCATGCGCCGGTCGTCATCGCGAAAGCGATCCACGTGACGCTTGTAGAAGGCGCCCGGCGGGTACATCGCGAAGTGACACTCGAAATCCTCAAGCCCGAGAAACAGGCCTCGATTGAGGGCCTCGCGCAGGCTGTCCATCAACCCCAGATAGGTATCGACGGCCTCGGCCTGGCCGGGCTCGAGCCACTGGATATGGTCGCCGCGAATACCCTCGCGTATCTCCTGAGCCGGGCCTCGCCCTACCGCCGCAGGCGCCAGTTCACCTTCTATTGCACGTTTACGGCACTCAGCCGCCAGTTCGAGGGTCAGACCCTCGGGCAGGAAAATATTCTGCTGCGACCAGCCACAGGCGGCCAGGTCGTCGACGATACGCAACAACAGCGGATGATCAGAGGGTATTTGCATGGCGCGCATAGTATCCAGCATCAGATAAATCTGACAGAGCCACAGAGCGGAGGATCACGCATTTTTTTCCAATGCATTTTCCATTCATTACTTTAGCGGGCGATCCTGATACGAATTCTCGACAACCATCGCCTTGCCCCGGAGAATAGTCGCCTGCTGACAGGAGTCCTTATGCGCCGTTTGCTTTTCTCACTGTTGATGTTCTGCGCCTTGCCTGCCTGGGCAGACAGCCACGACCAGTTGTACAAGGTCGCCGGTTGGCCGGAACAGCGCGCGCATTTCAACGATGCCCTCAGCGCCGCCCAGCAGCGCTACCAGAACAGCTTGCCGCCGGCGGTCTACCAGGCCCTGGTGGACAACAGTAACCAGCGCTTTGCGCCCCAGGCCGTGGACCGTCGCGCCGAAGAGCAACTGCGCCGGCATCTCGCCAATCCCGCCCCCGCCCTGGCTTTCTTCCAGTCGCCCCTGGGCCGCAAGATCGTCGCCGCCGAACTGCTGGCCACCCGTCGCGACCAGTTGGCCAAGAATGCTCAGGGCCTGCCGAAGATGCAGGTCAGCGATAACCGCCAATTGATCATCGGCCACCTGGCCCAGGCACTACCGGCCAAGGAGGCCGGCGCGGAAGTCAGCCTGGCGATCGCCGGAGTCGCCGCAGACAGCCTGAGCCAGATGATTCCCGGCCTGCTGGGAGGGGGGCAGGCCCAGGGCATGCTCAACGGTCAGCGCCAGCGATTGATGCAGCAGATCGGCAACGACCTGAACAACACCCTGCTGTACGTTTACCGGGACCTGTCCGACACCGAGCTGGAAGAATTCGCAACCTTCGCCGAATCCACTGAGGGCAAGGCCTATTACCAGGCAGCCCTGGCAGCGATTCGCGCCGGCCTGGCGGTCGGCCAGAGTACCTCCAGCCTCGCCCCCTGATCCAGCCAACTCACCTGTAGCCGCTGCCGAGCCCGCGAGGCTGCGCAAAACTCCGCAGGACCTTGCCTGGCAATCCAGCGCCGAACCTCCAGCGACTCTTCGGGCCGTTCGCAGCCTACGGCAGCGGCTACACCCATCTCCCGCGGCTCAGACGTGCTGGGTCAGAAAGGCGAAGTACTGATCGCGGTACAAGGGAATTTCATTGGCCAGGTGATGCCGCGCCTCCGGCAGCATCAAGACCTCGGGGGCCGTGAACTTACCGCGAATCACTTGCAGGTTGTGCTCCCAATCCACCGTCATGTCCGCCTGCCCCTGCACGATCAGCGGCTGCCTTGAACTGCGCGGGGCGGCTTCCAGCCGCTTGATCCAACGCGCCAACGCGCCAACCCAGGCAGTGGGCAAACGTTGTGGCTGCAACGGATCGGCCTGGAGGAAGGCAAGAAAATCCGGATCGTTGGAGTTCTCGCTGAAGCGCCGGGCAATGCCGCTGACAAATGGCCGCAACAGGTAATAGCTGAGCATCGACCAGCCCCAGGCTCGAGGTCGCACCAAGGGCGACAGCAGCACCACTTGCCCCTGGGCCGGGCTCTCGGCGCCCTGATTGAGCAAGTGATCCATGATGATCGCGCCACCGGTGCTTTGCCCGAACAAGTGCCAGGGCTGGGGCAACTCCAGAGACCGCGCCTCGGCGAACAGTCCTTGCAGTACCTGTTGATACACCGCGAAATCATCGATGCTGGCGCGCTCGCCACTGGACAGGCCATGCCCCGGCAGGTCACAGGAAATCACCACGAAGCGGCGCTGCAGGGCCCACTCGATCACATGCCGGTACAAGCCCATGTGATCGTAGAAACCGTGGAACAGAAACAGCGTTGCCTGTGGCTGCTCCGGCCACCACACCTGCGTGACCACCTCGTAGCCCTCCACTTGAAAGCGCCCCAGGCGACTGCGTGGCACGAGCGCCCGTCCGGCGAAGTCCAGCCCATAGAAGCGCTGATAGGCCTGGGCCTCCACCGACAAGGGCTGCCCAGCCACCAGAGGTTGCAGACTGGCACGCAGGTGGTCGGGGTCGAAGGTCACGGACATGGGATTTTCCAAAGCGGGGGGCACCGGGGATAAAACAGGCTTTCTAGGCCTGCGATATTCATCTGTCGCGGCAAGCATGGCAAGCTACGCGACCTTCGAGGACCGATCTTAATGCGCCAGCCTTACCGCACCTCCCTGCTTGCCAGCCTGCTCGTCCTGATCTGCGCCGTGGTGCTGTGGTGCGCCTACGACTGGTTCCAGGGACGCTATCTGCGGGCCTTCAGTGAACACACCGCGGTGTTCTCCGGCGACCCGCTGCAACTGCCCGCCGAGCTGGCCGGCCCCGGGGCCATCCGCCTGGTGCACTTCTGGGACCCGGCCTGCCCCTGCAACGTCGGCAACCAGCAGCACCTGGCTGAACTGATCGAAACCTATGGTCCGCGGGGCGTGGAGTTCTATTCCGTGCAGAAGCCCGGCAGCCAAGGCCAACTGCCCGCCACCCTGGGCCACCTGAAGCCCCTCGACAGCCTGCCCGGTGCCGAACAGATTCCCGCCAGTCCGGCGGTGGCGATCTGGGACCGCAACGGCAAGCTGGCCTACTTCGGGCCCTACAGCGAAGGCCTGACCTGCAACTCCAGCAACAGCTTCATCGAGCCTATCCTCCAGGCGCTGGAGAACCATCGCCAGATCAATGCCACCCACACCCTGGCGGTAGGCTGCTACTGTCCCTGGCCAGTCACTGCCAATTAAAGGCATTCGCGCCTATTCAAGGACTGCCTCCTGCGCGAGGCCCATGACTTGTGCTAAATCTCTGCTGCTCTTCCAGGGCGGCACTGAAAACAACAGCAAGGAGCCCGCATGAAACGCAGCCTGACCGTCGTCGCTGTCCTGATCCTCGCCGTGCTGGCGGGTGTCGTCGGTTATCTCTACAGCAAGCAGCCGACGCGTCAGGGCCAGGTGGAAGTCCGTGGCCTGCAAGGCTCGGTCACTGTGCGTTACGACGAGCGTGGCGTGCCCCATATCCGCTCGGAGAACGAAACCGACCTGTATCGCGCCCTGGGTTACGTCCACGCCCAGGACCGACTGTTCCAGATGGAAGTCTTGCGGCGCCTGTCCCGGGGCGAACTGGCAGAGGTCCTGGGGCCCAAGCTACTGGATACCGACAAACTGTTCCGCAGCCTGCGCATCCGCGAGCGCGCTGACCGCTATGTGGCCGGGCTCGACCGTCAGTCTCCCGCCTGGAAGGCCCTGGAAGCCTATCTGGATGGCATCAACCAGTATCAGGACAGCCACGCCAGCCCCATGGAGTTCGATGTCCTGGGCATCCACAAACGGCCATTCACCGCAGAAGACACCGTCAGCGTCGCCGGTTTCATGGCCTACAGCTTCGCCATGGCCTTTCGCACCGAACCGCTCTTGACCTACATCCGCGACCAGTTGGGCAACGATTACCTGAAGGTCTTCGACCTCGACTGGCAGCCCAAGGGCGTGCTGGCCAAAGGCAAGCCGCAACCGTCCCAGCCCCTGGCCGCTGTCGACTGGCAGGACCTGGGGCAGATCGCCCTCCTGAGCCAGCAAGCCCTGAGCGAGGCCGGACTGCCGCAATTTGAAGGCAGCAACGCCTGGGCCGTGGCCGGCGCTCGAACCAAGAGCGGACGCCCGCTGCTGGCAGGCGATCCGCACATCCGCTACTCCCTGCCGTCGGTGTGGTACGAGGCGCAGCTGTCGGCACCGGGCTTCGAACTCTACGGCCATCATCAGGCCCTGGTGCCCTTCGCCTTCCTGGGCCACAACCTGGACTTCGGCTGGAGCCTGACCATGTTCCAGAACGACGATCTCGACCTGATCGTCGAGAAGGTCAACCCGGAAAACCCCAATCAGGTCTGGTTCCATGACAAATGGGTCGATCTGATCAGCAGCGAGCAGCAGATTGCAGTCAAGGGCCAGGCGCCGGTGACCCTGACCCTGCGCCAGTCGCCCCACGGCCCGATCATCAACGACATGCTCGGCGCCACCGTGGGCAAGGCCCCGGTGGCCATGTGGTGGGGCTTTTTGGAAACCCCCAACCCGATCCTCGATGGTTTCTACCAGCTCAACCGCGCCGATACCCTGGCCAAGGTCCGAGCGGCCTCCGCCAAGGTCCACGCCCCCGGCCTGAACATTGTCTGGGCCAACGCCAAGGGCGATATCGGCTGGTGGGCGGCGGCTCTGCTGCCCAAGCGCCCGACCGGGGCGAAACCGGCGTTCCTGCTCGACGGCAGCACCGCCATGGCTGACAAGGAGGGCTTCTACCCCTTCAGCGCCAACCCCCAGGAAGAGAACCCGGCCCGGGGCTATATCGTCTCCGCCAACTTCCAGCCCGTCTCCCCGACCGGCATGGAGATCCCCGGCTACTACAACCTCGCCGACCGGGGCCAGCAACTGGACCGTCAGCTCAGTGACAAAAGCGTGAAATGGGACCTGGAAAACACCCAGAAGCTGCAGCTGGGCACGACAACCGCCTACGGGCCGCGCCTGCTGGCACCGCTGTTGCCCGTGCTGCGGGAAGTGGTCGGCGCGCCCGAGGAACTGAAGCTGGTGGAGCAACTGGCCAAGTGGCAGGGCGACTACCCGCTGGACTCCACCAGCGCCACCCTGTTCAACCAATTCCTGTTCGAGCTGGCCAACGCCACCTTCCATGAAAAACTCGGTGACGCCTATTTCGATGCCCTGATCCAGGCCCGAGTGGTGGATGCTGCCCTGCCCCGGCTGGCGGCCGATCCCGATTCCCCCTGGTGGGACAACCGCACCACGCCCCAGCGTGAAAGCCGGGCCGACACCGTCAAGGTGGCCTGGCACGCCAGCATCGACCACCTCAAGCGCACCCTGGGCGCCAACCCCGCGAAATGGCACTGGGGCAGCGCCCATACCCTGACCCACGGCCACCCGCTGGGGATGCAGAAGCCTCTGGACCGGGTATTCAACGTCGGCCCCCTGGACGCCCCGGGCAGCCATGAAGTGCCGAACAATCTCACCGCCAAGATCGGCCCGGCACCCTGGTCCGTGGTGTATGGCCCCTCGACCCGGCGCATCATCGACTTCGCCTACCCGGCCCACAGCCTGACCATCAACCCCGTGGGCCAGAGCGGCGTGCTGTTCGACAAGCACTACGACGACCAGGCCGAGGCCTACATCGAAGGGGTCTACCAACAGGCGCACTTCAGCGAAGAGGAAGTCACCGCCAACACCCGCAGCACCCTGAAGCTGCTGCCGGCGCGCCGCCCCTGAGCGCTCCTACGGCGAAACAGGCGGCATGGGGCAATAAAAAACCTCGCTCCCGGTTACGGGGCGAGGTTTTTTATTGCGAACCTGAGGTGTTGCGAACCTGAGGTCAGACCGCTTCCGGCGCCTGGGCCCGACGTACGTCAGGCTGCTTCCAGGAGTCGGCAGCGCTCTCTTCGATGGCTTGCTGGATCGCGCGCTTGCGAGCTTCTTCGGCGCGGCGGCTGAAGAACCAGACCAGGAAGGTCACCAGGGACACCGCCAGCAGGATCAGGCTGGCCACGGCGTTGATCTCCGGTTTGACCCCCAGGCGCACCGCCGAGAACACCTCCATCGGCAAGGTGGTGGAGCCAGGGCCAGAGACGAAGCTTGCCAGGACCAGGTCATCCAGGGACAGGGCGAAGGACATCATGCCCCCCGCTGCCAGGGACGGCGCGATCATCGGGATGGTGATCAGGAAGAACACCTTCCACGGCCGCGCGCCCAGGTCCATGGCCGCCTCTTCGATGGACAGGTCAAGCTCGCGCAGGCGAGCCGACACCACCACCGCCACATAAGCCGCGCAGAACGTGGTGTGGGCAATCCAGATGGTGACGATGCCACGCTCCTGAGGCCAACCGACCGCCTGAGCCATGGCCACGAACAGCAGCAACAGCGACAGACCGGTGATCACTTCAGGCATCACCAGCGGCGCCGTCACCAGGCCACCGAACAGGGTGCGGCCCTTGAAGTGAGTAATCCGGGTCAGGACGAAGGCCGCCAGGGTGCCCAGGGCCACCGCGGCAACGGCGGTGTAGCAGGCGATTTCCAGGGAGCGCAGGACCGAGCCCATGAGCTGAGTGTTATCCAGCAGGCCGATGTACCAGTTGATCGACCAGCCGCCCCACACCGTCACCAGTTTCGAGGCGTTGAACGAGTAGATCACCAGGATCAGCATCGGCAGGTAGATGAACAACAGGCCCAGCACCAGCATCATGCTTGAGAAACTGAAGCGCTTCATTCCTTGCCCTCCATTTCTTTGGCCTGACTGCGGTTGAACAGGATGATCGGCACAATCAGGATCGCCAGCATCACCACCGCCAGGGCGGATGCCACCGGCCAGTCACGGTTGTTGAAGAACTCTTGCCAGAGCACCTTACCAATCATCAGGGTTTCCGGGCCGCCCAAGAGTTCCGGAATCACGAACTCGCCCACCACCGGGATGAACACCAGCATGCAACCGGCGATGATGCCGTTCTTGGACAGCGGTACGGTGATCTTCCAGAAGCTGTTGAAGGTGCTCGAACCCAGGTCGGCCGCGGCCTCCAGCAGACTGGTGTCGTGCTTCACCAGGTTGGCGTACAGCGGCAGGATCATGAACGGCAGGTAGGAATAGACCACGCCGATGTACACCGCGATGTTGGTGTTGAGGATCTGCAGTGGCTCGTTGATCCAGCCCATGGACATCAAGAAGCCGTTGAGCAGGCCGTTGTTGCTGAGGATGCCCATCCAGGCATAGACGCGGATCAGGATCGCGGTCCAGGTCGGCATCATGATCAGCAGCACCAGTACGGTCTGCAGCTCTTTACGGGCACTGGCGATGGCATAGGCCATCGGGTAGCCGATCAGCAGGCAGAGGATGGTGCTGAAGAACGCCATCTTCAGCGAGCCGAGGTAAGCCGCGATGTACAGCTCGTCGTCGCCGAGCATCGCGTAGTTGCCCAGGTTGAGCAGCACCTGCAGCTTCTGGTCGACGTAGCTGTAGATCTCGGTATACGGCGGAATGGCCACGTCCGCTTCGGCGAAGCTGATCTTCAGCACGATGAAGAACGGCAGCATGAAGAACAGGAACAGCCAGATGAACGGAACCCCGATGACCAGCTGACGGCCACCGGGAATTATTCGATTGAGTCGGCGCTTGAGCTTTCGCATGTTCATGAGCGCAGTACCACGCCGCTGTCGTCTTCCCACCAGACGTAAACCTGGTCACCCCAGGTCGGCCGCGCGCCGCGACGCTCGGCGTTGGCCACGAAGGACTGCACCAGCTTGCCGCTCGGCAGCTCGACGTAGAACACCGAGTGGCCGCCCAGGTAGGCAATGTCGTGCACCTTGCCGCTGGACCAGTTGTACTCGCAGGTCGGCATCTCGGCGGTCACCAGGAGCTTTTCCGGGCGGATCGCGTAGGTCACCGACTTGTCCTGCACCGAGGTACTGATGCCGTGGCCGACATAGATGCTGCGGTCCAGATCCTTGCAAGTGATCAGGGCGTGACCTTCGGCATCGTCCACCACTTCACCTTCGAAGATGTTGACGTTGCCGATGAATTCGCAGACCAGGCGGCTGACCGGAGTCTCGTAGATATCGATCGGGCTGCCGATCTGGGCGATCCAGCCCAGGTGCATGATGGCGATGCGTTCGGCCATGGTCATGGCCTCTTCCTGGTCGTGGGTCACCATCACGCAGGTCACGCCTACGCGCTCGATGATCTCAACCAGTTCCAGCTGCATCTGCGAGCGCAGCTTCTTGTCCAGGGCGCCCATGGGTTCGTCCAGCAGCAACAGCTTGGGACGCTTGGCCAGGGAACGGGCCAGGGCCACGCGCTGGCGCTGGCCACCGGACAGCTGGTGCGGCTTGCGCTTGGCATACTGGCTCATCTGTACCAGCTTGAGCATCTCCGCCACCCGGGCGTCGATTTCGGCCGCAGGGATCTTGTCCTGCTTGAGGCCGAAGGCGATGTTCTGGGCCACGGTCATGTGCGGGAACAGCGCATAGGACTGGAACATCATGTTGATCGGCCGCTCATAGGGCGGCATGTCGGTGATGTCCACACCATCGAGGAAGATTCGCCCCTCCGTTGGCCGTTCGAAACCGGCCAGCATCCGCAGCAAGGTGGACTTGCCCGAACCCGAGCCGCCGAGCAGGGCGAAGATCTCGCCCTTCTTGATTTCCAGGGACACATCGTCCACGGCAACCGTCTCGTCGAACTTCTTCGTGACCCGGTCGATCTTGACCAGCACCTGCTTAGGTGTCTGGTCGCCCTCGAGGGCTTTCTTATAGGCGCCGGAGGCAACTGCCATTTGCGAAACTCCCAACAAAATTTGCAGCCCACCCCACGTGGGCGGACCTTGGATAGTTTGAGCCTGTGGAACTACTTACCCGTCTTGACCTTGGTCCAGCTACGGGTCATCAAGCGTTGGATATTGGGTGGCAACTCGATGGACACGTAGGTCTTGTCGAGTACAGCTTGCGGTGGATAAACCGCTTCGTCGGTGCGAATGGATTGCTCCATCAGCTTGTCCGACCCGGGATTGGGGTTGGCGTAACCGACGTAGTCACTGACCTGGGCAATCACCTCAGGTTGCAGCAAATAGTTGATGAAGGCGTGAGCCTCCTTGACGTTGGTCGAGTCCTTGGGGATCGCCAGCATGTCGAACCACAGGGCACCGCCTTCCTTCGGAATCGCGTAGGCGATGTTCACGCCCTTGCCAGCGTCGGCGGCCCGGGCCTTGGCCTGGAACACGTCGCCGGAAAAGCCGATGGCCACGCAGATATTGCCGTTGGCCAGGTCCGAGATGTACTTGGACGAGTGGAAGTAGGTCACGTAGGGACGCACCGCCAGCAACTTGGCTTCGGCCTTCTTGTAGTCCTGGGGGTTGGTGCTGTTGGCATCCAGGCCCAGGTAATTGAGGACCGTGGGCATCATTTCATCGGCAGAATCGAGGAAGGCCACGCCGCAGCTGTTGAGCTTCTTGATGTTCTCCGGCTCGAACAGCACGCTCCAGGAGTCGATCTTGTCCACGCCCAGCACGGCCTTGACCTTGTCGACGTTGTAGCCAATGCCATTGGTGCCCCACAGGTACGGCACCGCGTACTGGTTGCCCGGGTCGTTCATCTCCAGACGCTTGAGCAGCGCCGTATCGAGATTGGAGTAGTTAGGCAGCAGGCTCTTGTCGAGTTTCTGGAAAGCCCCGGCCTTGATCTGTTTGCCCAGGAAGTGGTTGGACGGCACCACCACGTCATAACCGGTGCGACCGGCCAGCAACTTGCCTTCCAGGGTTTCGTTGGAATCGAAAACGTCATACACCGGCTTGATGCCCGTGGCTTTTTCAAATTCGGCCAGGGTGTTCTGACCGATGTAGTCGGACCAGTTATAAATATGCACGGTCGGTGCAGCCTGCGCGCCAGCCACCAGCGTCAGGCTGGCGGCGACCAGCATGGCTTTGCGAAATAAAGAAATAGGCAAGTGGAGGTCCTCTTAAATAGTTGGGCCCAAGCTGCCCCGCGCTACCTGACAGCCTCCGAGCTGCCCAGCAACAAAACCGGCGCGCAACTTACCCTCGATAAACCAATCCAGCAAAACTTTCTGTCATTTAATTGTTACCTGTTGCCGCCCTCGCCACGATGACGGCAACAGGTGGTGCTGCAAATTGGCTTATTTGCCGGATTTGATCTTGGTCCAGCTGCGGGTCAGGATGCGCTGGGTCGCGGCCGGCAGGTCGGCAATCGCGTACAGCTTGGCCTGTACGTCAGCTGGCGGGTAAACGCCCGGGTCACTGGTGATGTCTTTATCGACCAACGGGGTTGCAGCCGCGTTACCGTTGGGGAAACGCACGGCGTTGGTGATTTCGGCCATGACTTCAGGCTTTTGCAGGAAGGTCATGAACTTGTAGGCGCCGTCGACGTTTTCCGCGTCTTTAGGGATGGCGACCATGTCGTAGAAGCTGCCAGCACCCTCTTTCGGAATGTTGTAGCTGACCTTGACCTTGTCACCGGCTTCGGCGGCACGAGCCTTGGCCTGATAGATATCGCCCGAGTAACCCACGGCGACGCAGATATTGCCGTTAGCCAGGTCGGAGATGTACTTGGACGAGTGGAAATAGGCGATCGAAGGACGGATCTTGAGGAACAGGGCTTCGGCTTCTGCCAGTTGCTTCTTGTCCTGACTGTCGGTCGGGTAGCCCAGGTAGTGCAGCGCCACCGGAATCATCTCGGTTGGCGAATCGAGGAAACTGACGCCACAAGCCTTCAACTTCTCGGCGTTTTCCGGCTTGAACAGCAGGTCCCAGGAGTTGGTCGGTGCGTCGGCACCCAATACCGCCTTGACCTTCTCGGCGTTGAAACCGATGCCGATCGAGCCCCACATGTAAGGGAAGGCGTGCTTGTTGCCCGGGTCGCTCACCGATACCGCCTTGAGCAGCGATTCGTTGAGGTTCTTCCAGTTCGGCAACTTGGACTGGTCCAGTTCCTGATAGACACCGGCCTTGATCTGCTTGGCCAGGAAGTTGTTGGAAGGCACGACCACGTCGTAACCGGATTTGCCGGCGAGCAACTTGGCTTCCAGGGTTTCGTTGCTGTCGAACACGTCATAGACCACTTTGATGCCCGACTCGGCTTCAAATTTCTTGATGGTGTCCGGGGCGATGTAATCGGACCAGTTGTAAACGTGCAGTACTTTATCGTCCGCCTGCGCTGCCGCCGCCATCACGCCCATCAGGGACATGGCGAGGAGGGTCTTGCCAGCTAACTTCATACCTAATGCCTTCATGCGTAATGCTCCAATTATTCTTTTTTAACCACTCGCTCAGCGGCCAATCTCGGGGCAACCAAAACGGCGGGTAGTCTGGCAAGATCCAAGGCCGGCTTTCAAGGAAAGACCCATCCTTTATATCTGCTTCGAGCGCCGTGCCCGCAAGCACCACGCTCAAAGCCTAGCACTCAGTTCTGCAGCACACTCAAGGTCAGATCCAGGCACTTGCGCGCCTTGGCCACCAGTTCGTCGATCTCCGCCTCGCTGATCACCAGCGGTGGCGCAATGATCATGGTGTCGCCCACGGCACGCATGATCAGACCGTTATCGAAGCAGAACTGTCGGCAGATCATGCCCACGCCGCGGCCTTCATAGCGCGCGCGGGTGGCCTTGTCCTTGACCAGCTCGATCGCCCCCAGCAGGCCTACCCCGCGAACCTCACCCACCAACGGGTGATCACTCAGCTCACGCAGACGTTTCTGCAAATAGGGTGCCGCTTTTTCATGGGCGCGCTGGATAATTTTTTCATCGCGCATGATGCGGATGTTTTCCAGGGCCACGGCTGCGGCCACCGGATGGCCGGAGTAGGTGAAACCGTGGTTGAAATCGCCGCCCTCGTTGAGCACCGCCACCACTTCGTCACGGACAATCAGGCCGCCCATGGGGATGTAGCCGGAGGTCAGGCCCTTGGCGATGGTCATCATGTCGGGCTTGAGGTCGTAGAAATCGCTACCGAACCACTCACCGGTGCGGCCGAAGCCACAGATCACTTCGTCGGCGACGAAGAGGATGTCGTACTTGGCGAGGATTTCCTTGATCCGCGGCCAGTAGCTGTCCGGCGGCACGATCACGCCGCCAGCGCCCTGGATCGGCTCGGCGATAAAGGCACCGACGTTATCCACACCCAGTTCCAGGATCTTCTCTTCCAACTGGTTGGCCGCCCAGATACCGAACTCTTCGGGGCTCATGTCGCCACCTTCACCGAACCAGTACGGTTGCGGGATATGAACGATACCCGGAATCGGCAGGTCGCCCTGTTCGTGCATGTACTTCATGCCGCCGAGGCTGGCGCCGGCCACGGTGGAGCCGTGGTAGCCGTTGACCCGGCTGATGATGGTCTTCTTGTTCGGCTGGCCCTTGATCGCCCAGTAATGGCGGACCATGCGCAGCATGGTGTCGTTGCCTTCGGAGCCGGAACCGGTGAAGAACACATGGTTCATGCCTTCTGGCGCGATATCAGCGATCGCCTTGGACAGCTCCAGCACCGGCGGGTGGGCGGTCTGGAAGAACAGGTTGTAATAGGGCAGTTCGCGCATTTGCTTGCTGGCGGCTTCCGCCAGTTCGTCACGGCCATAGCCGATGGCTACGCACCACAGGCCGGCCATGCCGTCGAGAATCTGATTGCCTTCACTGTCCCAGAGGTAAACACCCTTGGCATGGGTGATGATCCGCGGCCCCTTCTCCTTCAATTGCTTGAAGTCGCTGAAAGGCGCCAGGTGGTGATCACTGCTGAGGGTTTGCCACTCGCGGGTTTGCGGGTTTTTATGAGTCATCAATCTCTCCTAAGTGTCAGTGAAGGCGCCGCTGGGGGGCAGCGGCGCCCGGCGAATCAGACGGCGAACAGCAGGAATTCCCGCTCCCACGAACTGATCACGCGCTTGAAGTTTTCATGCTCGGCCCGCTTCACCGCGACATAGCCGGTGATGAACTTCTGGCCCAGGTACTTCTCGATGGTCTTGCTGTTTTCCATACGCTCCAGGGCGTCCTCGATGGTCAACGGCAGGCGCAGGTTGCGTCGTTCATAACCACGACCGACCACTGGCGCGCTCGGGTTGTGGCCTTCGACCATGCCGATGAAGCCGCACAGCAGGCTGGCAGCAATGGCCAGGTAAGGGTTGGCGTCGGCGCCCGGCAGGCGGTTTTCCACCCGACGGTTCTGCGGTCCGGCATCCGGCACCCGCAGGCCCACGGTGCGGTTCTCTTCGCCCCACTCGACGTTTACCGGCGCCGAGGTATCGGGCAGGAAGCGGCGGAACGAGTTGACGTTGGGAGCGAACAGCGGCAGCAACTCGGGGATGAACTTCTGCAGCCCGCCAATGTGGTTGAGGAACAGCTGGCTCATGGTTCCGTCTTCGTTGGAGAAGACGTTCTTGCCGGTGTTGATGTCGATGATGCTCTGGTGCAAATGCATGGCGCTACCAGGCTCGCCGGTCATGGGCTTGGCCATGAAGGTGGCCGCCACGTCGTGCTTGAGGGCCGCCTCGCGCATGGTGCGCTTGAACACCAGGATCTGGTCGGCCAGGGACAGGGCGTCGCCGTGACGGAAGTTGATCTCCATCTGCGCCGTGCCGTCCTCATGGATCAGGGTGTCCAGGTCCAGCTCCTGCAGTTCGCACCAGTCGTAGACATCTTCGAACAGCGGATCGAATTCGTTGGCCGCTTCAATGGAGAACGACTGACGACCGGTTTCAGGGCGGCCGGAACGGCCGATAGGCGGCTGCAGCGGGTAGTCCGGGTCGTCACTGCGCTTGGTCAGGTAGAACTCCATCTCCGGCGCCACGATGGGCTGCCAGCCGTGGTCGGCGTAGAGCTTGAGCACCTTCTTCAAGACGTTGCGGGGCGACAGCTCGATAGGGTTGCCCTGCTTGTCGTAGGTGTCGTGGATCACCTGGGCAGTGGGTTCGATGGCCCAGGGCACGAGGTACACCGCGTTCTGGTCGGGGCGGCAAATCATGTCGATGTCCGCCGGGTCCAGCAACTCGTAATAGATGTCGTCTTCGACATAGTCGCCGGTCACGGTCTGCAACAGCACGCTCTCGGGCAGGCGCATGCCTTTTTCGGCAATGAACTTGTTGGTCGGCGAGATCTTGCCCCGGGTGATACCGGTCAAGTCGCCGATCATGCATTCGACTTCTGTGATCTTGTGGTCTTTCAACCAATCGGTGAGCTGGTCGAGGTTGTTACTCATAAATGCCTCTAGGCTGAGTTTCCTGACTCTCTATTAAGTCAGGCGTTGTGTGACGCTTCGGCGTCGCGTTGTTTTGCCCGTTTGCGGCAGGCATCACCAAAAGCCTGGAAGATGGCCAGATAGTGAGGATTGCAGCTTACCTGCCATTCGGGGTGCCATTGCACCCCCAAAGCAAATGCCTTGCCTCCCTCGACCGAGATGGCCTCCACCAGGCCGTCAGGCGCCAGCGCCTCGACCCGCAGGCCCGGCGCCAGACGTTCAACGCCTTGAGCATGAATCGAGTTGACTTGAATCTTCTGCGGCAGGCCCAGATTTGCCAGGACCCCACCCGCCTGGACGTGCAAATCATGGGCAGGCGCGTACCAGGCATCCAGGGGCTGACCAGGCTCGTCATCATGGCGGTGGTCCATGAACGGCTGCACGTCATGCACGTTCTGATGAAGGCTGCCGCCCAGGGCTACATTCATTTCCTGGAATCCGCGACAGATGCCCAGCACCGGAACACCCGCCTCGACGGCGGCATTCAACAGCGGCAGAGTGGCCGCGTCCCGTGCAGAATCATGAGCAGTGTCCGGTGCGCTGGCAGGCCCCTGGTAATGGAAAGGTTCAATATTGGAGGGAGAACCGGTAAAGAGGATGCCGTCCAGGCCGTCCAGAATATCGGACGGGGAAAGCAACTGCGCCATGGACGGAAGAATCACCGGCACGCCCTGGGCTGCGCTGGCTACTGCCTGTACATACTCGTCGCCACTGATGTGATAGGCATGCAGACCGATCTGCCTGGAGCAGGCGGTGATGCCGATTAACGGCAGGCGAGACATGAAACACCCCGGTATTATTGCTGTTATGGGTTTGATTCGAGCTTAGCCTTGTTCATTTTTTTACACAACACCCCCGTAAAAAATACAACACGGCCCGCTCAAGTCTGCGCTACCCGAGGCAGTCGAGTCCCAAAAAACGCCCTGTTTTGCCCCAAAAGAGCCTCGCCAGCCCTTTATTAGGGCGTAAAGAGCCTTACTTGACTTCGGCATGCCGTTCGGGTTGACTGAAACCAGAAAAGATCAATGATTGATATTTTTAACAACAAAGGTGTTGCATCATGTCGGTACCCCCGCGTGCCGTTCAGCTCAACGAAGCGAACGCGTTCCTTAAGGAACATCCTGAGGTTCTGTACGTTGACCTTCTGATTGCGGATATGAATGGTGTGGTGCGCGGCAAGCGCATCGAACGCACCAGCCTCCACAAGGTTTACGAGAAAGGCATCAACCTGCCGGCCTCCCTGTTTGCCCTGGATATCAATGGCTCTACGGTGGAAAGCACCGGCCTGGGCCTGGACATCGGCGATGCTGACCGAATCTGCTATCCAATCCCCGATACCCTGTGCAACGAGCCCTGGCAGAAGCGTCCTACCGCGCAACTGCTGATGACCATGCACGAGCTTGAAGGCGATCCGTTCTTCGCCGATCCACGAGAAGTACTGCGCCAAGTCGTGGCCAAGTTCGACGAACTGGGACTGACCATCTGCGCCGCCTTCGAACTGGAGTTCTACCTGATCGACCAGGAGAACGTGAACGGCCGTCCACAACCGCCACGTTCGCCGATCTCCGGCAAACGCCCGCATTCCACCCAGGTCTACCTGATCGACGATCTCGACGAATACGTCGACTGCCTCCAGGACATTCTGGAAGGTGCCAAGGAACAAGGCATCCCGGCCGACGCCATCGTCAAGGAAAGTGCCCCGGCACAATTCGAAGTCAACCTGCACCACGTGGCCGACCCGATCAAGGCATGCGACTACGCGGTACTGCTCAAGCGCCTGATCAAGAACATCGCCTACGACCATGAGATGGATACCACCTTCATGGCCAAGCCTTACCCAGGCCAGGCGGGCAACGGTCTGCACGTCCACATTTCGGTTCTGGATAAAGATGGCAAGAACATCTTTGCCAGCGAGGATCCCGAGCAGAACGCCGCACTGCGTCACGCGATCGGCGGTGTGCTCGAGACCCTGCCGGCGCAGATGGCCTTCCTCTGCCCGAACGTCAACTCCTACCGTCGTTTCGGCGCACAGTTCTATGTGCCGAACTCGCCGAGCTGGGGCCTGGACAACCGTACCGTGGCCCTGCGGGTGCCGACCGGTTCGGCCGATGCCGTGCGCCTGGAACACCGGGTCGCCGGCGCCGACGCCAACCCGTACTTGTTGATGGCCTCGGTCCTGGCGGGCGTGCACCACGGCCTGACCAACAAGATCGAGCCACCGGCGCCGACCGAAGGCAACAGCTACGAGCAGAACGAGCAGAGCCTGCCGAACAACTTGCGCGATGCCCTGCGCGAGCTGGACGACAGTGAGGTAATGGCCAAGTACATCGATCCGAAGTACATCGATATCTTCGTGGCCTGCAAAGAGAGCGAGCTGGAAGAGTTCGAACACTCCATCTCCGACCTCGAGTACAACTGGTACCTGCACACCGTTTAAGCGGTTGTTGCAAAAAAACAACGCCGCGGAGCTGACAGCCCCGCGGCGTTTTTTTGTGCCACTGATCCATGGCCGGCGGATACAGGAATTCTGACGCTCTCGCGTACAATGCCCGCTGCCCAGTAGGAGACACCGATGACGCGCACCGCCCCTCTTCGCAAACCCCGTGCACGCAGCCAGGCCCGGATCGACTCGATACTCGACGCCGCCCGGACCCTGCTCGCCAGCGAGGGTGTGGCCAGCCTGTCGATCTACAGCGTGGCCGAACGGGCGCAGATTCCACCGTCCTCGGTCTATCACTTCTTCGCCAGTGTGCCGGCCCTGCTGGAAGCCCTGACCGCCGATGTTCACGCAGCGTTTCGCGCCTGCCTGCAAGCGCCCATCGACCACGACCGGCTCGACAGTTGGCGGGACCTGTCACGCCTGGTCGAACAACGCATGCTCGACATCTACGGCGAGGATGCGGCGGCCCGCCAGTTGATCCTTGCCCAGCACGGTTTGACGGAAGTCACCCAGGCCGATCGTCAGCACGATATCGAGCTGGGTGACCTGATGCACAAGCTGTTCAATCACCACTTCGAGCTGCCGACCCTGCCCCAGGATGTGGATGTATTCGCCCTGGCCATGGAGCTGGGAGACCGGGTGTACGCCCGTTCGGTGCAGCAGCACGGGCAGATCACCCCGCGCATGGCGGAGGAAGGCATGCGGGTCTTCGATGCCTACCTGAGCCTTTACTTGCCGCCCTACCTGCCCAAGCGCCCAACGCCGCTCTGAGCGCTCACACCTGCCGCAGCAGCAACCTGTCGATGCTGTGATCCGCTGATTTGTGAATGATCAGGTTCGCCCGTTCCCGGGTCGGCAGGATGTTTTCGACGAGATTCTTCAGATTGACCCGGTCCCAGGTATCGGACGCCACCGACAAGGCATCAAGGTCCGAAAGCCCCTTGTACTTGTTGAAATAGGAATCTGCCGCCTGGAAAGCGGTGTTCTTCAAGTAGACAAAGCGCTCCAGGTACCAGGCTTTGATCGCCTCCTCGGACGCATCGACGTAAATGGAGAAGTCGATGAAATCCAGGGAGCTCAGGCCTTGCCCCTGCTCCCCCTGCAGTACATTCAGGCCTTCGAGGATGATGATGTCCGGAGCCTCCACCGACTGCGCCTCATCGGCCAGGATATCGTAGCGGACGTGGGAGTAGATGGGGATCTTCACGGACTCGCCCTTCCTGCACACCGACTGCAGAAAATCCACGAACAACGGCTCATCGTAGGACTCGGGAAATCCCTTGCGGTGCAGGATATTTTTTTCCTGAAGGGTCGCCAGGGGGAAAAGAAAGGAGTCCGTAGTCACCAGATGCACATTGGGCTTGTCCGGCCAATAGGCCAGAAGGGCCGCCAGGACCCTGGCAAAACTGCTTTTGCCCACCGCGACACTGCCGGAAACACCTATGACATAAGGCGCCTTGAAACCTGCCTGGGGGGCCTTGAGTGACTGTACCTGGGCCGCATGCAAATGCAGCAGGCGCGACAGCGGGAGCAGGATCTGCCTCACCTCCTCGGGCGCCATGGGCTGGGTCGGACTGGTCAGCGTCTCCATCTCGGACGGTGACAGACTCATGGGTTCTGCGGCCCGCAGAGCTGACCAGCGATCGCGATCAAACTCCAGATACCCTACGTTTGGACCCTGCTCTGTTGTCATGTTTGTACTGTTCAGGCCTTGCCGAAAGCAGGGAAAGTATCAAATCTGACCGTTATTTACAGCGTCCATGAAAAAAGCCCCGAAGGACTCGCACCCTTCGGGGCTGTTGCACTGCATCGCTCACAACTTGGCGATCGACACCTCGGTGGATTTCACGAAGGCAATCACCTCGCTGCCGATGGACAGTTCCAGCTCCTTGACCGAACGGGTGGTGATCACCGAAGTGACAATCCCGGAAGCCGTCTGCACGTCGATTTCCGACAGCACATCACCTTCGACGATTTCCTTGATGGTGCCCTTGAACTGATTGCGTACGTTGATGGCTTTAATGGTCATGGTATTTCTCCTGGGGTCGAATATGAGTCGCTGTTTTAAAGAGCCCAGCGCAACTGCGTGGGCAAGGGTGAAACGGGTTCCGGCTCCGGCGGTGAGCCTGGCAGTGACAGCACGCGATTGAGGACTTCGGTTTCCAGGGCCGCCAGGCGATGGGAACCGCGCACCCGCGGGCGTGGAAGCTCGACATGCAGGTCAAGGCCCACCTCGCCGTCCTCGATCAGGATCACCCGATCGGCAATCGCTACCGCCTCACTGACATCGTGGGTCACCAGCAATACGGTGAAGCCATGTTGCTGCCACAAACGTTCGATCAACTGCTGCATCTCGATCCGGGTCAAGGCATCCAGTGCTCCCAGCGGCTCGTCCAGCAACAACAGTCGCGGCTGGTGAATCAGGGCTCGCGCCAAGGCCACCCGCTGCTTCTGGCCACCTGACAGCGCCGCCGGCCATTCATGGGCGCGATCCGCCAGGCCCACCGCCTCAAGGGCTTCCAGGGCCTGGGGCCGCCAGTTGCCTTTGAGGCCGAGCCCAACGTTGTCGATGACTTTCTTCCAAGGCAGCAAACGCGCCTCTTGGAACATCAGCCGGGTGTCTTCGATGGCTGCGCTCAAGGGCGCAGAACCGGCCAGCAACTCACCGCCCGAAGGCTGGTCGAGGCCGGCCAGCAGGCGCAGCAAGGTGCTTTTGCCGCAACCGCTGCGGCCCACCACAGCCACGAACTGACCGGCAGGAATGTGCAGATCGATTTCCCGCAGCACCTGCCGCGCCCCAAAGGTCTTTTGCAATTTGCGCACGGCCAGGGGAATGCCCCGCAGCAGCCGTGGAGGTTGTTGAGCCGTCATTGGGCATCTCCCCTGGCCACTTGATAGGCCGGATGCCAGCGCAGCCAGACCCGTTCCAGGCCCCGAGCCGCAAGGTCTGCAAGCTTGCCGAGCAGCGCATACATGACGATGGCCAGCACCACCACATCGGTCTGCAGGAACTCCCTGGCGTTCATGGCCAGATAGCCGATGCCGGAGCTGGCGGAGATGGTTTCCGCGACGATCAGGGTCAGCCACATGAAGCCCAGGGCAAAACGCACGCCCACCAGGATCGAGGGCAAGGCTCCCGGCAGGATCACTTGGCGAAACAGCGCAAACCCCGACAAGCCGTAGCTACGGGCCATTTCCACCAGCGCCGGATCGACGTTGCGAATGCCGTGGTACGTGTTGAGGTAGATCGGGAACAGAGTGCCCAGCGCCACCAGGAAAATCTTCGCCGACTCGTCGATGCCGAACCACAGAATCACCAGGGGAATCAGCGCCAAGTGCGGTACGTTGCGGATCATCTGCACCGAGCTGTCCAGCAAGCGCTCACCCCATTTCGACAAGCCGGTGATGAAGCCCAGCACCAGGCCGATACCGCCACCGATGACAAAGCCCAGCCCCGCACGCCAGCCACTGATGGCCAGGTGGGTCCAGATATCACCGCTGCGGACCAGGCTGATCCCGGCTTCGATCACCGCACTGGGAGCCGGCAGGATGCGGGTCGACAGCCAACCCGCCGACACCGACAGTTGCCACACCGCGAGCAGCAGCAACGGCAGCCCCCAGGGCGCCAGCCGATGCACTATGCGTTGTCCATTCATGGCCGCACCTCAGCTCTGGGACGCGGCTTTGGGAAGGATGTCATTGGCGACCATCTCCCCGAACGGGCTGACGTAACCGGCGGCTTCGGGCAGCTTGGGCCGCTCGATATCCAGGTACGGGAACAGCAACTCGGCCACTCGATAGGACTCTTCCAGGTGTGGATAACCGGAGAAGATGAAGGTATCGATGCCCAGGTCCGCATACTCTTTCATCCGCGCCGCCACGGTAGGGCCATCGCCCACCAGGGCGGTGCCAGCCCCGCCACGCACCAGACCAACACCCGCCCAAAGGTTGGGGCTGACTTCCAGTTGGTCGCGACGGCCACCGTGCAAGGCCGCCATGCGCTGCTGGCCCACAGAATCGAAACGTGCCAGGGACGCCTGGGCCCGGGCGATTGTGTCGTCGTCCAGATGGGAAATAAGGCGCTCGGCGGCCTGCCAGGCCTCGGCATTGGTTTCCCGCACAATCACATGCAGGCGGATGCCGAAACGCACAGTGCGTCCGAGCCTGGCTGCCTTGTCCCGCACTTGCTGGATCTTCTCGGCCACGGCGGCCGGTGGCTCGCCCCAGGTCAGGACCATGTCCACCTGCTCGGCGGCCAGGTCCTGGGCGGCTTCCGAAGAGCCACCGAAATACAGCGGCGGGCGCGGTTGCTGCAGCGGTGGATAGAGCAGCTTGGCGCCCTTCACGCTGATGTGCTGGCCGTCATAGTCCACGGTTTCGCCTTCCAGCACCCGGCGCCAGATACGGGTGAACTCCACGGAGGCCTGGTAACGCTCTTCATGGTCGAGGAACAGGCCATCACCGGCCAGTTCGTCCGGATCACCCCCGGTCACCAGGTTGAACAGCGCCCGGCCACCGGACAAGCGATCCAGGGTTGCCGCCTGACGCGCCGCCACCGTCGGGGAAATGATCCCGGGGCGCAGGGCGACCAGGAACTTCAGACGCTGGGTCACCGGAATCAGCGACGCCGCCACCAACCAGGAATCCTCGCAGGAGCGCCCGGTGGGGATCAGCACCCCGCCAAACCCCAGGCGGTCGGCGGCCTGGGCGATCTGCTGCAGGTAAGCATGATCCACGGCGCGAGCGCCTTCGGCGGTGCCAAGGTAATGGCCGTCGCCGTGGGTGGGCAGAAACCAGAAGATGTTGAGGCTCATGGAGTTGTCTCCTAAGGGGTCGATTTACGGCGCTTTGGCCACGGCGGCAGGGGGCGTCCAGATCACGTCTTTGATGCTCAGCGGCTTGGGAATCAGCTTGAGCTGATAGAAGCTGTCGGCGATTTTCTGCTGCGCGGTGATCACTTCGGGGGTCAGGAAGGCCGCACCGTAGCCCTGGCGTTTCACCGAGGTCAGGGTGATGTCGGTAGACAGGCCCAGCAACGGCGCCACTTGCTGGGTGACCTCCTGCGGGTTGGCCTTGGACCACTCGCCCACGGCCCGCACTTCTTCCACCAGGGTCTTGATCACCTCGGGGTGCTGCTGTGCGTAGGGCTTGGTCGCCAGGTAGAACTGGTGGTTGTCGACGATGCCACTGCCGTCACGCAGCGTGCGTGCCTGCAGTTGCTGCTCGGCTGCCGCCTGGTAGGGGTCCCAGATCACCCAGGCGTCGACGCTGCCACGCTCGAACGCCGCTCGGGCATCGGCCGGAGGCAGGAACACGGTCTGGATATCGCTGTACTTGAGGCCGGCGTCTTCCAGGGCGCGGACCAGCAGGTAATGAACGTTGGAGCCCTTGTTCAGCACCACTTTCTTGCCCTTGAGGTCCTGCACCGACTTGATCGGCGAGTCCTTGGGCACCAGGATGGCTTCGCTATGGGGCGCCGGTGGTTCGTAGGCCACATAGAGCAGGTCGGCACCGGCGGCCTGGGCGAACACCGGCGGGGTTTCGCCGGTCACGCCGAAGTCGATGGAACCGACGTTCAGCCCTTCCAGCAACTGCGGACCACCAGGAAACTCGGTCCACTTCACGTCCACACCCTGCTGCGCCAGGCGCTTTTCCAGGGTGCCCTTGGCCTTGAGCAGCACCAGGGTGCCGTATTTCTGATAACCGATACGCAAGGTCTCGGCTTGAGCTTGAACAATGGCGCCGAAGGACACAGCCGCAGCAAACAGAGCGACCAGACCGCGACGCAAAATGACAGGGCGCATGGCGCTCTCCTTTTTGCTGTGGGGTTGTGGCTGCACCTGCTTGCCCGTTGGCGGGCGAGTAAGGCCAGTACTTCAAATCAGGGTGTGGCTCAAATGCTCCAGCGAGCACTCAACAGGCGTTCATTCAATACATGCGGGTCCAGCGGTTTGGGGCGACGGGCCATGGCGCTGTGAAACTGCTCCAGAGCCTCTTTCAAACGCAGCTCCAGAGCCTCGGCCAGCTGCGGCTGCACACTGCCTTCGCCATAAGCGATCTGGCTGTCCTCGGCAAAGATGCCCTGGAGCATTTCCTGGGCCTTGAGTGCCGAGAGCACAGGCTTGAGGGCGTAATCCACCGCCAGCATGTGGGCGATGCTGCCGCCCGTGGCCATGGGCAGCACCACCTTGTGGCTCAGTGCGCGTTCCGGCAGCAGATCGAGCAGGGTTTTCAGCGCCCCGGAAAACGACGCCTTGTACACCGGTGTGGCGATCAGCAGGCCGTCGGCCTGTTCAATGTGTTGCAGCAGGTTGATGACCATGGCGCTGTCAAAGCGAGCGTGAAGCAGATCCTCGGCCGGGAAGTCCCGCACCTGATAACTGACCACTTCCACGCCTTGCTGCTGCAACCAGCGCTTGGCCAACTCCAGCAGCACCCCGGAACGGGAGCGTTGGCTGGGACTGCCACCGAGAGAGACCACCAGCATGCAGGGGATTCCTTGAACAAGATAAAGCGATTCGCGGGATGCGATCTCGCCGGACTGAACAGACCTTAACAGCCAATTTATATATCCATAAATCTTATTTATTCATTTGTTTATTCCTTAAATGAATATAAGGAGCGATGATTTCCAGGCAAAAAAATAGGCCGTCGAAACGGCCTTAAAACCCCTGCTTTGTGGTTCTGTTACCTCAGCGTTCTGCGTAGGAACGGGCTTGCCCGCGAAAGGGTCCGCAAGACTTGCACCGGCCTGACCACCGCCTTCGCTGGCAAGCCGGCTCCTACAGCGGTGAGTGGGTCAGCGATTGGGCTGCGGCGTCAGGCGCAGGTAAGGCTTCACTGCGCGATAACCTCTGGGAAAGCGGCGTTTGATCTCTTCCTCGTCCTTGAGCGAGGGCACTATCACCACCTCGTCACCGTCCTGCCAGTTGGCCGGAGTGGCCACTTTGTAGTTGTCGGTGAGTTGCAACGAGTCAATCACCCGGAGAATTTCGTGGAAGTTGCGCCCAGTGCTGGCGGGATAGGTGATGGTCAGGCGAATCTTCTTGTTCGGGTCGATGACGAACAGCGAACGCACGGTCAGCGTGTCGCTGGCATTGGGATGAATCAGGTCATAGAGGTCCGACACTTTGCGATCGGCGTCCGCCAGGATCGGAAAATTGACGATGGTGTGCTGGGTTTCGTTGATGTCTTCGATCCAGCGGTGATGGGAATCCACCGGGTCCACCGACAGGGCAATGGCTTTGACTCCGCGCTGAGCGAACTCGTCCTTGAGCTTGGCGGTGAAACCCAGCTCGGTGGTGCACACCGGCGTGAAGTCTGCGGGGTGGGAAAACAGCACGCCCCAGCTATCGCCCAGCCACTCGTGGAAACGAATCTTGCCGGCACTGGAATCCTGTTCGAAGTCGGGGGCGATGTCGCCTAGTCTGAGGCTCATGGGGTGCTGCTCCTGTGAGTGCGTGATGGAGCTACTCTGCCTGCACCGGAGCTTATTTAAAAAGAATAAATATAGATTTATTCATAACCAAATTGAATATTAAAAATCTCTTCACTGGACGCGCGCGCAGGCGAAGACCACCCTTCTCAACAAGGTTCGAGAAGGCCTTGAGTAGCTGTACAAAGAGGGGGATTCAGGAAGGGCTCACGGGGGTGGGCCTGACTTGAAGCAATACCTCGCCCGGCATTGCGCCGGGCGAGGCTTTATCGCGCTATTACAACAGCGGGATCGAGTAGCTGACGATCAGACGGTTTTCGTCCTGATCGCGCTGGCCCGGGATGTCGTTACGCCACATGGCGTTCTTCCAGGTCAGGCCGAGGTTTTTCAACGGACCTTCCGGAATCACATAGGCAACGGTCAGGTCGCGTTCCCACTCGGAGCGACCAGTGGCTGCGGTCGCTTTGGTATCTGCACCGATTTTGCCAGCGGTATCGATGTTGTCGCCACGCAGGTAAACCACACCTGCGGTCAGACCTGGCAGACCCACTTTGGCGAAATCGTAGGAGTAGCGAGCTTGCCAGGTGCGTTCGCCGGCACGGGCGAATTTCTGGATCTGCATGTCGGTGGTCAGGTAAGCCGACGAGCCGTCACCCTGGTTCAGCCAAGGGAAATCGCTGTCACCGTTGCTGACCTGATAGCCACCGCCGAAGGTGTGGCCGGAAACCGAGTACAGGAACAAGCCACTGAGCAGACGGTTATCAACCTTGCCCTTGGTGATGCCAGTGCCGTAGTCACCGGTGGTGTAGTAAGCCGAGTCGTGGCCATTGGCACCGTCGTTACGGCTGTTGAAGTAGCGCAGGTCAGATTTCAATACGCCCGGGCCGATAGCCCAGTTGTGCAGCAGGCCCACGAAGTGCTGTTTGTAGAAGTCTTGCAGGTTGCCGTAGTAGTACTGAGCCGTCAGGTCTTTGGTGATTTTGTAGTCACCGCCACCGTAGATGAACTTGTTACTGTCACGGAAAGTTGCACCGCGGCTGTTGGCGCCAGCAATGGACAACTCTTCGTTGTTGCTGGAGTTACGACCTTTGGCGTGCTCGATCTGGCCACCGACCAGAGTCAAATCCTTGATCTCGTTGGTAGTGATCTGGCCGCCCTGGAAGGTTTGCGGCAGCATGCGACCATCGTTGGTCACGATAACCGGCAGTTTTGGCTGCAGGGTGCCCAGCTTCAGTTCGGTCTGCGAGACCTTGGCTTTGGCGGTCAGACCCAGGCTGGAGTAGTTATCAACGGCTTCGCCATTGGACTTGCTTGGGAATACGGTGCCGCCGTAAGAGGAAGCAGTAGCGCCGTTGGTGCCGCCGCCCGAGTCCAGCTTGATGCCCAACAGGCCGATCGCGTCGAGACCGAAACCTACGGTGCCTTCGGTGTAACCGGAAGTGAAGTTGAGCTGAAAGCCTTGCCCCCACTCTTCCTGCTTGCTTTGAGCCTTCGCCGCTTTGGTGTTGCTATCACGGTTATCGGTATTGATGTAGAAGTTGCGCAGCCCCAAGGTAGCCTTGCTGTCTTCGATGAAACCGGCGGCGCCTGCCTGCTGCGCCAAAACCCCTACGGCCACAGCCAGGGCCAAGGTGGACTTGTTCATGTTTCGCTCCTCTCGTTTCTAATTCTTGTGGTTCCTGGCCCCAGATCGAACGCCCGGGTGCCACAGATGCGCGATTAGCGCCAGACCGTGACCGACAAGTCAATCGTAACTATCTATGTCTACGACCATGGTCTAATCGCAGTGATTTGGTCCATGCAGGGTAATGAATTACTCATAAACCCAAAAAGAATTGTTTAGTCCTTTTTCATACTTTTCAGGAATAACGCTAGCCACTGTAAAGCCGAGAGTCCCGGCCTAGGCACTCGCAAGCTTATTTCTGAAAATTGTTCCCCGATTCAGCCCTTCAAGGTCCCCCCGCGCCAGAGGCGTAAAACGTCATGGAGGATCAAAAAAGCGACGCATCATGGCTAAGAGCCTATCCTCCCGTCAATTTGTTACAGTTTTTGTGTCGAAATGAAATTTTTCTGACATGTGCAGAAAACGACAACGCCTCGATCCTGGGGTCGAGGCGTTGTGTATTGCAGAACGAAAAATAGACTCAGAGGGCCTTTTCGAAGATCTTCGAATTGCGCTGGTAGTTGTACAGCGAGGCCCTGGCCGACGGCAGACGTTCGACGCTGCTGGGCACAAAACCCCGCTCGCGAAACCAGTGGGCGGTGCGGGTAGTGAGGACGAACAAGGTCTTCAGCCCTTGAGCCCGGGCCCGGGTTTCAATCCTTTCCAACAGTTCATCACCGCGCTTGCCATGACGATACTCCGGGTTCACCGCAAGGCAGGCCAGCTCGCCGGCGTCGGAGTCGGCAATCTGGTACAAGGCAGCGCAGGCAATGATCATGCCCTCGCGCTCGACCACGCTGAACTGTTCGATCTCACGCTCCAACACCTCCCGGGAGCGCCGTACCAGGATGCCCTGTTCTTCCAGTGGGCTGATCAGATCCAACAAACCACCGACATCTTCAATCGCCGCCTCGCGCACCCGCTCGAATTGCTCCTGGGCCACCAGGGTGCCGCCGCCATCACGGGTAAAGAGTTCCGTCAGCAGGGCACCATCTTCGGCATAACTGACGATGTGGCTACGTCCCACACCCCCACGACAGGCCTCGGCAGCGGCATCCAGCAGTTCGGCCTGGTAATTGCTGCCCAGGCGCTGCAAGTGCGCCGGAACCTGTTGCGGGCGCAACTCGCGCACCAGCTTGCCGTTTTCATCCAGCAGCCCCGGGTCGGCACCGAACAGCAGCAGCTTGTCGGCCCCCAGATCGATGGCGGCGCGAGTGGCCACGTCCTCGCAAGCCAGGTTGAAGGTCTCGCCAGTGGGCGAATACCCCAAAGGCGACAGCAGCACAATGGAGCGCTCGTCCAGCAGGCGATTGATGCCCTTGCGATCGACCCGACGCACTTCACCGGTGTGGTGGTAGTCGACACCTTCCAGCACGCCGATCGGACGGGCCGTCACCAGGTTGCCGCTGGCGACCCGCAACCGCGAGCCCTGCATGGGCGAGGAGGCCATGTCCATGGACAGACGCGCCTCGATGGCAATGCGCAACTGGCCCACGGCGTCGATCACGCACTCCAGGGTCGCCGCGTCGGTAATCCGCAGGCCGTGATGATAATGGGGCGCCAGACCGCGAGCCGCCAGACGGGCTTCGATCTGTGGCCGTGAACCGTGCACCAGCACCAGGCGAACCCCCAGGCTGTGGAGCAGCACCAGGTCGTGGACGATATTGCCGAAGTTGGGGTGTTCAACGCCGTCGCCCGGGAGCATGACCACGAAGGTACAGTCACGGTGAGCGTTGATATAGGGAGACGCGTGGCGGAGCCAATTGACGTATTCGGGCATGAACCTGAGCCTGTAAATAAAAAGCAGCCTATAAAAGGACGAAACGGAAAACGCACAGCGGGCTGATGGTTATCGTCGGAACAGGCTTGGCAACACGCTTACTCTCCTCATGGGTACGGATCAGGACGCCGGTAATTTACTGAAATTGGGCCGGCGTCAGGCAGTAATGTTCAATCAACTCTCGTAGCAACTGCACAGTAGGCTGCAAGCGTGACATTTCGAGGTACTCCCCGGGCTGGTGGGCGCAGGCAATATCGCCCGGGCCCAGCACCAGCGTCTCGCAGCCAAGGCGCTGAAGATAAGGCGCTTCAGTGCCAAACGCTACTGCTTCGGCACGATGCCCGGTAAGCCGCTCCGCCACCCGCACCAGCTCAGCGTCCTCGGGCTGCTCGAACGGCGGCACCGCAGGGAACAGCGGCGCATAGTCGATCTGCACTTCATGCCGCTCGGCAATGGGTTGAAGTTTCTGCCGGATCGCCTCGCGCAGCACTTGCGGGTCCATGCCCGGCAAGGGACGCAGGTCGAACTCCAGGGAGCACTGGCCGCAGATGCGGTTGGGGTTGTCGCCACCGTGGATGCAACCGAAGTTCAAGGTCGGTTGCGGCACGCTGAACTGTGGATTGCGGTACTCGCGCTGCCACAGCAGCCGCAACCCCCGCAGCTCGCCGATGGCGTCGTGCATGGCCTCCAGAGCGCTACGCCCCAGGCGCGGGTCAGAGGAATGGCCGCTGCGCCCGAGGATATCAATGCGCTCCATCATCACCCCCTTGTGCAGGCGGATCGGCTTGAGGCCCGTGGGCTCGCCGATCACCGCCGCGCGCCCCAGGGGCCGCCCGGCTTCCGCCAGGGCCCGGGCACCGGCCATGGAGCTTTCTTCATCACAGGTCGCGAGGATCAGCAGCGGCTGCTTGAATGGCTGCTCCAGCAACGGTCGCACCGCTTCGATGATCAAGGCGAAAAAGCCCTTCATGTCACAACTGCCCAGACCGACCCAGCGGCCGTCGACCTCGGTCAACTTCAGCGGATCGGTCTGCCATAAAGCGGCATCGAACGGCACCGTATCACTGTGCCCAGCCAGTACCAGGCCACCGGGACCGCTGCCGAAGCTGGCCAGCAGATTGAACTTGCCGGGGCTGACCTGCTGGATATCGCAGGCAAAACCGAGGTCGCCAAGCCAACTGGCCAACAAGTCGATGACCGGACGGTTGGACTGGTCCAGCGCCGCTTGAGTGCAGCTCACCGACGGCGCGGCGATCAGTGCAGCGAACTGATCTTTCATGGACGGCAATGGCATGAACTGGCTCCGCAGATCCCAAGATAAGGACCATCATAGAGGCATCTCGTGAGAGGAAGGAACCGTCGTGGCGCCTCCGGGCGCCTGGTCCTGTACACTGCACGGCCTTGGCAGCCAACTCTTCCCCCGGCTGCACTCCCGATCCTGGATTTTCCGGCCATGCAGAAAGAAACCGAAATCAAACTCCGCGTCAGCCGCGAAACCCTCGCCGCCCTGCGCGAGCACCCGCTACTGAAAAAACGCAACAAAAGTGGCTGGGAACGCCGTGAGCTGATGAACCAGTACTTCGACACCCCAGAGCGCGATCTGGCCCGGGCCAAAGTCGCCCTGCGCCTGCGTCGTGACGGTGACGCAGTGATCCAGACCCTCAAGACCAGCGGCCAGAGCGTTGCTGGCCTGTCCGAGCGCAACGAGTACGACTGGTCGTTGGCCAAAGCCAAGCTCGACGTGAAAAAACTCGACGGCGAATGCTGGCCCGAAGCCCTGGCCGAGCTGGACAAAAAGACCCTCAAGCCGCTGTTCACCACCGACTTTGTCCGTGAGCGTGCGGAAATCGCCTGGGGCCGTGGCAAGGCCAAAGTGGTGATCGAGGCGGCCCTGGACCTGGGCCAAGTGATCGCCGGCAAGCACAAGGAAGAAATCTGCGAGCTGGAGCTGGAACTGCGTGAAGGCGAGCCCGCTGCTCTGCTGGAACTGGCGGCGGAGCTGGCCCTCACCCTGCCCCTGATGCCCTGCGACATCAGCAAGGCCGAGCGTGGCTATCGCCTGTTCGATGCCGGTAGCTACTCCTTGAGCCTGCCGGCGCCACAGCTGAGCGCCGAAACCCCGCTGGACGATGCCTTCGCCGCCCTGGCCTGGCACCTGCTGGGCAGCAGCCAGCGCCTGGCCGAACAGTATCGCTTCAACGGTCACTGGCGCCTGCTGCAGGACTGGGTGGATAACCTCGCCGAGCTGCGCGCTCTGGCCAGCAGCCTGGGCCAGGCTGCGCCACGCCAATCCACCGCTGAGCTGCGTAGCGCCCTGGATGCCCTGCTGGAAGACTGGCGTCCGCTGGTACAAGCCGGCCTCGACGATGAAGACGTGCGCAAAGCCGCGCCGGAGCAGTTCATCGAGGAACTGCAGGACGTACGCTGGGGCCTGTTCTCCCTGAACACCTCGCGCTGGCTGCTGGCCCGAGCCTGGACCGCCGAGCGCAACACCCGTGGCAACCGCCAGGGTGCAGCGCAACTGGGCAGCTGGCTGCCACGCCTGCTGGCCGAGGAAGCGACCTCCCTGCAACTGCCGCGCTACCAGCAGCAGCCGGAAGATCTGGCCGAGCAGTTGCCGCGGATCGAACGTATCCAGGCCTGGCTGCACCACGCCCGCGCCGCACTGGACATTCCGGAACTGGACCGCCTCTACGGTGAACTGAACAAGCTGGCACAACTGGCCAACGAGCCCATTACCGACGAAGCCCTCGATGCCCGCAAGCAACAGGCCATCGCGGTGTTCCAGAACCGCGCCTGGAAAACCCTGCTGCGCATGTAAGCCGCCCCCTCAGCGCAGTACCGGCAGGCTGGTGGTGGACTTGATCTCCGACAGGGCAACGATCGAGTTCACCTCCTGAATGCCGGGCACCATGGACAGTTTCTCGAAGAAAAACCGCTCATAGGCTTCGATGTCCGCGGTCACGATGCGCAGCAGGAAATCCACCGCCCCCATCAGCACATAGCACTCCAGCACCTCCGGAAAACCGCGAATCGCCTCGGTGAACTCGGTGAAGTTGGAGCGTCCGTGGGCGTTGAGCTTGATCTCGGCAAAGATCTGCGTGTTAAGGCCGATCTTCTTGCGATCAAGCAAGGTCACCTGGCCACGGATCACCCCCTCTTCCTTCAAGCGTTGAATCCGCCGCCAGCACGGTGACTGGGACAAGCCCACCTGTTCGGCAATCTGCGCACTGGAAAGTGACGCGTCCTCTTGCAGCAACGCGAGTATCCGGCGGTCGTAGGCGTCCAGCTCGCTATGCATAATAAATTCCCTTATCTATAAAACCTTGAATCAAACAATTCTACTTTCATGAATTCCGCTCAATCTTAGATAAGAAATACCCGAAACCGAATGTAAAAATTTCTCCACTGATCTGGAGACTGCCATGCCCCATCTCGAACCCGCCCCTGGCCAATCATCCCGCGCCGATGTCTGGAACCAGAACAATGTCCACTGTCGCGTGCACTATCAGATGACGGCCGAGGCCGAAGCCGATGTCCTGTGTCGGGTGCTCAACCACTTCGCCCTGCAATTTCTGGTGCCCCAGCGGGTCACGGTGATCCAGCAAGACGCCACGCTGCACATCGACGTGGAACTCGACGGCCTGAGTTGGCACCGGGCTCGGGTGATCGGCGACAAGTTGCGCAACCTGATCAGCGTCTGCTCGGTAGAACTGGAACGGGCAGAGCCGGCGCAACTGCAGGCCGCTGGCTGAGGCCGGAAAAACCCTGCAACCCTTGGCAGGCGGCGGCCCAGACTGGCGGGGCTATTCTTGGCCATTTGTGGTCAGAGACCCGCGTCTGGACAACAGCCCCAAGGAGCCCCCATGGCTGCCGCACACATTGCCCAGGATCACTGGCTGGACCTCAGTGAGCTGCTGCGTGAACTGCTGGCCCAGGGCCGCATCAGCCAGGATGCCGCCGAACAGGCCCTCAGCGCCCGCCATCACGGCACCAGCAACCCCTTGCATCCCCTGGAACTGATCGCCAGTCAGCATCTGCCGGACTTGCAGCGTCCCGGCCAGCATCTGGACCTGGACAGCCTCACTGCCTGGCTGGCCCGGCGCGCCGGCCAGCCCTACCTGCGCATCGACCCGTTGCAGATCGACGTCGCCAGCATCACACCGCTGATGTCCTGCGCCTTCGCCCAGCGGCACAAGATCCTCGCCGTGGCGGTGGATGCCCAAAGCGTCACCGTGGCCAGCGCCCAGCCCTATGTCAGCGCCTGGGAGGCCGATCTGGCCCATGTCCTCAAGCGCTCGATCCACCGGGTGGTGGCCAGCCCGGTGGATATCCAGCGCCTGACCCTGGAGTTCTATCGCCTGGCCAAATCGGTCAGCGGGGCCAGCAGCGAGCAAAGGACAAGCGGCCCGGGCAACCTCGAGCAACTGCTCAAGCTCGGGGCCAGCGACCAGGAGCCGGATGCCGACGACGCCCACATCATCAACATCGTCGACTGGCTGTTTCAGTACGCCTTCCAGCAACGGGCCAGCGATATCCATATCGAGCCCCGCCGCGAGCACGGCACCCTGCGCTTTCGCATCGACGGGGTGCTGCACGGCGTCTACCAGTTCCCGCCCCAGGTGACCCTGGCCATCGTCAGCCGCCTCAAGAGCCTGGGACGGATGAACGTCGCGGAAAAACGCAAACCCCAGGATGGCCGGGTCAAGACCCGTACTCCCGAAGGCAGCGAGATCGAGTTGCGGCTCTCGACCCTGCCCACGGTCTTTGGCGAAAAGTTGGTGATGCGCATCTTCGACCCGCAGGTGCTGCTCAAGGATTTCGATCAGCTGGGCTTCGGCGCCGACGACCTGAACCGTTGGCAAGCCATGACCGCGCAGGCCCACGGCATCATCCTGGTGACCGGCCCCACAGGCTCGGGCAAGACCAGCACCCTCTACACCACCTTGAAAAAGCTCGCGAGCCCCGAGATCAACCTGTGCACCATCGAAGACCCGATCGAGATGATCGAGCCGGCGTTCAACCAGATGCAGGTGCAGCACAATATCGACCTGAGCTTTTCCAGCGGCGTGCGTGCGTTGATGCGCCAGGACCCGGACATCATCATGATCGGCGAGATCCGCGACCTGGAGACCGCCGAAATGGCTATCCAGGCTGCACTCACCGGGCACCTGGTGCTCTCCACCCTGCACACCAACGATGCCCCCGGAGCCATCAGCCGCCTACTGGAACTGGGAGTGCCTCACTATCTGATCAAGGCCACCCTGATCGGCGTCATGGCCCAACGCTTGCTGCGTACCCTGTGCCCCCACTGCAAGGCGCCCGCCGCCCTCGCCCCGGATGACTGGCAGAGCCTGACCTCCCCCCGACAATTGCCGCTCCCGCCCCTGAGCAAAAAGGCCGTGGGCTGCGCAGAGTGCCGTGGCACCGGCTATCACGGACGTACCGGCGTCTACGAAATCATGCCCTTGAGTACCCCGCTCAAAGCCCTTGTTCGAGACGACCTCGACCTCGCCGGCCTGCGTCGCCAGGCTTGCGACGACGGCATGCGCAGCCTGCGCCTGGCCGCCGCACAAAAGCTTGCCGATGGCCTGACCAGCCTGGAGGAAGTGCTGCGGGTGACACCTCAAAGCGAAAACCAGTAACCAGGCCCCGCTCGCCCGGAGGCGAACCCCAAGTGCTGGGCTACGCTTTAACCACCGCCAAGACAAGCAGGAAACCAGGCATGAATATTCGTCACAACATGATCGCCTCCGGGGTTCTCAGCCTGCTGGCCATTGCCCTGGTAGCCGGCATCGGCCTCTGGGGACAGTCACGCCTGGCCAAGGCCCTGCATGACAATGAAGTCAATGCCAGTGCCCTGCGCAATCACCTGGAAGCCGACATGATGCACGACGCCCTGCGGGCCGATGTGCTGGAGGCTCTGAGCAGCGAACCCGGCGACAGCGCGGCCGCAGAGGAGGTGCGCAACAGTCTGCGCGAACACGGCGATTGGTTCCGCAAGGCCCTGGCGGAAAACGCCCGGCTGCCCCTGGCGCCGGATATCCGCGATGCCATCAGCGAGTTGCAGCCGGTCCTGGAAAGCTACATTCATGCGGCCGAAAGCATCGCCGAACAGGCCCTCAAGGACCCCCAGGCCGCGCGCCTGCAAATGCCGGAGTTTTCTCAGCGTTTCAGTGAAGTGGAGGCCCGCAACTCGGCACTGAGCAGCAAGATCGAAGCCGCTACCGCACAGACCAGCGCAGACAGTGAAACCGCCGTACGCCAAGCCGCCTGGTGGCTGATCGGCGGCAGTCTGATTGCCGCCCTGGCCCTGTGCCTGTTGACCCGCCAGTTGCTCATCCGGGTCCTCAAGCCCCTGGAAAAATCCGTCGCCACCGCCCGGGCCATCGCCCAGGGCAACCTGACCATGCCCATCAGTGTCGACAGCCGGGACGAAGCCGGCCAGTTGCAACAGGCCCTTGGCGAAATGCAGGACAACCTGCGGCAGATGATCACCACCATCCGCCATGAGAGCGAGGAGTTGCGGGGGCGTTCCCACAGCCTCAGCGACACTTCGCTGGGCATCGCCGACGGCGCCACCGAGCAGGCCGACGGCGCCACCGACATGGCAGCAGCCATGGAGCAGATGATCAGCAACATTGCCCAGGTCGCCGAGCACGCCCGCAACGCCCAGGGCATTGCCGCCCAGTCCGAGTCCCTGGCCGGCAGCGGCGGCCAGGTGATCCTCGGGGTCGTGGACGGCATGAGCCACATCGCCGAGGCGGTGAACCAGTCGTCCCAGAGCATCACCGCCCTGGGCCAGTCCTCGGAGGAGATCCATTCGATCATCCAGGTGATCAATGGCATCGCCGAGCAGACCAACCTGCTGGCCCTGAATGCCGCCATCGAAGCGGCCCGGGCCGGCGAGGCCGGACGCGGATTCGCCGTGGTCGCCGACGAGGTGCGCAACCTGGCGGCGCGCACCGCGCAATCCACCCGGGAGATCACCGGCATGATCGAGCGCATCCGTGAAACCACCGAGCAAGCAGTGAGCAGCATGCAAACCGGGGTCAGCCGGGTCAGCGACGGGGTGCACATGGCCCAGCAAGCGGGGACTTCGATCAACGAGATTCGCCAGGGTGCCCAACGTTCGGCGCTGATGGTGGAAGAGATTTCCCACACCATCGGCGAGCAGTCCAAGGCCAGCAGCGAAGTGGCGCAACGGGTGGAGATGATCAGTCAGGTAGCCCGGCGCAACAGCCAGGCCATGCGTGAGCTGACCCAAACGGTGGAGCAGATGGAAAACTCTGTGGCGACCCTGCAAACCTCGGTCACCCGCTTCCAGCTTTGAACCTTGCGGCGTGCCCGAATCGCGCCGGTGATGTGTGTCCTGATGATGCAAGGACCAAGGTATACCGGCGCCGGGCCGGGCACCGCCGTACACTCGTGCTCCTCGAGCCCTTGAGCAATGACTGAACAGGTGAATGTTATGCAGATCGGAAGCGTACTGTTACTTTTTGTCGGCCTTGCGGTGGCCCTGGTGTTCATGGGTTTCAAGGTCGTGCCCCAAGGCTACCAGTGGACAGTGGAGCGCTTTGGTCGCTACACCAACACCCTCAAGCCGGGGCTGAACATCATCATTCCGGTGATGGACCGCATCGGTCGCAAGATCAACGTCATGGAAAGCGTGCTGGACATTCCCCCTCAGGAAGTCATCACCGCCGACAACGCCACAGTGCAGATCGACGCCGTGTGCTTCTTCCAGGTGGTCAACACCGCCCAGGCGGCCTACGAGGTCAACAACCTTGAGCACGCCATCCGCAACCTGCTGCAGACCAATATCCGTACGGTGCTCGGTTCCATGGAACTGGACGCGATGCTTAGCCAACGTGACGGCATCAACGAGAAACTGCTGCGAACCGTTGACGAAGCCACCGCACCCTGGGGGATCAAGATCACCCGTATCGAGATCAAGGACATCAGCCCGCCTGCCGACCTGATGGCGGCCATGTCCGGGCAGATGAAGGCCGAACGGGTCAAGCGCGCCCAGATCCTCGAAGCCGAAGGCCTGCGGGCAGCGGCCATTCTGACCGCCGAAGGCAAGAAGCAGGCGCAGATTCTGGAAGCCGAGGGTGAACGTCAGGCAGCCTTCCTTGAGTCCGAAGCCAGGGAGCGCCAGGCCGAAGCCGAGGCCCGGGCGACCCAGGTGGTATCCGAGGCGATCGCCAGCGGCAACGTCCAGGCGATCAACTACTTCGTCGCGCAAAAGTACATCGATGCCCTGGGCAAACTGGCGTCGGCCAACAACAGCAAGGTGATCCTGATGCCACTGGAGGCCAGCCAGGTGATAGGCGCCGTGGGCGGCATTGGCGAAATCGTCAAGGCCACGTTCGACGGCAAGAAGGTCTGAGGCCCGATCCATGTTGGCATTCCTGTACGCCCTATCGTTCTGGGACTGGCTGGCCCTGGGTACCGTATTGCTGATTCTCGAAGTGTTCGGTGCCGGCGGCTACCTGCTGTGGATCGGCCTGGCGGCTGCCGCGGTAGGAGTCCTGACCTTTCTGATTCCCGGCCTGACCTGGGAGGTGCAGTTCCTCCTGTTCGGCCTGCTATCGGTGCTGACCGCCCTGTACTGGTGGCGTCGCCAACGCAGTGTGGTGCGCCCCAGCGACCAGCCAAACCTGAACCTGCGCGGGCAGGAGCTGGTCGGCAAGACCTTCGTGGTGCATCAGGCGATCGTTGACGGCCGTGGCCGGATCAAGGTCGCCGATGGGGTGTGGATCGCCAAGGGCGCCGACGCGCCTGTGGGCGCCCGGGTGCGCGTGATTGGCCAGGAAGGCGCCATTCTGCTGGTCGAAAACCTTGACTGATGGGTCACGGAACTCCGCTGGGGTATCTAGAATCAAACGGTGCAGATAACCCCCAGTTGGAGTCACCCATCATGCGTCTGAAAATAGCTGTCGCCACCCTTGCCCTGCTTTCTCTTCCCGTTGGTTCGGCAATGGCCGACACCTTCTGGCGTAACGTCATTTCCTCCGGCGCCACCACCGGCTCCACTTACCTGACCTTCAAGGATCACAAGCTGATCGTCGCCGCCCAGGACGACGCCGGCAGCTTCGTCGCCAGCGAAGGCAGCATTCGCGGCCCGTACCTGGAAGCCGCCATGCAGAAAGTCCGCGCCGACAATCCCGGCCTCAAGGCCACTGACATGGAACTGGCCAACGCGATCCTGGCGAAGAACGCCGTCGCACAGGAGTAAGGATCGTCCCAGGGATGGCTGACAGAAAACGCCGACCTCAGGGTCGGCGTTTTTTTTCGCCCGAATGACACGCTAGGCTCTGCCAGAAGCCCGGGCCACCGCCGCCAGGCCAGCCAGGGCATAGCTCATCATGTGTTCGATCAGGGCCGGCGGGTCCAGCTCCAGGCCGGGCAGTACATTGCGCGCCAGCGGCTGATGGGCGATCAGCAGGAACAGGCAGGGCGCGAACACACTGACGGCACTGCGCAACGTGGCCGGGTCTTCCGGCGACAGGTGCATGATTTGGCCGAGAATGGTGCGCACGATCTTCGCCTTGGGGAACGCCTGCTCCTCCAGGACCGCCGGCAGCACCGACGAGGGCGACAGCAGCTCGCGGGTCAGCACTTTCAGTGCCCAGCCCTCGCGCTGATTGTTCAACCCCTCGATCAGCACAGTGATGATCGCCCGCAGCTTATCTTCGGCACTGTCCTGGCTCTCGCTCAGGCTGATCATGGTCTCGATCCGCACCAGGCGATCGTGGGCTTCGCGCAGCACCGCCCGGTACAGGCCGTCCTTGTTCTCGAAGTGATAGTTGACCGAGGCGTTGTTGGCCTTGGAGTTTTCGCAAATCTGCTTGCTGGTGGTGTTGGCGTACCCCAGCTCGGCAAAGAGCTGGCCAGCCGTTTCCAGGATCTGCTGGCGAGTTGCCTGGCCATCCTGACGCGGCGCACGGGCCGCAGCAGGCGGCGGGGAAGCGGAAACGACCATAGACGCTCTCACTAAGTTAAATTCAAATTTGACTTTTGTTTATGGACTGCTTAGCTACAAAGCGCCAGTTTCTCGTTCAACTCCGCGAGCGGATTGCACGAACGTGGCGGCTACTCGTCAATTCACGCCAAAGGATATCAGCATGGAAGCGCGCATCATGACTCCCTTCACCTACTTCTCACTGCCCATGCAGAAGCTGTTCCTGCGTAACCAGGTGGCCATCCGGAACAAGCCCTACGCCAAGTATTTCCGCTCGGAAATGCGCGTGCCGCTGTCCGCTGTACGCAAGATCCAACAAGGCCCGATGGACCTGAAAGACACCCTGACCCCAAGCGTCGAGGACATCAATCGTCTGCTCGACCCGGACTTCGTCAGTGAGGAGTCCGGCTACGCCCTGCTACCGGGGCCGATGGCTTATGTGCAAAGCCGCAAGTTCTTCCCCGGCTGCACCGCACAGATGTTCAAGTGGTGGTTCATGTGGCACCCGGCGGAATCGGAGCGCTATACCCTGTGGTTCCCCTACGCCCATGTCAGCAACCCTTGCGTGAACCATCAGCGCCTGAGCGACGAATCCTTGAGCTTCGAAGAGCGGCTGTATGGCAACACTTTCTGCGCATCGGAGTATGTCGGCGATCGCCTGATGCACTTGCACATCGATTTTCAGGAACCAGCCAGCCTGGGCCTTGACCCTGATCTGTATCGCGAAGCGAAAATCGATGGCAGCGTCAGTGCCTTGATGAGCCTGGCCGATCACCCAGAGGTACCGGTGTCATTGATGGTGCATCTGTTCAAGGAGGTGCCGGGCGGCATGTACCTGACCAGCCGTTACTGGGTCGGATCGCACCCATCGATGGCCCGCTTTCCCGGAGCTGAAAAAGCATCGGCGCTGCTCAAGGAAAGTGGCTTTGGCGAAGCCGAGCTGGAAACCCTGGCCTATGAATTTGCCGTGCACGATATGTGCGAGTTCAATCATCTGGCCAGCTTCCTGCCGGACCTGTATCGGGAGTTCGGCGCGACTTCAGCCTGAAACAACAGCCATTAAGCCCGCACAACTCAAGGGCTTAATGGCTGGCAATGGATCAACGTGGCGTATCAGGACAAACACCGTTGATCAGCAGAGAAGTGAACTCCTCAATGTCCTGTTCCGCGGTCAACTGCTCGGTCAGCAACCGATACCAGCAAAAACCAAAAATCATATCCAGGAGCAATTCACGGTTGGTGTCCTTGGGGAGCTCGCCATTGCTGATGGCATTTTCCACCAGCTTTTTCGGCAACTCCCTTCTGCGCTCCATGAATTGATCCTTGAGCTGGGTCAATGTTGCTGGATCCAACTGCGCTTCAGCGATGACACAGCGGAAAGCCTCTCCGCATATGGTTTCTCGCCAGACTTTCCAGAGATTGTGTAGCAAAAAGTCGAGATCAGCCTTGAACGAGCCGAGATCAGGAAATTTTCTGACCTGTTCACTCTCGTTTTCATAAACTTCCGCGATCAATGCCGCCTTGTTCGACCACCACCGATAGATCGTTGGCTTGCTGGCACCCGCCCGGCGTGCGACGGACTCGATACTAAGCCCGGAATAACCGCATTCCTTAAGGATTTCGATGGTGGAACTGAGGATGGCTTTATGGGTATGGGGACTTCGCAACGAGCCGATGGAGCTGCGAGATGGGGTACGAGCCACAATAAAAAATCTCCAGGCAGGGCGCTTGACAAACGCAACGCAGGGTATAGGATTCCTCCGAATCGAAATGAAACGGTCCGTTTCGTTTCATTCTTGAAAGAATCATGAACTTCTTGTACCGATCTATCTAGTTTTTAAAGTATCTCATTAGGGTTGAGTAAATCAGGCCCTGCAACTGCGAGTTCCTCGGATTCGAGGCTGCGGCCCGCTTCCCAAAAAGAGACTAGATCGTCTGAAATTATTACTAAACGAAACGTTCCGTATCATAGCATAGAGAGGTTAAGAAAAACAGCTTTCGAGTGGGTTTTCCCCTATTCGGAGTCTGCTGTCCCCCTCCTCTGGGCCGCCGGTTTATGCGGTGTCGCCACGAGACAGGCAGCAAAATTGTTTTCCGTATGTTTCAAGGGTGCTTCTGAGCAGGCACGACCCAGTTTTCTCAAAAAGAATGGAATCAAGAGGAAAATGAACGTGAAAAAAGTAGGCATTGTCAGCTATGGCGCGGGTATTCCGGTATGCCGCCTCAAAGTCCAGGACGTGATCAACGTCTGGAAAAACACCGAGCTCAAGCTGGTCGAGGAAAACCTCGGCGTCACTGAAAGAGCCGTGCTGCAGCCGGATGAAGATGTCATCACCCTCGGTGTGCTGGCGGCGCAACGGGCCCTGGATAAAGTCCCCGGCCATGAGCTCGAAGCCCTGTACCTGGGCACCTGCACCAACCCCTACGACTCGCGAGCCTCGGCTTCGATCATCCTGGAAATGCTCGGCAGCGGTTACGACGCCTATTGCGCCGACGTGCAGTTTGCCGGCAAGTCCGGCACCTCCGCCCTGCAGATCTGCCAGGCCCTGGTGGCCTCCGGCATGACCGGCAGTGCCCTGGCCATCGGCGCCGACACCATCAACCGCAACACCGCGCCGGGCGACCTGACCGAGTCCTATGCTGGAGCCGGCGCTGCCGCCCTGCTGATCGGCAATCAGAACGTCATCGCCGAGTTTGACGGCAGTTTTTCCTGCGCCGCCGATATCGCCGACAACATCCGCCCCCAGGGCGATCGCTACATTCGTTCCGGGATGGGCCTGGGCTCGGACAAGAACAGCATCGGCCTGGAAGATCAGACCCGCCGCGCTGCCGAGGGCCTGATGGCCAAGCTGCGTACCAGCGCCGCCGACTATGACTACGTGGTGTTCCAGCAGAACCTGGTGTCCACGCCCTATTCCCTGGGCAAGCACCTGGGCTTCAACACCAAGCAGATCGAACCGGGGATCTACGCCGGCGATGTGGGTGACACTGGCGCCGCCAGCCCGCTGCTCGGCCTGATCAACGTGCTGGACCAGGCCCGTCCGGGGCAGAAGATCCTCATGGTGTCCTATGGTTTCGGGGCCGGCAGTGACGCCATTGCCCTGACCGTCACCGACGCCATCGAGCAGTACCAGAAGCACAACACGCCCCTGCGCGAACTGCTCGAAGCCAAGACCTATGTCGATTACGGCACCTCCATCAAGTACGAGTTCAAGTACCTGCGGGCTGACTACGCCCTGACCGCCTACCTCTGATTACGCCTGTCTACGCAAGGAGCATGTACATGTGCGCACGTCGTGTTGCAATCGTTTCGGCCGCCTATACGCCGAAGCCCGGAAGTTCACGAGTTCGGCAGACGTTCAAGGAAATGATCGTCGAGTCCGCCTATAAAGCCCTCAAGGACGCCAAGATGCACCCCCGGGAAATCCAGGGGGTCGCCTATGGTTATCACGGTGAAGGCATTTCCGAATATGGCGGCCTGGGGCCGACCATTTCCGACGCCCTGGGCATCAGCCCGGCGCCGACCTTCATGAGCACCGCCAACTGCACCAGCAGCTCGGTGTCGTTCCAGATGGGTCACCAGATGGTCGCGTCCGGTGAGTACGACATCGTCCTGTGCGGCGGTTTCGAGAAGATGACCGATCACTTCAACTACGCCGAGTACATCGGCTCCAGCACTGAATGTGAATACGATTACTTCCTCGGCATCTCCCACACTGACGCCTTCGCCCTGGCCACCGCCGAGTACTTCCAGAAGTTCGGCTACGCCGGTCGCGAGGCTGATGTACTGGCCACATTTGGCCGGCAGATGCGCGTCTATGCCCACAACACCCCGACCGCCACCCGCTATGGCCAGCCGATTCCCACCCTGGAAGCGCTGAAGAACAGCGAAGCCTGCGGTTCGATGCTGGCCTGGGGCGAAGCCAGTGGCTGCGCCATCCTGGTGGCTGAACACCTGGCCCACAAGTACACCGACAAGCCGGTGTTCGTGCGCGGCTGTGCCTACACCGGGGTCTCACACTACTTCGGCACGCGCTTCCACAATCCGACCCTGCATCACCCGGGCCTGCCCAAGGACGTGGGCATGGCCGTCTCGGCCAACTCCATCGCCTGCGCGGAAATTGCCTACAAGAAAGCCGGGATCACCGCCAAGGACATCGACGTGGCACAGGTCTACGACCTGCTCGGCGCCGGGCTGATCCAGATGGAATCCATGGGCATCTGCGGCAAGGGCCAGGCCGGCGACTTCGTACTCGAAGGCGGCATCGCCCTAGACGGCCAACTGCCACTGAACACCGACGGCGGCAACATCGGCCGCGGCCACGCCTCGGGCTGCGACGGCATCCTGCACATCACCGAGCTGTTCCGGCAACTGAGGGGCGAATCCGACAACCAGGTCAAGGGCGCACGCATCGGCGTGTCGCAGAACCTTGGCGGTTATGCGGCGCACAACTCAGTGATTGTCCTCTCGAACGACTAAGGAGCCCGGACCATGTCCATGTACCCAGAACAGATCCACAGAATGACCACCGCCAGCATGCTCCGCGAATGGCGCGAGCATGGCGGCAAGTACCGCCTCGAAGGCAGCCAGTGCGAAGAGTGCAACGAGATCTTCTTCCCAAGGCGCACCGTCTGCGGCGCCTGCAATTCCCTGAGCGTGAAGCCTTACCGCTGCAAGCGCACGGGCAAGATCGAAGTCATGGCCCACGCCGAAAACCCGGTCCTGGCCGCCATGGGTTATGGCGAAACCGTGCCGCGCGTCATGGCCATGGTGCGCCTGGATGACGGCCTGGTGATTGCCTCGGAGATTGTCGATGTCTGCGATCCACAGCAGCTGAAAGTCGGCGCGCCAGTGCGCATGGTGATTCGCAAGCATGTGCGCGAAAGCAACTTGGCCTGGCAATACGCTTATAAGTTCGTGCTGGATATATAAGTTGTTATTCAAGGTGCCTTTATATAAGGCACCTTGAAGTTAGCCATTAAAATAAAATCCAACTTAAAAGTTACATCAACGGCCGCTTCGCGCCTCGAAGTTGCCTTAAGGTCCTGATTTCCTTTAGGGCCTACAGATTCCTGTGCCTATGAACGGGGACTTTCCCCACCCCTTAACTTATTGGCTTACTTAGAGCCAAGGACCCATCATGTCTACTCTTTGCCTCCCACACGTCATGTTTCCGCAACACAAGATCACCCAGCAACAGATGGTTGATCACCTGGAAAACCTCCACGCCGACCATCCGCGCATGGCCTTGGCCAAGCGCATGATCGCCAACACAGAAGTCAACGAGCGCCATCTGGTGCTGCCGATCGACGAACTGGCGGTACACACCGGCTTCACCCACCGCAGCATCGTCTATGAGCGTGAAGCCCGGCAGATGTCGTCGGCGGCGGCGCGCCAGGCCATCGAGAATGCCGGGTTGCAGATCAGCGACATCCGCATGGTGATCGTCACCTCCTGCACCGGTTTCATGATGCCGTCGCTGACCGCGCACCTGATCAACGACCTCGGCCTGCCCAATTCCACCGTGCAACTGCCCATCGCCCAGCTGGGCTGCGTGGCCGGTGCCGCGGCCATCAACCGGGCCAACGATTTCGCCCGGCTCGATGCTCGCAACCATGTGCTGATCGTATCCCTGGAGTTCTCTTCGCTGTGCTATCAGCCAGACGACACCAAGTTGCATGCCTTCATCTCCGCGGCCCTGTTCGGCGATGCGGTGTCGGCCTGCGTGCTGCGCGCCGACGACCAGGCTGGCGGTTTCAAGATCAAGAAGACCGAGTCGTTCTTCCTGCCCAAGAGCGAGCACTACATCAAATATGACGTGAAGGACACCGGCTTCCACTTCACCCTGGACAAGGCGGTGATGAATTCCATCAAGGACGTGGCGCCGGTGATGGAGAAGCTCAACTACGAGACGTTCGAACAGAACTGCGCGCACAACGACTTCTTCATCTTCCACACCGGGGGACGCAAGATCCTCGACGAGTTGGTGATGCACCTGGACCTGGCCTCGAACCGGGTCTCGCAATCGCGCAGCAGCCTCTCGGAAGCCGGCAACATCGCCAGCGTGGTGGTGTTCGACGTGCTCAAGCGGCAGTTCGATTCCAACCTGAATCGAGGCGATATCGGCCTGCTGGCAGCCTTCGGCCCAGGCTTCACTGCGGAAATGGCCGTCGGTGAGTGGACCGCCTGACGGGAAAACCTGCGTCTGTCCGACCTGACGTTGCCGGGCTGTAAGGCAACGTCAGGCCGCACCCTCACGGCGCGCCGCGCCGGGTTCATGGTTTTCAAGGAAGCAGAGCGATGAACGCTGGAATACCAACCACGGCTGCAGACAGCCGTTACGAAAGATCCATGGTGCTGTTGCTGTCACTGAGTTTCGGGCTGGTGGGGCTGGATCGCTTCATCATCCTGCCGCTGTTTCCGGTGATCATGCACGACCTGCAACTGGACTATCAGGACCTGGGCTACCTGTCCGCCGCGCTGGCCTTCACCTGGGGGCTGTCCGCCCTGGGCATGGGCGGCGTGATCGAACGCCTGGGCACCCGCCGCGTGCTGGTGGCCTCGATTGCCGTGCTGTCGCTGCTGTCCGGCTTCTCCGCGCTGGCCACCGGTGTGCTGGGGCTGGTGATCCTGCGCGGGTTGATGGGCATCTGCGAAGGCGCCTTCACCCCGACCAGCATCATTGTCACCAACGAAGTCTCGCGCCCTGACCGACGCGGGCTGAACCTGGGTATCCAGCAGGCGCTGTTCCCGATTCTCGGCCTGTGCCTGGGGCCACTGATCGCCGCCTACCTGCTGCAGCTTTCCGGCTCGTGGCGGGCGGTGTTCGCCATCATTTCCCTGCCGGGCCTGCTACTGGCCGGCTACCTGTGGAAGGTCTACCGGCCGTTGCCGGCGCCCTCCACCGCGGGCCTGCCCGGCAGCGCCGGGCGCAACTGGCTGGCGGCGTTCAAGAGCGGCAACGTCAGCCTGAACATCCTGATCATGTTCTGCATCCTCACCTGTCAGTTCGTGCTCTGCGCCATGCTGCCCAGTTACCTGACCGACCACCTGCACCTGGAAACCCTGTCCATGGCCTTTGTCATCTCGGCCATCGGCCTGGGCGGTTTCATCGGCCAATTGATCATTCCCGGAATGTCCGACCGCCTCGGACGCAAACCGGTGGTATCGGCCTGCTTCATGACCAGCAGCACCCTGGTGGGCCTGCTGATCGTCAGCCCGGCGATTCCCTGGCTGCTGTTTCTGCTGTTGTTCCTGCTGTCGTTTTTCAATTTCAGCCTGATCTGCATGACGGTCGGCCCGCTGACCAGTGAATCCGTGGCCCCGGCCCTGCTGCCGACGGCGACCGGGATTGTCGTGGGTTTCGGCGAAATTCTCGGGGGCGGGCTGTCCCCGGCCGTGGCCGGGTTTGCCGCCAGCCATTTCGGCCTGCCGTCGATCCTGTACGTGGCCCTGAGCGGCAGCCTGATCGGCTTGCTGATGTCATTTCTGCTCAAGGAAAGTGCCCTCGAACCTCGCCGGACGCGAGCCCCCGAGCCGCTGCCCATCCTCCCCGCCCCCTTGCCCCTGAAGGACTAGAGAATCATGGACGATTACCTGCTGTTGCTGGATGTCTGCCACAAGGAACAGCGCGCCATCGGGCTGTTCGACTTTCACAATGGTCGCAGCATGCATGCCCTGTCCGAACACGGTGGGTTATACGAAACCCTGCATTTCTGCGCCCGCCGGCACCTGGATTGGAGCGAGTACCTGCGCAGCCTGCCAGCCCATCCGCAACAGCCTTCCGAGGGACACCCGCAAGGGCCGCTGCGTCCACCACTCAAACCCAGCGACAGCCTCCTGGCCCAGGTCAGCGAGGTCAGCCTGAACACCCCGAACACCCGCCAGGGCTGGTTCTACAAGGGCAACGGCAGCCTGCTCAAGACCGACGGCGAGGCGCTGATGATCCCGTATCACGCCCTGAGCATTTGCAGTCAGCCAGGCGTGTTTTGCGTGTATCTGGTGGACCACTTCAAGCAACTGCGCTTTGTCGGCTTCAGCCTGGGTCATGACATCCATGACCCGCTGCTCAGCCGCCAGGACGCCAGTTCCTGCGCACAATCACGCCTGCGCCAGTGCGCCATCACTCCGGCGCTGATCCTCGGCGAGCTGCAGAGCAGCCTGTCACTCAATGTACGGGTTGAACGCCAGGGCGTGCAGTTGTCCTACCTCAGCTATCGCCTCGATCTGCAGAACTGGTGGGCGATCCGCAAGTACTCCCAGGCCTTCCTCGAACAGCATGAGCAGTTCCTGCAACCGGGCATGGTCCACTACGTGTTCCACAGTGCCTGCCGGCGCGAGAGCGAACTGCAGTTGCAACACGGCGACTGGCTGGACCTGGACTGCCCGGAACTGGAACTGGGCCTGAGCAACCAGGTCATCGAAGAAGAGCTGCTGCACCTCTATCCCCTGGACACTCAAGCATCCCGGCGCAACACCCAAGGCAGTCGTCCGACGCGGCTACGCCACCCCTACTGAGGCAAGTTCAGCGATAGGCCTGCACCGGGACGCAGGCGCAGAACAGGTTGCGATCGCCGTAGACGTTGTCCACCCGGTTCACCGCAGGCCAGTACTTGTGGGCCCGGGCATGACCACTGGGCAGCACCGCCTGCTCGATGCTGTAGGGCCGCTCCCAGATCCCGGTGATGTCCGCCAGGGTATGGGGCGCGCCCTTGAGCGGATTGTCCTCGGCCGGCCAATTGCCCTCCTGGACCTGGGCGATCTCGGCACGAATGCTCAGCATGGCCTCGACAAAGCGGTCCAGCTCAGCCTTGGACTCGCTTTCGGTGGGTTCCACCATCAGCGTGCCCGGCACCGGGAAGGACATGGTCGGGGCATGAAAGCCGTAATCCATCAGACGCTTGGCCACATCCTCCTCGGTAATCCCGGTCAGCGCCTTGAGCGGCCGCAGGTCGAGGATGCATTCATGGGCCACTCGGCCATTACGCCCGCTATAGAGCACCGGGAAGGCGCCGCTGAGCTGGGCGGCCAGGTAGTTGGCGGCGAGGATCGCCACCTCGCTGGCATCCGCCAGGTGCGGCCCCATCAGAGCGATGTACATCCAGCTGATGGGCAGGATACTGGCGCTGCCCCAGGGCGCCGCGCTGACCGCGCCATTCTCTGCAAGCGGCCCGTCGATGGGCACCACCGGGTGATTGGCGACAAAGGGCGCCAGATGGGCTCGCACGCCGATCGGCCCCATCCCCGGCCCACCGCCGCCATGGGGAATGCAGAACGTCTTGTGCAGGTTCATGTGCGAGACATCGGCGCCGATGTCCGCAGGCCGAGTCAGGCCCACCTGGGCATTGAGGTTGGCGCCGTCCATGTACACCTGGCCGCCGTGGCTGTGGATAACTTCACAGATCTGGCTGATGCCCTCTTCATAGACGCCATGGGTCGAGGGGTAAGTGGCCATCAGGCAGGACAGCCGATCACCGGCGGCCTGAGCCTTGGCCGTCAGATCCTCCAGGTCGACGTTACCGGCCTCATCGCATTCGACGATCACCACCTGCATCCCGGCCATTTGTGCCGAGGCCGGGTTGGTGCCATGGGCCGAGGCCGGTATCAGGCAAATGTGCCGCCCGCCTTGCTGGCGGCTCTCGTGGTAACGACGAATGGCCAGCAACCCCGCGTATTCGCCCTGGGCACCGGAGTTGGGCTGCATGCAGATGGCATCGAAGCCGGTGATGGCGCATAACCAACGCTCCAGTTCCTCGATCATCAAGGTGTAGCCGACGGCCTGCTCCCGAGGGGCAAAGGGGTGCAGGTTGGCGAATTCCGGCCAGGTGATGGGGATCATCTCGCTGCTGGCATTGAGCTTCATGGTGCAGGAGCCCAAGGGGATCATCGACTGGTTGAGCGCCAGGTCCTTGTTCTCCAGTTGTTTGAGGTAGCGCAGCATCTGGGTTTCGCTGTGATGGGCGCTGAACACCGGATGGGTCAGGTAGGGGCTGCGGCGCAACAGGCTGTCAGGAAGACCCGAGGCCAGCACCTCGGCATCCAGTTCGGCGACGTCCAATCCATGGTCCGCGCCGAGAAACACGTCCAGCAGCCGGGCCACGGTGGTTTCGTCACAGGTCTCATCGAGGCTCAGGCCCAACTGGCCACGGCCGAGAATCCGCAGGTTGATCTGCAGCGCCTTGGCGCTCTCGATGATCGCGGTCTGACTGCCGCCCACCTCCAGGGTCAGGGTGTCGAAAAAGTGCCGGTTGACCCGCGTTATGCCGTGGCGCTCAAGGCCCGCAGCGAGGATGCAGGTCAATCGATGCACCCGCTGGGCAATACGCTTGAGGCCAGCCGGACCGTGATAGACCGCATAGAAGCTGGCGATGTTGGCCAACAACACCTGGGCGGTGCAGATGTTGGAGTTGGCCTTCTCGCGGCGGATATGCTGCTCGCGGGTTTGCAGGGCCATGCGCAAGGCCACCTGCCCCCGGGCATCCTTGGACACGCCGATGATGCGCCCGGGCATCGCCCGCTTGTACTCGTCGCGACAAGCGAAAAACGCTGCATGAGGACCGCCGTAGCCCATGGGCACGCCGAAGCGCTGGGAGGAGCCCAGGACCACATCGGCCCCCAGCTCGCCGGGCGGGGTCAGTACCAACAGGCTGAGCAGATCGGTGGCCACACAGGCCAGGGCCTGCTGGGCATGCAACTGATCGATCAACGGCCGCAGGTCGCGGATCTCGCCGTGGGTATCCGGGTACTGCAACAGCGCGCCAAACACCTGATGCGCGGGCAAGTTATCCACAGCGTCGACGATCACCTCGAAACCGAACCCCTCGGCCCGGGTGCGCACCACGGAGATGGTCTGGGGATGGCAGTGTTCATCGACAAAAAACAGATTGCTCCTGGACTTGGCCACGCGCTTGGCCAGGGCCATGGCTTCGGCCGCTGCGGTGGCCTCGTCCAGCAAGGAGGCGTTGGCCAGATCAAGGCCAGTGAGGTCGATGGTCATCTGCTGGAAATTCAGCAGGGCTTCGAGCCGGCCCTGGGCGATTTCCGGTTGGTAGGGCGTGTAGGCGGTGTACCAACCGGGGTTTTCCAACACATTGCGCAGGATCACCGTCGGCGTCAGGGTGCCGTGGTAACCCATGCCGATCAGGCTGGTCCAGACCTGATTCTGCGCGGCATACCCCTTGAGCTTGGCCAGGGCCGCCTGCTCATCCAGTGCCGGTGGCAGGTCCAGGGCGCGATTGAGGCGGATGCCCGGCGGTACCGTCTGCTCGATCAGCTCGATCCGACTCCCCAGCCCGAGGCTGGCAAGCATCGCCTGCTGCTCCTCGGCATCAGGCCCCAGGTGCCGGTGGAGAAATGCGTTGGGCTCGCGTAACTGGCTCAGGGATGGCGACGGGGACATGGCAGGCTCTCTCCGATAAGCGGCGCTCGGCGTCGATGCAACAGGGTGCCAAGCAGCATAGCAGCCGATTCTGCGCGTCGACGCGCTGGCATCCCGAGGCAATCGGTACCATCATGCAGGGCGTCCGCGCGCCAGCCCCGGTGCGCCGCAACCCCTGCTCTCATCGTCCGCTTATCGGGTGCCCCATCGTCATGAGCCAACCGCCTTTCCTGCCGTTCTCCAAACCCACCATCGATGAATCCACCATCGCCGCCGTCGGCGAAGTGCTGCGTTCGGGCTGGATCACCAGCGGCCCCAAGGTCCAGGCGTTCGAAGCCCAGCTCTCGGAGTTCTTCGGCGGACGCACCGTGCGTACCTTCAACTCCGGCACCTGCACCATGGAGATCGCCTTGCGCATCGCCGGCATCGGCCCTGGAGATGAAGTCATCACCACGCCGATTTCCTGGGTGGCCACCGCCAACGTGATTCTCGAAGTGGGTGCCACGCCGGTGTTCGCCGACATTGATCCGATCACCCGCAACATCGACCTGGCCCAGGTGGAAGCTGCTATTACGCCACGCACCAAAGCCATCATCCCGGTGTTCCTGGCCGGCTTGCCGGTGGACATGACTCGGCTGTACGCCCTGGCCCGACAACACAACCTGCGAGTCGTGGAGGACGCCGCCCAGGCCCTGGGTTCCAGCTGGAATGGCCAACGCATCGGCGCCGGTGGCGACTTCGTGTCCTTCAGCTTCCAGGCCAACAAGAACGTCACCTCCTCCGAGGGCGGCTGCCTGGTACTCAATACCCCTGAAGAAGTGCGCCTGGCCGAGAAGTACCGCCTGCAAGGGGTCACCCGCAACGGCTTCGACGGTCTGGATGTGGATGTACTGGGGGGCAAGTTCAACATGACCGACATCGCCGCTGCCATCGGCCTGGGGCAGTTTGCCCATATCGAGGCAATCACCGCCCACCGCCGCGAGCTGGCCCGACATTACTTCGAGTGCTTTGGCAGCGACTTCGAAACTCGCTATGGCGCCCAACTACCGCCGGCGGACTTCAGCAACAGCAACTGGCACCTGTTCCAGCTGGTACTGCCGGAGCGCAAGGACGGCAAGCCGGCTCGTGCCGTCTTCATGGAGCAGATGCAGGAACGGGGCATCGGCATCGGCTATCACTATCCGCCGATTCACTTGCTGAGCCTGTACCGCGAGCGCGGCTTCAAGGAGGGAATGTTCCCGGTGGCGGAACGGGTCGGTCGTCTGATCGTCTCGTTGCCGATGTTCACTGCCATGAGCAAGGCCGACGTGGAACGTGCGGTGGCGGCGGTGAAAGAGGTGTTGCAGGCTTAAAGGGCCTTCGCGAGCAAGCTCGCTCCTGCACAACGGGAGCGGGCCTGCTTGCAGGAGCGACTTACTCGCCGATAGCGGCCTTGTAGCCGGCGGCGTCCAGCAGCTTCTCCAGATCGGCCGGGTTGCTTGGCTTGAGCTTGAAGATCCAGGCGCCGTAGGGGTCGCTGTTGAGCAGCTCGGGGCTGGCGCTCAGCTCTTCGTTGACGGCGATCACTTCACCGGCCACCGGGGCATAGATGTCGGAAGCGGCCTTGACCGATTCCACCACGCCCGCCTGGTCCCCTGCGCCAAACACGTTGCCAACTTCCGTCAGCTCGACGAATACCACATCACCCAGGGCTTCCTGGGCGTGGTCGCTAATACCCACGGTCACATTGCCGTCAGCTTCCAGACGGGCCCATTCGTGACTATCGGCAAAACGCAGGTGGGCAGGGATATCGCTCATGTTCTGTGTCCTCAAAAAGAAGTGTCAGCGGCGCAAGGCCGGCTGGAAATAGTTAGATCAAGGTCTTGCCGTGGCGCACGAAGGTCGGTTTGACCACCCGGACCGGGTACCACTTGCCGCGGATTTCCACTTCGGCACGGTCAGCGGTGGCCATCGGCACCCGCGCCAGTGCGATCGATTTACTCAGCGTAGGGGAGAAACTACCACTGGTGATCTCACCTTCGCCAACATCGGCGATGCGAACCACTTGATGCGCGCGCAAAACCCCACGCTCTTCCAGTACCAACCCCACCAGTTTCTGCTTCACCCCGGACGCTCGCTCGGCCTCCAGAGCGGTACGACCGATGAATTTGCGTGACGACGGCTCCCAGGCAATGCTCCAGGCCATGTTCGCCGCCAAGGGCGAAACATCCTGGTGAATATCCTGGCCGTAGAGGTTCATGCCGGCTTCCAGGCGCAGGGTATCCCGGGCGCCCAGGCCGATGGGCGAGATCCCCGCTCCCACCAGATCGTTGAAAAAGGCCGGCGCCTGATCGGCGGGCAGGACGATTTCCAGTCCATCCTCACCGGTGTAACCGGTGCGGGCGATGAACCAGTCACCGTCGGTGCCAGCTTCGAAAGGCTTGAGCTGTTGAATCAGGGCGCCACGGGACTGGGTCACCAGCTCGGCGATCTTGTGCCGTGCCTGAGGTCCCTGGATCGCCAGCATGGCCAGCTCCGGTCGCTCGCGCAGTTGCACCTGGAACTCACCCAACTGCGCCTGCATCCAGGCCAGGTCCTGGTCCCGGGTGGCGGCGTTGAGCGCGAGGCGATAAGCGTCCTCGAGGCGGTAGACGATCATGTCGTCGACGATGCCGCCGCGCTCATTGAGCATGGTGCTGTACAAGGCCTGGCCAGGGTGCTGCAAACGTTCGACATCATTGGCCAGCAAGTGCTGGAGCCAGGCCTTGGCCTGGGCGCCGCTGACATCGATCACGGTCATGTGCGATACATCGAACACACCGCAATCACGTCGCACCTGATGGTGCTCCTCGACCTGCGAGCCGTAATGCAAAGGCATATCCCAACCGCCAAAATCGACCATTTTCGCGCCGAGGGCGAGATGCAGGTCATACAGAGGCGTACGCTGTCCCATGGGTTTCTCCTTCCGGGCGTGGCGAGGGTGCGGACTGGCGCTGCTAGGGTGAAAGCCTTGAAATAGATGGCTTGCAGCCGATTTCAGCGTCCCGGCCAAACAACAGGCCGCACCGAATGCCGCGCATTGTAGCCGCAAGGTGGAAGGCTGGCACCTAACCGATTCGATGGGCCGAGCGACGAATCAGGCCAATCACCGGCAGCAGGCCAACCAGTACCAGGGTCAGCGCCGGCAACGAAGCTCGCGCCCACTCCCCTTCACTGGTCATTTCGAAGATCCGCACCGCCAGCGTGTCCCAGCCGAACGGGCGCATCAGCAAGGTGGCGGGCATTTCCTTGAGCACATCGACGAACACCAGCAAGGCCGCGCTCAGGGTCCCGGGCAGCAACAGCGGTAGATACACTTTGAAAAACAGTCGCGGCCCACCCACCCCCAGGCTGCGCGCGGCTTCGGGCAGCGACGGGCGAATCCGCTCCAGGCTGTTTTCCAGCGGTCCGTAGGCCACCGCGATAAAACGCACCAGGTAGGCCAGCAACAAGGCGGACAGGCTACCCAGCAACAGCGGCTTGCCGGCCCCGCCCAACCAGCCGGACAACGGAATCACCAGTTCCCGGTCCAGATAGCTGAAGGCCAGCATGATCGATACCGCCAGCACCGAGCCGGGCAAGGCGTAACCGAGATTGGCCAGGCTGACCCCGGCGCGGATGCCTCGGGTCGGCGCCAAGCGTCGGGCGAATGCCAACAGCAAAGCCACGCTGACGGTGATCAGCGCCGCCATGCCTCCCAGGTACAGGGTGTGGACAATCAGCCCGGCATAGCGCTCATCCAGGTCGAAGCGCCCGCGCTGCCAGAACCACACCAGCAATTGCAGCAGCGGGATCACGAAGGCACAGGCAAATACCAGCAGGCACCAGCCCGTAGCCGCCATGGCCTTGAGCCCAGACAGGTGGTACAGCGCCTTGCCCCGGGGCCGCTCGTTGCCGGTGCGACTGGCGCCGCGGGCGCGTCGCTCGCCGTACAGCACCAGCATCACCGCCAGTAGCAACAGGCTGGCCAGTTGCGCGGCACTGGATAGACTGAAAAACCCGTACCAGGTCTTGTAGATAGCGGTAGTGAAGGTGTCGAAGTTGAACACCGACACCGCGCCGAAATCCGCCAGGGTCTCCATCAGTGCCAGGGCGACCCCAGCGCCGATGGCCGGCCGCGCCATAGGCAGCGCCACGCGCCAAAAAGCCTGCCAGGGCGACTGCCCAAGCACCCGAGCGGCCTCCATCAACCCTTTGCCCTGGGCCAGGAAGGCGTTGCGTGCCAACAGGTAGACGTAGGGATAGAACACCAGCACCAGCACCAGGATCACGCCGCCGGTGGAGCGCACTCTCGGTAGCCGCAAGCCTGTGCCGAACCATTCCCGCAACAGACTTTGCACCGGTCCGGAAAAATCCAGCAGGCCGACGAAGACAAAGGCCAGTACATAGGCCGGGATCGCGAAGGGCAGCATCAGCGCCCAATCCAGCCAGCGCCGTCCGGGAAACTCGCAGAGGCTGGTGAGCCAGGCCAGGCTCACCCCCAGCAGCGTGACGCCAACGCCGACCCCGAACACCAGGGTCAGGGTGTTGCTCAACAGACGCGGCATCTGCGTGTCCCACAGGTGGGACCAGATCTGCTGGTCGACGGCCTGCCAGGACAGCAGCAGCACACTCAGCGGCAACAGGACCAGGGCCGCTACGGCGAAGACCAGGGGATACCAGCGACGTTGGGCAGGATGGGCCACAAAGAACTCTCGGGCAGGTGGAACGTACAAGGGGAAGCGGCGGCGCCATCGCGGGCAAGCCCGCTCCTATGGCAGGCCGTTAAACAAAACGCCCCGCAAAAGCGGGGCGCAGTATAACGGCAGTCTCAGTTCCAGCCAGCGCGGTCCATCAAGCGAATGGCCTCGGCCTGGCGCTTGCCGGCGATCTCAACCGGCAGGGTATCGGCCACGAACTTGCCCCAGCTGGCCACTTCCGCAGAAGGCGCCACCGCCGGGTTGGCCGGGAACTCCTGGTTGACGTCGGCAAAGATCTTCTGCGCTTCAGGCGTGGTCATCCACTCCACCAGCGCCTTGGCCGCCTCCGGATGCGGCGCGTACTTGGTCAGGCCAATACCCGACAGGTTGACGTGCACCCCGCGATCGCCCTGGTTCGGCCAGAACAGTTTTACCGCCAGGTCGGGCTTCTGCTTGTGCAGGCGGCCGTAATAGTAGGTGTTGACGATGCCAACGTCGCATTGGCCGGCGTTGATCGCATCCAGCACCGCGATGTCATCGGAGAACACATCGGTGGACAGGTTGTTGACCCAGCCCTTGATGATCTCTTCGGTCTTCGCCGCGCCGTGGGTCTCGATCAGGGTGGCAGTCAGCGACTGGTTGTAGACCTTCTTCGCGCTACGCAGGCACAGACGGCCTTCCCACTGCTTGTCGGCCAGGGCTTCATAGGTGGTCAGTTCGGAAGGTTTGACCCGCTCGGTGGAGTAGGCCAGGGTCCGCGCCCGCAGGCTCAGGCCGGTCCAGGCGTGGTTGGAAGAGCGGTATTGCAGAGGGATGTTGCTGTCGATGACCTTGGAGGTGAACGGTTGCAGGATGCCCATCTGCTCGGCCTGCCAGAGGTTGCCGGCGTCTACGGTGAGCAGCAGGTCGGCGGTGGCGTTTTCGCCCTCGGCCTTGATCCGCTGCATCAGCGGCGCTTCCTTGTCGGTGATGAACTTGATCTTCACCCCGGTCTTCTGGGTGTAGGCATCGAACACCGGCTTGATCAGCTCATCGATACGCGAGGAGTAGACCACGACTTCATCGGCAGCATGGGCGGCGGTGCCGATGAAAGTGAGTGCCAGGGCGGTCAGTAGACGCTTCGGTGCCAACATGGGAGCAGTCTCTCGATTATAAAATGAGGCGAAATGATAAGGACTCCCATTTGCCTTCTCAACCGAACCTGGCGTCGAGGCGTTACCAGATGTTGCGTAGGGTCGTCCGCCAGGAAGCTTCGCCGGCCAGCCGGCGCCTACGCTTGGGCCAGCTCCGGTAGATCGCCGCTCAGGCCCAGTGCCTGACGCACGAACAGCGCCTTGGCCTCGGGCATCTGATCGACCATCTTCAGGCCAGTGTTGCGCAGCCAGCGCAGCGGCAACGGATCGGCCTGGAACAGCCGCTCGAAGCCTTCCATGGCCGCCATCAGCGCCAGGTTGTGGGGCATGCGCCGACGCTCGAAACGGCTCAGCACCTTGACCTCGGCCAAGCGCTCGCCACGGCTGGCCGCTTGCAGCAGCACTTCGGCCAGCACCGCGGCATCGAGGAAACCCAGGTTGACCCCCTGTCCCGCCAGCGGATGAATGGTATGGGCGGCGTCGCCGATCAGGGCCAGGCCTTCGGCCACGTAGCGCTTGGCGTGGCGCTGGCGGAGCGGCACGCAAAGCCGAGGGTCGGCGCTGAGCACTGTGCCCAGGCGACCTTCGAAGGCACGCTCCAGCTCAGCACAAAACGCGGCGTCATCCAGGGCCATCAAGCGCTCGGCCTCGGTGGGCGTGGTGGACCAGACGATGGAGCACCAGTCGTGCTGCCCGTCCCGTACCAGTGGCAGAAACGCCAACGGGCCGGTGTCGGTGAATCGCTGCCAGGCGGTCAATTGATGGGGCTGGCTGCTGCGCACACTGGTGACGATGGCGTGATGCAGGTAATCCCATTCCCGGGTGGCGCAGCCGGCCAGGCGACGCACGGCCGAGTTGGCGCCATCGGCGGCGATGACCAAAGGCGCCCGCAGGACCCGGCCGTCCGCCAGGGTCAGCAACCAGTCATCGCCGGAGCGGCGCATCTGCTCAAGGCGGGCATTGGCCAACAAACCGATGTCGCACTCGTGCAAACGCTCAAGCAGGGCATCCTGAACCACGCGGTTCTCGACGATATGCCCCAACACCTCGGCATGCACGCTGGAGGCCGAGAAGTGAATCTGCCCGGTGCCGCTGCCATCCCAGACCTGCATGTCGCAGTAGGGGCTGCTGCGCCGTGCGGCAATACCGTCCCAGGCGCCAAGGCGCTGCAGAATCCGCTGGCTGGCGGCCGACAAGGCACTGACCCGGGGTTCGAATGGCGACTCGGCGTCGAAGGGTTTGACACTCAGGGAGCCGCCATCGAGCAGCAGCACTTCCAGGCCGCTGCCCTGCAACGCCAACGCCAAGGCACTGCCGACCATTCCGGCTCCGACAATCAGCACATCTGCGCGCATTTCCATGCTTTAGGCCTGTCTCGCTTGCGGCTTGAGCCGCACATAAAGGGTTTTATCGACCCGCGCCACCAGGGTGCCGGAGCCGTCATGAATCTCTACCTGCAACTGCGGCAGGTACTTCTCGCCCGTTGCGGTCTGCTGGCGCACTTCGTCGAGCAGCGCCTGGTCAATGCTGAACCGAGCAAACACCGGCCCCTTGCCCGGGGCGATGAAGTCGATGGCCGCGGCCTTGTCCCAGACGATGTAGTCGCGTCCCAGGTTCTCCATCAGCATCAGCATGAAAAACGGGTCCACCATCGAATACAGGCTGCCACCGAACTGGGTGCCGACATAGTTGCGGTTGTACCAGCCCAGCCCCATGGAGACCTGGACTTCGCGGAAATCCGCGCTGATCTGGCGAATCCGCACACCTGCCCCCATATAGGGCGGATACAGGTTCATCACCCAGCGCAGCAAGCGTGCCTTGCCGACGCGTCGAGTCAGCCACTCACGCATCCGGACGAGTGCCCAGGCCCATGGCCTGGCGCGCGAACCAGCGCTTGGCCGGGGGCAGCAGGTCCAGTCCGAGCAAGCCAAGATTGCGCCCCACCGACAGCAGCGGCAGCTTGCTGCCGAACAGCCGCGTGACCTGATCGGAGAAACCCACGGTCAGGCTCTGGTCCAGGCGCTGGCGCTCGCGATAAGCCTGCAGCACGGCAAAATCGCCCGGCAGCTGCTCGCTGGCCAGCAAGGCATCCGCCAGGGCCTGGGCATCACGCAGCGACAGGTTGAAGCCCTGTCCGGCAATCGGATGCAGGCTGTGGGCGGCATTGCCCAGCACCACCAGATGGGAGCGCACCTGTTCTTCGGCTTCTACCAGGGACAGCGGATACAAATGCCGCGCCCCCACTTGTTTCAAGGTACCCAGGCGGTAACCGAACACGCCCTGCAACTCACTGAGGAAACTCCGGTCATCCAGGTCGGCCAGACGCTGAGCGTCCATGCCCTGGCGGGTCCAGATCAGCGCGCAGCGATTTTCCGGCAATGGCAGCAACGCCATCGGCCCGTCATCGGTGAAGCGCTCGAAGGCCATGCCGTTGTGGGCTTCGCTGGGGGTGATGTTGGCAATCAGCGCGCTCTGGTTATAGGGGCGATTCTTGACCCCGATACCCAATTGTTCGCGCAGGCCGGAGCGGCCACCGTCGGCGAGCACCGCGAGGTCGCATTCCAATGTGGTTTCGTCATTCAGGGTCAGGCGATAGCCGCCTTCCAGAGGCTCCAGGCGAGTGACCTCCGCCGGACAGCGCCAGCTGATCACGTCCTTGTCCAGTCCTTGCCACAGGCATTGACCGAGCCAGGCGTTTTCCACCACATAACCCAGGGCCGGAACCCCTTCTTCCATGGCCGACAGGCGCGCAGTGGAAAACCGCCCACGGTCGGACACATGAATCTGCTTGATCGGCTCGGCGCGCCGGGAGATCGCTTGCCACAAGCCCAGGCGCTGGTAGATCTGTCGGGCACCAAAGGACAGTGCCGAAGAACGCGCATCGTAGCTGGGCTGGAAGCTGTCGCCGGGGGCGAAGGGTTCGATCAGCACGATCTTCCAGCCGCGGGCCTTGGCTCCGGCCTGCAGGGCCAGGGCCAGGCTTGCGCCGACCAGGCCGCCACCGATGATGGCCAGATTGACCCGGCTCATGAGGCCTGAACTCGGGCTGCTGCCATCAGCGCCTCGATCTCGGCGACGCTTTTCGGCACGCCGCTTGTCAGAATTTCACAGCCCTGCTTGGTCACTACCACGTCGTCCTCGATGCGCACGCCAATGCCGCGCCACTTCTTCGCCACTTGCTGGTTGTCCGGGGAGATGTAGATGCCCGGCTCCACGGTCAGCGCCATGCCGACCTCCAACACCCGCCACTCGCCGCCGACCTTGTATTCGCCGACATCGTGTACATCCATGCCCAGCCAGTGCCCGGCGCGGTGCATGTAAAACGTCTTGTAAGCCTCACTGGCAATCAGCTCGTCGACTGCGCCTTCCAACAGACCCAACTTCACCAGACCGGCGGTGATCACCCGGACCGTTGCCTCATGGGCCTGGTTCCAGTGCTTGTTCGGGGCGATCTCGGCAAACGCCGCTTCCTGGGCCGCCAGCACCAGTTCGTAGATCGCCTTCTGCTCGGGCGAGAACTTACCGTTGACCGGCCAGGTCCGGGTGATATCACTGGCATAGCAGTCGATTTCACAACCGGCGTCGATCAACACCAGATCACAGTCCTTGAGCAGGGCGTCATTCTGTTGGTAGTGCAGGATGCAGCTGTTGCGCCCGGCCGCGACGATGGAACCATAAGCCGGCATCTTCGCCCCGCCCTTGCGGAACTCGTAGTCCAGCTCGGCTTCCAGACTGAACTCGTGCAATCCGGGGCGACTGGCCTGCATGGCCCGGATATGGGCCTGGGCGGAAATCCGTGCGGCTTCGCGCATCACCTTCACTTCCGCCGCCGATTTATACAGGCGCATGTCGTGCAGCAAATGATCCAGGGCAACGAATTCGTTCGGCGGCTGGGCGCCGAGGTGCGCTTTAGAGCGGATCACGTTGATCCAGTCCATCAGGTGGCGATCGAACTCGGGGTTGCTGCCCATGGCCGAATAGACCCGGTCACGACCTTCGATCAGCCCCGGGAGAATGTCGTCGATATCAGTGATGGGAAAGGCATCGTCCGCACCGTAGTCACGGATCGCGCCTTCCTGGCCAGCCCGCAGGCCATCCCACAGCTCCCGCTCGGCATTGCGCTCACGGCAGAACAGCACGTACTCGCCATGCTCGCGACCGGGCATCAGCACGATCACGGCCTGGGGCTCGGGAAAACCGCTGAGGTATTGGAAATCGCTGTCCTGGCGGTAGACGTGCTCCACATCGCGGTTGCGAATGGCCACGGCCGCCGCCGGCAGGATCGCGATGCTGTTGGGCTCCATCTGCGCCATGAGCGCCTTGCGGCGACGGCTGTATTCCGCTCTAGGGATATGAATCATGGGCAGATGCAGTTCCCTGTCAGTCAGTGCAGAGAAGGCTTGGCAGCCGGTGCAACGGTCTTGTTGGTTTCGGTGAACAGCAGCAATGGCGCGACCCGCAGGTACTCCATCACTTCCATGTAGTCGCTTTCACCGTCGTCGGACTCTTCCAGCGCATCCTGTACCTGAGCGATGGCTGCAAGGTCCTGCAACACTTCCGTGGCCTCGACGCTCAGGGCGCTGCTGTCACGGGAGTTGAGGCCGAAACCGGCGAGGAAACCCTGGCACCATTGGCCCAGGGCCGCGGCACGTTCGGTCAATGGCGCGTCGTCGCTGGGCAGCAGCAGGACCACGGTCATGTCGTCGCTGGTGAGCTCGCCCTTGACCATTTCCTGCAGGCCGATCAGGGCGTTGCGCACATTTTCTTGTGGCTCGCCTTCGAGCAACTCGGAAGCGTCCACCAGCCAGCCGTCGACCTCGAAGCCGGCGCCAGCGCAGCTACGGCCCAGCAACAGGCCGTGCAATTCGGCAGGAGAAACAGGATGACCGCTGCTGCTGAGCAGGGTGGCGAAGGCGTTGTACGGGGAATTCTGAATGGGCATGGGCAGCTAGGCGCCAAGCGGCGCAATGTCTAGAATGAAGGCCTTGTATCGTAGGGCGTGTCATCATTCATTGCCAGCGCCGCGTTGCGCCTTGCGCCCCGTTACAGCGGTCCGCGGGGCCTGGGGCGACGGACAGATTGCCGACCGACGGCACCCGATGCGCCAGGACTGATCGGGCCGTCCAGGCGCTGCTCAGCCAGTTGCCACTCATCAGACCAACTTCAGTGGGACACAATGGAAGACACCGACCTGCACGCACTGATGACCAGACTCGAACTGCTTATTACCCGGGTCGAGCAACTAAAGAGTCAAAACGCACTCTTATTAGCTCAGGAAAAGACCTGGCGCGAGGAACGCGCGCACCTCATTGAAAAAAACGAAATCGCCCGGCGTAAGGTCGAATCGATGATTTCGCGCCTCAAGGCCCTGGAGCAAGACTCATGAGTTCAAGCAATAGCGTTACCGTGCAGATCCTCGACAAAGAGTATTCGATCATCTGCCCCCAGGAAGAGCGCAGCAATCTGGTGAGCGCAGCCCGTTACCTGGACGGCAAGATGCGCGAGATCCGTAGCAGCGGCAAAGTCATCGGTGCCGATCGCATCGCGGTCATGGCCGCGCTGAACATCACCCACGATCTGCTGCACCGCCAGGAGCGTCCGGATGTGCAGGCCAGCGCCACCACTCGCGAACAAGTGCGCGATCTTCTGGAACGCGTCGACCTGGTCCTGGCCACCGATTCGGACGCAAGCAAGGCTGATTCCTGACAGCGGTTGCGGTATACTCCCGCCACTCCCTGGGGTGCTTGCCAGTTGGCGATGTCCCTGAGCCGATTCGCACTACCCTGGAAGTTGCACGTTGGGCTGGTGTGCATGTCCGCTAGACGGAAAGCCTTAAAGCCTGCTGCATCTTCCGCCTTGAACTTTCGGGTTCAAGGGCTAAGTCGACAGCGGTTCGCCTGGGGAGCCTGAATTCTCAGCCAATGCCAGTTATCCATGCTGGCATTGGTTTTTCCGGGTAGGCTGTTCTGCCATGTCCGACTTTCCATAGCCTCCTCCATGACCGAACCTGCGCCGCTTTCCCGCCCGCAACTTCGACGCATGCTGCGTAAAGCCCGTCGCTCCCTGACACCTGCCCAGCAACGCCAGGCCGCCAGCGGACTGTACCGCCAGCTGGCGCACAATCCAGTGTTTCGCCGAGCCCGACACCTGTCCCTGTACCTGCCCACTGACGGAGAGATCGATCCGCGCCTGCTGCTACGTGCCGCGCAACGCCGGGGCAAGGCCACGTACCTGCCTGTGCTCAGTGCCTGGCCACGGACCAAGATGGTCTTCCAGCGCGTGCGTCCCGGAGAAAAACTGCGCCCCAACCGCTTTCGCATCCTCGAACCCAGGATCAACGTCGCACGCCAACGCAAGGTCTGGGCGCTGGATCTGGTGCTCCTGCCCTTGGTGGGATTCGACGAAGACGGTGGACGCCTGGGAATGGGCGGCGGCTTCTACGACCGCAGCCTGGCTTACCTGGCGCGGCGCAAGAGCTGGCGCAAGCCGAAGCTGCTGGGGCTGGCCCATGAATGTCAGAAGGTCGCGAGACTGGATCAGGCCAGCTGGGATGTGCCGCTACAGGGCACCGTGACTGATCAGGGATGGTACTGCGCCCGATAGACGTCGCGCTGGCTCAGCGACGCCGGGACGGATTCAACGCTTGAAGGGTTGCGGCTGTTGGGCAATCTCGATCGGGGCATCGGTCTTGTTGGCCCATAAGCTCTGCGCATAACCGGTGGTCACAACGCCCAAACCGAACAAAATAACCAAAATCCATAGTAAATCCGGTTGGCGTTTCATCGATTGCCCCCCCTCGGGCAAGTCACACACGATGACAGCAACGGTTTCCATAACAGGCCGTGCAGCAGCGTCAAGCTTAAAATCCCGGCATTCTGCGATAACGTGAACCGACACGCAAATGCTGGCGTCAACCGACTGTCGGTTTGTCATAAAATCCTCCGACAACCTGCCCAACCACCCTTTGGAGGGTAAGAAACATGGCCTATTGGCTGATGAAATCCGAGCCAGACGAACTCTCGATTCAGGACCTGCACAAGCTTGGAAAGGCCCGTTGGGACGGTGTGCGCAACTACCAGGCACGCAACTTCCTGCGCGCCATGGCCGTCGGCGATGAGTTCTTCTTCTACCACTCCAGTTGTCCGGAGCCTGGCATCGCCGGCATCGGCCAAATCATCAAGGCGGCCTACCCGGACCCCACCGCCCTGGAACCGGACAGCGTCTACTTCGACCCCAAGTCCAGCGCCGAGAAAAATGCCTGGAGCGCAATCGACGTAGCCCACGTGGAAACCTTCAGCAAGGTCCTGCGCCTGGACTATCTCAAGCAGCAGACTGCCCTCGCTGAAATGCCCCTGGTGCAAAAAGGCAGTCGCCTGTCAGTCATGCCAGTGACCGCAGAGCAATGGGCGGCTGTGCTCTCTCTACGTTGAGCAACCCGCCCCGGTGTGCCGTGGCCTGGCAAGCGCAACGGCACTGGCACCAGTTTTTTGCCCCGATCGCCATGCAGCCTGCGAACAATAGGTTTAGGCTTGGCCCTTTCATTTGACGAGCATCAAGCGGGTAAAAGCCTTGATACGTCAGACTAGGACGCTATAGCCGCAGGACGCAGAACACATGTCGACGAACCACCGTTCTTCCCGCCTTTTCGCTGTCTCCCTCTTGATTCTGTTGCTCGCCGCTGGTGGCTTCGGTTACTGGAAATCCCTCCAGGATCGTCTGCCGGAAGGGCTGAGCATGGGCAATGGCCGTCTCGAAGCCACTGAGGTGCAGATCGCCAGCAAGATTCCCGGACGCCTGGCGGAAGTGCGGGTCAATGAAGGCGACAAAGTGCTCCAGGGCCAACTGCTGGCCCGGATGGATACCCGCACCCTGGAAGCCCAGCGCAGCCAGGCCGAAGCCGAAGTGCTGCGCGCCCGGGAAAACCTCTCCGCCGCAGAAGCCAACGTGCAACTGCGCCAGAGCGAATTGCTCCTGGCCAATCAGGAACTCAAGCGCTCCCAGGAACTGTTCAGGCGCGGCTTCGCCAGCCAGCAGATCATCGATCAGCAACAGGCACGGCTGAACACCGGCAATGCCGCCGTGCTGGCGGCCCAGGCCCAGGTTGCGGCGGTCAAGGCCGCTATCGGCGCCGCCCTGGCCCAGGTTGCGCAGCTCACTAGCGAGATCGACGACAGCAGCCTGCGAGCCCCCATCGACGGCATCATCCAACTGCGTCTGGCCGAGCCTGGCGAAGTCCTGGGTGCCGGCGGCCGAGTACTGCTGTTGATCGACCCCAACGACCAATACATGAACCTCTACTTGCCAGCCTCGGTCACCGGGCGCCTGACGGTGGGCGATGAATCGCGGATTGTTCTCGACGCCCTGCCCAACCAGCCACTGCCAGCGAAGATCAGCTTCGTCGCGGCCAAGTCGCAATTCACCCCCAAAGAAGTGGAAACCCGTGACGAACGCCAGAAACTGGTATTCCGGGTCAAGGTGCGCCTGACTCAACCCGCCGCCGTGCCCCAGGCCAAACCGGGGATGCCCGGTGCCGGTTATGTGCGCACAGCCACCGTGGACTGGCCGGCTAACCTGCAATGAATGCCCTGGCGCTGCACGCCACCGGCATCAGCCATCGCTACGGTGCCCAGCAGGCTCTGATCGACATCAGTTTCAGCCTGCCGGCAGGCACACGCTGCGGCCTGATCGGTCCTGACGGTGCCGGCAAGTCGAGCCTTCTCGGGCTGATTGCCGGGGTCAAGAAGCTTCAGCAAGGCGAGCTCGAGGTACTCGGCGGAGCCATCTCCCAGCGCCGCCACCGCAGAAGCCTATACCCGCGCATCGCCTTCATGCCCCAGGGGCTGGGGGGCAACCTGTATCCCGACCTGTCCATTAGCGAGAACATCCGCTTCTTCGCCACCCTGTTCGGCCTGCCACGTGACGAATGCGACCAGCGCATGCACAGCCTGTTGCTGGCCACCGACCTGCTGCGCTTTGCCGAACGCCCGGCGGGCAAGCTGTCCGGTGGGATGAAGCAGAAACTCGGCCTGTGCTGCGCGCTGATCCACGAACCGGATCTGTTGATCCTCGACGAACCCACCACCGGGGTCGACCCGCTTTCCCGCCGACGCTTCTGGGAACTGGTGGAGGATGTACGCCAGCAACGACCACAACTGACCCTGTTGGTGGCCACCGCCTACATGGAAGAAGCCGAACAGTTCGAGCATTGCCTGATGCTCGACCAGGGCAAGTTGATCGCCCAGGGCCTGAGCCGGGAGCTGGCGCAGGTAACGGGCAGCGGCAAGCTGGACGATGCCTTCACTCACTACCAGGGCGACAGCGGCCATGACAATCAGCCACTGGTGATCCCGCCACGTTCTGGCAGTAATCAGGACATCGCCATCGAGGCCCACGAGCTGACCCTGCGCTTCGGCGACTTCACCGCCGTCAACAAAGTCAGCTTCGCCATCGGTCGCGGGGAGATCTTCGGCTTCCTCGGCTCCAACGGCTGCGGCAAGACCACCACCATGAAAGTCCTCACCGGGCTGATGCCCGCCACTGAAGGCAGCGCCAAGCTGCTGGGCAATCCGGTGGACGCCAAGGACCTGGCCACCCGCAAGCGGGTCGGCTTCATGTCCCAGAGTTTTTCTCTCTATGGCGAACTCAGCGTGCGCCAGAACCTGGAGCTGCATGCCCGCCTGTTCGACCTGCCGAAAGCCGAGAGCGGCCCACGCATCGAGGAGCTGATCCAGCGCTTCGACCTGGGCGCAATCGCCGAGCAGCAATCCGGCGCCCTGCCCCTGGGTCTGCGCCAGCGCCTGTCCCTGGCCGTGGCGGTGCTGCACCGCCCGGAAGTGCTGATCCTCGACGAACCCACGTCAGGGGTGGATCCGGCAGCCCGTGACGACTTCTGGCGACTGCTGATCGAACTGTCCCGGGAACAGGGCGTGACCATCTTCCTGTCCACTCATTTCATGAACGAAGCCCAGCGCTGCGACCGCATTTCGTTGATGCACGCCGGCAAGGTACTGGCCTGTGACACACCAGCGGCGCTGCAACAGCAGTTTTCCGGCGACACCCTGGAAGCCGCCTTCGTCCGCTGCCTGGAAGAAGCCCAAGGAGCCGCGGATGCAGCGCCACCTCCTCCGGCGGCTGCCGCCAGCCACGCCATCGCGCCTCCGCGCTCGGGCCTGAGCCTGGCCCGGCTGCTGGCGGTGGCCACCCGGGAAGGCAAGGAGCTATTGCGGGACAAGGTGCGCTTGGGCTTTGCCCTGCTGGGGGCGATCTTCATGATGGTGATCTTTGGCTACGGCATTTCCCTGGATGTGGAAAAGCTCGCCTTCGCCGTCTACGACCAGGATCAGACGCCGCAAAGCCGCGCCTATCTGGAGGCTTTTCGCAGCTCACGCTACTTCGAGGAAAAACCCACCATCCGCAGCTCCGCCGAACTGCATCGGCGCCTGCAGCGCTCGGAGATCAAGCTGGCCCTGGAAATCCCGCCCGGCTTCGGCCGCGACCTGTATGCCGGGCGCCAACCGACGGTGGCCGCCTGGCTGGACGGCGGCATGCCGTTTCGCGCGGAAACCAGCCGCAACTATGTCGAGGCGGTACACCAGGCCAACCTCGAACTCCTGGCCGAACACAGCAGCCCGGCACTGAACACAAGATCCGCCGCCAAGCTGGAAACACGCTTTCGCTACAACCAGGACGTGGTCAGCGTCAACGCCATCGGGCCCGGGGTCATGGCGCTGATCCTGGCGTTCATTCCGGCCATGCTCACCGCCCTGGGCATCGTTCGCGAGAAGGAACTGGGCTCTATCACCAACTTCTATGCCACGCCCCTGACCCGCCTGGAGTTCCTCCTGGGCAAGCAGGCGCCCTACCTGGCCGTGAGCCTGATCAACCTGGGATTGCTGGTGGCCATGAACCGCTGGCTGTTCGGCGTGCCCTTCAAGGGCAGCGGACTGACCCTGGCCCTGGGCGGCGTCCTCTACGTGCTGGCCACCACCAGCATGGGCCTGCTGATCTCGGCCTTCACCCGCACCCAGATCGCGGCGATCCTCGGCACCATGATCATCACCAGCCTGCCGACCATCCAGTTCTCCGGGTTGATCGTGCCGCGCTCGTCCCTGGAAGGCTCGGCGGCGATCATGGGGCAATTGTTCCCCGCCGGGCACTTCCTCGACATCGCCGTCGGCACCTTCACCAAGGCCCTGGACCTGCGGGAGCTGTGGCCTCAGTGCCTGGCACTGATCGGGTTCTTCCTCGGTTTCACCGGGCTTAGCCTGGTCATGTTGAAAAAGCAGGAGGTCTGATGAACAGGCTCGCCCATATCCTGCGCCTGGGTCTGAAGGAGCTCACCAGCCTGCGTCACGACAGTGTCTTGCTGTTGTTCCTGTTCTACGCCTTCACCGTGGCCATCTACCTGCCGGCAGCCGGCTCGGTCATTGGCGTACACAACGCCAGCGTGGCCCTGGTGGATGAAGACCACAGCGCACTGTCACGACAATTGGCAGAGGCCCTGCAACCGCCGGAGTTCCAGAACCCGGTCGCCCTGCCCTACGACCAACTGGACAAGGTGATGGACAGCGGCCAGTACACCTTCGTGATCAACATCCCTGCCAACTTCCAGAGCGACCTGCTGGCCGGCCGTCAGCCGGCGGTGCAGGTCAACGTCGACGCCACCGCCATGAGCCAGGCGTTCATGGGCGCCGGCTACATTGGTCGAATCTTCCAGCGCGAGTTGCTCAACTATGCCAACCAGGCGGATGCCGCGAGCAAGACCCCGGCCCTGCTGACCACCCGCGCGCTGTTCAATACCAACCTGGAGGGAGGCTGGTTTCTGGCGGTGATCCAGATCGTCAACAACATCACCATCCTGGCCATCGTGCTCACCGGAACCGCGCTGCTGCGCGAGCGCGAGCACGGTACCCTCGACCACTTGCTGGTACTGCCGCTGACGGCCCTGGAGATCATGCTGGCGAAAATCTGGAGCAATATGCTGGTGGTGGTGCTGTGCACCTGGATATCGCTGGAGGTGATAGTCAAAGGCGTGCTGGGCGTGCCGCTGGCGGGCTCGATGGGGCTGTTCCTGATGGTCACCGCGTTGTATCTGTTCGCCAGCACCGCACTGGGGATCTTCCTTGCCACCCTGGCCCGCTCCACCCCGCAGTTCGGCCTGCTGGCGATCCCGGTGATCATTCCGATGCTGCTACTGTCCGGTGGCAGCACACCGCTGGACAGCATGCCGCAATGGCTGCAATGGGTGATGCAGGGCTCGCCATCAACGCACTTCGTCAGCCTCAGCGCAGCGATCCTGTTTCGTGATGCGGGCGTCAGTGTGGTCTGGCCCGACCTGCTGGCCCTGGCGACGATCGGTCTGCTGTTCTTCGCCATTGCCCTGGCGCGCTTTCGCAAAAGCCTCGCCTCATGAGCCACACGCTGTAGGAGCCGACTGGCCGGCGAAAGGGCCCTCAAGCCCCACGTCGCCCTCTCGGGCGCCTTCGCTGGCCAGCCAGCTCCAACAGCTGAGCGTTACTGGATGATCAGGTTGTTGAACAACAGGTCTTCCACCACCGGCTTGCCGGTTTCGTCATTCATGACTTGCTGCACCTGCTTGAGGGCTTCCTGGCGCAGCTTTTCCTTGGCCTCGACGTTGTTCATGGTGTCGACGGTCTGCTGGGCAAACAGCGCCACCAACTGGTTGCGGATCAGCGGCTCATTGGCCTTGACCGCCTGGGCCGAAGCGTCGCCGGTCACCCGCAGGGCCACGTCAGCCTTGTAGACCTTGAGCTTGGGGCCGCCATCCAGGCCGTAGTTACCGACAAAGGGCGGGCTCAGGCTGATGTAACTGACTTTCGGTGCTTCGCCTTCTTTAGCCTCTTCAGCCCCGGCTGCCATCGGCAGGGAGAGGGCCAGCAGCAACATGATCCACGCTTTCACAATTCGCTCCTTAATCCGGTTTGCGGCCTAGCATAAAGGCCCGCCCGCCTGAGCCCAAGCACAAGCTTATGGCTGCCCATCAGGGCCGGGCATGCTCGTTGACCGCCTGATTCACACTCCTACACTTATCGGCCACCACTCCCAAAGGAATAGCCCTGATGAAAGCCGTGCTGTGCAAAGCCTTCGGCCCCGCCGAAACGCTGGTGCTGGAAGAGGTCGCAAGTCCCGTGCCGAAGAAGAACGAGGTCCTGCTGGACGTGCATGCCGCAGGGGTGAATTTTCCGGACACCCTGATCATCGAGGGCAAATACCAGTTCAAGCCACCCTTCCCCTTCTCCCCGGGCGGCGAAGCGGCCGGTGTCATCAGCGCAGTGGGCGAGAAAGTCAGCCATCTCAAGGTCGGCGATCGGGTCATGGCCCTGACCGGCTGGGGCAGTTTTGCCGAACAGGTGGCGGTGCCGGGCTACAACGTATTGCCGATTCCCGCCGCCATGGACTTCAACACCGCTGCCGCCTTCAGCATGACCTACGGCACCTCGATGCACGCCCTCAGGCAACGGGGCAACCTGCAGCCCGGTGAGACCCTGCTGGTGCTCGGTGCCTCGGGCGGGGTCGGGCTGGCGGCGGTGGAAATCGGCAAGGCCATGGGCGCCCGGGTGATCGCCGCCGCCAGCAGCGCAGAAAAGCTCGCCGTGGCCAAGGCCGCCGGTGCCGATGAGCTGATCAACTACAGCGAAAGCAACCTGAAGGACGAGATCAAGCGCCTGACCGATGGCAACGGCGCCGACGTGATCTACGATCCGGTGGGCGGTGATCTGTTCGACCAGGCCATCCGCTCCATTGCCTGGAATGGCCGCTTGCTGGTGGTGGGCTTTGCCAGCGGACGCATTCCCGAATTGCCGGTGAACTTGGCGCTGCTCAAGGGCGCGGCGGTGGTGGGGGTGTTCTGGGGTTCCTTCGCTCAGCGCCAGCCTCAGGACAACGCGGCCAATTTCCAGCAGTTGTTCGAATGGTTCGCCGCGGGCAAGCTCAAGCCGCTGGTGTCCCAGGTTTATCCTCTGACGGCAGCCGCCCGGGCCATCGATGATCTGGGTCAGCGCAAAGCGGTGGGCAAAGTCGTGGTGCAGGTCCGCTGAGGCCAGCTTCCGTCAATAGGCCACAACACCCTTGCAGCGCTTGAGCCGTGCCTCCAGGTTGCGATCCGGCATGGCGTGGCTGCGCAGGGCTTGAATGGTCTGTTCAACATAATCGCGGGTGGTGCCATAACGCCCGCAAGCGCTTTCGAACACCTGGCTCAGTACATGATCCGGCAGATTGCCGGCATAGCTGGGCAGGTGCCGCTCCAGCACAAAACCCAAGGCCTGGACCTGACTGCCATCCTCGAGACGGCAGTTGAGCCAGTGCGGACGGTAAGAGGGATAAGGCATTTCACGCTGCCACAGGGCATACAACGAGGCATCCAGATGCTCCTCCGGCAGCCGGTAGGCGAAGCCGCTGCAGGAACCGCCACGATCCAGGCCAAACACCAGCCCCGGCAGTTCAGGCGTGCCGCGATGCTCGTGGGACCACAGGTACAGACCGCGATGATAACCATGCACCCGGCCACGCATGCGCTCGACCGCCGAACACTCCGGGCGCCAGATCAATGAACCGTAGGCGAACAGCCAGACCGGGCCGCCCTTGTGCCGGGCCATGGTGGACTGCATGGAGCTGAGAAGTTGTTCGTGGGTCAGCTGCGGCCCCAGATCGAGCCGCGGAGGGTAAGCCAGATTCAGATAACTGGATTCAAGGGCTGTCATGGCGAATAGCGTTCGGCTCCCCGCGTAAAAGAAGTTACTTAATAGAACGCTTGGCAGTAACTACAAGACACATAAGTTTCAAGGCAAGTTAAGTGCCACTAGAGCAGCACTCAAGTTGAAGGCTTATATATAACCTACCGGCATTTATTTAATTAGATAAATACCGATGGGCTATATACAGAGTTATAACGAAGGGCACGGACCCGATGCAGTCAGGGCCGCGGGGCGTAGGCGAATACGTCCGCACGCATCTGATGGGCATCCATCCCGGCATTCACCAGAGCGTCCAGGGTGGCGTAGATCATGGCTGGCGAGCCGCTGGCGTAGACATGCACCGGCGACAGGTCGGTGATGTCCTCGCAAACCGCCTCATGCAGCATGCCGCAGCGCCCCTCCCAACCGCACAGGTCGCTGACCACCTTGTGCAGATAGAGATTGGGCAGTTGCTGCCACTCATCCCAGTGTTCCAACTGATAGAAATCTTCCGGCCGGCGTACGCCCCAATACAGGTGCACCGGATACTTGAAGCCTTTGGCCCGGCAGTGCTCGATCAGGCTGTGCATCTGCGCCATACCGGTACCGGCAGCGATCAGCACCAGCGGGCCCTGCGGCAACTCGGCCAGGTGAGTGTCGCCAAAAGGCAATTCGACCCGAGCCATGCGGTTGCGCTGCAACTGCTCCATCAAGCTCTGCGCACTGTTTTCGCGCACCAGCACATGCAGCTCCAGATCACGTCCGCAATGGGGCGCTGAAGCCAGGGAGAAGGCCGACTTCTCGCCGTTATCCCGCTCCAGCATCAGGTACTGGCCCGCATGATAGCGGGGTGGCTTGCCGGCCGGCGCCCGCAGCCTGACCCGCCAGACATCGCCGCCGACCTCAAGGCACTCAGTGAGCTGACACGACAAGCTGCGCACCGGCAACTCTCCCAGCGCAAGGACGCCATCCCACAGCACAATGCAGTCTTCCAGCGGCTCTGCAATGCAAGTGTAGAACTCACCATGATCACGCACATCGCCGGCTTGCTGCACACTGCCCTCCACCAGCAGGGCCGCGCACACGTGACAGTTGCCATTGCGGCAGCTCTGCGGGCATTCATAGCCCAGGCGCCGCGCCGCATCGAGAATCCGCTCGCCGGGCAGCGTCTCAAGCACCGCTCCGGAGGGCTGCAAGGTTACACGCATCAATCTATTCCTAACTGATTCCAGATGGCATCGATCCGGCGGGTGACCGCCTCATCCTTGACGATGACCCGGCCCCACTCTCGGGTGGTTTCTCCGGGCCACTTGTGGGTGGCATCGAGCCCCATCTTCGAGCCCAGGCCGGACACCGGCGAGGCGAAGTCGAGGTAGTCGATCGGGGTGTTGTCGATCATCACCGTATCGCGCTTGGGGTCCATGCGCGTGGTGATGGCCCAGATCACATCGTTCCAGTCCCGGGCATTGATATCGTCGTCGGTGACGATAACGAACTTGGTGTACATGAACTGTCGCAAAAACGACCAGACACCCAGCATTACCCGCTTGGCGTGGCCCGGGTACTGCTTCTTCATGGTCACCACCGCCATGCGGTACGAGCAGCCTTCTGGCGGCAGGTAGAAGTCGGTGATTTCCGGGAACTGCTTCTGCAGGATCGGCACGAAGACTTCGTTCAGCGCCACGCCGAGAATCGCTGGCTCATCCGGCGGCCGGCCGGTGTAGGTGCTGTGATAGATCGGCTTGATGCGATGGGTGATGCGCTCCACGGTGAACACCGGGAAGCTGTCGACTTCGTTGTAGTAGCCAGTGTGGTCGCCGTACGGGCCTTCGTCGGCCATCTCGCCGGGATGGATCACCCCTTCAAGGATGATTTCGGCGGTGGCCGGGACTTGCAGGTCGTTGCCACGGCACTTCACCAGCTCAGTGCGGTTGCCCCGCAGCAGGCCGGCGAAAGCGTATTCGGAGAGGCTGTCCGGCACCGGGGTCACGGCGCCCAAGATAGTTGCCGGGTCCGCGCCCAGGGCCACGGACACCGGGAACGGCTGGCCCGGGTGCTTCTCGCACCACTCGCGGTAATCCAGGGCGCCGCCACGATGGCTCAACCAGCGCATGATCACCTTGTTGCGGCCGATTACCTGCTGACGATAGATGCCCAGGTTTTGCCGGTCCTTGTTCGGCCCCTTGGTCACCGTCAGGCCCCAAGTGATCAGCGGACCGACGTCGCCTGGCCAGCAGGTCTGCACCGGCAGCATGCCGAGGTCGACGTCGTCGCCTTCGATCACCACTTCCTGGCAGACCGCATCCTTGACCACCTTGGGCGCCATGGAAATGATCTTGCGGAAGATCGGCAGCTTGGACCAGGCATCCTTCAAGCCCTTGGGCGGCTCCGGCTCCTTGAGGAAGGCCAGCAGCTTGCCGATCTCGCGCAGTTCGCTGACGGCTTCGGCGCCCATGCCCAGGGCCACGCGCTCGGGCGTGCCGAACAGGTTTCCGAGCACGGGGATGTCATAACCGGTGGGGTTTTCAAACAACAGGGCCGGGCCTTTGGCACGCAAGGTGCGATCGCAGACCTCGGTCATTTCCAGCACTGGGGACACCGGAACCTGGATGCGCTTGAGTTCGGAGCGCTGTTCCAGGCCGCTGATAAAGTCGCGCAAGTCGCGATACTGCATGCGTGAGCCTCGTTTTCGCCGTGGCATTCGGGGCAGGCAGTTTAGCGCCGAACCCACAGGTTCAGAATAGAGAATGTCAGATAGCAAAAAGCCGGGTTTCCCCGGCTCTTGCTGGCCTGATCGATTTACTTGCGTTTCATCGACAGGAAGAACTCATCGTTGGTCTTGGTCTGTTTCAGCTTGTCGACCAGGAACTCGATGGCAGCGACTTCATCCATAGGATGCAGAAGCTTGCGCAGGATCCACATGCGCTGCAACTCGTCGTCGGCCGTCAGCAACTCTTCACGGCGGGTGCCGGAGCGGTTGATGTTGATCGCCGGGAAGACGCGCTTTTCAGCGATCTTGCGATCCAGGGGCAGTTCCATGTTGCCGGTACCCTTGAACTCTTCGTAGATCACTTCGTCCATCTTCGAGCCGGTTTCAACCAGCGCGGTGGCGATGATGGTCAGCGAGCCGCCTTCTTCGATGTTCCGCGCGGCGCCGAAGAAACGCTTCGGTTTCTCCAGGGCGTGGGCATCCACACCACCAGTCAGGACCTTGCCGGAGCTCGGGATCACGGTGTTGTAGGCACGGGCCAGACGGGTGATGGAGTCCAGCAGGATCACCACATCCTTCTTGTGTTCGACCAGACGCTTGGCCTTCTCGATCACCATCTCGGCCACTTGCACGTGACGGGTTGGCGGCTCGTCGAAGGTGGAGGCAACCACTTCGCCGCGCACAGTGCGCTGCATCTCGGTCACTTCTTCCGGACGCTCGTCGATCAGCAACACGATCAGATGAACTTCAGGGTTGTTGCGGGTGATGTTCGCAGCAATGTTCTGCAGCATGATGGTCTTGCCCGCCTTTGGCGGAGCAACGATCAGACCACGCTGGCCTTTACCGATCGGAGCGCACAGGTCGATGACACGACCGGTCAAGTCTTCGGTGGAACCGTTGCCGGCTTCCATCTTCATGCGCACGGTCGGGAACAGCGGCGTCAGGTTCTCGAACAGAATCTTGTTCTTGGCGTTCTCGGGACGGTCGTAGTTGATGGTATCGACCTTGAGCAGCGCGAAGTACCGCTCGCCTTCCTTCGGAGGGCGGATCTTGCCAACGATGGTGTCACCGGTACGCAAGTTGAAGCGACGGATCTGGCTTGGCGAGACGTAAATATCGTCCGGGCCGGCCAGGTAGGAGGCGTCGGAGGAGCGGAGGAAGCCGAAGCCGTCCTGGAGGATCTCCAGCACGCCATCACCGGAGATTTCCTCACCGCTTTTCGCGTGCTTTTTCAGCAGGGAGAAAATCACGTCCTGCTTGCGCGAACGGGCCATATTTTCTATGCCCATCTGTTCGGCCAATTCGAGCAGTTCGGTAATCGGCTTTTGCTTGAGTTCAGTCAGATTCATATAGGAATGACGTAATCATTTATAGAGGGGGGAAATTAAGCTTTTGGCTTAATGAGGCCGCGCCGCAGAGAAGGCGACAGGATCGCGTACTTATTCGAAAAGGAGAGCGTCGGCGACGGCTTGCAGGGGGCACTGGAGAAACCAATGCGGGGCCGAATGTAACACCTGAGTTTCGGAGCGTCTAGCCCTCAATTACGAAAAAGCCCCGCGTTTTGCGGGGCTTTTCCAGGGCACTGAAAATCGACGCTTAGATGTTAGCGTCGAGGAACGCTGCCAACTGCGACTTGGACAGTGCGCCGACCTTGGTGGCTTCGACGTTGCCGTTCTTGAACAGCATCAGGGTCGGGATACCACGCACGCCATGCTTGGCCGGGGTTTCCGAGTTTTCGTCGATGTTCAGCTTGGCAACGGTCAGTTTGCCTTTGTAGGTTTCAGCAATTTCGTCCAGAACCGGAGCGATCATTTTGCATGGGCCGCACCACTCAGCCCAGTAGTCGACCAGTACAGCGCCTTCGGCTCTGAGTACGTCGGCCTCGAAGCTGGCATCGCTGACGTGTTTGATAAGATCGCTGCTCATGGAATTCTCCAGGTTGTAAGCAAAAAAACGTGGCCCATCATATCCGCCCTTCCCGCGTTCAGGAAGCCGGAGATGATTAACTCTAACTATGGTGCCCCATGAGTTTGGGTATAGCTCAGCTCACGAAGATGTGGGGGTGACAAAGGCGATTCCAGTGCGCAGAGCGGCATTGCGCACATGCTCCTGCATGGCCTTTTGTGCCGCCCCCGAAGCGTGCCGGGCCAGTGCGCGGAGGATCTTGCGGTGCTCCTGCCAAGTCTCCATGGCCCGCTCGGGTCGGATGAACGGTAGTTTCTGACTTTCCAGGAAGATCTCGGCGCTGGTGCTGAGGATGCTCAACATCGCCTGGTTGCCACTGGCCAGGAGGATCTTCTGGTGGAACTCGAAATCCAGCCGCGCCGCTGCCTCGAAATCCCCAACCCGCAATTGGCGACGCATGGCCTCGACATTGTCTTCCAGGGCATCCAGCTCATCGGCGGTCAGGGTCACCGCCGCCAACCCCGCGGCAAACCCCTCCAGGGCATAGCGCAACTGAAAGATATCCACAGGCGAAGCCTGAGCGGCGAACGGCCAACTCAAGCCGGCACCGGCTGCCGCTGCCTCGGGAGCCTGGACGAACACTCCCTTGCCCGGCTGCACACTGATTACCCCCAGCGCGCTCAAGGATGACAGCGCCTCACGCAGCGACGCCCGACTAACCCCCAACTGCAGCGCCAGATCCCGCTGCGAAGGCAGCGCATCACCGGGGCCGAAACCCTGCTCGCTGATCAACTGGCGAATGGCTTGCAGCGCCACTTCGGGTACGGCACGGGTAATCGAATTCATGGGCTTGAGGCTGGCCGGTGCAGGAAAAGCTCCCTTGTAAAGCTATTCGCCGAGCCCGGCAAGTCGTGCCCCAAGGGGGTTCGAGGGTACGACCCCATGCCCGATCCGAGTGCGAAAAAACACACAACTGTTCAGACCAGTAAGACCGACCAAAGCCAGTAAAACCCCTATTTCCAGGGCCTTTTCCGCGTGTTGGCATGGCCTGTGCTCTGTCGCCACACAGAAACCACTTCCCACGATTTGCGGAGATTCGCCATGACCAAACGCTGTAGCGCCCTGCTCTCTGCCCTGTTTGCCAGCCTGCTGCTGGCCCAGGCCCCAGCCCAGGCCAATGCCCTGGACGACGTGGTGGCCCGCGGCACCCTCAAGGTCGCCGTGCCTCAGGACTTCCCGCCCTTCGGCTCGGTAGGCCCGGACATGCAGCCCCGTGGCCTGGACATCGACACCGCGCGCCTGCTGGCCGAGCAGCTCAAGGTCAAGCTGGAGCTGACCCCAGTCAACAGCACCAACCGCATTCCGTTCCTCACCACCGGCAAGGTGGATCTGGTGATCTCCAGCCTCGGCAAGAACCCGGAGCGGGAAAAGGTCATCGACTTCTCGAAAGCCTACGCGCCCTTCTACCTCGCAGTCTTCGGCCCGCCCGAGGCGGCCATCGCCGGCCTTGACGACCTCAAGGGCAAGACCATCAGCGTCACCCGAGGCGCCATCGAGGACATCGAGCTGAGCGCCGTGGCCCCACAAGGCGCGACCATCAAGCGTTTCGAGGACAACAACTCCACCATCGCCGCCTACCTCGCCGGCCAGGTCGACCTGATCGCCAGCGGTAACGTGGTGATGGTCGCCATCAGCCAGCGCAACCCGAAACGCATCCCGGCGATGAAGATCAAGCTCAAGGACTCCCCAGTCTACGTCGGCGTCAACAAAAACCAGCCGGAGTTGCTGGACAAGGTCAACCAGATCCTCAGTGCCGCCAAGGCTGACGGCGCCCTGGAGAAGAATTCCCAGTTGTGGCTCAAAGAGCCGCTGCCGGCTGACCTCTGATCGGCGCCCCGGAGCTTGAGCATGGCTTATCAGTTCGATTTCCTGCCGGTGCTGGAAAATACCGGCCTGCTGCTACGCGGCGCCCTGTTCACCCTGGAGTTGACCGCCATAGGCACCCTGCTGGGGGTCAGCCTGGGGATAGCCGGGGCCCTGGTGCGGGCCTGGAAGATCCAGCCCCTGGCGGCGATCTTCGGCGTCTACGTCGAGCTGATCCGCAACACGCCGTTCCTGGTGCAGTTGTTTTTCATCTTCTTCGGCCTGCCATCCCTGGGCCTGCAGATCTCCGAGTGGCAGGCGGCGGTGCTGGCGATGGTGATCAACCTCGGCGCCTACTCCACAGAAATCATCCGCGCCGGTATCCAGGCCATTCCCAAGGGCCAGCTGGAAGCCGCCGCAGCCCTGGCCATGAGCCGCTTCGAAGCCTTTCGGCACGTGGTGCTGCTGCCGGCCCTGGGCAAGGTCTGGCCGGCCCTGTGCAGCCAGATCATCATCGTCATGCTGGGCTCGGCGGTGTGCTCGCAGATCGCCACCGAGGAGCTGAGCTTCGCCGCCAACTTCATCCAGTCGCGCAACTTCCGCGCTTTTGAAACCTACGCCCTGACCACCCTGATCTACCTGTGCATGGCCCTGCTGATCCGCCAACTACTGAACTGGTTCGGCCAACGCTACATCCTGAGGAACGGCCGATGAGCGACTTCACCTTCTGGGACATCCTGCGCAACCTGCTCAGCGGCCTGCAGTGGACCCTGTTGCTGTCCCTGGTGGCCTTTGTTGGCGGCGGCCTGATCGGCCTGCTGGTCATGACCCTGAGGATCTCCGACAAGACCTTTGCCCGCGCCTTCGCCCGCACCTATATAGAACTGTTCCAGGGCACACCGCTGTTGATGCAGTTGTTCCTGGTGTTCTTCGGTATTGCCTTGCTGGGTGTGGATATCTCGCCCTGGCTGGCGGCCGCTATCGCCCTGACCCTGTTCACCAGCGCCTACCTGGCGGAGATCTGGCGCGGTTGCGTCGAGTCGATCCCCCACGGGCAGTGGGAAGCCTCGTCGAGCCTGGCGCTCAATCCCTATGAACAGCTGCGCTACGTGATCCTGCCGCAAGCGCTGCGTATCGCCGTGGCACCCACCGTGGGTTTTTCGGTGCAAGTGGTCAAAGGCACCGCGGTGACCTCGATCATCGGTTTCACCGAGCTGACCAAGACCGGCGGCATGTTGGCCAATGCCACCTTCGAGCCCTTCATGGTCTACGGCCTGGTGGCCCTCGGCTACTTCCTGCTCTGCTACCCCCTGTCCCTCAGCGCGCGCTACCTGGAAAGGAAACTGCATGCCTCTGCTTAGAATCTCCGCCCTGCATAAATATTACGGCGAGCACCATGTGCTCAAAGGCATCGACCTGAGCATCGAGGAGGGCCAGGTAGTGGCAATCATCGGTCGCAGTGGCTCGGGCAAGAGCACCCTGCTGCGCACCCTCAACGGCCTGGAGTCGATCAACGACGGGGTGATCGAGGTCGACGGCGAGTACCTGGACGCCGCCCGCGCCGATCTGCGCAGCCTGCGACAGAAGGTCGGCATGGTGTTCCAGCAGTTCAACCTGTTCCCTCACCTGACCGTGGGCGAGAACGTGATGCTGGCCCCGCAAGTGGTGCAGAAGGTGCCCAAGGCCCGGGCTGCCGAACTGGCGCGGCAGATGCTGGCCAGGGTTGGCCTGGCGGAGAAGTTAGATGCGTTTCCGGATCGACTGTCCGGCGGCCAGCAGCAACGGGTCGCCATTGCCCGAGCCCTGGCGATGTCGCCCAAGGTGCTGTTGTGCGATGAGATCACCTCGGCCCTGGACCCGGAACTGGTCAATGAAGTGCTCAGCGTGGTGCGCCAGCTGGCCCGGGACGGCATGACCCTGATCATGGTCACCCATGAGATGCGCTTTGCCCGGGAAGTGGGCGACAAGCTGGTGTTCATGCACCAGGGCAAGGTGCATGAAGTGGGAGATCCCAAGCAGTTGTTCGCTCATCCGCAGACCGCCGAGCTGGCGAACTTCATTGGCAGCACCGAGCAGGCTTGAGGCTCCAGTGTCGTAGGAGCCGGCTGGCCGGCGCACAGCGACAGCACAGCCTGCCGAGGGTTTTATGCGTTGAATCAACGCATTGGACACTGCGCGTTGGCGCGAGCCGTTGATCGTGGCAGGATGGCGAGGTTATCGACCGAGACCCCCAACCATGCCCCAATCCCAAGCCAAGAATCTGTCCCTGATCGCCGCGATCGATCTGGGCTCCAACAGCTTTCACATGGTCGTGGCCAAGGCCCGGAACGGTGAAATCCGCATTCTCGAGCGGCTCGGTGAAAAGGTTCAACTGGCCGCCGGAATCAACGAAGAACGCCAGCTCAACGAAGAATCCATGCAGCGCGGGCTCGACTGCCTCAAGCGCTTCGCCCAACTGATCAACGGCATGCCGCCGGGCACCGTACGCATCGTCGGCACCAACGCCCTGCGTGAAGCCCGCAACCGTGGCGAGTTCATTCGCCGCGCCGAGGAGATCCTCGGCCACCCGGTGGAGGTCATCTCCGGCCGTGAAGAGGCCCGACTGATCTACCTCGGGGTGTCCCACACCCTCGCCGATACCCCGGGCAAGCGCCTGGTGGCCGACATCGGTGGCGGCAGTACCGAGTTCATCATCGGTCAGCGCTTCGAGCCCCTGCTGCGGGAAAGCCTGCAGATGGGCTGTGTCAGCTTCACCCAGCGCTATTTCCGCGATGGCAAGATCACCCCGGCCCGCTACGCCCAGGCCTACACCGCCGCGCGGCTGGAGATCATGAGCATCGAGCATGCCCTGCATCGCCTGACCTGGGACGAAGCCATCGGCTCTTCCGGAACCATCCGCGCCATCGGTCTGGCCCTCAAGGCCGGCGGCCAGGGCAGTGGCGAGGTCAACGCCGAAGGCCTGGCCTGGCTCAAGCGCAAGCTGTTCAAGCTGGGGGATGCCGAGAAAATCGACTTCGAAGGCATCAAGCCCGATCGGCGGGCGATCTTTCCGGCGGGCCTGGCGATTCTCGAAGCCATCTTCGACGCCCTGGAACTGCAGCGCATGGACCACTGCGAAGGCGCCCTGCGTGAAGGCGTGCTCTACGACCTGCTGGGCCGCCATCATCACGAAGACGTCCGTGAACGTACCCTCAGCTCGCTGATGGAGCGCTACCACGTGGACCTGGAGCAAGCCTCGCGAGTCGAAGGCAAGGCCCTGCGCGCCTTCGACCAGGTGGCGGCGGACTGGGACCTGGAGGACGGTGTCTGGCGCGAGCTGCTGGGCTGGGCCGCCAAGGTCCACGAAGTGGGGCTGGATATCGCTCACTACCACTACCACAAGCATGGCGCCTACCTGATCGAGCACTCGGACCTGGCCGGCTTCTCCCGAGAAGACCAGCAGATGCTGGCGCTGCTGGTGCGCGGCCACCGCCGCAACATTCCCAAGGAGAAGTTCGCCGAGTTCGGCGATGACGGCATCAAGCTGATCCGCCTGTGCGTGCTGCTGCGCTTCGCCATCCTGTTCCATCACATCCGTGGCACCCAGCAGATGCCTCAGGTGAGCCTGAGCGCCGAAGGCGACCATCTGGATGTGGAGTTCCCGGAACACTGGCTGGATGAAAACCAGCTGACCCAGGCCGACTTCGCCCTGGAAGCCGAATGGCTGACCCGGGTCGGCATCGTGCTCAACGTTCGCTGACCCTGCCACGGACCTGTAGGAGCCGGCTTGCCGGCGAAGAGGCCGCGAAACCTTGTATCACTCGCAGGGACGCCTTCGCTGGCAAGCCAGTCCTACAGCCTCTTGCAAGCCACAATAAAAAGGCCAGCCCGATGATCGGGCTGGCCTTTTTATTAGCTACGACGCTTGAGGCGCTTAGCGCACCGGCAACACCGGGCTGCCAAGACGCTCCAGCAAGGTCGCCTGGGCACTGCGCGGGTTCTGGTTGCCGGTCGGCGTGTTGCGGATGTAACGGCCGTCAGACTGCAGGCTCCAGCTGTGGGTGTTGTCGGTGAGATAACTCTCCAGCTCTTTCTTGACCCGCAGGATCAGCTTCTTGCCTTCCACCGGGAAGCAAGTCTCGACCCGCTTGTCGAGGTTGCGCTCCATCCAGTCGGCGCTGGAAAGGAACATCTGCTCCTCGCCGCCGTTGAGGAAGTAGAACACCCGAGTGTGTTCCAGGAAGCGACCGATGATGGAGCGCACATGGATGTTGTGCGACACCCCGGCGATCCCGGGACGCAGGCAGCACATGCCGCGCACCACCAGATCGATGCGCACGCCGGACTGGCTGGCCTTGTACAGCGCGCGGATGATTTTCGGATCAGTCAGCGAGTTGAACTTGGCGATGATGTGCGCCGGCTTGCCGTCCAGGGCGAACTGGGTCTCCCGGGCGATCATGTCGAGCATGCCCTTTTTCAGGGTGAACGGCGCATGCAGCAGTTTCTTCATACGCAGGGTCTTGCCCATGCCGATCAGCTGACTGAACAGTTTGCCGACGTCTTCGCACAAGGCATCGTCGGAGGTCAGCAGGCTGTAGTCGGTGTACAGGCGGGCGTTGGCCGCGTGGTAGTTACCGGTGCCCAAATGCGCATAGCGCACGATCTCGCCGGCCTCGCGACGCAGGATCAGCATCATCTTGGCGTGGGTCTTGAAGCCCACCACGCCGTAGATCACCACCGCGCCGGCCGCTTGCAGGCGGCTGGCCATCTGCAGGTTGGACTCTTCGTCAAACCGCGCACGCAGTTCGATCACCGCGGTGACTTCCTTGCCGTTGCGCGCCGCGTCCACCAGGGCGTCGACGATCTCCGAGTTGGCGCCACTGCGGTACAGGGTCTGGCGCACCGCCAGCACATGCGGGTCCTTGGCGGCCTGGCGCAGCAGGTCGACCACCGGGGTGAAGGACTCAAACGGGTGCAGCAGCAGGATGTCCTGCTTGCTGATGACGCTGAAGATATTCTCGCTGTTCTGCAGCAGCTTGGGGATCTGCGGGGTGAACGGGGTGTATTGCAGCTCCGGATGACTGTCCAGGCCGGTGATACTGAACAGCCGCGTCAGGTTCACCGGACCGTTGACCTGATAGAGCTCGGTCTCGTGCAGGTTGAACTGCTTGAGCAGGTAGTCCGACAGATGTTTCGGACAGGTGTCGGCCACTTCCAGACGCACCGCGTCACCGTAGCGACGGGAGAACAACTCGCCGCGCAGAGCGCGGGCCAGGTCTTCGACGTCTTCGGTGTCCACCGCCAGGTCGGCGTTACGGGTCAGGCGGAATTGATAGCAGCCTTTGACCTTCATGCCCTGGAACAGGTCATCGGCGTGGGCGTGGATCATCGACGAAAGGAACACATAGTTGTCGCCAGGGCCGCCGACTTCTTCCGGAACCTTGATGATGCGCGGCAACAGACGCGGCGCCGGGATGATCGCAAGGCCCGAATCGCGACCGAAGGCATCGATGCCTTCCAGCTCGACGATGAAGTTCAGACTCTTGTTCACCAGCAGCGGGAACGGGTGCGTCGGGTCGAGGCCGATGGGGGTGATGATTGGCGCGATCTCGTCGCGGAAGAAGCGCCGGACCCAGGTCTTGAGCTTGGTGGTCCAGTGACGGCGACGGATGAAGCGAATCTGATGCTTCTCCAGTTCCGGCAGCAGAATGTCGTTGAGGATCGCGTACTGGCGATCGACATGACCATGCACCAGCTCGCTGATGCGGGCCAGGGCCTGGTGCGGTTGCAGGCCGTCGGCACCGGCCTGTTCCCGGGCAAAGGTGATCTGCTTCTTCAGACCCGCGACACGGATCTCGAAGAACTCGTCCAGGTTGCTGGAGAAGATCAGCAGGAACTTCAGGCGTTCCAGCAGCGGGTAGGATTCGTCCAGCGCCTGTTCCAGCACGCGGATATTGAACTGCAGTTGCGAGAGTTCGCGGTGAATGTACAGGCTGCTGTCATCCAGGTTGGGGATGACAATGGCCGGCGTCGGTTGCGCCTCGGCCACTACGGGCACGGGCTCGAGCTCCGGCGAGGTTTCAACCACTGGCTCGACCACCGGCTGAGCGTCTTTTACGGCAACTTCTGAGAGTCCTTCAGTATTCATCGCGTGTTCCTGGGAGGGCTATTTTTGCTCTCGTAACAATTGAGCAGCACGAACGGCAAAGTAAGTCAGGATGCCATCAGCACCTGCACGTTTAAAAGCGGTCAGGGATTCAAGAATAACCCCTTCACCCAACCAGCCATTCTGGATCGCCGCCATGTGCATGGCGTATTCGCCGCTGACCTGATAGACAAAGGTCGGCACCTTGAATTCATCCTTGACCCGAAAAAGGATATCCAGGTACGGCATGCCCGGCTTGACCATGACCATGTCCGCCCCTTCCGCCAGGTCCGCCGCCACTTCATGCAGGGCTTCGTCACCATTGGCCGGGTCCATCTGGTACGAGGCCTTGTCGGCCTTGCCCAGGTTCAGCGCCGAACCCACCGCATCGCGGAAGGGGCCGTAATAGGCGCTGGCGTACTTGGCCGAGTAGGCCATGATCCGCACGTTGACGTGCCCCGCCAGCTCCAGGGCTTCGCGGATCGCCTGGACCCGCCCGTCCATCATGTCCGACGGCGCCACCACCTGGGCGCCGGCCTCGGCGTGGGACAGGGCCTGACGCACCAGGGCATCGACGGTGATGTCGTTCTGTACATAACCTTGTTCGTCGAGGATGCCGTCCTGGCCATGGGTGGTGAACGGGTCCAGGGCCACATCGGTGATGACGCCCAGCGCCGGGAAGCGCTCGCGCAAGGCGCGGGTGGCACGCTGGGCAATCCCTTCAGGGTTCCAGGCCTCGGCCGCATCCAGGGACTTGAGCCCGGCCGGCGTCACCGGGAACAGCGCCAGGGCCGGAATCCCCAGCTCGACCCAATGCGCCGCCTCTTCCAGCAACAGGTCGATGGTCAAGCGCTCCACGCCCGGCATCGAGGCCACCGCCTCACGGCGATTCTCACCGTCGAGCACAAACACCGGCAGGATCAGGTCGTCCACGCTCAGCCGGTTTTCGCGCACCAGACGGCGCGAGAAATCATCACGGCGGTTACGCCGCAGACGAGTGGCAGGGAACAGGCGGCTGGCAGGGGTAAAGCTCACGGCGGACTCCAGGGCCCGCGCTGGCGGGCGAGCGTGACAGTTATAAGCGGGCATTATGACGAACAGATGACAGTTGTGCTCAAGCTGTTGACCGACAGCAACACTCATTGTCATTGGCCCAATTGTTCACGTCGAGACACATTTCGATACTTTCCCCAACGTCGTCGAAGGGGTAGGCTGCGCGTTCATTTCGCCAGCATCCAGACAATGCTCCAACAATTTCTTCAGGATTTCGGCTATTTCGCCCTCTTTCTCGGTACGTTTTTCGAAGGCGAAACCATTCTGGTTCTAGCCGGGTTTCTAGCGTTCCGCGGATACATGGATATCAACCTGGTGATGGTGGTTGCCTTCTTCGGCAGCTACGCCGGTGACCAGCTGTGGTACTTCCTGGGGCGCAAGCATGGCCGCAAGTTGCTGGCGCGCAAACCGCGCTGGCAAATGATGGGCGATCGGGCGCTGGAGCATATCCGCAAGCATCCGGATATCTGGGTGCTGAGCTTCCGCTTCGTCTATGGCCTGCGCACCGTGATGCCAGTGGCCATTGGTCTGTCAGGCTATCCGCCGGGCCGCTACCTGCTGCTCAACGGCATCGGCGCGGCCGTCTGGGCCGTGGCCCTGGCCCAGGCCGCCTACCATTTCGGCGCGGTCATGGAAGGCATGCTCGGCAGCATCAAGAAGTACGAGCTGTGGGTGCTGGGCGCGTTGCTGGTACTGGGTTTCGGCCTGTGGCTGCGCCGACGCTTCAAGAACGCCCGTCTGGCCAAGCAGATCTATGATGCCGAACAAGCCGCCGAACAGGCCAAGGCTTCGACGACACCAGTGGAGTAACTCGCCGGTCATTGGCATGCTGTCAGCACCCTGAACCAGGAGAAAAACCATGAGCAAAAAAGTTGCAGTGATCCTTTCCGGTTGCGGCGTGTTCGACGGTGCCGAGATCCACGAAAGCGTGATGACCCTGCTGCGCCTCGACCAGCGCGGCGCCCAGGTGCAGTGCTTTGCCCCGAACATCCCGCAGATGCATGTGCTCAACCATCTGACCGGCGAAGCCATGCCCGAGACCCGCAACGTGCTGGTGGAATCGGCGCGCATTGCTCGTGGCCAGGTCAAGGACCTGCGCGAGGCCAATGTCGAAGACTTCGACGCGCTGATCGTGCCCGGCGGTTTCGGGGCAGCCAAGAACCTCTCCAGCTTTGCCACCGAAGGCGCGGACTGCACAGTCCAGGCGGACGTCCTGGCTCTGGCCGAAGCCTTTGCCGAAGCGGGCAAACCGGTGGGCCTGATGTGCATCGCTCCGGCCCTGGCGGCGAAGATCTATGGTCCTGGCGTGACCTGCACCATCGGCAACGATGCCGATACCGCAGCGGCCCTGGGCAAAATGGGCGCCAGCCACACCGAATGCGCAGTAGGCGACATCGTCGAAGACAAAGCGCGCAAACTGGTGAGCACCCCGGCCTATATGCTGGCGCAATCCATCAGCGAAGCCGCCTCCGGGATCAACAAGCTGGTAGACCGGGTGCTGGAACTGACCCACGAAGGCGAGCAGTGACTCCCTGACACCCCGCTTCAGGAGGAGCCGCTGGTTCCTCCTTCAGGCCTGACGCGCCAGCCGGGTCAGAATCCGGTCCAGAGCATTGGCGAAGGCCTGCTTCTCCCGCTCGCCATAAGGCGCCTGTCCGCCACTGACCTGCCCCTGCTCCCGCAGATCGGTGAACAGATTACGCACCGCCAGGCGCTCCCCCATGTTCTGCGCATCGAACTCCTTGCCACGCGGGTCCAGGGCCGACACACCCTTTTTCACCAAGCGGTCGGCCAAGGGCACATCACTGCAGATCACCAGCTCACCGGGCACGGCATGCTCCACCAGATAATCGTCGGCAGCATCCGGGCCACTGGGCACCACAATCAGTTTGACGCAGGCGAAAGCCGGCTTGATCTGCGCTTGCCCGGCCACCAGCACCACCTCGAACTGGCGCTTCAAGGCAAAGCGCACCACCTGATCCTTGGCCGCCTTGGGGCAAGCGTCGGCATCGATCCAGACACGCATTGATGTTCTCCTCACAAAATGCAAAACGGGCAAGCCAGCCCCCGCAGGAGCGGGCTCGCCCGCGATCAGCGACGCTGTCGACTCAAGACGCGCGCAGTCGCTGCTTCTCACTCATGCGGCTGCGACTGTACAGCACCACGATCGCCAGGATCGCCACAGCCTGAGCCCCCAGCGAGTAGGCATCGGCATGAATGCCCAGCCAGTCGAAATCGAAGAAGGCTACTGGCCGGGTGCCGAAGATGCCCGCTTCCTGCAAGGCCTTGACCCCGTGCCCGGCAAATACCACCGACAAGGCACACAGCAGCGCCGCGTTGATGCCGAAGAACAGCGCCAGAGGCAGCTTGGCCGAGCCCCGCAGGATCACCCACGCCAGGCCCACCAGCAACACCAGAGCGGTGGCACCACCAGCCATGACCGCGTTATGCCCGGCTGGGCCTGCCTGCAGCCACAGGGTCTCGTAGAACAGGATCACCTCGAACAGCTCGCGGTACACCGAGAAGAACGCCAGCACGGCAAAACCGAAACGCCCGCCGCCGCCCACCAGGCTGCTCTTGATGTAATCCTGCCAGGCCGCCGCATGCCGACGATCGTGCATCCATACCCCGAGCCACAGCACCATGACACTGGCGAACAACGCCGTGGCACCCTCCAGCAGCTCCCGCTGGGAACCGCTGACGTCGATCACATAAGCCGCCAGGGCCCAGGTGGCCAGGCCGGCCAACAGCGCCAGGCCCCAGCCGACGTTGACACTGCGTACCGCCGATTGCTGGCCGGTATTACGCAGGAACGCGAGGATCGCCGCCAGCACCAGAATGGCTTCCAGGCCTTCGCGCAAGAGGATCAGCAAACCGGAGATAAAACTCAGGGACCAGCTCAGGCTGTCGCCACCCAACAACTCGGCGGACGCCTTGAGCTTGGCCTTGGCGGCGTCCAGGCGCTGTTCGGCCTGGGCCACCGGCAATCCGTCCTGCAACGACTGCCGGTAGGCCATCAGGGCCTTCTCCGTGTCCTTGCGCACCGTGGCATCGACGTTGTCCAGGGAGCTTTCCACCAGTTCGAAACCTTCCAGGTAAGCCGCTACCGAAAGATCGTAGGCTTGCTCATGCTCGCCGTTGCGATAGGCCGCGAGACTCTTGTCCAGGGTCGAAGCGGTGTAGTCCAGCAACTGCGCCGGGCCACGCTTGACCTGAGGCGGCTGGGCCCGCTGGGCACGGAAAGTGGCCGCTGCCTGCGGCCCCTGAGCAGCCAGCACTTCAGCAGGCGTCTGCCGGGCCAGGTCGGCCAGATTGAAGCTCTGCTCGCCCTTGGCCGCCGCAGGATCGGCGCTGAACCCGGCGATGTAGGTGGCCAGGTCCCAGCGCTGCCGGTCATCCAACTGATCGGCGAAGGCCGGCATGTCGGTGCCTTCGACCCCCAGCCCCAGGGTGTTGTAGACCGCGTACAGGCTCAGGCGATCAAGGCGCTCGGCATCCCGCAGATTGGCCGGCGGCGGGGTCATGCCCACACCTGCCGGACCATCGCCTGCGCCTTTCTCCCCATGGCAGACCGAGCAATGCTGGGCATACAGCGGCGCACCGCGAGCAGGGTCCGGGGTGATGACCGGCGCCTGGCTGACCTCATAGGCCACCGCCAGCTTGGCCCCCATCTGCCGCGCCAGGCGTGCCACCTGGCTGCCCTCGACGCGGTCGTCCACCGCCTTGCGCAAGCTGACGATGCCCTGCTCCAGCTCGGCTTTCTCCGGCTTGGCCGGCAGGTCGGCGATCAGCCCCTGCAGGACCCCGAGAAACTCCACCTGCTCGCGGTATTCGGACTCGTCGATGACCTTGCCGGCTTCAACCGTGGGCGGGTAATCGGCGCCAATGTAATCCAGCAGATGCAGGGCCTTGGGCGCGCCATCGACGGTATCGGCCAGCAGGTTGAAGCTGCAGAGCGCGAGCAGCGGCAGCACCAGCAATGCCAGTAAACGGGAAGGGCCAGTCATGAACGAATCTCAAACGGAAATACGAAGTAACATATTGTTCACTCCCAATGAGTTTCACTCAAGGCTTATCCGCCTGTTGCAACACTTGCGCCGACCAGTGCCTGCCCAACGGCACTCGCCCGCCAACCGTGCGACAAGCGCTCAAGCCCGCCGCCACGACCCGATAGCCCTTCCCTGCCCAATGCCTGCCACTGATAATGCGCCACCTCTTGCAGGTCTCGTTCAGGGAAGAAACACCATCTATGACCTGCTGCCTCATACCCATGCTGCTGTCGATCCTGCTGCTGTTGAGCGGCTGTTCGATCTTTCGCAACTACGACCTGGAGCTGCAACAGACCAACCAGCAACTGCAAGCAGGCAATGTCGACGGCGCCCTGGACCTGCTGGAGCAGCACAATCCCTGGCAGGACAAGGACCTGCTCTACTACTTCGAGAAAGGCGAGCTCCTGCGGGCCAAGGGCGACCTGATTGGCAGCCAGCTGGCCTGGCGCCGGGCTGACCGAGTGGTGTTCACCTGGGAAGAATCGGTGAAGTTCGACAGCGCCAAGTACCTGGCCCAGTTCGGCAGCTACCTGATCAACGACAAGGTCCGGCGCTACGAAGGCTATGACTACGAAAAGGTCATGCTGACCACCCAGATGGCGATCAACCACCTGGCCCTGCAGGACTTCGACGGCGCGCGCATAGAGATCAAGAAAACCCATGAACGCGAAGCGTTGATCGCCGAGCTGCGGGACAAGCAATACCTGCAGCTCGAAGAGCAGGCCCGCAACCAGGGCATCAACGTGCGCTACCAGGATCTGCAGGGCTATCCGGTCGCCACCCTGGACGCTCCCGAAGTGCTGGCGCTGAAAAACAGCTACCAGAGCGCCTTCAGCCATTACCTGGCCGGCTACCTCTACGAAGCCCTGGGGGAAAAGGCCCTGGCCGCCGCCGGTTATCGCCAGGCCATCGAGCTGCGTCCCCATACCCCGCTGCTGGAGCAGGCCCTGGGCAGCCTCGATCGGGCATCCGCTAAGGCCGACGAAAGCGACCTGCTGATCATCGTGCAAAACGGCCTGGCACCCGCCCGCGGCTCGGTGCAATTGCCGGTGACCGTGGACATCGAGGGTCAGCCGATCCCCACACTGATGTCCTTTCCGATCATGGTGGCCGATCACTCCACCAGCGCCCTGAACCAGATCAGCGTGGATGGCCGCAAACAGAAGCTGACCGCCCTCAACAGTGTCAGCGCCATGTCCCGCCGCGCCCTGCGTGACGATATGCCGGGGATCATCCTGCGTACCACCTATCGCGCCCAGTCCTACGCCTCCTTCCAAGCACAGCAACTTAAAAAGGACCCGGAACGGGCCAAGGAACGTCAGCGTCTCAACGTGCTGATAGAAGATGCCGACACCCGCACCTGGCGCACCCTCCCCGACACCACCCAGGTAACTCGCCTGCGCCTGAAAAAAGGCCCACACCGACTGACCCTGGGCAAGACCGGCGAACTGCGCTTCAAGCTGGACCAGCGCTACCAGGTCATCAGCCTGCGGCGCGTGGGCGATCAGCTGTTCGTCATCGCCCCCGCGCCCCTGGAAAAGAACCCGCTGGCGGCCTGGTTCGACCACCAATGAGCAGCCGCTCACATAGTGGCAAACACCAATCAAATTGAAGTTAAAAAGCCATTACAGCGCCAGAATCCACGTTTATAATGCCGCGCCCTCGTTATAGCGAGACGGCATTTAAGCTCCTCTTTTTATGAGGAATTGGCAGCGTAGCCGCAGTTCCTGCCAATGGGTTCGTCCAGCCCGACCCGCACGCCAGGCTGTCTCATTCAGGGAAGAAGAAGTACCCATGGCATCCCGCGTCCTCACCTCGATTGCGCTCGGCGCAGTCACCCTGCTCGCAGGCTGTTCGGCCTTTCGCAGCTACGACAACGAGCTTCAGGAAACCAACCAGCAACTGCGTGCCGGCAACCTCGATGCCGCCCTGACCCTGCTGGAAAAAAACAACAAGGGTGAAGACAAGGACCTGCTCTATTACTTCGAAAAGGGCGAGTTGCTGCGGGCCAAGGGCGACCTCAATGGCAGCCAGGCCGCCTGGGGCCATGCCGATCAGGTCGTGGGCAACTGGGAAGACTCGGTCAAGCTCGACACCGACAAGTACCTGGCCCAGTTCGGCAGTTTCTTGGTCAACGACAAAGTCCGTCGCTACGAAGGCTATGACTACGAAAAGGTCATGCTGACGACCCAGATGGCCATGAACCTGCTGGCCAGCAACGACTTCGACGGCGCCCGCATGGCGATCAAGAAGACCCACGAACGCGAAGCGGTGATCGCCGAACTGCGGGACAAGGAATACCTCAAGCGCGAGGACGAAGCCGAGAAGCAAGGGGTTAAAACCGAGTACAAGGACCTCAAGGGCTATCCCGTGGAAGCCCTTGATGCTCCCGATGTGGTCAACCTGAAGAACAGCTACCAGAGTGCGTTCAGCCACTACCTGGCCGGCTTCGTCTATGAAGCCCTGGGCGAGAAGGACCTGGCGGCTCCCGGCTACCGCAAGGCTGCGGAACTGCGTCCCAACACGCCCTTGCTGGAACAGGCCCTGCTGAACCTGGACGCCCCCGTGGAACCGGTGAAAGTCGAAGCCCCGGGCAAATCCTCGGCCAAGTCCAAACGCAAGGCAGCAGCCAAGGCTCCGGTCAAGGCTCCGGTGGTAGCGGCCCTGGCGGCCGATGAGAGCGACGTGCTGATCGTGGTGCAAAGCGGCCTGGCCCCAGCACGGGACTCGGTGCGCATTCCCCTACCGCTGCCGATCAACGGCAACCTGGTCATCACCCCACTGTCGTTCCCGGTGATCAAGGCCGATACCTCGACCCAGACCTTCACCCAGATCGGCATCGATGGTCAGCAGCAGAACCTGACTCTGCTCAACAGCACCACCGCCATGTCCCGCCGCGCCCTGCGTGACGACATGCCGGGGATCATCCTGCGCACCACCGTGCGTGCAGTGACCCGTGGCGTGGCGCAAAAGAACCTCAACGAGGTCAATCCCCTGGCCGGCTTGGCCGTGGGCCTGGCTTCGGCGGTGACCGAAGGGGCCGATACCCGCACCTGGCGCACCCTGCCGGACAACACCCAGGTCGCCCGCCTGCGTCTCAAGCAGGGCGAGCACAGCCTCAGCCTGCCTAACGCCCAGGGCGGCACTCAAGTGCAGGTCAAGGTTGATCAGCGCTATCAGGTGATCGCCCTGCGCGTGGTGGGCAACCAGGTGTTCAGCAGCGGCCTGGCCGCCCATGTCATCCCGAACAACGCCGGCCAGAACATGGCCAGCAACCAACGTCCTTAAGCGGAGCCCTCCATGCGCCTGAAACTCCTCGCTGTTGCCGCACTGGCCCTTCTGGCCGGTTGCGCCACCCCGCCACCTCCTGCTCCCGGCAGCGCCGCGAGCAAGGTGGTGGTGATGAACAAGTTCAACAACATCGCCATCGGCGCGATGCGGGTCGCCCGTGAAAACGGCTTCCTGACGGTCAAGGTGGCACTGAACAACACCAGCCACACCAACATGACCATGTACTACCGCTTTGTCTGGCTGGGTGACGACGGTTTCCCGGTTGCCGATGAAGAAAGCTGGAAAGTCTTCAACCTGTACGCGGCCCAGGCCACCTTCTTGCCGGCCATCGCGCCGGTGCCCAAGGCCACTGACTTCCGCCTGGAAGTCAAAACCCAATAAGCCGTTCCTGAACCCGATCAAGAGAGCACTTCCATGTTTGCACGCTTTTCCTTCCTCGCCGTGGTCGCCCTGCTGGCCAGCGGCTGCGCCAATAACTCCCCGGTCCTGGGCGGCAAGAACATCAGCTACGGCGACAGCAAGGCCGTGGAACTGGTGACCAACGAGTTCGGTTCCACCGACCTGCAGATGATCGCCGAATCCATGACCCGCTCCCTGGCCCAGTCCGGCATCCTCCAGGGTCGCCCGGTGGTGCAGGTCTACGATGTGAAGAACAAGACCAGCGAGTACATCGACACCCGCGAGATCACCACCTCGATCAAGACCCAGCTGATGAAGTCCGGCACCGCCCGCTTCGCCAGCGACAACACCGCCATGCAGAGCCAGGTCGACCAGCTCAAGCTGCAGAACCAGAGCGGCCTGTACAAGAAATCCACCGTGGCCAAGACTGGCAACATGGTCGCCGCCAAATACCGTCTTGAAGGCTCCATCAGCTCCATCGTCAAGCGCAGCAGCGACTACAAGGACGTCTTCTACAAATTCAGCCTGCAACTGATCGACGTCGAGAGCGGTCTGGCCGAGTGGATGGACGAGAAAGAGATCCGCAAGACCACGGAGCGCTAAACAATGCGTGCATGGATTGGCATCCTGGCCCTGGCCTGTGCGTTCAGCGCCCAGGCGGCCCCGAAAGTTGCAGTCATGGACCTGGCCTACCAGGAACGTGTGCAGGAATACATTCACGTGGTTTCGGCCCAGCAGAACTACCGCGAGGGCTACTACAGCTCCAGCGGTTCGGCCAGCTACAACGAACTGGAAGCCAGCACCAGCTACATCGAAGAAGGCGAACTGCGCAAGTTCACCGGTGATATCAAGGGCGGGATTCTCAAGTCCGGGATGTTCCAGCTGGTGCAGGGTTCGCCCCACACCGACGCGTCCAAGACCAACGTCTACGACATCATCAAGCGCATCAAGGCGGGCAACTTCAAGGGTGCCGACTACGTGCTGTTCGGCACGGTGTCGGACATCGACTTCACCCAGGACATCAACGAGCTGGCCAATACCAACAGCTACTCGGCGGTACTGGGCCTGACCCTGGTGGCGGACTTCAGCCTGATCAACACCCGCACCTTCGAGATCACCTCGGCGTTCACCGCCATGGGCGAAGGCCAGGACACCAAGCTGGTGAACAGCCGCGACATCCGTGTCTCGCTGAACCGGCCACGGGTGGTACGCGAAGTCTCCAAGGCCCTGGGCGAAGACGTTACCCGGCAGATGGCCGAGCAGTTGGGTCGCGGTGGCTACGAGCAACCGGGGCAAGCGCCGATGCGCAACAACCTGCCGCCGGACACAGCGCCGGTAATCCTGCGCTAAGCCGTACGCAAACGAAAAAGGCGACCCGTGGGGTCGCCTTTTTTTGTCTCTGGATAACTTAGGCCGCAGCTTTGCGAATGGTCGCCAGGAAGCCCGCCGCGCCGAGGAACAAACCGGCGAAGGTACGGTTCATCCGCCGCTGCTGGACCGGGGTACGCAACAAGCGCAGGACCCTGGACGCCAGCCCGGTGTAGCCGGCCATGACGATCAGGTCGACCACGATCATGGTGGCGCCGAGAATCAGGTACTGCTGGACCAGCGGCGCATGGGGGTCGATGAACTGCGGCAGTACTGCCAGCATGAACACCAGGGCCTTGGGGTTGCTGATGTTCACCAGGAAGCCGCGAAACACCAGGGCCAGAGGCTTGCCAAGGGGACGGATGGCCGCGTCATCGCTGAGATCGCTGGGCAGCGCGCGCCATTGCTTGACCGCCAGGTACACCAGGTAGGCCACACCGAACCACTTGATCGCATAGAAGGCGGTGGCAGATGCGGCAAGGATGGCGCCAACACCGGCGGCGACAATGGCAATCTGCAAGGCCAGGCCCAGTTGCAGGCCCAGGGCGTTCCAGTAACCGCGCCAGAAACCGTATTGCAAGCCACAGGACATCGACGCAATGGCGCCGGCTCCCGGAGAAAGACTGATTACCCAACTGGCGGCAAAGAACGCCAGCCATGTTTCAAGCACCATCGCACACCTCGGATCGGATTGGTCGTGACTGCCTAAGCTAATCCTCCGACCCGCGGCTGACTATATTTTTTTCGCCCAAAGGTGATGCACGGCCCTGTAGCCGCTGCCGCAGGCTGCGATAGGTCAACAGGACCAGGGGCAATAGCTGTGCAGCCTGCGGCAGCGGCTACAGAGGAAGGGATTACTTTTCGCCAGTTCCTACCGGCAGCACATCGCTGCCGCGCCAGCGACGCACCGAGCGCTGGAAGAACAGGCTGTTGGGCACCTGGACCATGGCGCTGCCGGTGCCGGCTTCTTCGGACTCGATCAGGGTGGTGTACAGCAGGTTGATCGCCACGACCCGGCCCTTGACGCCAGGCTTGTCGACGGTGTCCACCAACTCCACCACGTCACCCAGGCGGAAGGGGCCAACGGTGAAGATCAGGATCGCGCACAGCAGGTTGGAGAGCACACTCCACATGGCGAAGAAGGCCACCGCCGCCACGGCGACAAAGCCGGACAGGGCGGTCCACAACACCGTGGCGGAAACCCCCAGGCGCTCCAGGACGAAGATCACCGCGCTGCCCATGATCAGCCAGCGCAGACCGCCCCGCAGGGGCATCAGCAACTGCGGCGGGAACGGGTAACGCTCGCCCAGACGGGTCAGGCAACGGGCGACAAAACGCTGGGCCAGATAGCCCGCCAGGAGAATCAGCAGGATCTGCACGCCCACCCACAACGGAGCGACCCACTGCGCCGGCAATGGCAGTTGCAACGCTTCCATCAGGACAGTGCCTCGAGTTCTGCCTGCATGCTTTCCAGCAACTCCAGGGCTTCCATCCAGGCCTCTTCCAGTTCGGACTCGCGGGTCTTGAGCTTGGCTTGCTCAGCCAACAGGTCCCGCAGCTCGTCCTTGCGCGCCGCTTCGTAAAGACCGCTGTCGCCCAGGCTGGTCTCGATCTTGGCCAGGCGCTCATGGACCTTGCCCAGTTCGGCTTCCAACTTGTCGGCCTCGCGCTTGTGCGGTGCCAACTGCTGACGCAAAGCAGCCGCGGCCTGGCGCTGGGCTTTCTTGTCGGTCTTGTCCGGGTTGACCGGCGTGTTGCTGACCGGGGCATTGCGCTGGCGGTAGTCCACCAGCCAACGGGTGTAGTCATCCAGGTCGCCGTCGAACTCCTCGACCTTGCCGTCGGCCACCAGGAAGAAGTTGTCCGTGGTGCTCTTGAGCAGATGGCGATCGTGGGAGACCACCAATACCGCGCCGCTGAACTCTTGCAGGGCCATGGTAAGGGCCAGGCGCATCTCCAGGTCCAGGTGGTTGGTGGGTTCGTCGAGCAGCAACAGGTTCGGCCGTTCCCAGGCGATCAGGGCCAGGGCCAGGCGAGCTTTTTCACCGCCGGAGAAATTCAGCACCGGCTCGTCGATCCGCGCGCCACGGAAGTCGAAGCCACCGAGGAAGTCGCGCAGGGTCTGCTCGCGCTCGGTGGGCGCCAGCCGCTGCAGGTGCAGCAAGGGGCTGGCCTTGGAATCCAGGGAGTCCAATTGATGCTGGGCAAAGTAGCCCACCACTGTGTTCTCGCCCCGGGTCAGGCGGCCGGACAACGGCTGCAGCTCACCGGAGAGGTTCTTGATCAGGGTCGACTTGCCGGCGCCGTTAGGGCCCAGCAGACCGATCCGTGCGCCCGGCGTCAGTTGCAGCTTGACCTTCTCCAGGATCGTGCGCTCGCCATACCCTAGGCGCGCATCGGAGAGATCGATCAGCGGGCTGGAAATCTTCGTCGACTCGCGGAAGGTGAAGTCGAAGGGCGAGTCCACATGGGCCGCCGACAGCTCCTCCATGCGCTCCAGGGCCTTGATCCGGCTCTGGGCCTGGCGAGCCTTGGTGGCCTGGGCCTTGAAGCGGGCAATGTAGCTTTCCATGTGCGCCCGTTGCGCCTGCTGCTTCTCGTAGGCCTGCTGTTGCTGGGCCAGCCGCTCGGCACGGGCCCGCTCGAAGGCGCTGTAGCCACCGCGATAGAGGGTGATCTTGCGCTGGTCGACGTGAGCCACGTGATCCACCACGGCATCGAGGAAATCCCGATCGTGGGAGATCAACAGCAAGGTGCCGGGATAACCCTTGAGCCAGTCTTCGAGCCAGATGATGGCATCGAGGTCCAAGTGGTTGGTGGGTTCGTCGAGCAACAAGAGGTCCGACGGGCACATCAGCGCCTGGGCCAGGTTCAGGCGCATCCGCCAGCCCCCGGAGAAGTCGCCGACCTGGCGGTCCATCTGTTCGTTGGTGAAGCCCAGTCCGGCCAGCAGCTTGCGCGCCCTCGCGTCAGCGGTGTAGCCGTCGGCGCTGTCCAGCTCGGCGTGCAGGCGCGCTTGCGCGCCACCGTCATGGGCCGCTTCGGCGGCGGCCAGTTCACGCTGCACCTGGCGCAGACGCAGGTCGCCGTCGAGCACATAGTCCACGGCCAGGCGCTCGAGGGTGTCGACCTCCTGACGCATGTGGGCAATGCGCCAATCGGCGGGCAGGAAGCAGTCACCCGAATCCGGATGCAGCTCGCCGCGCAGCAAGGCGAACAGGCTGGATTTGCCGGCGCCGTTGGCACCGATCAGGCCGGCTTTCTGGCCGGCGTGCAGGGTCAGCTCGGCGTCTTCTAGCAGACGTTGCGGGCCACGCTGTAAAGTCAGGTTCTGAAGTCGAATCATAATGGCGGCGGAGTCTACCAGCTTCGCTCGCAACTGGCGCGAGTAGCACTATGTCCTCTGACCTGTGGAATTTTTCCCTGACCATTTATGCCCTTCCCGGCGTGCAGGAAGCCTGCCTGCAACTACAGGACGAAGGTGCCAATGTCTGCCTGCTGCTCTGTGGAGCCTGGCTTGGCCAGCGTGGCGTCCGCTGCGATAGCCAGCGCCTGGAGCAGTTGAAAGAGCTCGCGGCGCCTTGGCACCGGGACGTGGTTCAACCTTTGCGCGACTTGCGCATTGGCTGGCGCGATGCGGCCCGCGAAGACCTTGAGTTGAGTGCCTTGCGCGAACAGGTCAAGACCCTGGAACTGGAAGCCGAACGGCAATTGCTGTTGCGTTTGCAGGAGCGGGTACGGGAATGGCCGGAGGTTCAAGCGAAGAGCCTGGAAGACTGGCTTGAAGGATTGGCGGCCGGAGCCGCCGAACGCAACCGCGACGCGCTGCAGGTGCTGCGCGTCGCGGCGACCGGCGCTTAAGAAGCGCTGGAAGGAGTACCGGCAGTTACCGGAGCGGGAGCGGCAGGAGCTGTGCTCGCAGCCGCTGCTGGCGAGGCTGCTGGCGCGGGTGCAGCTGGCTTGGCCGCAGCCGGTGCTGGAGCCGCTGGCTTGGCTGCCGGGGTGGCGGGTTTGGCCACAGCAGGTTTGGCTGCTGCAGGCTTGGCCGCCGGCTTTTTCGCAGCCGGTTTGGCCGCAGGCTTGGCGGCCGGCTTGGCTGCTGGTTTAGCAGCCGACGATGCTGCTGGCTTGGCAGCTACTGCAGGTTTGCTGGCGGGTTTGGCAGCAGGTTTGGCCGGCGCTTTTGCGGCGGCAGGTTTGGCTGCGGGTTTGGCTGCGACAGGTTTAGCGGCAGCTGTTTTAGCCGCTGCGGGTTTGGCCGCAGGCTTGGCTGCTGGTTTAGCGGCAGGTTTGGCTGCTACAGATTTGGCGGCAGGTTTGGCCACTGGCTTGGCGGCGGCAGGCTTGGCTGCGGCGGCTTTGGCTGCTGGCTTGGCGGCAGCGGTCTTGGCGGCAACAGGTTTGGCAGGCGCAGGCTTGGCGGCAGGTTTAGCCGCTGCGGGTTTGCTCGCCGCGGGTTTAGCTGCGCTGGCAGCCGCTTTTTTCGCCACTGGTTTGGCGGCAGATTTGGCTGGTGCTTTAGCTGCAGGCTTGGCCGCTGGTTTCTTCGCCGCGACAGCTACCGGCTTGGCATCACGAGTGCTCAATGCCTTGGCTACTGCTTCCTTCACACGACCAACGCCTTGAGCCAGTTTCAGGCTTTCCTGGGCATCGCGCTTGAGTTGCAGAATGTAGCTGCGGGTTTGTGCCTGGCGCTCTTTCAATGCGTCCAGCAAGTCTTCGAGTTCTTTCACCGCGGTCTTGGCCTTGGCTTGTGCCTTGGCCTTGCCGGCCGCCGCAGCGTCCTGCAATTTGGTACGCGATTTGTGCAGTTTTTCCTGCGCTTTACCCCGTTGTTTTTCCAGCTTGGCGAGCAGTTTTTCAGCATCAGCCAAGGCTTGGGAACAAGCGTTTTCCAAATGTTCGAGCAGGCTGCCCGACAGCTGTTGGAGCAAATGCAACGGAGTATTTACAGGCTTCTTATTGGCCGACATGGTTTACCTCCTGGCTGACGTGAGTTGCGGCTCATACTAGACCTCTGCTGCTACCGCCGCTAGGGCATGTTGACAGTATCGAAAGCCCGGCGTTGCAGCGGATTGAAAATGTTCTTCGCCGTCATCGAAGTTGCTCACCAACCCGCGCTTTGTCGCTGGCATAATCCACCGCTACTCAGGCCGGAGAGTGCCCATGTCGCGTTACCTGTTTTTATCCCTGAGCCTGTTCTTGCCACTGGCTCAGGCTGCTGCCGAAGCGCCGCCCAATGACGCTCACGACCTTGCCTACAGCCTGGGCGCAAGCCTCGGTGAACGACTGCGTGACGAAGTGCCCGATCTGCAGATCCAGGCATTGGTCGAGGGTTTGAAAGCCGCTTATCAAGGCAAGCCACTGGCCCTAAAAACCGAACGCATCGAACAGATCCTGGCTCAGCACGATGCACGGATCAGCGAGCAGTCGAGCAAGTCGAAAACTGAAGCGGCCCTGGAAAACGAACGACGTTTTCTCGACCAGGAAAAGGCCAAGCCCGGCGTGCGCCAACTGGCCGATGGCATTCTCCTGACCGAGCTGGCACCTGGCAGTGGCAACAAGGCCAGCCCCAACGGTTCAGTCCAGGTGCGCTACACCGGACGCCTGCCCGATGGCACCGTGTTCGACCAGACCCAGCAACCGCAGTGGTTTCGCCTGGACAGCGTGATCGAAGGCTGGCACAGCGCCTTGTCGCAGATGCCCACCGGCGCCAAATGGCGACTGGTGATTCCATCGAATCAGGCCTACGGCACCGAAGGCGCAGGCGACCTGATCGCGCCTTACACCCCCCTGGTATTCGAGATCGAATTGCTGGGCGTTGCTGACTAAGGCACAGGAACGAAAAACGGCACGCCAAGGCGTGCCGTTCCTGTATTGCTCCGCCCTGTTTTCAGGCCTGAGCCACCGCGTCCTGCTTGTGGGCGTTATGCAGCACTTCGATCAGGCAATCTTCCAGTTCGAAGCGTTCGTGCAACAGGCCGCCCAGCTCCTTGAACTTCTGCGCCACACACTGACCCGCATCACACAGGTCGTTGAACGCCAGGAGCTTTTCAGTGATCACATCAATACGCGGATAGAGGGTATCGGCCAGCTCAAGCCCGCGCTTGTCGCCAAAGGCCTTGGCCTCGCTAGTGAGCTGCTCGTAGATTTCAAAATGACCGGCGGAAACGTAGTCCACCAGAATCCCGCAGAATTCCTGCAGTGGTTTCTTGCTCTCGCTCAGGGCTTCGGGCTCGGCACCCAACGCATCATAGGCTCGAACCAGTTCGTGACGCTCCTGCAACCAGCGATCGATCAGCAGATGCACTCCACCCCAGCGTTCCTGAGCATTCTGACAACTTTCGAGCATGGTGATCTCTCTTCCCTTATGGGTCATGCCGCTTGCCCGCCGCCCCCCCTTCTGGAGACTCTGGATCCGGTCAGGCGCAACAGCATCGAGCAACATAATTCCAGTGACGCGTGCGGGCCAGATTATGCCCGCTCGACAACAGCATCAAGGTACGCAGGAGATAAAGTTCATACAAGCGTTTAATCCGCGCCCTCCCACCAAACCATGACTCAGGGCAACGCTGCAGCCTTGCGAGTGGCTCGAAACAGGCGCAGCAGACGGTAGCCGCTGAAGATCAGCATGATCACGAAAAACAGCAGGCTCCACTCGGGCAGACTCATGTCGAGCAGGGTCCAGGTGACCTCCGCGCAGTCCGATGTCCCCACGAAGGTCAATTGCAGTGCCTGCCACCAGGACAGGTTGCGCAACATGAACGGCATGTCCGGCAGGCAGGCCAGGAGTTGCTCGGAAGGAATGTTCTGCAGCAACACATGACGCCCGGCAGTGATCACCCCGAACAGGCCCAGTATCAGGTTGAGCGCCCAGTAGACAGCTCGTCCCATGCGCCCCGGCCCCTGCACCACAGCCAGTAGATTGACGCCAGCGAACATCATCAGCAGCAAGCGTTGCACGCCCCACAAGGTGCAGGATTCCAGGCCACCACCGGATTGCAGGTTGAACGCCGCCCACGAGGCAAAAGCCCCCACCAGGAACACCAGGGAGAACAGCAAGCGAGAGCCGGCCAGCGACATGAGATATCCGTAACGGAGAGAAACAGGCAGCCACGGTAGAGAAAGCGCTCGCTCCTTTCAAGAAGCGCTATGCCGCAGCGGATCGACAATCAACCGTGAATGAGCCATCAACCCCAAATAAAAACAGGCCGGTTGCCTGCAACCGGCCCTGAAGACGCTTCAGATCCGTACCGGAACCGGCAACGGTGACGCCAGCAGGCGCTCGTCGAGCATTCCCAGGCCTTCCTGGAACAGCTGGTTGCTGCGCTCGGTATCACCCAGCTGCGCCAGCAAACGAGCCAGCTCGGCACAGGCTTCAGGATTGCGCTGCAGTCGCAGGCTGCTTTCCAAGTAGTCCCGGGCCTTGCCCCACAGACTGTTCTGCAGACACAGACGGCCCAGGGTCAGCAGCAAACTCGGGTCGTCCGCATGCTCCTTCAACCAGTGCTCGGCAGTCTGCAACTGGCGCGATGGATCGCTGCCGCGCACCAATCCGTAAAGCCGTGCCAGGTGGCTTTCATATTTGCGTTTGAGGGCTGTGCGCAGGGCCTCTTCAGCCTCGGCTCCCGCCCCCAGCTGACGCAGTTGCTCGGCGTAGGCCAGCACCAGCTGTGGCTCCTGGCGTTGGGCCGAAGTCAGTTGCTGCCAGGCTCGATTGAGAGACTGCAGGGCTGCCACCTGATCCTCTTCGCGCCGTGCCGCCAAGGTCAGGTTCTCACCCCAGGCGCGACGCTCCAGCTCCTGCAACTCGCTGGCCGGCAGGGCCTTGTCCTTGCGCAACTCGGGCAGCAAACGGATCAGCGCCGACCAGTCACCACGCTGTTGATGCAGGCGCTGCAACTGGCGCAGGACCTGAACGCTATGGGGATGGCGCTCATGCATCGCTTGCAGGGTGCTCAGGGCACCTTCGGTATCACCGCGGTCGGTCTGCAACTGGGCATGACTCAAGGCGACCGCCAGCTCGGCCTGGGGCTGGCGAGTCAGTGCCCGCTCCAACAACTGGTCGCACTCCTCATAGTGGCCTTGCTCGTTGGCGGCGCGGGCCGCACCGAGGTAATACAACAGTGGTTGACGTTCGGCCTCTGCAGCACGGTGCAGATGTTTTTGCGCGCTGGCCCAACGACCTTCGGCAAGGTCCATCTGGCCCTGCTCGATGGCGATTTGTACCCGGCGACTCCGATTACGCCGCGACCAGGGATTGACCACACCACCAGAGACCATCACCAATTCGATCAGCAGCTTGATGCCCCAGATCACCAACCAGATCAGCGCCACCAGGGCCAGGGTTGCCCACAGACTCGATTCGTAGCGGAAGTTGCTGTAGGCGATCAGCACGTACCCGGGATGCTCGGCAATGGCCAACCCCAACAGGCCAATGGCTGCGATGAGCAGTAGAACGATCACATAGACGCGCTTCATGGGCTCGCCTCCTGGACGGTGTTCGCCGCAGGTTTGGCCAGAGGCTTGACTGAATCTTCAGCGTTCAGATTGCGCCGCTCGAGATAGGCCTGGACCGTGCTCAGGGTCTTGGCCAGATCCGGGGTGACAACGGTCACGGGCTGCTTGCTCAGTTCGGACAAGCGCTCAAGCATGATCTTGCTTTGCGGATTGTCCTGATTGAAGTTGCTGGTCAGTACATCACGTGCCTCGGTCAGTGCCTGGGTATAGACCGCCGCCTGACCATTCAAGGCAGCCCACTGTGCCTGCTCCAACGTCAGGCTCAGGGCCAGGCGTACCTGAGTCAGCCCCTGGCCGGCCAGCAACGGACGGATGTTCTTGTCGGCATTGAAATCGATGCGGAAATAGCGGGAGATCTGATCCCACCACTGCGCCCAGCGGCTCGCGCCGTCACCGTCGGCGGTCAGCCCCAGCAGTGACTCGCCGCGGTCCTTGTACTCCGGAGCCACGGCGCTGAGCTCAAGGACCTGATCACGCAGGGCTCCCAGTTGCAGGAACAGGCCGGTGCGATCTGGTTGCTCGGTACTGCGCAGAGCCGCCAGGCTCTTGGCCAATTGCTCGCGTGCAGCGAAAGAGCCCGGGTCGTTCTGCTCCCGCAGGATATCGTCTGCGCCCTGGACCAGTGCCTGAGCACTGCTGATGTCTTGCAGTGCAGACAGACGCAGACTGGCCAGACGCAGCAGATGCTCGGCCTCGGCCAGGCGCCAGTCCTTGCGGCTGGCGCCGAGCACGGTTTCCAAGCGCTGACTCAAGCGCTGCTGATCACCTTGCAACTGGGCCACCAGCCGCCGCCGGTCCTCCAGCTCATCGGCTGCCGGCAGTTGTTCCAGGCGTGCACTCAGGCGCTGTTCACTGAGTTTGAAACTCTGCGCCTGATCCCCCAAGGCCTGCAGCTGGCTCAGTTGCTGCTGGTTGTTGGCTTGCAGGCTGCGCACCTGCCAGATCCCCCAGCCGCCAGCAGCGACACCCGCCGCCCCCAGCAGCAGGGCCAGTATCGCCAACCCGTTGCCACGACGCTCAACGGTTGGGGTCGTGGGCTCGGCAGGTGCTTCAGGCACCGGCCGCACTTCATCTTTAGGCAAGGCTGTTTCGCTCACGTATCCATCCTTTGCGTTTAGAGAACGGGCACGGGTTGCTCCCGTAACGCCGTTAGCAAAGCCGCGGCACTGGCGCCGCGACAATCCACAACTTTTTCCGCCCCGGCGGCACGTGCCATTTCGGCGACCCGGGGGCTTGGAACAAACAACGGCATCTTCGCCAACTGCGACCAGGCTGGGCCGGCCAACTGCTGCAAGTGGCTGAAACCCTGTCCACTGCTGACCACCAGGCCGTTCAAGCGTTCCCCCTGAATCCGCTCAAGCAGCGCATCCTTGGCGTAATGCGGCAGGCACCGGCGGTAGAGTTCCAGATAATCGACACTAGCACCTAGGTCACGCAAGCGCTCAGAGAGCAGCTCGCGACCGCCCTCTCCACGGACGATCAGCACCCGTGGCTCAGGCCGCCGGATAGCCTCGCGCAATTGGGGAAGTTCAAGCAAGGCTTCGCTGTCATCACCTGTTTGAGGGTAGAAAACTTGCAGACCGGCATCCGCAAGGATCTGCCCGGTACCGGCACCGACACTGAACCAGCTTTGAGCGGGAGGCTGAGGCCAATAGGCTCGCAGCAAGCCAAGGCCAAGGTGCGCGGCAGGCTTGCTGACCACGATCAGCGCACAGTAACGATCCAGTTCCAGCAGGATCGCCCGCTGCGAATCGCTGACAGGCAAGGCTTGAATCTCCAGTAGCGGCAGGCTGCTGCTGAAGACACCGACCTCGACCAGGGTCGCTGCCAACGCAGCGCTATCTTCCCTCGGCCGAGTCAGCAGCAGGCGCCACCCGATCACTCTTCGCCCGCCTCGCCGTAGACCGCGCGCAGGATGTCATCGGCGCCCTGGGCCAGCAGGTCGTCTGCCACCTTCACCCCCAGTTCAGCAGCCGACGCTCGCGGGCCACGCGCTTGCGCGCTCAACAACAGGCCACCGCTAGGCTCGCCGACCAGGCCTCGCAGCCAGATCTGATCGCCTTCGAGCACCGCGTAGCAGGCAATCGGAACCTGGCAGCCACCGTTCAAATGCTTGTTCAGCGCTCGCTCGGCAGTCACCCGGCTGGCTGTGTCGGCATGATGCAGAGGCGCCAGCAACGCGTGAATTTCAGTATCGGCACTACGGCACTCGATGCCGACTGCGCCTTGGCCACCGGCGGGCAGACTCTCATCGACACTGATGGACGAACTGATGCGGTCTTCGAAGCCCAGACGGATCAGGCCGGCGGCGGCCAGGATAATGGCGTCGTACTCACCGGCATCCAACTTGGCCAGCCGAGTATTGACGTTGCCCCGCAGAAAACGAATCTGCAGATCAGGCCGACGGGTCAGCAGTTGAGCCTGGCGGCGCAGGCTGGAGGTACCCACCACGCTGCCTTCCGGCAATTGCTCAAGGCTGGCGTAGGTATTGGAAACAAAGGCGTCACGTGGATCTTCACGCTCGCAGATGCAGAACAACCCCAGGCCTTCGGGAAAGTCCATGGGCACGTCTTTCATAGAATGCACGGCGATGTCGGCCTGGTTTTCCAGCAGTGCGGTTTCCAGCTCTTTGACGAACAGACCCTTGCCGCCGATTTTCGACAGGGGCGAGTCCAGCAGTTTGTCACCGCGACTGACCATGGGCACCAGGGTCACGACGAGGCCCGGATGGGCCTCTTGCAGACGGGCTTTGACGTATTCGGCCTGCCACAAGGCCAGTGCACTTTTGCGGGTAGCGATGCGGATTTCGCGAGAGGACATGGATCAATCCGTACTGAATAGATACGGCAGATAATAACAGCTCAGCCAAAGCAGCTTTGACTTGTATCAGAAACGCAGCGCCCTCCCGACGCCAGGCTTGCCTTTTTGTGGGCCTTGAGTCGCGGTCTAGAGCTGCTGCATCATCTTGCGCACACCCGCCACATGGCGTCGGCTAACGATCAGGGCATCACCATTGAGCCCCTTGAGGTACAGCTGGAAATGCCCCAAGGGCGTACGCTGCAGTCGTTCGATCCGCTCTCGGGCCACCAGCGCATTGCGGTGAATACGCACAAAGCGCTCACCAAATTCGTCTTCCAATGCTTTCAATGGCTCATCCAGAAGCACCTCGCCGCTTTCGTGGCGCAAGGTCACATACTTGTGGTCAGCAATGAAATACACCACCTGAGCCAGAGGAATCAGCTCGATACCCTTACGGGTGCGGGCGCTGATGTGACTACGCGGGCCATTGCCGCTTTCCGCCGCCGGCCGGGTCAGGGCCGCCAACTGCACACGATTGGGCTTCTCGGCCTTTTTCAGCGCCTCCAGCAGCAGTTCTGGGCGCACGGGCTTGACCAGGTGCCCGACCCCGCTGGCATCGAAGGCCTCTAAGGCGAATTCGTCCGGGGCCGCGCAAAACACCAGCGCCGGAGGCGTCTCGCGTTCGCACAATTTTCCGGCGACCTGCAGACCATCCAGACCCGGCATGCGGACATCGAGCAAGACGATATCCGGCTTAAGGCTGTCGATCAGGCTCAGTGCCTCTTCGCCATTGGTGGCGCTGGGCTCCAGGACACTGTATCCCTCAAGCTCACTGACCATCCGGCTCAGGCGCTCGCGGGCTAGGGGTTCGTCATCAACGATCAGGACATTCATATTGCGCTGGATTCCTGCGTGAGTCTCGCACAAGGATAGCGTAGACAGGTGGAGTGACGTCCGTCACGGCGATCCACGATAAGACTAGTGCGAAGGCCAAAAAGTGCCGCAAGTCGGGCACCAATATTTACCCGGACCTGCCCGATACCGCCCAAGGTCGGTGGATGCGCGACGGCGTTGCAGGGAATGCTGGTATTCAACACAAAGCCCCCCTCGTTACTGTGGTCGGTGTCCACCCTGGCCGCACCCGCCTCGTTTCGTGGGCGAGTTGCATGGACCTGCGCGGAGTGAACTCGATGGACAGACTCACTGCGAACACGCGAGGGGTGTTACGCAATTGTGCCGGTCCTCCTGTCCAACTGTAGACGGTTGCCAAGACGATATTGCTCAATCGATAAATATCGTTTGATCGATATCACCTTCCGCACTCAAGCCCCCCCTGTCCTGATCCACTCCGGATTGTGCCGACCTCAGTCTCTGCGCCCTCGGGACCGGCGACAAGCCACGCAGCGCAGGCCCGGAGAAAAAAGCTGCCGACCAGTGCCAGCGACAGCCCAGGCAACCCTGTTATTATCGGCGCCTGTTTTTTACGCCATCTTCCTTCAGCAGATCACGAGCGAATTCATGAGCACTGACAAGACCAATCAGTCCTGGGGCGGCCGCTTCAGTGAACCCGTCGACGCCTTCGTCGCCCGCTTCACCGCCTCTGTCACTTTCGACCAGCGCCTGTATCGCCACGACATCATGGGCTCCATCGCTCATGCCACCATGCTGGCCAAGGTTGGCGTGCTCACTGACGCCGAGCGTGACAGCATCATCGACGGCCTGAAGACCATCCAGGGCGAGATCGAGGCCGGCAGCTTCGACTGGCGCGTGGACCTTGAAGACGTGCACATGAACATCGAAGCGCGCCTGACCGACCGCATCGGCATCACCGGCAAGAAGCTGCACACCGGACGCAGCCGCAATGATCAGGTGGCCACCGACATCCGCCTGTGGCTGCGGGACGAAATCGACCTGATCCTGGCCGAGATCGCCCGCCTGCAAAAAGGCCTGCTGGAACTGGCCGAGCGCGAAGCCGAAAGCATCATGCCGGGCTTCACTCACCTGCAGACCGCCCAGCCCGTGACCTTCGGGCACCACATGCTGGCCTGGTTCGAAATGCTCAGCCGCGACTACGAGCGCCTGGTGGACTGCCGCAAGCGCACCAACCGCATGCCCCTGGGCAGCGCTGCGCTGGCCGGCACCACCTACCCCATCGACCGCGAGCTGACCTGCCAGCTGCTGGGCTTCGAAGCCGTGGGCGGCAACTCCCTGGACAGCGTCTCCGACCGTGACTTCGCCATCGAATTCTGCGCCGCCGCCAGCGTGGCAATGATGCACCTGTCGCGTTTCTCCGAAGAGCTGGTGCTGTGGACCAGCGCGCAGTTCCAGTTCATCGATCTGCCGGACCGCTTCTGCACCGGCAGCTCGATCATGCCGCAAAAGAAAAACCCCGACGTGCCGGAGCTGGTACGGGGCAAGAGCGGCCGAGTGTTCGGCGCACTGATGGGCCTGCTGACCCTGATGAAGGGCCAGCCCCTGGCGTACAACAAAGACAACCAGGAAGACAAGGAACCGCTGTTCGACGCTGCCGACACTCTGCGCGACTCACTGCGGGCCTTCGCAGACATGATCCCGGCCATCAAGCCCAAGCACGCCATCATGCGTGAAGCGGCCCTGCGCGGCTTCTCCACCGCCACCGACCTGGCGGACTACCTGGTGCGCCGTGGCCTGCCGTTCCGTGACTGCCACGAAATCGTCGGCCATGCCGTGAAGTACGGTGTGGAGACTGGCAAGGACCTGGCAGAAATGAGCCTGGAAGAACTGCGCAAATTCAGCGACCAGATCGAGCAGGATGTGTTTGCCGTGCTGACCCTGGAAGGTTCGGTAAATGCCCGTAACCACATCGGCGGCACCGCTCCAGCTCAGGTCCGGGCTGCTGTGGCTCGCGGCCAGGCGTTGCTGGCCAGCCGCTAAGCACCCTGCCCGCAGGGGCCGGCAACCCTCTGCCGGTCCTTGCAAGCTGGCTGCCCGGCGCTAGCGTCCCGATCGCCTGGCGGTAATGAGCGCAGCCTTGTCAGCGGCAATTCGCCTGGCGTTGGGCGTCTGTTCCAGGCGCTCCAACAGGGCCCTGGCCTCTGGCATATCGGCCAGAAAATCGATCCCGAACAGCTTGTCCCCAACGACCAGGGCCAGGTTCACGCTGTACTGGAAATACAGGTCCGCCACGCTCAGGCTGGTACCCGCCACATACGGCGCGAACCGAGCATGCCGGCGCAATGCGGCAAACCCCTGCAGCAATTCGACTCCAGCCTTTTCCTTGATGGCCTCGGGCAGCGTTGCACCGAAGAACACTTCGGGGAAACAGGCTCGGGCCGGCAGCTCGATATAGAGTTCGATCTCCTTGGCCAGCGCCAGCACCTGTGCCCTCTCGAAAGCATCTCCCGGGAGCAGCGCCGGCTCGGGATGGACCTGCTCCAGGTAATCGAGAATCACGCTGGTTTCACTGATAAAGCCCTGCTCCACTTCCAGCACCGGAACCTTGCCCCGGGGACTGATGGCCAGCGCCTCGGGGCTCTGGCCGGCGTAGAACAACACCTCCTCGAAGGGCAGGCCCTTTTCCAGCAGGGCCAGTTTGACCATGTTGTAGTAGTTGCTGATGGCGAAGCCATAAAGCTTGAACATCCCATAGCCTCCAGGCCGTGCAGGGGGTCGGCAGGACTTTTTATAGAAGGTTAATCCACTTCTGACCAGCAGCATCCAGCCTCTGAATACGAGTAAACTGGCGACCTTTCCTTGAGGAGCCTGCCATGAGCGAGCCAACCGATATCGACAACGACGAAGAAGAGTTCGCCGAAAACACCCTGATCGAAGCGATCGAGAACCAGATCGAAAGCGACAATCCGCCAGCAGCCAAGGCCACCTTCAATAAGCTGACTCTGGTGGGTTACGAGCGGGAAGAAATCCTCAACCTGATGGCCCACGTCCTGGCTGTCGAGATCGATGCGATCCTCGAGGAAGACCGCGCCTTCGATACCCAATGGTACGAAGCCGCGCTGCGCGCCCTGCCGGAACTGCCTCCAGAGAAGCAGTAAGCCGCTACCACCGGAGCGCTGCCCGCAGCAACGCTCCGGCACGCCACTCCCGACCTGACTACACTGCAGGCACCCTGCGGCCAAAGACCGCTGCCCCCAGGTACAAAAGTCCTCAGCGAATGCTGGACACGCCGCCGTTCTGCGGTCACCTTAAGAACGCTGACCTCTCATTCCTAGAAAGTCTGGAGTCCTTATGTCGTATACCCCTGAGTTGGTTGCCGAACTGGAAATCCTTGCACTCTTCAACCTGGACAACTCCCAGGAAGGCCTGAAAATCCATCAGACCGCCGCCCCTTCTGCCATCGCCGCCGCCCAACGCCTGTTTGACAAAGAACTGATTACCCAGCCCGATGGGGGCTACCTGACCAGCCTTGGCCGGGATGCTGCTGAACATGCCCAAGGCCTGCTGACCATCCTGAGCGTCAAAGAAACCGCCTGAACACCGTTCCTCGGCCTGCGGGGTTCCCGTCTGTCGGATTCCGTAGGCACCCTCCCGCCAATACGCTAGAAATCTGGCGTCAAAAAACAAAATCAGCTTAAGGCTCGGTCTTGTCTGACGATAAACTGCTGCCGTCCTCAAACCGCCACGTTCGAGCTCAGCTTGAAATGCCCCATACCCATGAAATCCGTCCCGATCTGGATGAAGGAATCGATCGCAAGGTTCTCAGTCAACTGCGCGCGCGTTTTCTCACCCTCAATGCCGGACGCATGGCTCGGGCAATGGAAGGGTTGTCGGCACGCCAGCAGCTGGTCCTCAACCTGCTGCCACTGTTCTTTCACGTCAATCATCCACTGCTGCCCGGCTACGTTTCCGGCGCTACCCCGGCGGGGTTGTCCAACTACGAGCCCGACCCGCAAGCCCTGGCTGAAGCCCAGCGCCTGACCCGCTCCTTTTCCTACAAGCCTCGTCATGGCAATCCACCTCGACCTATCCACGGCCTGTTTCTCATGGGCAGCCTGGGCACCCTGGCCCAGGCGGACCAGAGCGACATGGATGTCTGGGTGTGCCATGCGCCGGGCCTGAGCGAAACCGAGCTGGCCGAACTGCAGAAGAAATGCCAGTTGCTGGAAGCCTGGGCCGCGGGCCAGGGCGCCGAGGCGCACTTTTTCCTGATCGATCCCAGCCGTTTTGTCCGCGGCGAGCGGGATACACAGTTGAGTTCGGATGATTGCGGCACCACCCAGCACTACCTGCTGCTCGACGAGTTCTACCGCACCGCCATCTGGTTGGCCGGACGCACGCCGTTGTGGTGGCTGGTGCCGGTGTACGAGGAGTCCCGCTACGAGCGCTACATCCACACCCTGCTCTCCAAGCGCTTCGTACCCGCCGAAGAGAACCTGGACCTGGGCCACATGGCACGCATTCCGCCCGGCGAGTTCATCGGAGCCGGACTCTGGCAGCTGTTCAAGGGCATCGACTCCCCCTACAAATCAGTACTCAAGCTGCTGCTGATCGAGGTCTACGCCAGTGAGCATCCCAGGGTCCAGTGCCTGAGCCTGCGCTTCAAGCAGGCGGTGTTCGCCAACCGCCTGGACCTGGACGAGCTCGACCCCTATATCGTGGTTTACCGACGCATCGAGGAATACCTCAAGGCCCGTGGCGAGCCCGAGCGTCTGGAACTGGTACGGCGCAGCCTGTACCTCAAGGTCAACCGCAAGCTTTCCAGCGGCAATGGCGCTCGCAGTCCGAGCTGGCAGCGGGCACTGCTTGAGCGCCTGGCCAGCGAATGGGGCTGGGATCAGCGCCAGCTGGCCCTGCTGGACAGTCGCAGCCAATGGAAAGTGCGCCAGGTCAGCAGCGAGCGCCGGGCGCTGGTCAACGAGCTCAACTACAGCTACCGCTTCCTGACCCAGTTCGCCCGCACCGAACAGGCCGCCAGCCTGATCAATAAGCGCGACTTGAACGTGCTGGGCCGACGCCTGTACGCAGCATTCGAACGCAAGGCGGGAAAAATCGAGTTCATCAATCCCGGTATCGCCCCGGACCTCGCGGAAGACACCCTGACCCTGGTGCAATCGCCGAACAAGAAAGAACCAGGGCAGACTCATTGGGGCCTGTACAACGGCAATCTGACCGCCCTGGAGTGGGAGCACTTCGCGCCTATCAAGCGCAGCCGTGAATTGCTTGAGCTGCTGACCTGGTGCCATCGCAATGGGGTGATCGATAGCAGCACGCGCCTGGCGCTGCACCCTGGCAGCAGCGACCTGAGCGAGTTCGAGCTGTTCAACTTGCTCGGCAGCCTGCAACAGACGGTGGCCCTGCCATTGGCCACCGTCGACGAAGACCAGCTGCTGCATGCCAGCGTACCCGGCGAAGTGCTGATCCTGGTGAACGTCGGAGTCGACCCGCTCAAGCATCACCGCGACCTGAATATTCTCATGACCACCGAGCGCACCGACTCCCTGAGCTACGCCGGGGTGCGGGAAAACCTGGTGCTGACCCTGGATCAGGTCACCCTCAATAGCTGGAACGAGGTCATGGTCGGGCGCTATGACGCTGAACATGCCTTGCTCGAATGCCTGCGGGACTACCTCAATAACCTGCCGTCCGACTCACAACCACGGTTGCGGGTCCGCTGCTTCTGCCACAACCGCGCACAGTTCATCGCTCGGCGGGTGGAGGAGCTGTTCGAAACCGCGCACCACCTCCTGCTCAGTCAGCTCAACTACCGCTACCTGATCCAGGTCCAGCAGCACTTTCACGTCCTCGAACTGGTACCCGGCCAGGTTCGGCATCGGGCCATGGCGACACCCGCCGCACTGCTTGAATACCTGGGCCAGGAGCAAGCCCGCTATAGCCCCCTGCACCTCGATCCCATGGCCCTGGAAGATCACGACCTGGCGCTGATCCTGCCCATGGGCCAGCCAGACTGCATTCAGGTGTTCTACCGGATCATCGAGCAGCACGCCGAACTCTATATCCTCGATGAGCACAACGCCCTGTGGCAGCAGACCCTGGCGTACCACGACGAACAAAGCCTGCTGGTGCCCCTGCAGCGCTTCCTGCAGTCGATCCTCTACCGCCGTGAAGCGCTACAGTCGATGGACAGTAGCCAGGGCGAGAAACCTTTGGACACACTCTACTTGCAGATACTGCCCTCAGGCACCGGTCGGGCGCGCCGGGTAGAGCCGCGACCAGCACCTGCGACCCCTGTGGACAAGGCCTTTTATGACGTGCAGGCGATCATCGGCAAGGCTGCACCTGGCCAGGTGCAAGTCTCGCTGTACTGCAATCAACGGGAGTTTTCCGAACTGGAATATGGCAACCAGCTATTCAGCGCGGTGGCCCAGGAAATCGTCGGACAGCGCCGTGAACCGGAACGCTATCGCTGCTACATCACCGACCTGGACCTGTCCGGCCTGCTCGGTGATATGCAAAGTTCGAGCATTGTGTATCTGCGCTACAAGGCCAGCCTGGAGCGCGCACTGAACGACGCGCTCGAGCAGGTCTAGCCGCAAATCAGAGGTGGTAGTCGCCCGCGGCTTCCGGCTGGTATTCCACTTCCAGCAGAGTCAGCTTCAGGGTCTTGCCACCCGGCGCCGGCCAGTCGATGTATTGACCCACCTGCAAGCCCAGCAAGGCGCTGCCCACGGGTGCAAGGATCGAAATCTTGCCTTCGTCGGCGTTGGCGTCCTGTGGATAAACCAGGGTCAGGTGATAGTCCTTGCCACTGCTTTCCTCACGGCAATGCACACGCGAGTTCATGGTTACGACACCGGCCGGTACTTCATCGTGACCCACCAGCGTTTCGGCACGATCCAACTCGGTTTGCAGTGCAATGACGCCTGGCAGCGAGTCGTCCAGGCTGTCGATCAGGCGCTCCAGACGTTGCACGTCAAGGCGGGTAAGGATGATGGATGGTGCAGTACTCATGATCCTGGCTGACTCCTATTTTTTCTGCACAAAAAAGCAAAACCCCGCCAAATAAGACGGGGTTCTCACCGGCCTCGATGTAGCGAGGCGAAGTCGGACACTATCACAGCACACTGAATAAACAAACCGTACCAGTACGAACCTAAAGTCCCCCGGCTGTACCGCTCTGTTTGCGCTGCAGCGCTTGTGCGCAGATCACTCGCCGCCGCTCGTCATCGGCCGAACGCCACTCGCGAATATCCTCCACATGGCGGAAACAGCCGCGGCAGACCTTCTCCTCATCGAGACGGCACAGACTGATGCACGGCGAACTGACCGCCGGGCTGACATTACTGTAGAGCGGCTTGGGCGGTCGGGCTGCGGCAGGCTGAGTCACGACCTCAGAGCCCTTCGAAATCGAGCTTGATATCCGCCTGTTCGAGAACGATGCGTTCCAGCATCTCCCCCAGCTGCTCTTCACTCTTGTCGCACATCCAGCGCTCGCTTTCCTCGTCGTAGTCGAAGTGGAAACCACCGGAGCGGGCGGCCAGCCACAGCTGGCGCAAAGGTTCCTGGCGGCTGAAGATCACCTGGCTGCCGTTGTCGAACTTGACGGTGAGCACTCCGGCGGAGCTTTCCAGGTCAATGTCCAGGTCGCTTTCATCGAAAATATCCTCCAGCGTCTGCTGGGTGGCGTCCACCAGGTCGTGAAAACGGGCTTCGGTCAAACTCATTGCAGGAACCTCAAAAAGTGTCTACTCACGCTCAAGCGCCGCAAGATACGGACGCTCCCCGGCGAATGCAAAGGATACCGAACAGGCGGATAAATGCGACGCCCATTGTGTCGGAAGCCGACCAAAGCCTCTGAGCAGCCCCTGGCAAAGGCCCGCTGGACGGGAGTTACGCTGCATAGGCAAGCTGCCGGGTGGCCGGTATACTCGGGCGCAATTTACGCATTCTCAAGGATTTCGCCATGAAGCGCCTGATCTCTTCCCTTGCTGCGCTCGTCGCGGTTGCCTGCCTTGTTACCGCCTGCGGCCAGAAAGGCCCGCTGTATCTGCCCGATGACAGCAAATCCCCAGAAGAACAGGCGAAATCGCAGTCGAAGTCGCACAAGCACGACACCTACTAAGGGCTCACCATGGACGCTTTCAACTACCGCGACGGTGAGCTGTTCGCGGAAGGCGTAGCCCTGTCCGCCATTGCCGAGCGTTTCGGCACGCCGACCTACGTCTACTCCCGAGCGCACATCGAGGCCCAGTACCTGGCCTATGCCGAGGCGCTTGCCGGCATGCCGCACCTGGTCTGCTTCGCGGTAAAAGCCAACTCCAACCTGGGTGTGCTGAATGTCCTGGCGCGCTTGGGCGCAGGCTTCGACATCGTCTCCCGGGGCGAGCTGGAGCGCGTCCTGGCGGCTGGCGGCCAAGCCGACAAGATTGTCTTTTCCGGTGTCGGCAAGACCCGTGACGACATGCGCCGAGCCCTGGAAGTGGGCGTCCATTGCTTCAACGTCGAGTCCGCAGAAGAGCTTGAGCGCCTGCAGCTGGTGGCCGCCGAACTGGGTGTTCGCGCGCCAATCTCGCTGCGAGTCAATCCCGACGTCGATGCCGGCACTCACCCGTATATCTCCACCGGGCTCAAGGAAAACAAGTTCGGCATCGACATTGCGACTGCCGAGGACGTGTACATCCGCGCCGCGCAGCTGCCGAACCTGGATATCGTCGGGGTCGACTGCCACATCGGCTCGCAACTGACCACCCTGGCGCCTTTCATCGACGCCCTCGACCGCCTGCTGGATCTGGTGGATCGTCTTGGAGAATGCGGCATCTACCTGCGCCACATCGATCTGGGTGGCGGTCTGGGCGTGCGTTATCGCGACGAAGAGCCGCCACTGGCCGCCGACTACATCAAGGCCGTGCGTGAACGCCTGGATGGCCGCGACCTGGCCCTGGTGTTCGAACCGGGCCGCTTCATCGTGGCCAACGCCGGTGTACTGCTGACCCGTGTCGAGTACCTCAAGCACACCGAACACAAGGATTTCGCCATCGTCGACGGCGCCATGAACGACCTGATCCGCCCAGCGCTGTACCAGGCCTGGATGGATGTCAGTGCCGTCCAGCCGCGGGATGCCGAACCCCGCACCTACGACATCGTCGGACCGATCTGCGAAACCGGCGACTTCCTCGCCAAGGAACGCAACCTGGCCCTGGCCGAGGGCGATCTGCTGGCGGTGCATTCCGCTGGTGCCTATGGTTTCGTCATGAGCTCGAACTACAACACCCGCGGCCGTGCCGCTGAAGTACTGGTCGATGGTGACCAGGCTGTTGAAGTGCGTCGCCGCGAGACGGTAGCCGAGTTATTCGCTGGCGAAAGCCTGCTGCCGGAGTAAGACCATGCTGCTGCGTTTTACCAAGATGCATGGCCTGGGCAATGACTTCATGGTTCTCGACCTGGTCAGCCAGCACGCGCATATTTTGCCCAAGCACGCCAAACAATGGGGTGATCGCCATACCGGAATCGGCTTCGATCAACTGCTGATCGTCGAGGCACCGAGCAACCCGGACGTGGACTTCCGCTACCGGATCTTCAACTCCGACGGCTCCGAAGTGGAACAGTGCGGCAACGGCGCCCGCTGCTTCGCCCGTTTCGTACTGGACAAGCGCCTGACCACCAAGCGTCAGATCCGCGTCGAGACCAAGAGCGGCGTCATCGAACTGGATGTACGCAACGACGGACAGATCAGCGTCAACATGGGGGCTCCGCGCCTGGTGCCGGCGGACATTCCGTTCCAGGCCCCGGCCCAGGCCGACAGCTACACGCTGGACGTCGACGGCCTGCAGGTCGAGCTGGCCGCCGTGTCCATGGGCAACCCTCACGCCGTGTTGCGGGTGGATGACATCAACAGCGCGCCGGTACACGAACTGGGGCCGAAGATCGAGCATCACCCGCGCTTCCCGGCGCGGGTCAATGTCGGCTTTCTCCAGGTGCTGGACCGTCAACGCGCGCAATTGCGGGTCTGGGAACGTGGCGCCGGGGAAACCCAGGCCTGCGGTACCGGCGCCTGCGCAGCCGCAGTGGCCGCGATCAGCCAGGGGTGGATGGATTCGCCCCTATTGATCGACCTGCCGGGCGGGCGCCTGTCCATTGAATGGGCAGGCCCTGGCCAACCGGTGATGATGACCGGTCCGGCAGTGCGCGTATACGAAGGACAGGTGCGTCTTTAAGTGAGCGAAATCCATGACTGATCAGCCGCAGGCTCCCGCCGCAAAGCCCGACCCAACGCCTTCTGCCGACCTGGACGCAGCCGCCGTCGCCGCGTACCTGGAGGCCCATCCGGACTTCTTCGTCGAGCACGACGAGTTGCTCCCGGCCTTGCGCATTCCGCACCAGCGCGGCGACACCGTATCGCTGGTGGAGCGGCAGATGAAGATCCTGCGCGAGCGCAACATCGAGATGCGCCATCGCCTGTCGCAATTGATGGACGTGGCCCGGGACAACGACCGGCTGTTCGACAAGACCCGACGCCTGATCCTGGCCCTGATGGACGCCACCAGCCTGGAAGAGGTGGTGATGAGTGTCGAAGACAGCCTGCGCCAGGATTTCCAGGTGCCCTTCGTCAGCCTGATTCTGTTCAGCGACAGCCCCATGCCGGTAGGCCGCTGGGTCTCCGCCGCCGAAGCCCAGGGCGCCATCGGCGGCCTGCTTTCAGAAGGCAAGAGTGTCAGTGGCAGCCTGCGCGAGCACGAACTGGACTTTCTCTTCGGCGAAGAACAGCGCAAGCAGATCGGCTCCACTGCGGTAGTCGCCCTGGCGCACCAGGGCATGCACGGTGTACTGGCCATCGCCAGCCGTGACCCGCAGCACTACAAGAGCTCGGTAGGCACCCTGTTCCTCAATTACATTGCTGAAGTCACCGGCCGCGTGCTGCCGCGCTTCACCCACTCGCTGCGCTCGGTACGCTGACCATGCAGCAGCAACTGGATGCCTACTGCGCACACCTGCGCAGTGAGCGCCAGGTGTCGCCCCATACCCTGCTGGCCTACCGGCGCGATCTCGACAAGGTGTTGGGATTCTGTGAAAAGCAGCAGGTGCGCAGCTGGACCGACCTGGATATCCAGGGCTTGCGCAGCATGATTGCCCGCCTGCACCAGCAAGGTCAGTCATCACGCAGCCTGGCACGCCTTCTGTCCGCCGTGCGCGGGCTCTATCACTACCTGAACCGCGAAGGGCTGTGCGATCACGACCCGGCCAACGGCCTGGCACCGCCAAAGGGCGAACGTCGCCTGCCCAAGACCCTGGATACCGACCGCACCCTACAACTGCTCGACGGCGCGGTAGAAGACGACTTCCTGGCCCATCGCGACCAGGCGATCCTGGAACTGTTCTACTCCTGCGGCTTGCGTCTCTCCGAGCTGACCAGCCTGAACCTCGAACAGCTGGATCTGGCCGACGGCCTGGTGCAGGTGCTGGGCAAAGGCAGCAAGACCCGTGTGCTGCCGGTAGGCAAGAAGGCCCGGGAAGCCCTGACGCTGTGGCTGCCGCTGCGAGCCCTGAGCAACCCGCCGGACGGCGCCCTGTTCGTCAGCCAGAAGGGGCGCCGCCTGGGGCCACGAGCCATTCAGTTGCGGGTCAAGGCCGCCGGCGAGCGGGAACTGGGACAGAACCTGCACCCGCACATGCTGCGCCATTCCTTTGCCAGCCATTTGCTGGAGTCCTCCCAGGACCTGCGAGCCGTGCAAGAGTTGCTGGGGCATTCGGACATCAAGACCACACAGATCTATACCCACCTGGACTTCCAGCACCTGGCAGCGGTCTACGACAGCGCCCATCCACGGGCCAAACGCAACAAAGGCGGTGAGTAATGACCATCAAGCTGATCACCTTCGACCTCGACGACACCCTGTGGGATACCGCGCCGGTGATCGTCAGCGCCGAAGCCACCCTGCGCCAGTGGTTGACCGAGCACGCACCGAATCTCGGCGGCGTGCCGGTGGAGCATCTGTGGGCCATTCGCGAACGGGTGCTGCAGGACGAGCCGACGCTCAAGTACCGGATCAGCGCCCTGCGCCGCCGGGTGCTGTTCCATGCCCTGCAAGAGGCCGGGTATGAGCACAGCCAAGCCAGCCAGCTAGCCGACCAGAGCTTCGAAGTGTTCCTGCATGCCAGGCATCAGCTGGACATCTTCCCCGAGGTTCAGCCGACCCTGGAGGCCCTGGCCAATCATTTCGCCCTAGGGGTCGTCACCAACGGCAATGCCGACGTGCGTCGCCTGGGTCTGGCGGACTACTTCAAGTTCGCCCTGTGCGCCGAAGACATTGGGGTCGCCAAGCCGGATGCCCGGCTGTTCCATGAAGCCCTGCAGCGCGGTGGCGCAACGGCCGAAACCGCCGTGCATATCGGCGATCACCCGGGCGACGACATTGCCGGCGCCCAGCAGGCGGGCCTGCGGGCCATCTGGTTCAATCCTGCGGGCAAGGCCTGGGAAGCCGAGCGCGCCCCTGATGCCGAGATTCGCAGCCTCAAAGAACTGCCAGCACTGCTGGGTCGCTGGCACAGCGGCACCTGATGCGGCTCGTTCTGTAGGAGCGAGCTTGCTCGCGATCGCCGCCACGCGGCGCCATTTACCCGGCACGCGCCCATGAAAAAGCCCGCAGCGACGGCGGGCTTTTTCAGCAAGCAAGTAACAAGGCTCAGATAGGCCGGCTGCCGTACTTGTTATCAGGCTTCTTGGGCGGATCGGCGACCACATTGGCCTCGACTTCCTGCACTTTGCCGCCACGGGCCAGGAACTCTTCCATGGCACGCGCCAGTGCATCACGCTCCTTGTTCTTGGCTTCGACACTCGGCAGCTCGTCTACCGAGACGGCGGCCTTGGCCTTGCCTTTGGCGGTCGGAGCAGGAACATCACTGCCATCGTCTTCCGCCACATCGTCGGCGGCCGCTTCAAGACCTTCTTCGGTTTCGTCTTCGTCACCTACTTCGAGGTCGTCGTTTTCCAGATCATCGTCGCTCATGTTCTACCTCATGACTTGCGAAAAGCAGATTAGTTATAGCCCAGCTGCGCCGACTGTCGAAGGCTGCCGGAAAAAAATCAACGTCCACTGATACTCAGCGGCTTATGCCCGATCACCCTGCAGGGTGGCAAGGACTTTGCGAGCACCGCCATGATCGCGATGCTCGCCCAGATAAACACCTTGCCAGGTGCCTAGCGCCAAGCGCCCCGCCGCTACCGGCAAAGTCAGCTGACAGCCTAGCAAACTGGCTTTGAAGTGCGCCGGAAGGTCGTCCGCGCCCTCGTCGTCATGTTCGTACCCGGCCATGCCTTGAGGCACCAGGGTGTTGAAGAAACGCTCGAAGTCACGCCGTACCGCCGGATCGGCGTTCTCGTTGATGGTCAACGAGGCCGAGGTATGTTGCAGCCATAAATGCAGCAGACCAACCCGACATGCCCTCAACTCAGGCAGGCCGGCGAGCAACTCGTCCGTCACCAGATGAAAGCCCCGGGGCCTGGCCCGCAGGGTAATCAGGGTCTGTTGCCACATACCGATCTCCACGCTTCGGCGCGCATTCTAGCGCGCTCAGGGAAAAAACAAAGCGCCGAATAATCCTGCTTTAGTGTAAGCATTTGTCCTGCTGGAAATCGCCACGGCATACACGCCAATGCTTGTCAGTAAATCCATTCAGCCTTTCGCAATGACAAACGCCAGGCAAAAAAATGCCCGGCCGGAGCCGGGCGTTTTTTCAGGCGCGATTACAGGTTGTAACCCCGCTCGTTGTGTTGTGCCAGATCGAGGCCGACCGCTTCTTCTTCCTCGGTAACCCGAAGCCCGATGATGGCATCCAGGACCTTGAGAATGATGAAGGTCACGATCGCGGTGTAGATCACGGTAAAGCCCACACCTTTGCACTGAATCCAGACTTGCGCGGCGATGTCGGTCACGGTGCCGAAGCCGCCCAGAGATGGAGCGGCGAACACACCGGTGAGGATCGCGCCAAGAATACCGCCGATGCCGTGAACGCCGAAGGCATCCAGGGAGTCGTCATAACCCAGCTTGCGCTTGAGGCTGGTGGCACAGAAGAAGCACACCACGCCAGCGGCCAGGCCGATGATCAGGGCGCCCATCGGGCCAACGGTGCCCGCGGCCGGAGTGATGGCTACCAGGCCGGCGACCACGCCCGAAGCGATACCCAGCGCGCTTGGCTTGCCGTGGGTGATCCACTCGGCAAACATCCAGCCCAGGGCCGCGGCGGCAGTAGCGATCTGAGTCACCAGCATGGCCATGCCGGCAGTACCGTTGGCCGCAGCAGCGGAACCAGCGTTAAAGCCAAACCAACCGACCCACAGCATGGCCGCGCCCATCAGGGTATAGCCCAGGTTGTGGGGAGCCATCGGCGTGGTAGGGAAGCCTTTGCGCTTGCCCAGTACCAGGCACGCCACCAGGCCTGCGATACCGGCATTGATGTGGACCACGGTGCCGCCGGCGAAATCCAGCACGCCCCAGTCCCACATCAGGCCGCCATTGCCGGACCAGACCATGTGCGCGATCGGTGCATACACCAGGGTGAACCAGACGCCCATGAAGATCAGCATGGCGGAGAACTTCATCCGCTCGGCGAAGGCACCGACAATCAACGCCGGAGTGATGATGGCGAAAGTCATCTGGAAGGTGATGAACACCGCTTCAGGGAACAGCGCCGCCGGGCCGGTTACGCTGGCTGGGGTCACGCCCGCCAGGAAAGCCTTGCCCAGGCCACCGAAGAAGGAGTTGAAGTTGACGACGCCCTGTTCCATGCCCGTCGTGTCGAACGCAATGCTGTAGCCATAGATGACCCACAGAATGCTGATCAGGCCGGTAATGGCAAAGCACTGCATCAGCACTGAAAGAATGTTTTTCGACCGCACCATGCCGCCGTAGAACAGCGCCAGGCCAGGAATGGTCATGAACAGCACCAAGGCTGTGGAAGTCAGCATCCAGGCGGTGTCGCCGGAGTTGAGGACTGGAGCTGCCACTTCGTCTGCCGCCATGGCCAGGCCAGGCATTACGAGGGACAAAAGGGCTCCTAGCCCTGCGAATTTACGCAGAGTCATATTGTTTTCTCCTGGGGCGTTGGGTTTGGCGGCTTAGATTGCGTCGGTATCGGTTTCGCCGGTACGGATGCGAATAGCCTGTTCCAGATTGACCACGAAGATCTTGCCGTCACCGATCTTGCCGGTGTTGGCGGCCTTGGTTATCGCCTCGATAACCCGGTCAAGATCCTTGTCGTCAATGGCGACATCGATCTTCACCTTGGGCAGGAAATCCACCACATACTCCGCACCGCGATACAGCTCGGTGTGACCCTTCTGCCGGCCGAAGCCTTTGACCTCAGTGACGGTAATGCCCTGCACGCCGATCTCGGACAGCGACTCGCGCACGTCGTCCAACTTGAACGGCTTGATGATGGCAGTGACTAGCTTCATGAAACTCTCTCCCGAATTGGTGGACTTGCCCCAGGAAAACAAACCCGACTCAAGTCTAAGCGCAGTGCCTGGCTTTGTAACGCATCGTCGACCTTCCTCAGCCAGACCGACGCCAGCTAACCGCTTCTGACGAAACACTCCCCGCTCCGCCTGCCGCACTGCATTCGTCACAGCGACTGCATCAGTGCATGGGTCACCAAGGTCTAAGCAGAAAGCTTGCCAGCTCGGGAAAAATCAGTGATTTCAGTCCCTTGCCCACGGCCGTCCGGGCTTGCCACAAATCGGCACCGCGGATACGCACAATAACGGTGCGCGAGCGCCCGCCCGGATGCGCGAAAAACGTGCAGAGCGGGCACCACCAAGCCCTTGAGCCGTGCGTGATACACTGCGGCCCATCTGCTATTCAGGACACTCCCATGCTCGCGCCCAAAGACCTTCTCGATGCCCTGAGCGGCCACGCCTCGCGTTTGCTCAGCGGTGAAACACCTCTGCCTCGCAATGAAATCGAAAGCCAGTTCAAGGCCCTGCTGCAAAGCGGCTTCAGCAAGCTGGACCTGGTCAGCCGGGAAGAATTCGACAGCCAGATGGTGGTCCTGGCCCGCACCCGGGCACGCCTGGAAAGCCTGGAGGCCAAAGTGGCGGAGCTGGAAGCCCGGCTCAATCCGGCAGCGCAATGAGCTGAACCCGCGATTCGCCGACAAGCCGGCTCCTACAAACCTGGAGCCGGTTTGCCATCGAAAGCCCTAGCGCCGGCGACATATCCTGTGCGCATTCAAAGCTCCTCCCGCCAAAGCCCTCATCTATCCTTGCAGCACCGCAGGACGCGGTTCCCGCTGTCTCAAGGAAGATCTCCCCATGTCCCTGGCAATCATCCACAGCCGTGCCCAAGTGGGCGTACAGGCTCCGGCTGTCAGCGTTGAAGTGCACCTGGCCAACGGCCTGCCGAGCCTGACCCTGGTCGGGCTGCCGGAAGCGGCAGTCAAGGAAAGCAAGGACCGGGTGCGCAGCGCCATCCTCAACGCCGGATTCAACTTCCCGCCGCGACGCATCACCCTCAACCTGGCACCCGCGGACTTGCCCAAGGACGGTGGACGATTCGACCTGGCCATCGCCCTGGGCATCCTCGCCGCCAGCGTGCAGGTGCCGGCCCTGGCGCTGGACAACATCGAATGCCTGGGTGAGCTGGCCTTGTCCGGCGAGGTGCGAGCGGTGCGCGGTGTGCTCCCGGCCGCTCTGGCGGCACGCAAGGCGGGACGCACCCTGCTGGTGCCCCGGGCCAATGCCGAGGAAGCCTGCCTGGCCTCGGGCCTGGAGGTGATCGCCGTAGACCATCTGCTGGAGGCCGTCGCCCACTTCAATGGTCACGCCCCCCTTCCGCCTTACGTCAGCGACGGCTTGCAGGAGAATCACACGCCCTACCCCGACCTGCGGGAAGTCCAGGGCCAACTGGCTGCCAAGCGTGCCCTGCTGGTCGCTGCCGCCGGTGCCCATAACCTGCTGTTCAGCGGCCCGCCCGGCACCGGCAAGACCTTGCTGGCCAGTCGCTTGCCCGGCCTGCTGCCACCCTTGCAGGAAGACGAAGCCCTGGAAGTCGCAGCCATTCAATCGGTGAGCAGCCACAAGCCGCTGCACCACTGGCCGCAGCGCCCCTTCCGCCAGCCCCATCATTCGGCATCAGGCCCTGCACTGGTGGGTGGCGGTTCGAAACCTCGTCCGGGAGAAATCACCCTGGCCCATCACGGTGTGTTGTTTCTCGATGAACTGCCGGAGTTCGACCGCAAGGTCCTGGAGGTTCTGCGCGAGCCCATGGAGTCGGGCCAGATCGTCATCGCGCGCGCCCGCGACCGGCTACAGTTTCCGGCGCGCTTCCAACTGGTAGCCGCCATGAACCCCTGCCCCTGTGGCTACCTTGGCGACCCTAACGGACGGTGCCGCTGCACACCGGAACAGATCCAGCGCTATCGCAACAAGCTGTCCGGCCCCTTGCTCGATCGCATCGACCTGCACCTGACCGTAGCCCGCGAAGCCACCGCCCTGAACCCCGAGCCGCAACCGGGGGACGACAGTGCCTGCGCCGCCGCCCGGGTGGCTCAAGCTCGCGAGCTGCAACGGCAACGCCAGGGTTGCGCCAATGCCCATCTCGACCTCCCCGGTCTGAGGCGCCATTGCCGGCTATCCACGGCAGACGAACGCTGGCTGGAAGCGGCCTGCGAACGCCTGGACCTGTCGCTACGAGCCGCCCACCGCCTGCTGAAGGTGGCCCGGACCCTGGCCGACCTGGAGCAGGCGGCACGGATCAACCGCGAGCATCTGGCAGAAGCCCTGCATTACCGGCCGAGCACAGGTTGAAGGGTCACTCCTTGGACAGATCCACCAGCGGCGTGGGGCGCACTTCGGTCTGGCGTCCATCCTGAATCTTGCTGACAAGACTCAGCGCATCATCCACCGCGGCCTTGTCCGCCAGCAGGTTGTAGCGGATCTGGAATTGCCGTTGCTCCTTGGCGCCGATGGTCGGCACCAGATTCAGCGGACGCTGATAGCGGCGGTTGTAAGAGAAACTGGTGCCCGGCTCCAGTCCCGTCACATAACCCTGGCCCTGGGTGTCGGTGTTCTTCCATAGCGAGAACACCGGCAACTGCTGGGTATTGAAGCCCAGCGATACGCCAAGACTGCCCGCCTTGTTATGCAGCACCGCCAGGGTCTCGCCCTTGGCGTCGGCATAAGGCACGACGTTGTAGACGGTCTCGTCATAGTCGCGGGTCGGTCCGCGATAGGTCTGCCAGTCCGCCAGATCGGCCTTGGCTTTGTCGTTGAAGGGCGAGACCTGTTTCACCGGTGCCGCAAACTTGGCCCCCTGCTCAAGGAACGGTGTGCTGAAGTTGCTGTGGTACAGCGCCTGGTATTCCTTCGGATAATCACCGTTGTTGGTCAACCGGTCATTGAGGGTGAAACTGGTGCTGCCGGGCTCGGTAACCAGTTCGGTGGCGACACTGAAATCGACCTTCTTGAACGCCTGCTCCTTGAGCTCACCCCGCAAGTGAATGGCGTAAGGCGGTTTCTCGTCGATATGCAGGGTGACCTTGCTGGCGGGAATGTTCGCCGCGCGGCCATGCAGTGTCAGCAACTCGCCATTGTCCAGGCCAGGGTGCCCGACCCACTCGTAGCCGCAGCGCGTCACCAGCTCATTGAAGCCTTCCAGCCAGCCCAGGCCACCACGGCCATTGAGTTCGATGAACGCCGGATTGACCACTTCCTTGACCGGTGAATCCCAACCCAGGCGCACATCGCCCACCGAGGCCTGCAACACATTCATGCCCCGGGTCGGCACCACCGAGAGCTTCATCACGCCATTGTCGATGTCGATGATGCTCACCCCTTCCTGGCGACCGCCATGCAAGGTGCGCAAGGTCACGGAAAAAGGCCGCTCGGTCTTTACCCCCAGTTGCTGGCTGGTGAGGTGCAGGTTGTCGGCGGCCTTGTCGCTGTCGAGCAATACATAGTCCCAGGCCATGGCATGGGAAGCGGCGCTCAGCGCAGCGAGGGAGACAAGCAGTTTGAGGGACTTCATCGAGGGATTGCCTTTATTGGAGTTGTACGATTTTTATAGCGCTGAAGAATCGTTTCAGCAAGCCAATAAATCGCGCTAACCACCACAAGATCCCATCATCTGCACTGAGGCCCTCAGTCCTCGAACCCCAACAGCAAGCCCGCCACTTCCAGGACTTCTGCCAAGGCAGCCGCGGCAGCCTCGGGCGAGGCCCGCAGCAACAGGTCATCGGCGTAGCCCATGGTTTGCGCGAACAACTGTCGTGCCACGCGTTCGGGGCTGGAGCAGCGGAACACTCCGGCCTGGACCCCACGGTGGACGATCTGCGCCAACATCTGCTGCCACTGACCGTTGATCTTCAGGTAGGCCTCGGCCAGCTCCTGGTCATACATGGCCTCGTCCCAGGCATCGAGCCATAGCGCCCAGCCGTCCTCGGCGGAATCGGGCAGGCAATCGCGGAGAAAACCCTGCAGCGCCTCCAAGGGCGCGACGCCTTGCAGCGGTTCGCCCACCGCCTCCAGTTGCTCATTGGCAAAACGTATGAAGGCCTCGCGGCGCAGCTCCTTCCAATCGCTGAAGTAGTGATAGACATGACTGCGGGACAACCCGGCATGTTCGGCCAGGTCGCGAGTGGAGACATCGGCGAACCCCTTGCTGCGGAACAACTCCAGGGCCGCGCCGATGATCTGGTCTTTACGGTCGTTACGGGACATGGGCAATCGGACCTCTTGACGCCGAGATGGACGGCGCTTGCATTTTGAGCGATCGCTCAAAGATAATTGAGCAGTCGCTCAATATTAACCGTTATCACACCTGTGGTGCACTCATGTCTGTCGTCACCCCATCCGCCGTCGTCGACCCCACACAAAAGATCGGCCAGCAATCGGCCGGCCAGACGCTCAAGGCCATTGCCCGGGCGTACCCGGGCAAGCTGTTTGTCACGTTGTCCCTGGTGGCGCTAGAGAACGCCCTGCTGCTGGCCTACCCGCTGTTTGCCGGGTTCGCCGTAGACTCGATCCTGCGGGGTGACACCACCCACGCGCTGATCTACGCCCTGGTGGTGCTGGGCTTCTGGGTCGTGGGGGCCGCGCGGCGAGCGGTGGACACCCGCACCTTCACCCGCATCTACGCCGACCTGGCGGTGCCGGTGATCCTCAATCAGCGCCTGCAGCAGCAAAACACTTCCACGGCAGCGGCGCGGGTGGTGCTGGCCAGGGAGTTCGTCGACTTCTTCGAAAAGCATGTGCCGACCATCGCCACCGCCCTGGTATCGATTGTCGGTGCCGCGGTCATGCTGCTGGTGATCGAACCCTGGATCGGCCTGGCCTGCCTGGGAGCCCTGCTGCTGTGCGTCACCCTGCTACCGCGCTTTGCACGGCGCAATCAGCAGTTGCACGAACGCCTGAACGATCGGCTGGAAAAGGAGATCGGCCTGGTGGCCAAGGTCGGCGCGGCCTCGCTGCAACGCCACTATCGGCTGCTGTCGCGGCTGCGCATCTGGCTCTCGGACCGGGAGGCGGCGGCCTATCTGTTTCTGGGCGCCGTGGCGGCGATTCTGTTCGTCATTGCCATCAGTCAGCTGGCGCTGTCACCCGAGGTCAAGGCCGGGCATGTGTATGCGGTAATGACTTATCTGTGGACGTTCGTCAGCAGCGTCGACGAGGCCCCGACCATGGTCGATCAACTGGCGCGCCTGCGGGACATCGGCAAGCGCGTTGACCCGGGGCTGGGTGAACCGACCGAACCCCGCTAAACCTCAGAACCACCGGATGCGATAGCCGCCGGCGTGCAGCAGGACCTTGCCCCGCAACCCAGGGTTGCGGGGCGAAAGGGCCACTGTCAGCGGAAGCGGTCGACTTCCTGACGCAGGTCGGCGGCCAGTGTTTCCAGCTCACGGGCAGTGACCGCCAGGTTGGACACCACTTCCCGTTGCTCGCTATTGGCCTGGGCAATGCTCTGCAGGTTGCTGCTGAGCACCGTGGCGGTGCTGCTCTGCTCCTGGGTGGCCGTGGTGATGGCAGCGAACTGCTCGCCGGCGCTGCGGCTCTGCTCGTCGATCAGGGCCAGGGCCGAAGCCACATCGGCGTTGCGCGACAAGCCTTCCTGCATCAGCCGGTTGCCCTGTTCCATGGTCTCGATGGCATGGCCGGTTTCCTGCTGGATGCTGTTGATCATCTGCGAGATTTCGTCGGTGGCCTCGCGAGTACGCGACGCCAGGTTGCGCACCTCATCGGCCACCACGGCGAAGCCGCGACCCTGCTCGCCGGCACGGGCCGCCTCGATGGCGGCGTTGAGAGCAAGCAGGTTGGTCTGGTCGGCAATCGCGGTGATCACCCCGACAATTCCGCCGATCTCCTGGGAGCGTTGGCCAAGGGTATTGATTACCGTAGCCGTGCTGTTGAGCGCCCCGGCAATCTGCTCCAGAGACGATGACGCCTGCTCCATGGACTCGCGGCCGATATGGGTCTGCTGAGCGTTTTCCTCGGCCAGGCGCTGGGTGCTGCCCATGTTGTCGGCGATGTTCAGCGACGTGGCGCTGAACTCCTCAACCGCCCCCGCCATGCTGGTGATCTCGCCCGACTGCTGCTCCATGCCTTCATAGGCACCGCTGGACAGACCAGACAAGGCCTGGGCCCGACCATTGACCTCAGCGGCAGAACGGCGGATGTGCTCGACCATGGTCGACAAGGCTTCACACATCTGGTTGAAACTGCGAGCCAGTTGGCCAATCTCATCGTGGCTGGACACATTCAACCGCGCACTCAGGTCGCCGCCGCCCAAGGCCTGGGCCTGACGCACCAGATCACTCAAGGGCGCCAGCTTGCTGCGCAGCAGCCAGACCGTGGCGCCCACCGCCAACAACATCGCCAACAGGCTGCCGATCACCAGACGGATGCCGACGCTCCAGGTCACCGCCCGAATCTCGGCTTTGGGCATGCTCGCCACCACCGACCAGGGCCCACCGGCAAAAGGCACCGCCAGGCTGTAGAAGTCTTCGCCCTGGTCGCTCCAGAAGCGGCCCTTGCCCGGCTGCTGCGCTGCATCGGTCATGACCTGCGCGGCCTGATCCAGTCCTTGCACGCCCGCCGGTGGCACCAGCCATTTGTGCTGTTCGTCCAGCAAGGCCAGGGAGCCGCTGTGTCCGATGCGGAAGCGCTGGAGATTGTCGAACTGGGCGTTCTGCGCATCGGTGTAGTCAAAACCAACGAACAACACGGCAATCACCTTGCCGGCACGATCCAGCACCGGGGTGTACTGGGTCATGTAGAAACGCTCGAACAACAGCGCGCGGCCGACATAACCCTGCCCCGCCATGAGTTTCTGATAGGCCGGGTGGGCGTGGTCGAGCAAGGTGCCAATGGCCCGGCTGCCGTCCTGCTTGCTCAAGGAAGTACTGACCCGGATGAAGTCGTCGCCGCTGCGCACGAACAGGGTCGCCACCCCGGCGGTCATCTGCTTGAACTCGTCCACTTCCTCGAAGTTGTTGTTCAGCACCACGTCCCCCAGGTGCAGGCCCGGGGTCTGAACCCCGGCCACACTCACCGGTTGTTCGGGATGCAGGCTCAGGCCGCTGCGGAAGCGGTTTTCAAACAAGCCACTGAGGCGCTGGGTGCTTTCGCGCAGGCTGCTGTGAAAGGTGTTGAGCTGATCCGCCAGCAGGCGCGCTTCGCTGGCCAGGTGCTCTTCTCTAGTGTCGAGATTCGCCGAATCCAGAGAACGCAGGGCAAACAGGGTACTGCCGCTGATCACCAGGGCGAGTATCAGGGCAAGGGCAAGCCCTAGCTGGGAGGCTATCCGGGCACGGGGTTGAGACATGATGGCTCCTTACCGAGAAGGCGGATCATCCTGATCGATCAGCACACTCGGCAGTAATTATTCTAGGATTTTTAGTAATTTAGGACCTTCCTGAACGCTGGTTCCATAACCCATGGATTCGGCGGCGCCCACGAATACTTGAGCGCCTAGCAAGGATATCTCCGCGCCCCCGTCGGCCGGGCACTGCATCGTTTCAGCCGAGGCGCTCTACCTCGGGCAGTTGCATGGCCTGGACCTCGCCCTGGAGAAAGTCGCTGAGGCGACGCAAACGTTCGCCTCCCGGCCGGGTCTTGGGCCACACCAGGTAATAGTTCAAGCCACTGGCGACGGCGGTCGGCCAGGGCAGGCTCAAGCGACCCTGAGCCACATCTTCGGCCACCATCAGCAGATCCCCCATGGACACGCCGTAACCCCGAGCCGCCGCAATCATCCCCAGTTCCAGGGTGTCGAACACCTGCCCGCCCTTGAGGGAAACCTGATCCGTAAGCCCCATCTGCTCCAGCCAACTGCGCCAGTCCCGCCGGTCCGGAGTCGGGTGCAACAACTCCGTGGCCGCCAGCCGCGCCACATCCCAGGGCGGGTCTTCGAGCAAGTTCGGAGCACCCACCGGGATCAGCAACTCCGGGAACAGGTAGCTGGCTTCCCAGTCCGGTGGAAAGTGTCCGTTGCTCAGCAGTACCGCGCAGTCGAAGGGCTCCTGGTTGAAGTCCACGGAGTCCACGTCCATCCAGGCACTGGTGAGCTGCACTTCGTTGCCCGGCTGCAGATGGCGGAAGCGGCTGAGGCGGGCCAGCAACCAGCGCATGGTCAGGGTCGACGGCGCCTTCATGCGCAGGATGTCGTCTTCGGCCCGCAGGGTATTGCAGGCCCGCTCCAGGGCACCGAAACCCTCGCGGATACCCGGCAGCAGCAAGCGCGCCGCTTCGGTCAGTTGCAGATTACGCCCGCTGCGCTGGAACAGCCGGCAGGCGAAGTGCTCCTCCAGGGTGCGGATATGCCGGCTGACAGCGCTCTGGGTAATGGACAGCTCCTCGGCCGCGCGGGTGAACGAGCTGTGCCGCGCCGCCGCTTCAAAGGCGCGCAGGGCATAAAGAGGAGGAAGACGACGGGACATGGACGCGCTCCAGCAGCGGAATGACGCAACGCTACCAGAAAGTTATTCGCATGAGTTTTTATCATGCCAGCAAGTATTTTTATCCCTTTGTGCTATGGCCCGGAAGCGCCGAGAATCAGCGCTCTCCCCGACTTTACCCTGATCGAGCCTGATGACCATGCAGCATCCAGCACGTACCGAACTCTGGGCCATCCTGCGGCTGGCGGGGCCGCTGATCGCCTCCCAGCTGGCGCACATGCTGATGGTTCTCACCGACACCCTGATGATGGCCCGCCTCAGCCCGCAAGCCCTGGCCGGCGGTGGCCTGGGCGCCGCCAGCTATTCCTTTGTCTCGATTTTCTGCATCGGCGTGATTGCCGCGGTCGGCACCCTGGTGGCGATTCGTCAGGGCGCCGGAGACATCCAGGGCGCCGCCCGCCTGACCCAGGCCGGCCTGTGGCTGGCCTGGATCATGGCCCTGGTCGCCGGCCTGCTGCTGTGGAACCTCAAACCGCTGTTGCTGCTTTTTGGCCAGACTGAAAGCAACGTCCAGGCTGCCGGCCAGTTCTTGCTGATCCTGCCGTTCGCCCTGCCCGGCTACTTGAGCTTCATGGCCTTGCGCGGCTTCACCAGCGCCATCGGCCGGGCGACGCCGGTGATGGTCATCAGCCTGGCAGGGACTGTGGCCAACTTCCTGCTCAACTATGCATTGATCACCGGCATGTTCGGCCTGCCGAAACTCGGCCTGATGGGCATCGGCCTGGTGACCGCCATCGTCGCCAACTGCATGGCGCTGGCACTGGCCTGGCACATCAAGCGCCATCCGGCCTACGCCGCGTACCCATTGCGCCAGGGCCTGGCCCGGCTGAACACCCATTACCTGCGGGAACTGTGGCGCCTGGGCCTGCCCATTGGCGGCACCTATGCGGTGGAAGTCGGGTTGTTCGCCTTCGCCGCGCTGTGCATGGGCACCATGGGCAGCACTCAATTGGCGGCGCACCAGATCGCCCTGCAGATCGTGTCGGTGGCGTTCATGGTGCCGGCGGGCATCTCCTACGCCATCACCATGCGCATCGGCCAGCACTACGGCGCCGGACAATTGCTGGATGCACGGTTGGCCGGACGGGTCGGGATCGCCTTCGGCGCGGTGGCGATGCTGGGGTTCGCGATGATTTTCTGGCTGCTGCCCAACCAGTTGATCGGGCTGTTCCTCGACCACAACGACCCGGCCTTCGCCGAGGTGATTCAACTGGCGGTGAGCCTGTTGGCGGTAGCGGCCTGGTTCGAGCTGTTCGATGGCACCCAGACCATCGCCATGGGCGCGATCCGCGGTCTCAAGGATGCCAAGACCACCTTCCTGGTGGGCCTGGGCTGCTACTGGCTGATCGGTGCACCTTCGGCATGGCTGATGGCCTTTACCCTGGGCTGGGGACCGACCGGTGTCTGGTGGGGACTGGCCCTGGGCCTGGCCTGCGCGGCCATCAGCCTGACTCTGGCGTTCGAGTGGCGGATGCGCCGCATGATCAAGCGCGAGCCCGAGGTTGCGGCGATGAACGTTCAAGCCAGCAGCGCGGATTGACGGGGAGCGGGTCCTCGCCGCCCAAAGCGGTGGATCAGCACCGGTATCCGTCGCTTAAAGCATCCCCTCCTGCAGCGACTGCTGGCTGCTGCCGAACGTCAGGTACTCCATCAGGTCCGCCAGGGGCAACGGCTTGCTGATCAGGTAGCCCTGGACCTGATCGCAGCCAAAGCCTCGTAGCAACGCCAGTTGCTCCGCGGTTTCCACTCCTTCGGCCACCACATCCAGATTGAGGTTGTGGGCCAGGTTGATCATGGCGTGTACCAGTTTGCGGTTCTCTTCACGCTGCTCCATGCCCCCGACAAAGCTCTTGTCGACCTTGAGCAGGGTGATCGGCAGGCTGTTGAGGTGGACGAAGGAAGAGAAACCGGTACCGAAGTCGTCCAGGGAAAAACGCACTCCAAGGCGCCCCAGGGCATCCATGGTCTGCTTCACCAGATCGCTGCGGCGCATCACTGCGGTTTCCGTCAGCTCGAACTCCAGCCACTGGGCCTCAACCCCGCGCTCGGCGATCAGCCGGCTCAGGGTCGAGAGCAACTGGCTGTCCTGAAACTGGCGGAACGACAGGTTGACCGCCATATGTAGCGAAGGCAGCCCGCGCTCGCGCAGGGCCTGCATGTCTCGCAGAGCACGGGAAATCACCCAGTAGCCCAAGGGCACGATCAGCCCGCTCTGTTCCGCCAGGGGCACAAACTCGCTGGGAGGCAGCAAGCCGCGCTCGCCGTGGCGCCAACGCACCAGGGCTTCGAGGCCGACAATCTTGCCGTCATGCAGGTTCAGCCGGGGTTGGTAATGCAGCTCCAGCTCATCACGGCGCAAGGCTCGGCGCAGTTCGCTTTCCAGATCGGCGAGGCTGCGGGCGTTGCGGTTGATCCGCTCATTGAAGATATGAAAGGTGCAGCCTTGGGTGCTCTTGGCCTGCTGCATGGCGATATGTGCATGCCACATCAACGGGTCGGCGCCGGCATTGGCCCGGGCATGGGCAATCCCCAGGCTGCAGCCGATCAACAGGCTTTCGCCATCGACCCAATAGGGTTCGGCCATGGCTTCGGTGATGCGTTCGGCCATCCATTCGGCGCGCTGCGGCGCGCGGCGGGTGTCGATCAGCAAGGCAAACTCGTCGCTGCCCAGGCGGGCCAGTTGGTCACCAGCCTCCAGTTGGCTCTTGAGCCGCGACACCACCTGCAGGATCAAGCGGTCGCCGGCCTGGTGGCCGAGGGCGTCGTTGGCGTGGCGGAAGTTATCCAGGTCCAGGTGCCCCAGGGCCAGGCCGCGACCGTCGTTTTCCGCCAGCCGCGCGGCCAGCAGGGTCTGGAAGCCCTGGCGGTTGGCGATGCCGGTCAGGGGGTCCTGCTCGGCCAGGCGTTGCAGGGTGTTTTCCAGCACACCGCGCTCGCGTACATGACGCAGGCAGCGGCGCAGGGCGTCGGTACTCAGGCAAGAACCCACCAGCCAGTCGCTGACACCTACCGGGGCTACTGAGGGCTCATGGTCCAGCAATAGAATGGTGGGCAAACTGCAACGCCCGGGACCGGGCTGCAGGCTTGGAATGGTCAGCAGGACCGCATTGCGATCGTCTTCGAACAAACGACTGACCGACTCCCAGGTGGGAGCACTGATCAATACCACCGAGTCTCCCAATGGAGCGACACACTCGCGCAACAACGCTGTCCACACCGGCTCTTCGGCCAGTAGCAGCAAACGCAAGGGTTCGACAGGCTTAGACAAGCTAGCTCCCTAGACTCTGCAAAATGAGTTGGCGGCGGGCATTATGGCGCGCAAATAAGCAATAACAATTGATATTGATTATCATACGCAATTTCTTGTACCGCTCTAACTCGAACATTAGACGCATATTCAGCGCGCATCCTGAGGGAAAGTATCAAAACCGGCAAATTTAGATAGCGTTGTGCGTCACAAGTCGGAGAGAGCAGCAGAATCTGTCCAGCCTGTTAAAATGCCCGCCCTTTTCGTAACCGATCCCTTTTTACCGTC